>NZ_JBHSZF010000002.1:0-378985 GCF_042661985.1 Natronoarchaeum sp. GCM10025703
TAAAAAAAGACTCTATCGACGTCCTCCACGTTGACGACAACAATCAGATGCGGACGCTCTTCCGGATAGCCTCGAACAGGTCGACGGGGCGTTTGGTTACTTCCGTTGGGGATCCAGTTGCAGTCCTCGATAGGCTTGATACCGATATCGAGTGTATAGTCTCGGATTACGAAATGCCGACAATGAACGGCCTGGAGCTTCTCCGGGCAGTGAGTGCCGACCGGCCAGACCTCCCGTTTATTCTTCTGACGGGGAAAGGGTCCGAGGAGGTCGCCAGCGAGGCGATCTCAGCTGGGGCAGACTACTTTCGGAAGTCAGATATCGCACAGCAGTTCCCGGTGTTAGCTCAACGCATCGAGAACGTGGTGGAAGGCGAGCGAGCGGAAATGAGCTATCGCGAACTCTTCGGCTTAGCCGCCGAGGGTTTCGCATTCCATCCCGAGACCGGAGCGTTTATCGACGCTAACCCGGCTTTCCTGGAGATTTTTGGCGTAGAGCGAGCGGAATTGTTGTCGATGGGTTTGAACGATCTCTGGAGTATTCCGCGACAGGACCATCAGGAAACGACGTTGAGCGATCACTTCCAGCGAGCGGCGACTGATGGAATGACCAGCACGGAGGAATGCTGTCAGCGAGCGAGCGGCGAGCGCTTCTGGGTGGAATTCAAGTTCAAACCAATCGAGGTGAAGGGTCGCTCGCTGGTCCTGACGCAGGCCCGCGACATCACTGACCGTAGGCGGTACGAACAAACGCTATCGGCGCTACATACAGCAGTCACTGATATCGTCGCCGCCGATCAATCGCGTCAGGTGACCGGAAGCGTCCTGTCCACGGTCGACAACCTGCTTGCTGCCGATCGAGGGGCAGTGTTCCGCCACGTATCGTCAAAAAATTGGTTGGAGGTCGTGGACGCGATGTCACTTCCGAGCGTTGCTGCGAGGTCCCACTCGATCCGGATCACCCGCTTGCCCGTGCCTTCATCGACGGCCGTCCGATCGAGGTAGATGATGTGTCGACCTTTGGGTCCGCGGCAGGAGACGACACAGGTCACGGACTGACGTTGTTCATGCCGATTGGATCTGCAGGCGTGCTCGCGATCGGGTATGACGACAGGAGATCGGTTGCGCCCCACGATAGCGAGTTCGTGGAGATCCTGGCTAACGCCGCTGCGGCGGCGTTCGAGCGGTTCGAGAGGGAACAGGAGATCAATTCGGGCCAACAAGAGATCAGTCGACAGAGCGAGGAACTCCACCGTCTGGAACGTGTGAATGCAACGCTTCGAGGACTCAACGAGTCCCTGTTACGAGCCGAAACCCGAGACGAGATATTCGAGGCAGTTTGCGACCAGGTGAGCGATATCGAGGGCGTGAAGCTCGCGTGGATCGGCGTTCCGACTGAAGAGAGCGTGCTGGATCGTCGCGCGTGGGCGGGTAATATTCCACAGTATCTCGACAATATTACGTTAGAGCTCGATTCGAGCGAAGAGCCAGCGATAGTCGCCTTCCAGACCGGCCGCTCGGTTCGCGTCGCAAACACGGCGATCGATATCCGTCAACAGCCGTGGAAGCAAACCGCGCTCTCGTACGGTGTCGAATCCGTCGTTGCGATCCCGATCGAGGTAGATGGCGTTACGTCCGGCGTGCTCTCGGTTCTGTCGGCCGATCAGAACGCGTTCAGCGGGCGCTTCGAGAGAATGTTGTCGGCTATCGCATCCTCGGTGGGCGAAACACTTCAGTCCGTCGAGCAGCGTCACGCGCTCCAGTCGGGTGCCACAACTGAACTTGCGTTCGAGATCGATGGCGTTGATCATCTTTTCGGGCGGCTTGCCGCTGACGCCGATTGTGAACTCGACGTGACAGGGGTTATTCCCGAACCGGGTGCCACCTGTCGGGTGTTCGCTGCTGTCGAGGAGGCGTCGCTGAAGAGCGTAACGGAGGTTGCTGCCACGATGAGTGCGGTCCGATCGGCAACTATCGCGACCGACAACGGGCCAGACGGTGTCGTCGAGCTTCATCTCGAAACCCCACTTCTCGGAGCGCAGTTGCGGGAATACCCGGTCAGAATTTCGGAGCTATCTGCATCCCCGAACTCCGTTCAGGTCGGTCTGGAGATCGCACAGACGGATATCCTGCGGGATGTCGCGTCGGATATTCTGGATCGGTATCCGAGCGCACAGTTGGTCTCGAAAGGCACACAGAACGCCGACGGCAGCGATTACGAGCGACTGGTTGCGTTTCGCGAGTCGCTCACGACGCGCCAGCGCGAGGTCGTTCATACCGCGTATCTCAACGGCTATTTCCAGTCCCCGCGTCACTGCACCGGGAAAGAACTCGGGGAGAAACTCGGTATCTCTTCCCAAGCGGTGTACCAGCATCTCCGGGCCGCGGAGCGACAGCTGTTCGACGAGGCGTTCCGCCAGACCCGGACGGTGTCGGCGAACGACGAGTAAACTGTGCTGGCGGGTGATTCAGAGGGGTGGGGGTTTACTATCCAAGCATCTCGACGGCCGGCGCTTGGAACGTCAACGGAGACGCCTGTCCGTCTCCAGCTATAATGGGGTTGTATGCAACGAAGAGCTGTAATCGGAAGCATCGGAGCGATTCTCGGAACAAGCGTCGGTACGGCTGCATACACCAGCGCCAGCGTCACTCGAGATGCGTCTTTCACGGTCGCAACAGACGCTTCTACAGCACTCATCGGCCTCAACGCCGGGACGACCGACGGTATCACTGAAACCGGTGACCTCCTCAAGATCACGCCGGCCGATCTGAATACAGACGGTTCGTTCACTTTCGGCGACTCGACTAGCCTTGATACGGCTCACGCCTTCTCGATCACGAACAACGACGGTAGTGAGCGCAGCTTTACGCTCGGGTACGGAACCGCGGGTGTCACCTTTGATCTCTTCGAGGAGGGCACAAATGGGTGGACAGATGCTGTCTCTCTTGGTACGGTCGACGACACGACAGACGTAACGTGGACGGCCGCTGCCGCTCAGGAGGTCCGCGTTGTCATGACCGTTGACACTACAGGGGTAGCCTTGGGTGCGACAGATCTGGACGGGACACTCACCTTCACGGCGAACTAATTCGACGGTCCAGCGAATGATTCGTCGAGCGCTGGCGTTCGTAGCGGTTGGTGGTCTGCTCCTGCTCTTACTGCCAGGGACGCCGCTCCAGCTCTCGTACGTATACAGCGACAGTATGGAACCGACCATCGGGCAAGGTGACGGCTACGTCGTCGGTCCGACTGGCGACGTCACCTCGGGCGACATCATCGTGTTCGACTCCACAACCCGCGACGAGTACGTTACCCACCGTGTCGTCGCCCTTACCGACGAGGGGTATATTACCAAAGGTGATAACAATCCATCGACTGATCAGGATGCCGGCCATCCTGTCGTGACTGACTCCAGTGTCGTCGGCACAGTCCTCACCATCGGCAACAAGCCGATCGTTATTCCACGGCTTGGAAGCGTCGTCGCCGTGCTGTCGACGTACTGGCCACTCGGCGTGCTCGCGGTGATACTCGCCGGCGGATTCATCGAGCGGAACCCCCGTGCTCGCGATGTCGTTCGCGTCAACGATCTGATGACACCGCTTGTCATCACTGCTGTCCTCGGAAGTGCTCTCGCGCCAGCCTACGGGGCGCCGACCTACGAGATGGCGTTTACTGCGGTCACGACCGACGGTGGAGGCGGTGGCCGCATCATTCCGGTCGGAGAGTCGGTGACTCGGTCCGTCGAGGTGGCAAGCGCCCCACGATTCACCTACCAGTTCGTCGAGGGGGCTGGCGTTACGGTTCTCGATATCGGCGCGAACGGAGGCAGCTCCGACGTTGTCGTCAGGGTCCCCGCCCAGACGAGTACCGGCGCCCTCGAGGGTACGGTGAGTTCCCACTACTATCCGGCCGTCCTGCCCTATGGAATCATGAGCAGCCTTCATACGCTTCACCCAGTCGCGGCGGCGATCGCCTCTGTCGGCACGGTCGTCACACCGCTTTACGGGGTACATTGGCTCGTGGTGGATGGCAAAGCACCGATCGAATTGCGATCCCGGTCACGTACTTCGTGGTGGGAGTTCCGATGAGTAGCGGTCGTTCTCGGGCGCGGTCCCGCCGCGTACTTCCCGCTACCGTGTTACTACTGGTCGTGTTACTACTTGGCGCGACGCTGTTACCTGCGGCCTCGTATTCGACCGCGGATGTCGACCGGGGGCGACCCTCGGCATCACTGACGACCCACAGGCTCTCATCGCGCTCGACACCGCGACAGGCGTCAGAATCGGTCACACGGACCAGCTCGTCGTCGTCACGAACAACCTCCAAAACACCGCCACGATGACGGTGACGCTAAACGACGCGTCGGCCACGAAAGCAGATCTCGTGGTCGACGGTATCTCTGTCGGGGACGAGTATACTGTCGATCTCGACGCGACCGAGAGTGTCGCTGTTGACGTTGCGATACCGGACGACGACACCTACGTCGATGAGAAAATCGTGTTCGATACATCCGCTGACAGCGTCGGTATCGACGCCGTCGCCACGAATCGGAGTGCAACGATCGAGGATACCACTCAATGATGGCCACTGGCGCCGCCAAAGTTCGATATCTCCTTTCAGAGAACGGCCGGATGCTTAGTCAACTCGGCGCTCTCTTGCTGTTAGTCGGCTTTATCGGTGTCGCCGTCACGATGGTGTTCCCGCCGACGATGGCTGTGACTGAGGTGACCGACCGGTCGCTCGTGGAAACAGGGACCACCACGACAGCGACGGTCGAGAACGACCACGCGATGTACCAGGCTGGCGAGGAGCTAACCAATGAACCTGTGTATCTCCGCGGAGTCTCCCCGAGTGTTACGGTGACCGCGACGACACGAGCACCGCCGGATGACGTCGTTGTCGACCAGCAGGTCTCGATCCTGTACACGGCATCCTCGACCGAGGACGGCGTATTTCGACGGCAGAAACACGCGATAACGTCTACATCCGGAACGATAGAAGGGAACGCCGCCACCGTCGATAGTGTGGCAACGGTTCAGAGCGCGGATCTCGCCGACACGCTGCGGGAGATGCGTGCGGAGATCGGGGATGCTGGCAGTGTCAACGCGTATCTCCACGTCGAAACCACTTATTCCAGTGACGATTATGAAGGATCTCTCGAGGATCGGGCCGAACTCACCGTCAGTCCTGACTCCTACCGTGTCCCAGTTCTTTCGGTTAGCAAGGAACACCGAACGACGGCGTCGTACGCCGCCCCAGTTAGCGACAAAGTGTTCCAGACGACGTCTCCGGTGGCTGGCTCCGTCATTGTCCCCCACATGACCCTGGTCTTCCTGGTCCTCTCGGTGATCGGTGGTGTGGTCCTCGGCGCCGCACGATACGGGCGCAGGGAGTTCGATGCTGATCGCGAGCGTGACAGGATCCATCGCCTGCGCTACGACGAGTGGATCTCTGGCGGAGACCTGCCGACAGCGTTCTCCAAGCATCTAGAAGTTATCCCGATGGATTCGCTCGAAGGCCTCGTCGATATCGCTATCGACTCCGAGACACGCGTGATCCACGACTCACAGCAGGGTCGTTATGCCGTTTTCACAGACGCGGCCGTGTTTGTCTTCCGTCCGGATACCACTGCCGGGTTTTTATTCAATAGGGAGGTGCAAGACACCGACAAATAACGGTATCGAGATCTCACTTCAGACTGCCGAGGCTGATGGACTGGATGCAAGCGATGAGCGTGCAGTACTTCAGTTCGGGACCTATGACGATCTCGTCGACAGCCTCACTCCGCTGCGCCTTGATCTCATCCAGGCGATCGCCAAAGAGCGTCCATCCAGCATGCGTGAGGCTACACGACTCGTCGACCGCGACGTCTCCGATATCCATGCAGATCTGAAACAGCTGGACGTGCTGGGTATCCTCGAGCTCAAGGAGGGAGGCCTTGGCGGAACGATCCAGCCAGTTGTCCCCTTCGATAAAATCGAGATGCACATCGATTACCCACTTCTCGACGACGTCGACGTAGACAGTACTCCCGCTAGCGCGGACTAGCCACTTGTTTTCACCCTCTGAAAGGGTGCGAGGGCTATCAGATGGCTCTCAGTGACACGACCAACGAACGGGAGGTGTCCAGAAAGGAAGCCACGGAACCATCCAGAGAGCGACTCGACCGTCAGCACTGCGAGCGATCAACTGCCCATCGATTCAGTACCCACGACTCGGTCCCTGATGAGACGTGGACGGGGCAACCGATCTGGGAGTGCCACGTATGTAGCACAGCTCGTCACGGGCCCGCTCGCGAATAGTGGAAAACGGACTCGTCGATTAACCAATAGAGACGAACGAGACCGCGTTTTGTTGGTTAACACTGCGAACGCCCGCAAGGCCGACGTCAGTCACGGTGGCCTATCCGCGCCGGCGAGCGGTGAGGCGCTTCCAGTGGAGCAACAGTTCCAACAGGGTAAACGGATGCACTGTGTGCTCAGCAATCTCAATCGGCTCGACGTCGACCGGTTGGACGACGCGGATCGAGAACGAGTCGAGATCACGAGAAGCCTCCTGGGAGAGGTGAGCCTTCTCACACGGCCGGATGCCGGAGACGAGACGAACATTCACGCGGACCCCTCACTGGCGTCTCCATCCACGCTCAGGGGAGGCGTTCCAGAGCCGGTACAACATCCCTCGATGAGGGTGTACGGAGCAGTCGACGCACGCTCGGCAGTTCCAGTATCGGAAAGCGATCCGGTGCGCGCGACACGGTCACGCGGGGTGTCCGGCAGCGTATTCTGCTATCATGTGGGTCGGTACCTCTTCACAGACTAACAGAGACCACAACGGTGCAGTCCCTCGATTAGTCCGAGTTAAACGGGATTAAAACCGTGAATCCGAGGGAAGACGACTGAATCCAGATACAGCGTTTGGACGGTTCATACGGGTTGGCGAGAGAGGTGGCGACATAATGAACACCGAACGTATCGCACTGGTCGTGGTCACGCTGGCGCTCCTCGTCGGTGGGGCCGCGACATTGTTCGCACCGACCATTCTTTCCGAGCCGGGTACCGCCCCCGGCCACGCGGAGGCAACGACCACCGCCGTCATGGATGGTGGGCTCGCGTCGTTGTTCGGATTCACGCTCTGGGGCGTGACGCTCCTTTTCGGGGCCACCGCACTCGTTTGGTTCGTCCTCACGACTGTCGTTGGGGCGGGCTACGAGGCGCCGCCGAACGAATACGGCCTTGAGAACATCCAAGTTCAGAATTATGACTGTCGACGCCGCTGAGGTCGTCCAGGAGACCGTCGATTCCCTGCCCGAGGGGCTCGAGGACGTGCACGTGATCGCGGAATCGGCCATCGACGTGACTGGAGCGACAGTCCACGTCGTCCCAGAGGACTTCACGTGTCGTGCAGTCCGGAAGGGCCGCGCACAGGAGTGGGCGCGGCAGGCGCTGGACTGTCAGGAGGAGTTCGTGTTGTATCTCGACGAGGACAGCATCGTCGAGTCACTAGACGGGCTCCCGGATGCAGATATCGTCCAACTCCGCGAGAAACCTCGCCGCACGGGATCGAATCTGAGCTATCTGGCCGATATGTACCGGATGGGCGTCCAGTTCGAACAGCGCGCATTCGCGCGACTCTCGATTCCGCTGTTCGCGTGGGGTGGCGGGATCGCTGTTCGCACCGAGGTCGAAGAGAAGACGACATGGGATCGTGAGACGCTGGTCGAGGACACCGCGTTCGTCTGGGCAGCGTTTCAGGAGTTCGACGTGACGTTCGCACTGGCGGATGCGGTCTGCCGGAACGAGGCGCCGCCATCGCTGTACGAGATCCTGCAGCAGCGTCGCCGCTGGGCGGCTGGCAACGTGCAGGCATCGGCGATGCTCCCGCTGCGGTACGAGGTACTGACGCGGGTGCGGAACTACGCCTGGGCGCTCTCGCCGATCGTCACCCTGCTCGTCGTCCCGCTGTCGCTCCTGAGCGTGACGATCGTCTATAGCGGGTTGTTCTTTGTGGCGTCCATGGGACTGGCGCTGTGTACGCTCGGCTGGTTCCTTCTGGGTGTTATCTACTACGGTGACAACCACCGTCAGTGGATACTGGCACTCCCGCTGGCGCCGGTGATCACCGTTATCCACTCGATGGGGACAATCGCAGGTCTCCTCAACCCACCGGAGACGTTCCGCGTGACGACGAAGGTAGGTAGCAAGTGATCAATTACGTCCAGCAGCTGTCTTGATTTTCAGGCAAGCGACGCATCTGCGGGTTCGGTTGGCGTCGAGTGTGTCGGTATAGCTCCTGATGGGTGAGAGGCGCTGGCCTATCCCGCTCGTGTTCGATAGCGACGGACGAGACAACCGACCGAAAGGGACAACGATACACCAGAAATCGTCCACTGGTCAAACACGACAGCCACAAACGCCTGGTTATCGCTGAGTTGCTGGAGGGGGCGGAACAGACCGACGTACGGCGTCGAAGCCCTCCGCGCGGATTTCAGTTCCCCCGAACCGATCGACGAGTAGTGTTGTTCGTCCCCCGGAAGGGGTGCGGGGCGAACCAGTCGCGGGTTGCCCTGCAAGGTGATTGCTCGATGGGACATCGCGCACTCGTTGCGTACGAACGAACCGACGGACAGTACACGCTTCACTACAGTCACTGAGGTACTGAGAACCTGAAGCTGAAGCACCGAATCTCGGCTGAAACGCCGTTCGGTGGCGAGGACACCGACTCGAAGTGGGTAAAACAGCTCATCGCGGAACTGGCCGATGGCCTCGAGGCAGATGCCGTCGACGGCTACCTCGCCGGCGAAGACCGACCGGCAACTCTCGTCGAGCCGAAGCCCCGCACCACCGGCCTCACGCTGGAGGAGATCATCGCTGACCACCTCGACTACCTCCACCACGAGGCGTTCTACGTGGTGTCGACGACGTTCGAAGTGACTACGTATCGGACGCTGTGGTTCGGCCTCCAGTACGACTCGGAGACAGTCGAACAGGGAGAGACGGTCGGGAACGGCGCGCTTGCGACGGTGCGCTGGTACGACGGCGAGCCGGTCGGCGACGGCCACCTGAAAGGGCAGTTCGCGGCCCTCAAAGACGTCGGCGGCGACATAATCGACAAAGGCGTCTTCACACCGTCGGCGGCGAGGCAGTATCTGAAACGGAAGCTGGCCGAGTGGGTCGCGATCAACAAGAACTGCTCATTCCGACCAGGGAATCGCCGTTCGAAGGGCGATCCGGCTCTATTGAGATCCTCTGCAGTTGATACGAGTCGCGTACAAGATACAGAGGTTCCGTTCACCACCTGGGGGAGGTATCGCAGCAAGAGGCTCCGTGCAAGTCAGTCGAAGCTATCGGTCCGATATTGCAACGAAACCTGCCATCTGACCGCGCATGTTTTCTTTAGTCGAGTATATCGGGATTGTCCTGGTCAAGTGGGTCTTCGAGGTCACCGATGATCGTCTCCAGCAGGTCGGTGACGGTAACCAGCCCGACCACGTCGCCGTCTTCGATGACGAGGGCAATCTCCTGCCGTTCGGCCTGGAACTGATCGATCGCGTCGCTCACGTCGGTATCCGGTGAGAGTGTCATCGTCGGTGCTGCCAATTCAGTAAACGCACCGTTGCCAGCAGACAGTTCCTTACGGCGGTTGAACAGGGCCGGGCTGTAGACGATGCCACGGAACTCGGTGAGGTCCTCACCGATCAGTGGATACCGCGTGTGTGGGTGCTCTTCGAGTTTCCGGAAGTTCGATTCAGGATCATCCTCAGTAGACAGCGCCACGATTTCCTCGGGCGGAATCATGACTTCTCCCACCGACTGCTCGCCGATGGCCAAGGCGTTCATAACCTCCTCACTGCGTTCCTCGGCCAACTCACCCTCGTTGAGCACCGACCCAAGCTCGTTTCGGAGGTCCGCACGGGTTTCGATAACTTCCTCACCGGTTTCGGTCCACGATTGGGTCATCTTGATGCCGAACAGGCCGAGTGTCGCTTTTGCAACCGAGTCACCGACCCAGATGGCCGGAGCGAGTATTTTGGAGAACCAGTACAGTGGTCGCGCTCCATACTGAGCGACCTGTTTGGAGCGCTCAACGCCGAGGTACGTCGGTGTCTGTTCGCCGTGGGTGAGATGAACCAGGTTGATGAGAAGAAATCCGAGGAGCGAACCAGCCCCGATCGATGCGAGGGTCGTGTTCTCGAACAGGGTTCTGAACAGGGCTGCGAGTCCGGGTTCGGCGATGATCCCCAGCGCAATACTGGTCCCAGAAATCCATACCTGACACGTCGTCAGATAAAACTCCAGGTCGTTAGTCATCTCCCAGGCGAGTTCGAGTCCAGGCGTGTTGAACTCCGATTCGGGATACTGCCTGAGACGGGTCAGGGCGAATTCAATTGCAACAAAGTAGGCGTTTACCCCGATAAGGACGATACCACCGAGAATCCGTAGTCCGATCTCGAGCGGTTCCATCATCTATTATACCGACAGTAGACAGAAAATAGTGTTCACATCAGGACAATGACGAAGGCACAAAAGGCACGGTACACAGGCACAACCAAGGCACGAGGTACGCGCCCTGTATTCAGCAAGCCAGCTGGAATATATAACTGATTGAGGAATTCTACAAGAGCAGCGAGCTTGAATCACTCTTGATCCTGCTTGCTTCGTGAGTGCTGCTGTTTTTCAGGGGCCGGAATGGGTGAGCCCTGCCGTAGGCTCGTGATTCGATGACCTCAGACGACCCGTTTCACGACTGCGAGTTGGATCCCGAGGCGATCCTCGGGACACACCTTCGAAGACGTCCTGTTCACCGACGAGACGGAAACCCCGGTGAACGTGCTCACCGGTGAGACACCGGCGCATTCGCGAGCGACCGTGGAGGAGGCAAAGGAGTTCGCTGCGAGTATCGACACGGAGACGCCCCAGATCGCGCTCCCCGCATCCGTCGAGTCGCAGGTCGAAACCCAGAGCAAGCCCTACACGGCGGCCGCATTCTTCCACTTCAAGGCGACTGGCTCGCTCGAACGCCACCGTGCTTACCATGCCGCCTACGAGGCGGACGAATTCGTCGTCGACTTCGAGGCCGACTACGAATCGGGCGACCTGACCATCACTGTCGAACGAGCGGACGAGTCCTGAGAACCCTCCGTCACGAGGGAGTTTTTCGAGCGCCGGCGATGGGTGCCGACGCAGCTGGAGCGAGCAACGATCCCCAGAGCGTCGGCGCTTCGAGGTGTTCGAGATGCATATGGTCATTTACACACTGGTAGAAGTATCGACGCACGACGACGCGCTGGCCACCGGAAAGTCAGTGTTCGACCGCCTGGTCGGGGCGGACCCACACGCCGGCGCCGTCTTCGATTACTACGTGACCTTCGATGAGGAGGACACGTCCGTTGCGGGGAAGGCGCGATGGGGAGAGTTGCCGACTGCAGCCCCTGTCGACTCCGATGACGGCCAGGACCTGCTCGAACGTGGGTGGGAGGCGACGAAGGAAGAGTTCGAGCGCAATCTCGACCGGGTGAAAGAGGCCATCGACGAACTCTCCGACGAGGAGATCATGCGCGACGAAGAGCTCGCCCGGCACGCCTTCCACCAGGTCGGCGCCTACGACGGCCCGACGATCTTCCTGTACACCGAACACGCAACCGGTATTCGCCACCGCGAGCAGCTGGATCGAATCCTCGAGGAAAGCGAGGACCTCTGGATCGTGCCCGCCGACGTCCACTTCTGAACAATGCCCCGAATCACCAACTGGCGACGCGAGTGCCGCTCGCCAACACTCGTGTATCGGAACACCGAGACCGGTGCGCGAGCCGTCCTGCATCGAGCACCGGACTCGTACCGGCACAAGTGGCGTGGGGCAATCCTCGTCGACGGCTACCCGATCTGGTCGCGGGGGTACGAGACGAAGGACGCGAAATCGTTCCGTGACGAGCTCCGGGAGCGGCCAGCGCCTGAACTGAGTTGTCCCGAGTGTCCGAACGATGACGTCCTCGTCGGCGAGAAGTCAGCAGACGGGGCGAGGGTACAGCGCTGGTACGACTGTCCCGACTGGCAGCAGCGTTCACCCGAAGGCGGCTGCAAGCACCTGCGTCGCGCCGATCACGAGATCAAACGGGGGCGCGTTCCCCGACCAGACGGCCGCCTTCCTTCCCCGTAGGGCAGCGATTGAGCTACTCCACGGGATGGACTGTGTCGCCATCTCGACGGACCCGGTCGAACGTTGAGAGATACGCGATCCGGTCCCGAACCTCCTCGTCATCCAGCTCCAGTTCCGCGGCCAGTTCGTCGACGGCCATCGGCTCGTCGAGTGCCTGGAGGACTTCGAGCCCCCGGTAGTACCTATTCGTGAGCTCCTGGACGCGGGCCTCGATCGGCGTGGTCACTCCGTACCGCTCCTCGAGTTCAACCAGAGCCTCGTTCGCGAACGTGGCGAACTGATCGTCCCCCAGGCGTTCGATCTGGGCTTCGAGTTCATCCCGGACGACGTCGTAATCGAGGCCGGCCTGCACGAGCATACTCATGTCCTCGATGTCGTCGTCGCGGCCTGCGATTGCCTTGAACAGGAAGATATCCTCGTTGCTAACCAGCCGGACCGTCAGTCGATCCAGGTTGAGGAACGGCTCACTGCGCTCTTGCATACCGTCGGTGAGCACGAGCTTGTTCGCGACTTGCTGGTTGAAGATGTCGAGGCGACACCCATCGTCGTTCTCGACGCAGCTCGTCGCGCCCAGCGCCCGGTAATCTGGATCCAGCGACTGGACCTCCGCATACCCGAGGTCCATCAGGACGGCCCACAGCTGACCGTACGCGTCGCCATCTGGGACGACAAGGTCGATATCTTTCGTCGCCCCCTTGAGGTCGCGTAGCGACATCGCGCCACCACCGATCAGGTAGACCGTGAGCGGTTCAGATAGCCCGTCTCCGATTCGCTGGAATTCGTTCTCGATGTACTCGCGTCCGAATGTTGGTCTCATTGTGGTAGTGGCACCTCGTAGTCAGCCGCCAACTCCTGGAACTCGTCCCACTCCGGGAGCCGGTCGTCGTCGATCTCGCCGTGCGTCTCGAGGTAGCGGAGCAAGGCGTCGATTTCGTCTTCGAGGCCATACTTCGCCGCCTGCTCTCGGAGATCCTCCTCGTCGACGTCGACGTGGCTGAGCAGGAGGAGACAGTACGAGCGGTGTCGGCTGCCGTCGTCGATCAGCAGCGTGTGACAGCAGAGCTCCGCCGGCGAGACTGCGTCGAGGTCTTCGGAGTAGACGTAGTAGCGGTGGCCGGTGAGCAGGAACTGGAGGTCATAGGCCGCGAATCGAGCAAGGCCGGTTTCGTGGAACGCCTCCGCGTCGATCTCCATCTCGGCCTGGAGGAGGAATTCGTCGTAGTCCTCCCAGAGAATCGTGCCCTTCGGGGCGACGGCTTCGAGGCGTTGGCGATGCAGATGGTGTGCGAGTTCACGGGCGAACGCGTGTAGGCGGTCGAAGTCGGCATTGAACTCGTAGCGGCCGTCGGCCGTCCCGACGAGACCACGGTCACGAAACCGCTTGAGGACACGGTTGACCGTGTTGCGGTAGTTGTCGCTCCGGTCGGCGATCTCGGAGACGGTTCGCGGCTGGTCGAGGTAGTACAGCACCTCGAGTGCCTTGCCGGTCAGCAGCTCGGGGAACTCGATGTGGGAGTACTGGCGGACGAGGTCCTGATAGAGTTCGACGGCGCGAGCATCCGACGGGACGACTCGTTTTCGGCGGCCGTCGCGTTCCGTGTAGACGAGCCCCTTCTCGACGAGGTCGCCGACGGCACGAGAGAGGTAGCTCTCGCTGTGGTCGAGCTTCGTCGCGAGTTCGGAGATCGTGTCGCCGCGGTCGACCGTGGCGAGGACCTCGAGTTCGATGCGCCGGAGCACGGTGTAACACAGTACGAAACTTGTATATAAAGAAGTTTCGAGTAGTGTTACAGACAGAGAGGAATAAGAGCTTGCCCCATCGTCTCGCTCTTATGTAGAATTGCGGAAAACCCCGATAACGAGACAATCAACGATTGACTCGACGGATTCACCCGCTATGTTGAATGAGCGAACGATTCCGAAGGTGTGAGCGGCCTGTTCCAAGCCCTGCTTGGACAGGCCGCGGAACTTCCGCAACCACGGCTGGACAAGCGAAAACAGGCACTCAGCTTGGTTAATATGAACGCTTTCTGGCGATACATACCTCTCTTTGTGGATGACCGTTCGGTGGTCAAAGTCCATCTGTCGGTACGCCTGGAGTCCGTCGGTTCAGACCTCTCCCAGCGGCTGGGAGAGGTCTTTAGCCTCCTGTATCACCGGTTCAAGATCGCTGCTGTAGTCGATCCCAAGTTGGCCGCGAATCACGCGAAGCGAGTCGCGGCACGCCGCGACCAGCGTTATCTGATCACCGTGGCGGCCTCGCCAACGAGATCGACCAGTTTGGGACGAGCCGCCGCGAGAACGGCTGTTCCGCGGCGGCTCTTGGCCTTTGTAGCCCGAATAGACCTCGCCAGATTCGTCGACTTGCGTCGGTCCGTCGATGGTTTGATCGAGGAGGCTCCAGACGACGGGGAAGCCGCGCTGAACCGCGGCTTCCACGTCTCGAATGGCTGTGTAGACGGTTCTATAGGCTCGACCGAGAAACGGCGCGATCTGGTTGATACTGAGCAACGTATCGGCGTACAGCGTGAACGCGAGAAGCACCTCCCAGCAGGCGAGGTGTTTCTCGTGGAACGGCGTTCCGTAGGTGAAAACCGGCTTAAAATTGCAGTTACGGCACCAGATTCGGTCGATACTCTCCCAGGTCACGATGCTCTGGTGGCCGCACCGTGGACAGGACGTATTCTCCCAGAATTCCTTGAGTCGCCGCTCGATGCGGACATCGAGCGGCTCCGTGTCGATCTCGACAACGCCCAGCTCGATCAGCTCTCGAAACATCGCTCCGAACGCTGGCTGAGTAGAAGACATATTGCCAGATTAGCGCCGACTCAGTGTAACAATACGGTCTTTCCGCAGCTTTGCATAAGAGCGAGTCCTTCAGCGCCCGCCCGAGGTGGAGGCGTATCCTGATTTTCGTCCGAAACCAACCCTGATATCGAGCAAATCAGTAAGGAATTTCGCTGAGTATCCGCCACACTACACCCCGTGTGCAAAATGAAAAAGCAGAATATTTTGTCTTTTTAATTGATCAACTCGATTTTTCGAGTATTGCGATTACGATGACGATTAACCATACGTAAACTATCTTGAGCAGGTTCCGAGACATTTGATCTGGCACGCGGTGAATTCGCATATCAATCCAAGATCTGGTTAGCATATGTTACTACAACTATGGTATTACTAACAGGAAATCCCGGTTTGCGAGATAAATATATTATGGCTTATAGGAATATACACCCCCCGTGTGCGATATGAAATACCAGATCATCACTCGGACAGGCTATCTTTCTTCGAGGAGGGAATCCGGGCCACTCACTCAAGTATGACTAATAGGTCTTTCAAACCCTTGATCGGTGATAGGTTCCAATGGTCATGCTGAATACAAAGCGTATATCGGTCAACCGTTATCTCCTCCGTGCGTCAACTGGTGGTGAAATACCTTTGTGTACCAAGCAGTAACGTGATATCAGTGGTCTACGTTACTGACTGACATGGACGTGATTATGAACCAAGTCACAGGAACAGTCCACAAACATGAGGGCGGTAAGTCGGATTGTCAGACTCTTTGTGGAATCCACTATCATCTATCGCATGATAATCTTCACCCCACCACAACCGACCAGTCAAATACCGTCACGAGCGCCAGTAAATGCGGGCGGTGCTTCGATGGTGGAGGCGGGTACTGAAACGTCCATCCGCAAAAGTTAGCAGTAACCGCAGAACAGACTCCACAGTGAATATATGCTCTACATCTTGTACACGAATTCTGACAGATAATCAGAACGTTTCGTTGCATCGCCGGAGGGGAACTACTAGCAGATCTCAGTTCCCGTGACCGCACATTTTTAGAGGGACTCTTTCGGAAAGCGGTATTCATCAGCGTTCTCTTCCCGACTTCGATAGCGAGAGTGGCGTTTGGGATTGGCCCTCTGCTGAACGAAAGCAACGGCATTGCGTTCAATCGACGATCTACCCCCGCTGTACTGTGATTCTGGAGAAAATATTCGTTATGGGCGCTGCAGGCTCGCGTTCGACGATCGAAGGGATCGACCTTTCTGGCGTGAGGTGGCCGAAATCGGCCATTTGAGAGTCGGGTGATCTGTCTGGTTTTGAATATGTCTTGGAGCCTGTGCTGACTACAGCGCGCATATCTCACACAGAATCCTGCACAGATTCCGATCCCTCGGATCGGTCGGTACAGGTGATTCAAGTATCGGTAAGGATAAAATCGCAGGGGAGACCGGTATCTATCTGCTTGGAAAGACAAGAAATTTGATGTTCCTTTAAAATGGTATATGTATGAGTCGGTTTATTGACCACGCAGCATCATCCGGTATATCTGATCATGTCGGCAGGATATGACGCATTTCCGGCAGGTTACATCCGCTTCGACAAAGTCAGGCGGTCAGTACCAGAGCCGACCAAGATACAGGTATCCGATGACGTTGCTCTCGAAACGCTCCATATACCAGGGGCCGATGAGGCGCTTGTTTTCATTCATGGAGGCCTTGGTTCGTTATGGAATCCGTATCCACAGTTGCATGCGTTTGCTGGAGAACGGGACCTCGTGACGTACTCGTTGGCGGGCAATGGCAACTCAACGACCCGACCAACGCAATCTATTAACGGTCACGTGGCCGATCTCCAAGCCCTACTCAAAGAACTCGATATTGATCGGCCAATTCTCCACGGTCACAGCTACGGTACAGCGGTCGCTATCGAGTACGCGAAGCAGCACCCGACAAGCGCACTCGTTCTCCATGCGGGCGGTGATCACGACCTCACACCAGCGTGGGAAAAGCCCTTCTTACGGCTCTTTCTTGCCCTCAGTCTGTACAGGTTACCGTCAAACAAGACCTTGATGCGTCGATTGGCTCACAGCGTCGGTGCACACGAAGAGACCTCCAGGGGTGTCATCGAAGACTTCCTTCAATCGAACCCGATGCCGCACCGCCGTTCGGCGTGGACAACGGTCACGGAGGGGTTTTGGGGGTATGACGGGCGTGATGATATGAGCCTCATCGACTGTCCAGCGCTGGTCATCTATGGACCTGCTGATGGGATCGTCCCTCTTGACGTGGCACGAAGTACTGCCAGCCGGATTTCGCAAGGTGTATTCTGCCAGTTAGAGCGAACCGGTCACATCGGAATGATCGAACGGCCCGCGATATACAACAGTTTGCTTCGGGCGGTCAGTACAACCGTCAAAACAGATCAACCATTAGTAGAATCGATGACGGAGGTACGGGATGCAGAAATTTCAAACGAGTAGTGAACAGAATCGTCGTTATCACTCCACAATTCGATTCCACTAAGATCAATATCTAAGACACTGCTGTAAGAGTGTTGGCTGCGGTAGTTGCCGGTCTCACTTTGGCACCTTCGTTCTCCCAGATCGCTATCGGTCGGAACACCACCCGCTGAGAGAGCAGTCGTATCCCACTATAAGGATCTGATTGGGCATCGATTCAGTCGTTACTTTCCGTAGCTGTCTATTTTATACTGCGACAACCATTGCGATCATCATACCTGTTGACTGGCACCAAGTGGATCTTGGGGCAAGCTGAAGTACACAGTATCGAAATTTCTAGCAAGTCGGCAGGGAGAGTTGATGATGTCTCAGGATACACCGCGGTACGACGCGTTTACGAATCGGGCACGTAGCTACGGGGTTGAGATCACCGAGTGTCCTCCGGACGACGTCGCGGCAGCGGTCGATGAGCGGATCGAGGGGCCGGCCATCGGCACACCATTGCCGTGGCCAGACGTCGAGTTGCCGGAGCAAGTAACAACTGCGCCCACGCCAGCGGATCTGGAGAATGCAGCCACTGGTGTTACGGCAGCTTCGCTGGCGATCGCCGAGTACGGGAGTCTCGTTCTCAGGATGGACGAACTCGGGAGCGAGCCGGTAAGTCTGTTCAACGACCGGCACGTTGTCGTCCTTCGGAAGCAAGACATCGTTCCGGATATGGCAGCAGCCTTCGAGTGGCTCGGCGACGAACTCCGGGAAACACGCGGTTCGGCGATTCTCGCAACCGGTCCTTCAGCAACTGCGGACATGGGCGCGCTGGTGCAGGGTGCGCACGGTCCGAAAGAAGTGGAGGTGATCGTTGTTTCATGAGCTCACAGCGAGAGTCGAAAGCAGCCCATATTCGACACATCCTGGAGACGGAGGGCGAGGCAGTCGCCGCTAACACGAGAGGATTTAACGCGGGACGATACGAATCTGTTGCCGATCTCGAGTCGTACGAGCAGCTTCGCGCGGAAGCGAGGGCGATCAAGGAAGACGCCATCGAACGGCTACCTGCTCTTCTCGACGAACTCACTGAAACGGTCGAGGAGAACGGTGGAACCGTCTATATCGCTGATGATGCCGCCGATGCCAACGAGTACATTTCGGACGTCTGTTCGCAAGCGGAGGCCGACCGCCTCGTCAAAAGCAAGTCGATGACGAGCGAGGAGATCACGGTCAACGAGCACCTCGAACGTGAGGGCGTCGACGTCGTCGAGACCGACCTCGGCGAGTGGGTCCTTCAGGTCGCTGACGAGGCTCCAAGCCATATCGTCGCTCCCGCGATCCACAAGTCTCGTGAGGATATTGCGACCCTCTTTAACAAGCAGTTCGAGCCTGCCGACGAACTCGAAACGGCCGAGGAACTGACGATGTTTGCCCGGGAGAAGCTGGGTGAACAGATCCGGGGCGCCGATGTCGGAATGACTGGTGCGAACTTTCTCACGGCGGATTCCGGGACCATGGCGCTGGTAACGAGCGAGGGCAACGCCCGCAAGACTGTGACCGTTCCGGACACGCAGATCACTGTCGCTGGCGTCGAAAAGATCGTCCCGAGCATCGAGGACCTGCAGCCCTTTATCGAACTGATCGGCCGCTCCGGGACGGGACAGGACATCACGAGTTATATCTCGTTGCTCACGCCCCCGATCAACTCTCCACCGGTCGATTTCGACGATCGAGAGACACCGATCGGCGGCGATGGCGAGGGCCGTGAGTTCCATCTCGTCCTCATCGACAACGGGCGGTTGGCGATGCGAGAGGACGAAGATCTCCGGGAGACACTGTACTGTATCCGGTGTTCGGCCTGCTCGAACACCTGTGCGAACTTCCAGTCCGTTGGTGGCCATGTGTTTGGTGGTGAGACGTACTCCGGCGGAATCGCCACGGGGTGGGAAGCTGGCGTACATGGTACCGACACCGCAGCGGAATTCAACGATCTCTGCACGGGCTGTTCGCGCTGTGTCGAGGCCTGCCCGGTCAATATCGATATCCCGTGGATCAATACCGTCGTCCGGGATCGAATCAACACCGAGACCGACACCAGCGCCGAGTTTCTGGTCGATGGATTGACGCCTGATACCGAGAGTTCTGGGCCGGGACTCCAGAAACGCCTGTTCGGCAACTTCGAGACGCTTGCCAAACTCGGTAGCGCGTTCGCACCCCTCTCGAACTGGGCTGCAAATTCTCTGCCGGCTTCGTACCTCCTTGAACGCGTCGCAGGCGTCGACCGGAGGCGGGACCTCCCCGCGTTCCGCCGGACGACATTTGTCGAGTGGTTCGAAAGCCGTGACGATATTCCACCGAGTGATCCGGACTGGACAGTCGTGCTCTATCCCGACCTGTACACGAACTACATGCTAGCCGAGCGCGGAAAGGCGGCTGTCAGAGCGCTGGAAGCACTTGGTGCTGAGGTCGTCGTCCCGCCGGTACCAGGGGCTGGGCGGGCACCACTCTCGCAGGGAATGATCGATACGGCCCGGACGAAAGCAGAACGCGTCGTCGAGCAGCTTGGCCCATACGTCAAGCAGGGAGACGACGTGGTCGTAATTGAGCCGAGTGACCTGGCGATGTTCCGTAACGATTACGCCAGGCTCCTTCCGGAAGAGCAGCACGAACCGCTCGCGGCGAACAGCTACGAGATTCTCGAATACATCTACGGGCTCCTCGAAAACGGTGCCAATCCCGACGAGCTGACTGTCGCTGCCGACGGGGAAACGGTTGCCTATCACGCCCACTGCCAACAGCGTACGATGGGACTCGACGAGTATGGCCTCTCCGTCCTAGACCGACTGGAGTACGAGGTGACAACAAGCGATGTCGAGTGCTGTGGAATGGCTGGATCGTTCGGCTACAAGCAGCAGTACTACGAGCTTTCGATCGACGTCGGCTCGAATCTGGAGACACAGCTCGACGAGGCGGACTGTGAACATACCCTTGCAAGCGGCATGTCTTGTACGGACCAGATTGGAGACCTCGTGGGCGACGAGCCGATGCATGTCGTCGAGCTCATCGCTCCTGATTGAGCTGCTCTTCGCTCGGTCGCTTCATTAGCAAGCTCGCTCTTGAGGAACATCACAACCTCGAAGGATGGAAATGATGCGTGGCTTCAAAGCGCAATATTGTTCGTGAATTGAATTATAGAAGGTACAGGAGAAAACCCACGGCTTTAGCCGTGGGATGAATCCGACAACACGGAACCAATCCACGTTTCGATACCTGTCCGAGAGTTCCAATCCATACTTTCAACTGACAGGCACTCCGATTCAAGAATAGGACTCAGGCGAGAAGAGAGTGATTCTGCCTTGTCCTCCGATGGCGGCTTCGCCGCCCCAAGCAACCAAGCAGTAATCGAAACCAGTTGATGACCGCCCGATTCTCACAGAGTCGGCGTGGAGTTGACTGTTGCACGCACCAGGAAAGTAACTCCGAGTCCGTCGAAGCCTGTCGGACTCTCCGAGGCAAAAACAACTCTGGGAGTCCGAACATGACAGAGGATAGGAGTACCGGGGGCTTGGCACTCCCAGCAGTCTCACTCGTCACAGTCCGTGAACTCTACACGGATTCTGACCGTGTCAGGGTTCGGTGGGACTGCAAACCTGAAATCTCTAACACTCAGGATTCCTCCGCGTTCACGCGGAGGAGGATGTCAATCCGTCCGGGGCCTGATACTGCGCGGTGCGATCAGGGCAAGCGGACTCGAAAGAGAACGGCGGGGTGGTCGTCCGCGAACGTTCTGGGTGCTCTCAAGCGTGGGCAGTGTATCCAGCGTCTTCGACGGCTTGTACAAGGGCCATGACGTCGGCGTCACCATTGACTCTCGCCTGTTCGGCCTCACGATCGGCGGTGGCGTCAGTCACGCCAGATACGTCTTGAAGGGTCTCTTTAACGGTCTGTTCACAGTGTTCGCACGTCATCCCCTCGACGGTGATCGTTTGACTCATTCCGGTGAAAAATACGGACGGCTCCTCTTTGTCATTTGCTGCTTCGATACTGTTGTTCGAACGGTTATGAAACGACGTATTCCAAAGTATCTTCAGGGAAATAGTATTGTATCCTGCGTCCTTTTGGGCCAGTATGCGGGACTTGGATGAAACCGACATGGAGATTCTCTCGCTGTTAGCCGAGAACGCCCGTCGCCCGTTCAGCGCGATCGGCGAGGAAGTTGGCCTCTCGGGGCCAGCCGTCTCAGATCGCGTTACACGGCTCCAAGAGACCGGAGTCATCAACAACTTCACTATCGATGTCGACCGTACTAAACTCAGAGCTGGTGTACCGGTACTCGTTCAACTGGATCTCCCGTCTGAGTCGTTCGACGCGGTACGCGAGCGGGTCAGAAACGACGACGCCGTCGAACACGTGTTCATTACGTCGGAGGGCGACCTCTGGTTCTATGGACGTGCAGAAGCACAGAACGTCCGAGCATGGGTGAACACGCTTCTCGATGGCGCTAACTCGGTTGATTACACAGTCACGTTAGTCGACGAAGTCGAGTGGACACCGTCGATTGACGGCGTCGAGTTCGCACTCACGTGTGCCGAGTGCAGTAATACTGTGGATTCTGAGGGGGAGACGAGTCGTATTGATGGAGAGCTCTATCATTTCTGTTGTCAATCGTGTCAGAGTCGATTCTGAAGATCGACACCAGCGTCTCGAAGAGGGCATATAGCGCTGACTTCGGTTTGGAACCGAAAGTAAACGCCGTCGATTACCCTCACTATCCAAGTGAGAACTCACCTAACGGGGTAGCTCCTACAGTATGATATGGAAACACGCACAGCACAACTGGACATCACAGGAATGACCTGTGCCAACTGCTCGGGGACAGTTGGGGACGCCCTGGAGTCACTCGACGGCGTCATCGAGGCGAACGCCAATTTCGCCACGGACGAGGGCTCCGTCGAGTACAACCCTGACGAGGTATCGCTCGCAGAGATCTACGGGGCGATCGAGGACGCCGGCTACGGTGCGGTGTCTGACACGGTGACCATCGGCATCTCCGATATGACCTGTGCCAACTGTGTGCAGACGAACGAGACCGCGCTCGAGAACACGCCGGGTGTTATCGCGGCCGAGGCGAACTTCGCCACCGACGAAGCGCAGGTCAGGTACAACCCCGCGGACACCTCACTCGACGCGCTCTACGACGCTATCGAGGACGCTGGTTACTCGCCGGTTCGTGAAGACAGCAACAGCGGTGAATCGGGTAAAGACGCTCGGGACGCTGCACGACAGGGTGAGATCTGAAAACAGCTTCGACTGACGCTGTTCGGAGCCGCGCTCTCGGCCCCGATGCTGTTTTTCCTCGCAGAGAAGTTCCTGCTCGGCGGGGGAATTCTCCCGGAGACGGTCCTCGGCGTCGAATTCGGATGGGTCGAGTTCCTGCTGGCGACACCAGTTCAGGCCGTGCTCGGCTGGCCGTTCTACAAGAACTCGTACAACGCGCTGATCAACAACAGGCGCGCCAACATGGACGTTCTCATCGCACTGGGTTCGTCCACTGCGTATTTCTACTCAATCGCAGTACTCGCGGAATTGATCGCGGGGGCTGTACTTCGACACTGCCGCGTTGATCCTCGTGTTCATCACCCTCGGGAACTACCTCGAAGCCCGCTCGAAAGGGCAGGCAGGTGACGCCCTTCGAAAGCTCCTCGAAATGGAGGCCGAGACGGCCACCCTCGTCGACGAGGACGGTACCGAAGTGGAAGTGCCACTCGAAGAGGTCACCGTCGGCGACCGTATGAAGGTCCGGCCCGGCGAGCAGATTCCGACCGACGGCGTCGTCATCGACGGGCAGAGCGCCGTCGACGAGTCGATGGTCACCGGCGAGTCGGTTCCCGTCGAGAAAGGCGAGGGTGACGAGGTCGTCGGGTCCACTATCAACGAGAACGGTGTGCTCGTCGTTGAGGCGACGAAGGTCGGTGCGGACACGGCGCTCCAGCAGATCGTCCAGACGGTCAAGGAAGCCCAGTCGCGCCAACCCGACATCCAGAATCTGGCGGACCGCATCTCGGCGTACTTCGTCCCAGCGGTCATCGCGAACGCGTTGCTGTGGGGCACTGTGTGGTTCCTCTTCCCCGCGACTTTCGCGGGCTTCGTTGAGGCACTCCCGCTATGGGGACTCGTCGCAGGTGGCCCCGTCGCCGCTGGAGGCGTCTCAGTCTTCGAGTTCGCGCTCATCGTCTTCGCATCGTCCGTGTTGATCGCCTGTCCCTGTGCGCTGGGGTTAGCGACGCCTGCTGCAACGATGGTTGGGACAACGATCGGTGCCCAGAACGGCGTCCTGTTCAAAGGCGGGGACATTCTTGAACGCGCGAAAGACGTCGACACGGTCGTCTTTGACAAGACCGGGACGCTCACAAAAGGTGAAATGGAGCTAACGGACGTCGTGGTCTTCGACGGTGACGGCCAACCTGTCGCTGACGGTGGAGAGCCGGCAGCCGACGGCGGAGCGCTAACTGCACGCGATCGTCTCAGTGAGGACGACGTCCTCCGATTCGCAGCGACGGCCGAAAGTGGAAGCGAGCATCCGCTTGCGCGGGCCATTGTCGATGGAGCTGAAGCCCGTGGTATCGACGTGACCGACCCGGACGCCTTCGAGAACGTCCCCGGCCACGGCATCAAAGCGACGGTCGGTGACAATGAGGTGCTGGTCGGCAACCGCAAGCTGCTGCGCGACAACGGGATCGACCCCTCGCCCGCTCAGGAGACAATGGAGCGCCTCGAGAACGAGGGGAAGACGGCAATGCTCGTCGCGTTGCGCGGTTCGGAGCGAAGCGGCGACCGCGATGCGAGCGGCGAACAGCCGCGAGCGGAGGGCAAACTCATCGGTGTGGTCGCTGACGCCGACACGATCAAAGAAAGTGCAACCGAGGCCGTGAGCCAACTGCAGGAGCGCGGCATCGACGTGATGATGATCACCGGCGACAACGAGCGGACCGCCCTCTCCGTCGCCGAGCAGGTCGGGATCGACCCCGAAAATGTCCACGCGGAGGTGCTCCCCGAGGACAAATCCGATGCCGTCGAGGCCATTCAGGACGAAGGTCGCAAGGCGATGATGGTGGGCGACGGCGTCAACGACGCGCCCGCGCTCGCGGTGGCCCACGTCGGGACGGCCATCGGGAGCGGGACGGACGTCGCTATCGAAGCGGCGGACGTGACGCTGATGCGCGACGATCCACTCGACGTGGTGAAGGCTATCCGTATCTCGGACGCGACGCTCCAGAAGATCAAGCAGAACCTCGTGTGGGCGCTTGGGTACAACACGGCGATGATCCCGTTGGCTTCACTCGGGCTGCTCCAGCCCGTGCTCGCCGCCGGCGCGATGGCCTTCTCAAGTGTATCGGTGTTGTCGAACAGTCTACTGTTCCGCCGGTACACTCCGGATCACGATTACGAGCTCCTCGGTCGACTCCGCTAATCAGCTGGTTTCACCAGCAGCATTCTTCGTCGTGTCCGGAAAAAACGACTCTCTGGAGAGAGACGGCTACTCCTGAGTGACAATTCCACGAAGAACCGGATAGTACGCTGTCCCAGTCCAGACCCCTACATGTGGATGACCGATGTACTGGAATCGGCCGTGGAGGTCGGCGTACGTCCCAGCGACCTCTTCGGCCTGGTGAAATGTCGCATCCTCTCGGGGATGGTTATCGGGCGTGTTGTACTCAAGTCCGTAGTGTTCCTCGGGGTTCGACGCCGTCCAATGGACTGGGTCGGTTACGTACTCCCATACCTCCTCGGACGATGCGTCGATGATGATTTCGGCTTTGTCGGTGACGTACCTGGATTGACACCTAATCTATGATACGAAGGCGTTGTAAAGCCACGCGAAGGCATACATCAAGACGAAGCTGATCACCGCTGCCTCGACCATGCCCGCCACAGTCCCGACGATGGTCGGTTCGAAGAACAGGTGCCACTGCTCCATCGCTTCGACTGCGCCCTCATAGACGCCGATCGCTCCGAACACACCCAGCAGGAGCATCGCGGTGGCAGAGACGACTGCTGCTGCGCCCGCCAGTGCCAACGAATCGAGATGCATCACGTTGGTCGTGGAGTCCATTTCGTACGCATCTTGGTTTGTGGTAGTAGTGCTCATGACTACAGATACGCTCTACTCCTTCAATCGGGTTTCTCTTACAATTCGAAAGGGAGCGATTCCTTGGTAACACGGAGGAAAAATATCGTGGGGGAACCAGCGGTCCAACACCCAGATCTGTATGGCCGGTCCGTCGGAAGACCAAGGAGCCACCACCGACTGGAATCAGTGACACGCAAAAACTGATGAGCGCGAACGCAGTCCTCGAACGCTTGACCACCTCTGATAGCATGAGTCACCTTTGAATGCAAGATTTACTCCGCCCACTGCCCCGGTTTCTTAAGAACAAATAACAAAAAAGATGGCTGCGATCGTCTAAATATGCAAGCCGCCCTCGTCGACGGAATCCTCGAGTCGTTGCGGATCGGCGTCGGTTTCCTCTGGACTGCGGCGTGGGCGATCATCATGGGGCTCGTCATCACGAGTCTCGTTCAGGTTTTCAAAATCGTCGTGTTCGCGCTCTCTGGCTTTCTCCTATACGTCTACCGTCGTGGTCTCGGTGTGCCCGGGCAGTACTGCGACCCCGTGGGATGCGAACCGACGATAGTGGACCGAGCCTCACCCACGACGGCGAGCCGATACAGTAGTCGGTGGCTTGGTCGCTGTCGTCCTCATCGTCTCTGGTGTGCTCATCTGGCAAGCATACCAGCAATAGCAGGCCTTCGACCAGATGGGATCGATAATGGGCACGTTGATGGGGTCCGTTCACGGAACGAATCCACTCTGGTACGTCCTCGGAACCTTCCTCGTTTCGGCTGTCATCGATGGGGGGTATCTCGTGATTCGGGATGAGGTCACCAGCATAGAGGTAAACGACCGCTCACAGAGTTAAATGGCGAATCCGACCGATCCTGAGGGTGATGAATCGCCAGAGGTAGCTGTCCAATCGAATCGAGCCATCAATCCGGAGTCTCAGCTACAGGCTCGCGTGTTAGACCTCCTGCCAGATGATGAACGCCGTATCCTCGAACCAGTTATCTCCTCGTCTGGCATCACACAGATCGAACTCAGGGATCGCTCGGACATCTCGAAGAGCAAGGTCAGTCAGACGGTGAGTGCGCTTGAGAAGCGTGGCCTGCTGTACCGCGAGCGCCAAGGGCGGACGTATCGCATCTATCCGAGCGACGACCTATAACGAAAACAGGCGAACTAGTGGGGCGTTCCCACGAGTCCAGCCCCGTCCAAAACGTTGTCCACTATCACGTCTGCACAATCTCGATGCAGGGATGGCGCGTGTCGTAGAATACGTCGAATGACCTGGTTACGGATCGTTCATACTGTTGTTCCTGGGGCCGTGGTCCTGTCCCGGGAGAAGGATTGAGTACCAATCCGGCGAATTCGGGCCGGAGGAACGGTCCTTGTCCTGAAAAACGGTTAGGTCCTCTTATACATGTTCTCGAACGTTCTCCTGTGTGGATTCACACCCACGTCGATAACCCCCCAGCAGTCCTACGAGTAATCGAGGAGAAAGACAATGACCAACTTCAAACTCGGCCGCTGGCTGCTCGTGGCCCTCGCGATCGTCGGACTCGCGTTTGCCGCGCCCGTTGCCAGCGCACACGGCAACGACACGACCGCTGACGACACGCTCACGGACAATACCACCGCAGATGAATTGGCCACTTGGATGGAGGCGCAGATGGCCGAACACATGGGCCCTGGTAGCGTCGAGTGGATGGAGTCGCACATGGGTGTGACCGTCGACGAGATGGCCCAGGACATGTCTGACGAGGAATACCACGACGGAGCTGACGACGACTACAGCGGCGAGATGTACGGGCAGGGCCACTGCTGACAACCCTGACCGTTTCGATCGCTGCAACCGAACACCACAACTCACCAACTCAAGATAATGACACAACTCACCACTCACATCGGACGCACTGCTCGTCGACTCGCAATCCTCGCCGTCCCGCTGCTGGTCGCAACGACTGGAACGGCTGCTGCCCGCGGTGGTGGGAGCTACGGCGGCGGTATGATGGGCGGGAGCGGCTGGGGCCTCTTCGGCGGAGCGATGGGCCTCTGGGGACTTCTCTGGATGGGGCTCCTCATCGTCGTCCCGCTCTACATCGTCTATGCGCTCCTCAACCGAGGATCCGGCGGGAACGAAGAGCAGTCGCTGTCAGTTCTCCGCGAGCGCTACGCCCGCGGTGAGCTATCGGATGAAGAATTCGATCGACGGCGAAAACAGCTCGAACGAACCGGATGACTGGAACAGTTGCTGTTCCAGCCGATACATCACACTCCCAACGCTCGCCGTTGCGGCACCCAACCGTTAACCCCGTGGACGGGGTATAATATTACATGGAATACACAATACAGACTTCAGTCACTGGCGATTTCGACGACGTCGTCGACACGACGATCGCAGCGCTCGAAGACGAAGGATTCGGCGTCCTCTGTGACATCGACATCCAGGCGACACTCAAGGAGAAACTCAACGAAGAATTCCGCCAGTACCGCATTCTCGGTGCATGCAATCCCCCCTGGCATACGAGGGACTGACCGAAGAAATCGAACTCGGAGCACTCCTCCCGTGTAACGTCATCGTCTACGAAACCGATGACGACGATATCGTTGTGAGTGCCGTCGATCCGCAGCAGTTGATCGACATCGCAGACAACGATGCGCTCGAGTCTATCGCGACCGAGGTCACCGAGCGATTCTGAACGTGTTCTCTCGGCCGTCACCGACGAACTAGGATCCAGATCGGAGACCTGATCTTCGATGTCTTCATCAAACCAGCTCGACGTCACGACGATCGTTCTTCTGATCCTCGGAGCGATCATCTTACTCCCGTTGCTCACAATGGGGATAGGATTCGGCGGGATGATGGGGTACGGTGGGATGATGGGTCAGTATGGCGGTACTGGCGGGTGGTGGCCGCTCGTCGGGATGCTCGTCCCGCTCATCTTCCTCCTTATCCTCCTCGGCGGTGGCTATCTCGTCTTCCGGCGTATTAGCGAAACGCAGACATCTCGAAATCCCGCGATGGAGGAACTCCGCACGGCATACGCTCGTGGCGACCTCACTGATGAAGAGTTCAGAAGCCCGCCGCGAGAGACTCGAACGGTCGGATTGAGCCAACGAGTACGCACCAAGTGCGTATTCACACGCCTGCGTGATCGAATTTGTGATGCTACTCCCGGTCACCACTGTGTGAACGCCCTTTCAGAATCGAAGAGATGGAGTTCTCTCAGCTTACGATTCTGAATAGTAATGTGGTTAAGTCCCAATACCGTATTATACTATGTGACCGAAGTCATCCTCTTCACCCAAGAGACGTGCGGAGCATGCGCAACACAACGAGAGAAAAACGACGGCCTCGAGGAGAAGTATCCGGACATGGAGTTCCGGGAGATCGATATCCAGAAAGATCTGGAAACGGCCGAGGAATACGGCGTCCGGAAGACGCCGACGACACTCGTCTACGCGAGCGGTAAACAGACCGCCGAGTTCATCGGCATTGTCGAGCGGAACGACCTCGAACCAGCCATTGAGAGCGCGACCGAACAGTCGTCTGGACTCGTCCAACGTCTCGTCGATGTCGTGCGAACATAACGACCACCCGACCAATTCAAACCACATGACGAACTATGATCGACGTCAGTTCCTGGGAGTGCTCGGTGCCGGCGCAGTCGCCAGCGCAGGCCTCTCTCAGCCAGTGAGCGCACAGGAGACGCCCGTCGTGAAGATGGGCAACAACTATTTCGACCCGATCGGGCTCCACGTCCAACCCGGCACGACCGTCCGCTTCGAGATAGCAGCCGGTACACACTCGGCGACGGCCTACGAGAACCGGATTCCGCTCGACGCCAGTCCATTCGATAGTGGGGTCATCTCGTCGGGAGGGTACGAGTACACGTTCGAAGAACCAGGTACGTACGACTACTACTGCATCCCGCACAAGACAGTCGGGATGGTTGGTCGCATCGTCGTTGGCAATCCCGGCGGCCCGGCCGAAGAGAGTCCGATTCCGGACGGTGACGTGCCCGAGAGCGACGCGATCGTCGAGCAGGGCGCGATCGCGTATGGATCTGGTACCGGGGGTGATGGGAACTCCGATGGCGGAATGATGGGTCCCGGAATGGGGTCCCGCCCGGGGATGATGAACGGCCGGAACGGTGGATGGTTCGGTGGGCTGCCGTTCGTCGGCGGGGCATTCGGAATGCTGGGGCTGGTCGGCGGACTCCTCTACTGGGCAACGGGTCGAGGTGATGCACCTCCAGAGAGTGACGATTCCGCGATGGAAACCCTTCAACGTCGTTACGCACGAGGCGAGATCGACGAAGAAGAGTTCCAGACGCGTCGTGAACGGTTGGAGGACGGGCAAAACGACCCATCCCTGTGAGGAGAGTCACCGAACCCCGTTGGGAGACGTCGGTAAATCCGTCCGTCTGCGGAGATCGTCCTTTTTCGATTGCGTCGTCACGTCGTTCGAGTTCCTCGGTAGTACACCCATATAGCGAGGAGCCCGATGACGAGGAGATAGCTGAATCCCCAGCTGAGTGACACAGCAGTATCCAGGTCCGTTGTGAGCCCGGTATCGACTATCACGCGGACGGGATGGTAGCCCGGGAAGAGTTTCATCCACCACTCGGGCTCGGACTGGACGAACAATGGGTCCTGAAAGAGCCCGATATCGATCATCGGGAGGATCAACATGATCCACAGGCCGGCCAGTCGATTGAAGACGGCACCGACGAGCATCCCGATCAGTCCGTAGGTCACCGAGAGGACGAGCATCGCGGCGACAAACCACCACAGCTGCTCCGGCCAGAAGTCGACGAGCATCACTCCCACTGAGACGCCGACAACGAGGAGTGTAATGACGACGAGGACGCCGAACCGGGCCGCGATAACCTGCCGTGCTCGATAGCCCACGACCGAGAGGCGGCCGTCCGTATCTCTCGCCTCGCGCATCAGGATTGACATCCTCCTCCGCGTGAACGCGGAGGAATCCCACGGCACCGCTACCGCTGGTTTGGGATATTAGGGTCTACGACATTGCCTGTTCTTGAGGCTCAAACGAGCCAGTTTCCTTGTCAAACAGGTACGTCGATGGCTGTGCCAACCAGCCGTTACTCCTATCACCGCCATCCGTGGCGAGACTCGGAGATACTTGTTTCCGAATATTCTCAGCACCATTCACGTCAGCATTCGCAACCAACTCGCACTCGGCACACACGTACAAGCCACGCTCAACACGATTCGACTCACGCTCACACCCGCACGAAGAACACGACTTTGAGGTGTTCTCCTCAGATACGCGCTCAACGGAAATGCCAGATTCTTCAGCCTTGTATTCGAGCAGGTCAGTGAATCGGTCGAACGCCCACGAGTGCAAGTCCAAGTTACCGTGCTTGCCCCAATCCTTCGTCTCACCGTCTTCATCCTCACGGATCCCGCTGAGGTCACCAATTGCAATCACACTGACGTTCTCGTCAACGCATCTCTCCACGATATGTTTCGAGAGCGTGTGGAAATAGTGCGCACGACGATTAGATTTCTTGGTGTTCAACCGTACTGATTCTTCCGACGAGGAATCATCACAGTGAGCAATATGCTTGCTGTAATAGTAATCGTCCTGTTTGAGGCAGTTCAACGGGTATAGCTCAGACTCTTGGTGTTCAAAGGCGAGAGCGGCGAAGTTACAGATACCCAGGTCGATACCAGCGGTCTTCTCAGCGTCGTTCTCTGATGCATTGATTTCGACATTGCAGACGATGTGGAGTTCCCATTCGTCTCGCTGCTTATTCCAGACAGCGCGTACCTGCTGGACGCTCTCAATCGCAGAGAGGTCAACGTCAGGTCGTGTTTGGATGTTGCAGAGAACGAAGTCCGACCAGTGCTCTTTCAGGTTCTCACCTTTGGAGAGTCGGATTCGACCATTTTTGGTATCGAGCTTGAAGCCAGCGCCTTTGAACGTGAGCGTTGAGCGTGGATGTTCGTCGTTGTGTTTGCGATATGCTGGTGGATTCGCTTTCGAGTCCCCGTTCTGGCGTTTCTTGTACCAGCCAGTGAACGCTTCAGAGAGTTCTTCAAGAACTCGCTGACTTGACTGCGAATGTAGGTCACTATAGCGTTCGTGGGATTTGAGGTACGATTTCAGGTCGCCGTCGTCGGGGATGTGGCCAGTTTCGTTCCAGACACGCCCGCTTGTCCAGCGGGCGACGTTCCAGAGTTTACTGGCGGCGAATCCAAGCGAATCAAGGTCGTCCTGCACTTGCTGATGGTTCTGTATGGAACCAATGAAAGTGCGTTTGACGACCTGTTTCGCCATACATAACCTATGTTTCTTAGCTTATGGACAAGTGTCGGTTTCGGGTCGCGTGGAATATCCAGAAATGCCGAACAACGGTTATTGTATCATCAGTTGGCGGCGCGTATCCACGCCGTAAACGACGTGGTATTGCGCCTGCTCAGCGTATAAACAGACGTTCGATCCGGAGTTTTTTGATGATGCCCACATCGTCACTGCTGGCATTCGGATGGCAGATGGCTCGGTATATGAGGGTGTGGGTTTACCGGCCAGTATCGGACGGGCCTCGGTCTGTGGAGAGCCAGTTGCAGTTGGCTCAGCCATTGCAGACGGGTATGACCATGACGAGATTCAGACGTCCGTAGCCGTATCGTACCCATTGCCCTATCATGACGCAACCGAAGCGCGCGTTATCCCGCCGTGTGGCGTCTGTCGAGAGCTATTGGCTGACTACAACGAGCAAATGCGTGTGATCGTACCCGTCGATGGTGACCATCAGGTCGTCAGTGCAATTGGTCTTCTCCCGACCCGGACCTGGTAAGCCGTTCATCTGTATCGACCATTTCGCCCGTGGTTCTTTCTGACTGAAACCTCCGAGCGGTCGATCTGCAATCTGAGCGGACAGGTGAGAGCAAAGCGGGAGTGGGGGTGGAATTTTGGTATGGAGGCCGTACGTGTACACGTGACAGACCAGAGCCAGAATGCGAATGATGCGGAAGAGCACGAAGAAGAGGAATTCGAGTTGGAGGGCCTCATGACCCGCGAACAGGGAGAGAACGTCCTCCGTCGCCTCGCCACCGGCGTTGCGAGCGGGTCAGTAGAACTGGGCCGCGATGAGGGCCCGGTGACCGTTCCCGAGCAGTTCGAAGTGGAAGTTGAGTACGAGGAAGAAGAGGATGAGGCCGAATTGGAAGTCGAGCTAGAGTGGTCGATGGCTGACGGTGAGGCAGTCTCACCCGAAGAAGACGAGAGCGACGGGACGGAGGAACCCGAAACGAGTGAGCAGGGAGCAGACGACCAGGAATGAACAGCAGGACAGTCGGACGCAGTGAACACTGTGAGGCACTGTCACGGGAGCGAAACCTACTGTCAGAGAAAAGTGAACCCCACAGGGGAGATACAGGACTATCAGTATCGAGCGTGCCCGCATCTACCGACGTACCGGACGGTCACGTGATTTCAATCTCGAAACGAGCACCACCGTCGGGACCGTTTGTGGCAGTGATCTCCCAGTCGTGTCGGTCAACGACTTCCTTGACGATACCCAGCCCGAATCCGGTCCCGTCGTCAGCGGTCGTATATCCCGCTTCTGAACACGTTCGTACTCTCTGAGTCGGGGAGTCCGCCCCCGTCATCAGCAACATAGAAGCCAGTATCTGTGTTCCCAATCGTCACTGTTACGTCTGGCCCGCCGTGTTCGACGGCATTCTGGAACAGATTTAGTACGAGCTGTTGGAGCTGATCGGGATCTGCCTCGATGGTACGGTCTGTCTCAATCGAGAGCGTCGCATCCTTTGTCGATAGTGTTCCCCAGCATAGCTGGGCGACGTCCGGCAACTGGACTGCTTCGAGGTCCATTACTGCTTCCCCGGCCTGCGCGAGCGCCAGTAAATCGTCGATCAGGGCATCCATCCGGCCCAACGCGTAGTCGATCTCGTCGATGTTGTCGCTGTCGCAGTCCTCTCGCAGTAACTCCAGGCGGCCTTTCGCGAGCTGTAACGGGTTCCGGAGATCGTGACTTACGACACTCGTGAATCGGTCCAACCGCTCGTTCTGCTGGACGAGTTCACGCTCGCGTCGCTTCTGGTCACTGATGTCACGGTCCATCGCCACGATCCGATCCTCTCCATCCAAGTTGAGACGGATAAGGTGGATTTCGATGGGGAATGTGGACCCGTCTTTCCGTTCGAGTTTTCCCTCGAATCGACGCGGGGTATTCGGCGGGAGTGACTCCCAGAATGACGACGCGCGCTCCGGATCGGCCGTTGGATCGAGATCCCAGACATACTGTCCGATCAGTTCGTCTTCAGTGTATCCGAGTTCGTCACACAGTCGCTGGTTGGCATCCCGGATGACGCCGTCGAAGTCGTGGATTATAAACATATCCGGCGAATGCTCGAACAGCGCCTCGAGACGCGCGGTATGGGACTGTAACCGTTGTTCGTACCTCTTGTGCTCCGTAACGTCGTCCTGGAATCCGACAAAGAGATCGACATCGCCGTCAGCGTCATACAGTGGTGCGATGCGGACGCGATTCCAGAATTCCGTGCCGTCCTTCCGGTAGTTCCGCACCTCGACGGTTACCGGCTCGCGATTATCAATGGCTCTTCAGAAGCTCCTCGACTGGCTCATCATCAGTGCCATCGCCCTGGAGGAATCGACAGTTCTGCCCAAACACCTCGTGTTTCTCGTAGCCAGTGAGTGCCGTGAATTCGTCGTTCGCGTAGATAATCGGGTTATCCTCCTGGTTGGGGTCCGTCAATAGAATCCCGATCGGAGCCTCATCCATTGCTTGCTCTTTCGCCGATAGATGCAGCGTCCCCGCATCAGTCGCTTGTGGTGGCGTGAGTGTACAGATCAGCGAGTTATCGGTAGTAAACGAGAGCGTGTGCTCGAGGTCGATTGGTTCGCCGTGCTTCCGGACGAACGACGTAGTGCCGTGCCAACGCCCATCGCGTGCCTCCGGAAGGAGGACGTCGTAGACGTGATCGACATCCTCGTCGTGGTAGAACGTTTCCCAATGGAGGCCGATAAGCTCCTCGGGTTCGTAGCCGAGAAGCTCCGCACAGGCGGAATTCGCGTACTCGATGTAGCCATCGTCATCAAGAATGCTGATGCCGTCGTGTGCGGTTTCGATGGCTTCGAGACCACGGTTCATGTACCGTTCGGCCCAGTATCCTTCGACAGCGTTCTGCACGCGATTCGCGAGGACGCCATACTGGTCCGTGCTAGTGGTCTTCTGGAGATAGTCAGTGACGCCTGCCGTGATGGCTTCGCTAGCGATCTCCTCACTACCTTTTCCAGTGAAGAGGATAAACGGAAGATCTGGATAGGACTCACGTACTCGTTCCAGTACCTCCAAACCGTCTACGCCCGGCATCTCGTAGTCGCTCACGATACAATCAACAGACGACTCGTTCTCTTTGAGAACGTCTAGGGCATCGCGAGAGTCTGTTATACTGCGGACATTGAAACAGTCACGTTCATGTTCAAGGAAGGTGGCGACAAGCCCGGCGAAACTGGGGTCGTCATCGATATGGAGGATATCGATAGTTTTCGAGTCCGGAAGGATTGTTGAGTTCTTACGGACTCTTCTATCACCGTTCATACTGCTTACTCGTCCGCAAGCATTAATTGGTTTATTGATTAGCTCCGTAGCACTTGAACTTTCTGAGAAGTGGAGAACTCACCGTTGCCACTGCACCGAGTCCCGCTGATCAATCTGGCGTTTCACTCTCATCCATCAGGGAAGATATGATGAGTCGCTTGATTCCACGTCGAAGCAGACCACTTGCTGCAGGTTGAGAGATATCCAGATCAGCGGCGACCTCGCTGAGAGTTGCGTTCCGTGGTTCTTCGAAGTACCCCGATTCTGAATGCGGCGAGGAGTGCTTCTCGCTGGCTATCGGTCAACCCGGCGTCCGTATTCCCCAAACTAGCGTATTCATTCACGCGCAGCAAATCGATATCAATGTCGTGCTGTTGTGCATAGTCCCAAAGATGAACTAGATCCGTTCGCTCGGGCATCCATACTGTTAGGATCCAGGCGCTTCCATCGTTTTCCATGTCGAGGATAACACCATTCGCGGCCGAAATTACTGGTGAGAGGATCTTCGCTTTGTCTGTATACTCAAAGCTATATATCGCCTCCTTGTCTCTGGTTTCAATAACTCGTTCAGAATTCGCCAATGGTACTATCATTCCGTAACCCGTCCTCGAACCGCTGGAAATCAGATGATTCTATGTAATAAAAGAACTTCCCCGACGTCGGGTCAGTTCCAGCCTCTGACACCGACTTGACTTTCTGAACTTCGATCGTGACTGACTGACTGTGTGAGCACTATGTCAGGATGCTCGGCCCGGACAACGGCTTTAATATCGGTCATTGTTCTGTAAAGTGATGGTTTCGTACATTAGGTGTTAGGATTATATTTGAGATACTTGATGTAAATATATTGCGATGCTTGTTACCGGGCTTATACGGAGGTCGTGTGGTGGCTTAACTGAGTCGGTCAGTCGTAATTCTTGAATGCGAGGATGGGGTTCAATTTTTTCACGTCTCATGTGTCTCGTCAGAGCGGAAGATCAATTCAGAAATCACACACTTCACTCTTGAATTAGCTGGTTCAACGGACTCGTTCGCAGTTCTATCCCCTTTTTCAGATGCGACGGCTGAACAGCGTTGTCCAGATGTACTCAAACCAACTGGCTTCGGACGACGGGGTGACCCCGGCAGGGAGGTAGATTTTTGATTCAGTAGCTCTGTCTTGATCATCAGCATGGTTTCTCTGTGTCATACAACTGAATAGAAGACTCGTAACCGCATTGTTCTGTAGCTTAAGCGTATAACCTGCTTATAAATAGCAAGGAGAATACCTGCGGCTTTAGCTGCCCCCAGACATCACAGATTTCTGGTGTGGGAACGAGACCTGCGGTCTCGTTAACGCAGGCTGAATCCGACAACTCGGAATCAGTCTACGTTTACTGGCCCCTCCGAGATTTCTCAATCCGTGTTTTGAACTGACAGGCAAGCCTACTCAGGAGCAGGAATCGGTTAGGAACGGACCGATTCCCGCCAGTCCTACGATGGCGGCCTGTCCGCCCCAAACAATGAGACAGTAATCGGAACCAGTCGGGTGAACGGTCGGTTCCTACTTTTCAGCAGCGAGAGAATCCCGCCGTTCACGGCGGGCGAGGATGTCCCCGGATATTAATCACTCCTCGCGATCGGACAACCGCTCGGACAGCCGATCCAGCTTCTCTTGAGCGGACTCGCGGCGGTCTCGTGTTACCTCCGGTTGGTACTCCATCGAGACGATCTCCCCCGCTTCGAGCGTCACCGAAAGCACGCCCCCATCCGTTTGAGCGGGTTCGGGCAGACGATCAGCCGCGATATCCAGTTGCTCGATTACCTCCCCATCCTCCTCGAGCAGGATCACGGCGATATCGCCATCTTCGATCCGGTCGACAACGGCAGTGTAAGTCCCCTCCATTGTTCACCCCACAACAGACGCGACAGTCCCATCAATCCCACTGCCCGAACTCCCTGCAACAAGCGGGCTGGGTGGCTGAAGGTTCGCCGTGTCGTCGGCGTCGGGCGTCTCCTCGAGGATATCCTCGGGAGCCGTCGAGAACGACTCCTGGGTCTCGATAGCAGTCGCCGTCCCATCGGTTCGGACCACGATATCGCCGTGGACGCCCGTCCAGTACGTCTCGATATCCCGGTCGGCGAATCGGTCGAGCACGACGTCGTTCGGATGGCCGTACTGTGAGTCGTAGGCGCTCGAAATGATGGCCGTCTCGGGAGTCATGGTGTCCAGCAAGGCCTCGCTGGAGGAGGTCGAGGACCCGTGATGGCCGACTTTGTACACGTCGCCCTCGAGATCGCTTCCTTGTTCCTCGATCAGTTGTTGTTCGACATCGGTGTCGATGTCGCCGGTTGTCACGTACTGGAACTCGCCGATATCGAACGTCAGCACGATACTGTTCTCGTTGACGTCGCTGCCGGTCTCCGTGGGCGGGTGCAACACCTGCGCGGAGACGGTCCCCGCAAGCGGCAGTTCGTCACCTCGTTCGACGAGAAGGAGTTCGACGTCGTGCTCGTCGATGGCATCGAGGTAGTTAGTGTAGGTCGCCGAACTCGAGGGCACGCCCGAATCGTACGCGGTCCCAATGCCCTCACCGTTCGTCTCGAAATGCTCGATCACAGCAGCGTGGCCGCCGATGTGGTCGGCGTCGGCGTGCGTCGCGACCAGGTGGTCGATCCGGTCGATCTCCTGTGCTTCGAGGTAGTCGATCACCTCACTGCCGTTCTGGCACCAGTCGCCGCTGTCGATCAGGATCGTCTCGTTGGCCGGCGTGACGATGAGGGTCGAGTCGCCCTGCCCGACGTCGATGTGGTGAACTTCGAGTTCGCCTTCAACAGTACTCTGTGTGTCGCCATCGCTCTCGTCGTCGGTCTCGTCATCGGTGTCGTCGGTCTCATCGCCGGCGTCGCTGTCCGACTCGGTTCCCACCATGTCGCCGTAGGCGTGCTCCATCACGACCTGGCCATCGGCGTCGACGAGTCGAACCACGTCGCCGTCGCCTCGCCAGATGTTGACGTTGTATCCCCAGTACAGCTCGGTCTCCGTTGCCTCGCCGTCTCCGGTCGTTACTTTCACTGTCTCCCCGGGTTCGAGGACGAACTCACTGGGAAACGAAAAGGGCGAGAGGCCGCCATCGACTTGGCCGCCCTCTCGGTCACGGAGCTCGAATCCGGAGAGGTCGGCGGGCTTATCGGCGGTGTTTTCGAGGACGATGGACTCCTCGCCGGGTGAGACGTCCGCGACGTTCAGGTCGACGATTTCGACGGCGTCTCCCACCGCCTGCGGGTCGTCGATCACGTCCTCGGTCTCGCCGGTGCTAGTCGTACATCCGGCAAGACCGACGAGCAGCACTACGGCGATTATGAGGATCGCTCGTTTCATACTCGGTGTATTCAGGGGCAGTGTTTGAGTGTTCCGTCCGGGACGGTAGTAGTGGTAGCGCCAAACCTGTAGCATGGTCCCTTCGGAATGGCTGTCTCTAACACCTCTTTCAGAGACAATGGACTGAGACTACTGTTAAACAGAGCTGCGAACTGACCGGTGAGGGAACTACTAGATAAATATAATAAATGTCTTGGTATGCAAGATGTAAGGCGCGTATGGGTCACTCAGCTTTTTGGACACCGGTAATTTCAGAGCGGGCCCCGCCCCCTTTGCTCTCAGTCACGGTAATCTCCCACCCATGCGCGTCGGCAATTTGTTCGACGATTCTCAGGCCGAACCCAGTTCCGTCCTCATTCGTTGAGTATCCTGCCTCGAAGACCTCCTCACGCTCACTTTCGGGTATGCCGGGGCCCGTGTCCGCCACGTAGAAGCCGTCGTCCATCGATCCGACAGACACTGTCACGCCGTCACCGCCGTGTTCGACTGCGTTGCGATAGAGATTCTCGAACAGTTGCTGGAGCCGGTTCCGGTCGCCTTCGACAGACTGAGACGTCTCGATTTCGAGTACTGCCTGTTCTGTGTTCGCGGTTTGCCAGCTACTCTTGACGATGTTCGCCAGGCCAATCACTTCGGTCTCATCGATTTGCTCAGCCTCTTGTGCCAGTGTCAGCATGTCCTCGATGAGCGTGTCCATCCGGCCAAGTGCCTGTGCGACGTCGTCGATATGGTCACTCTCACACACGTCCCGAATCAGTTCCAACCGTCCTTCGGCCACGCTGAGTGGGTTCCGCAAATCGTGGCTGACTACGCTGGTGAACTCCTCCAAGCGCTCGTTCTGTGTTTGTATTTCGCGCTCTCGTTCGACCTGGTCAGTCACGTTCCGGGCAATACCCACGATCCGAATGACATCGCCATCGATAATGACTGGCGCGAGGCTTGTCTCCCAAATCCGAGCATCTTCAGCGATGTTGAGCTCTTCACGGTACGATATCGGCGCGCGCTGCTCAACGCATCGAGTGTAGTTGGCTTCGAGTTCGGCACCTCGTTCGCTGCCGAAGACCGCTTGCGGTGTTTTCCCTCGAACTTCCTCGGTTGAGATTCCGGTCTGCGTCTCATAGCCAGGACTGAGTCGGGCGAACTCGAACGCTGGATCCTCGCCAGTTGTATCCACATCGAGCATGAATACCGCGTCTCCGGATGTTTCCAGCAGCGCCTCGTATTCTTCGGCAAGCGCTCGATACTCGCGGTTTTTATTCCCGGTTAGATTTCGTCCGATACCGACTATTCCGGTCGTATTCCCATCAGCGTCGATCAACTGTGCGCCGGTGAACTCGTAGGGAAGCCGCTCGCCGTCGGCAGTGAGCAGGTTAGCTTCGACAGTGACTGGTTCACCTGAGACAGCCGTTTGGATCGCGTCGGCGATTGTCGGGCGGTCGTCTTTGGGAAACAATTCGATAGCCTGCATATCGGCCAGTTCCGAGTCGGCATACCCCGTCGTTTCCGGAACCTGGTTGTTCCACCGTCGGAGGCTGCCGTCCGTGTCGAGCACGTAGAACAGGTCATCGAGTGTGTCGAGTGCCTGCTCGATGAACCGTCGTTCCGCTGCGAGTTCCCGTTCGCGTTCTTTGCGGTCGGTGATGTCGTTGCCAGACCCGCGGAGTTTCGTTACCTCACCGTTTTCGACGACTGGAGTGATCGTGATGTCCAGAAGGCGCTCGTTGCCGTCGTCTTGCTGGAGTCGCCACCTATCGTGCAGTTCCTCGCCAGTTTCTGAAGGCTCTGTCGAGTGTTTGCTGAATGCCCTCGCGGTCGTCCGGGCGGAACAGTTCGAGCGCTTCCTCAAGAGTGATTTCAGAATGTGTCGGGACGCCCGATGATTCGCCGGGTGCCAGCGGTCAACAGAATCGTGTTGCTCTCTCTGTCAAACTCGAACCCGCCGGTGTCGCCTGCGAATTCTGTCAATCGCATCAATTGTTCTTGTCTGTCGGCCCGCTCGGCCTCGCCGCGGGCCCGAACGGCGTTGCGGATCCGGTTGGCCAAGAGTTCATACCGTTCGGTGCCGCTCCCCTTCTGGAGATAGTCGGTGACACCGGCAGCAATGGCGTCACTGGCGACTGTCTCGCTGCCCTCGCCGGTGAAGAGAATAAACGGGAGGTCGGGATACTCCTCTCGGACAGCCTGCAGGAATTCGATGCCATCCGTGCCGGGCATGTTGTAATCCGAGACGACGCAGTCAGGCGGGCGGTCATTAATATTCTCCAACCCCTCGTCGGCACTGGTCGCTGTCTGGACAGCGAAGCGGTCGTCCTCGCGTTCGAGAAACGTCCCTGTTAGGTCCGTGATGGAGGGGTCGTCATCGACGTGGAGAATCTGAATATCTTGATGAGAACTGAGTGGCATAATCTACAAAGTGTTACTATCATCAAAAACCTACTGTAGCAGAATCAGGACTGAAATTGGCCTTGTCGATACCGAAAAATTAATTCATATTTAAATATTCAAAATAAAAACGTTCTGATACTGACTTTACGCTCTGTATGTTACACCAATGTTCTGATCGATTCCAGACAGGTTGTCAATCGTCGCGGTATGTGTGTACGCTATACTGACCGATTGAGGGTAGTTGCGAATCGGTTGTGCGACCGTTCTATGACACCCTATCCGGCTACTCGGATCTACCTGTTCATTCCCAACGTAGGGCTATCAGAGCCTCCTCATTCAGCGTATAACGGAAGGCGTGATTGCGTGCCGTCAAGAAGTCCCGCGAGTTGCTCGAAGTCCCACTGACGAAATTCGTCGAATTCGGGAAGCGATACACTACGTTCGCGGAAGAACATCCGGTCGGCGTCGCTCTCGGCAATCGCCTTCGCCGCGTCAAACAACGCATTTGTGAACGTATTTCGAGTCACCCACAGCACGCTGTATCCATTGACGAGATAATCATACGTAGCGGCGTGGAGATCCTTCTCTTCGTTTCGATGTTGGATCTCGAAGGCGATTCCATCCCCGAACTGATCGTGCTGCGCACCGAATCGAAGAAGCACATCGGCGTGTCGGGTAGTTGGATCCGTTGGAGTATGTGAGACATCGAGCTTCCCTTCCATGCAGAAAAAGAGCGATTCTTGGTTGGGAAGATGCAAATCGTGTAGTGCACGGAACACCAGGTGCTTCCACCGACGATGTTCCTCTGACTCGCCGCTACACTTCCGGCTGTCGGGGTAATGCACGAAGTGACGAAGCCGATCCGTCTGCGGCCCACCTCTGACGAACATCTCTTCCTCGCACTTCGGACAGATAACTGTAGTTCCGTCTGATACCCATCCCGGAAAAACGATAGTTCCTCGAAAACGGCCAACAAAAGGCATTATTGGCTCCAACGTTACTAACCAATGTCAATTTATCGACGATATTGTAGTCTCTGCTATGCTCAACGTTACCGTACGTTTGCTCAAGTGGACTACTGTCCTTCGACGACTTACCAGGGGAGATCACGTCACTTGAGTTGTCTATGTAGACCGGAGCGTATACACATGCAGCTGCGAACCACCGGTGATCAATCGCCACCAATTGTGACAGGGAATCATCTCTGTACACGTCTATCTGTCAGGGAAAGGATCATCATCTGTCCGGGATACCGTTTTTGTATGAGTACGGATCGACTGCGCAGTATCGTACCAATGTTTGGCGGTGCAACACGATACGTTACAACGCTGAATGCGATTCTTCAGTTTGTCGAGGCACATCATCCGACGTCGGATGAGCTCGTCGGATGGCATCGTGGAACGTTTTCAGAACGTATCCAGTCGGCAGTCGATCATGCGGCGGGTCAGCTATCTTCAACAGGTCGGCTTCTTGCACCAGGTGGGTGAACAGTGGGTACTGGGAGATGCTGGTCAGGAATATATGGCACAGGGAGAGATAGCGACACTGCTCCGTATAATGTGTGATCGGAACGTTGGGCTACGGAGTCTCCTGTATGCGTTGTCTGCTGGATCAATGACACTCGAGACGGTAAGTGAACAGCAGTTGGACACGCATCCTGAGTTAGGGTGGAGTCGTGGAGAGACCGACATGGCGAGACAGCGAGTGAACTGGTTGCGGAGCATGGATCTCGTCGAGGAGCGCTCGGACATGTTCGCATTGACGGACGAGGGGCGATCGTTCGTGGAGAGTGCGGTTGCGGAATGGAGTGATTCGGACTGGAAACCGTCGATGATCGACGACGAACTGAGTGCTGGGACGTACACGACGACAATTCACGCCCGTGCGGTTGATCCTGAGTTCCGTGCGACAGTGATTTCTCGGTATGACCGAACATGCCCGGTCTCAGGTGTTGACCACCCGGGGCTACTGGACGTCGCGCACGTGTTAGCGTGGAGTGAGCACCCAGATCACCGGGCGGATCTAACGAACGTCTTACCGCTGAGTAAGACACATCACGCAGCGTTCGACCGTGAACTGTTCACGATCGACTGCGACTATCGGTTGCGCGTGAACCCGTCCTTCAAACGGAAAGCGATCTCTTGCAGCGAACGATTATTCAGCAGGCTGGTGAACGAGTCGCACTTCCCGAGAAGAGTCTGAGCCCCGGATATCTCGCGGAGCATAACGCGGGACTCGCATGGGTGTAGATCTACTTTTGCTCTGGAAAGTGAGAGCCGTGGTACTCTCGTTCGATTAGTTTCATCATCTGACCTTGGAGACGTCTGCTAGATCGAGGTGATAGATGACTCGATCAAGAGAGAGTAAGTAACAACACCGACGACGTCGGTAATCACTCCTCTGCCTTCGTCGAGACGATCTCCTTCGATCCGCATTCCGGGCACTGGTCGTCGGTGGCATTGAACCGCGCCTGACAGGACTGACACTGCCAGTCCGCGTTGTCGTCGGCTGCTTCCTTCGCGGTCTGTTTGAATTGCTCGACCTGTCGCCCGACACTTTCGAAGAATCCCATCGGTTGTTTTCTATTAGCCGGCCGAACGGGATAAGCGTTCATCGGGTGTCGGCCGGTAGTTTCGCACGGGTATCTAGTCCGAGGAGTTCCAAAACGGCAGTGATGGCCCAGATCGTGTCCCCGTTCTCGTCGAAAATACTGATCGGGGCAAGCGCCATCTCAATGCGGCGCTGGTTTCGATTGTGGCGTTCCTCATCGAACAACGACTCCTGGCGAAGGCTCGTACGAATACGAGACAGAATCGGTTCCGTTGCGGCAGGTTGGGGAATCTGATCATTCACCTCAATGACGATCGCGGTACTGGCAAGCAGGTCACTCCTCCCACGGTGCCAAGACGAACGGTGGGGTCCGGGTTTGGAAAATCGATGGCCTGTCGCACGTTGAGACCGCTGAGATCGGTACGATCGGAGTCGCTCTCGACGCAGCCCACGGGGTTTTGTTCGACCGGTTGCGACACTCGCTGGCGGTGTCAACGACAGTAACTGTGGCTCCGGTAGCGGCTCACTCAGTTTTCACACTGAGCAATATAGGGTATCGCATGCTGGACTGGACGTCGATGAATATCGGATCATAGCCGGTATGAGCCATCACACGGCGTCAAAACGGTAGCTAGACGCCAGTGCGATAGTCACGTGGTGTTCATAATCGGCATTTTGCACCGCAAGAGCGGTGCTGAAAGGGGTTTGTGAGGGTGAACCAGGACGGATGTCGTGACGAAGTCGTGCTGACGCGATAGCCAGGCCGTGGAGTAAAGCGCATCTCGCGCCTGTTTCTGGCTGTTTCGGACGCTTGGGGTGTCTGCTTGGAGCCGTCGTCGTCGTCGAACATCCCCGAAATCGCACGAGGGGATCCGATTATGAGGCTATGGGTGCCTGTATATCGACGTCGTTGAGCACATGGTGGTACGTCCATTCGAGCGATAGCCGCCCGCTCCAGGCGTTTCTTCGTCGCTCCCCGACTGGGGAGTGGCGTTCGAGCGCCCGTCCTGGTTGGCTTGCAATTGCGGCTGTATCAGTAATTAGCGGTCCGTTGGAACAGATAGGATCGATCTGAAACGCTACATATTCGGTTTAGACTCCAAATAAAGCGATTTCTTGCCCTGAATCTGATTATGATGTATGGGCCGAAGTAGGGATCTGACCTGCCGTCGACGAGGGCTCACGAGCTCCGCCTCCCCCATGAGACCGGCGTCTCGCTGACCACCCGCGAGCACGAAACCGAGTACAAGGAAGTGACGATGGCCGATCTGATGACTGAATGTAACTATCTGAATCCGGACGTCGAAGTGATCGCCGAGATCAACACCGCGGCCAGTTTCGAGACGTTCGCCGAGTTGCTGAAACCAGGTGAACTACCGGTTTGTACCGGCATCAACGGTGTCGAGATCGGGTTCGTCAAACTCGAGTGCTTCTGCAACAGCCGTTGGTAGCTCTGGACGCGGGGCCGATTCGTGGCGTTCGATTTTCTCGGTCTTACGCGTGTTCTCGTAGAGGGCGCGAGCGACCGGGAGCCCCCGGAGATACTTGTAATCGTGAAGGACCTCGACACCTCTCTCTGTGAACCCGTAGAACTGCGAGGGGAGATCGCGTTTGTCTTGACTGGGTTCGTACGTATAGCGTGCAAGGAGCCCGGCGTCGCTCAGTGTCTCAAGCTGGTCTTTGATGGCCGCTTGGCTCTTGCCAGTCATGTATTCGAGTTCAGCGAGCGACATGAGGTGTGCAGGATGGCCCAGCAGCTCCTGGATGATGAGGTGGCGCGTCTCTTGGGACAGCAGCTTGAACAGTCGCTGCTGCTCCGCGAACGGCCCCGCATCGGCCGCGCCAGTGTGGGTTTCGCTCATACATATCCGTACGAGGAGCGAGGCAATAACAGTTAGGGTGATCCAAGTTGGTTATTCTTGAAAATACCAAAGTGATTCAGAAGAGACATAGTGGTGTGGTTCAGAACCAGCAGCCAATGACTGATCCCAGCCCCCGCCTGACGCTGCGAACATTATGGCAGTGGTCCACGAAGCGGTCGGCGGTATCGAACTCGAACCAGCGGAAAAGCGTGAGATCTGGCAGTTCGCCCAACATGAACTGCCGTATCTCTGGAGCCAGCGAACATCGTATTTTATTCTCGGCAGCTATCGTGATCCCTACATCCGCCGTCTCCGTGCTGTGCAGAACGAACTCACCAAGCAACTCGGCGCGTACCCGTTCATTATGGGGGATCTCCTGGAGCTGCCAACTGAGCGGCTCAATACGTTCGATATCATGTTCTCTTTGTTGGCAACCTACAGCGACTACATCGTTGGTGTCTTCGAAAAGGAAGGCGGGGGTGAAGCACCGGAATTAGGCGAGATCGATGACCCGCCGTATTTCGACAAATCGTACGTGTTTCCACGCGACTACGCGTGGGTGACTGACGCAAATCTCACATCGAAACATCACGTCACTCAAGCTGCGCTCGAAATTGCGTTCACGGATGAGTTGAAGCAAGATGAGGTCCATTCGAAGATCGACGCGCTCGTCGACCGCGCACAAGAGTCTGGGATCGACGTTACTGAAAAAGAGGTCTGGGATGTTATCGACGACCGAGCGGTGGAGGGAGACGAACCTGCGAAGTACAGTTGGGTCCATCTGAACAAGTTCCGCAAATTCTGAATTACACGCCCAGTGCTTTCCATGGTCTGCTGAGGAGGAACTCCGAACTGCAGTTTCCGAGCTTCCGTCGCCGACACCACGCCCGGAGTGGGAAGCGCGTAACGAACCGTGAACTACCCCACCCTACTTACTGTGTCTATCGGTCGTAGCCAACAGTTCAGTAGCGAAACGCCACTATTTTTTCGCATGCGAACTGACCACATATACACACACACGTGGCAGAATTACTAATTCTCGTGGGATTGCTGGTGGCGGTGTTCGTCGGGTACAATATCGGCGGGTCATCAACCGGTGTTGCCTTCGGTCCGGCAGTCGGCAGTCGGGCCGTTAGAAAAGTCACCGCCGGAGCCCTGTTTACCGTGTTCGCGTTCCTCGGAGCGTGGACGATTGGGCGGAAGGTCATCACGACGATGAGTACCGAAATCGTCGATGCAACAGCCTTTACACCCGAAGCGAGCGTCGGCGTCCTCTTTTTTACCGGGCTCGCACTCCTGATCTCGAACGTCTACGGTGTCCCGGCGTCAACCTCGATGACAGCCGTCGCAGCAATCGTCGGACTTGGATTAGCAACGGGGACGCTCAACACTGCCCTGATGTTCACCATCCTGTCGGCATGGATCGTTGCCCCACTGATCGCTGTCTTTACAGGTGCGTTTATCGGCAGATATCTGTACCCGCACCTCGACGCCAAATTCGAATTTGGTCGCCTCACGAACCCGTTGATCGCAATCGATACCCAGGGGAGGCTCCCACGGCTATCGGTCAACGATAACGTGGCACCTCGGGATCTGATCGGGTCGGCGCTTGTAGTGGTAATTGCCTGCTATATGGGGTTCAGCGCCGGAGCCTCGAACGCGGCGAACGCAGTCGCCCCGCTCGTCGGCAACGGTTCCCTCGACCCCAGCCCGGCGATTCTCCTCGCAGTCGGGGCCATCAGCGTGGGTGGCTTCACAATTGCCCGGCGGACGCTGGCGACCGTTGGCAACGATATTACTGAGATGCCGATTCTGGCAGCGCTCATTGTTTCGACCGTGGGTGCGACGATCATCACCGTCCTCTCGTGGCTCGGAATTCCAGCTAGTCTCGCCGTGAGTACGACCAGTTGTATCATTGGGCTCGGGTGGGGCCGTGCAAGCCGACAGCGGACGCTCGCAGAAATAGTCACACAGTCCCCTGCCGATGAATCCGCTCCAAAGTTTACGACTGGTGCACTCAAACTTCACCCAGTTGAAGGCAACAAGGGGGTCGCTGCGGGCCCGACTGTGGGCGAACTCGCTGAAGGCGAGACTCCTCACCCGGATAGGCAGCAGGCATCCGGGGATGATGTGTCTAGTATCGGTGAAAAAGACCCGGGGGAACTGTCCGCCGAAGGCCTGTTCCACCACGCAGCGGCAGCTCGCGTCGTAACACTCTGGGTGATCACGCCGATGATGTCCCTCGTGGGGGCCTATGCCTTGTTTTTACTTCTCGGCTAAGAGAATACCTCGTCTGTCCATCGGCCTCAGTCGTGGGTAAACAACCTCGGGCGCGGGGCGGTGTTAACTTAGCCATTGATTCCACCAGACGGCGTGAGCTTGTAGCCATGATTCTGCGGTGTCTGGATCAACGTGGCTGAAGCAGTTTGAAAACGAAGATGTTCGTCGTTCTACCTCACGAAAGACACGTTCGACGGCGTTTCTGAAAGTCGTGTTGCTGGACGCGGTAGCTGAGATTTTCTCGTCGAAGGCCGGCGATGAGGTCATCTGCGTCATCGACGAGAAACACGGCGTCTGTGACGGCGTGTTTCTCGGTCAGTTCAGTGAGAAACTCTCGTGCAATCGGCACCGTATACGTTGGGAACAGTCGTGAATGGAGAATTTTGTTGGATTCAGGATCAACCGCGGTGTACAGCCAGTATTGCTCGTCGTTGATCCGGATCGATTTTTGATCGACCGCAACTCGATCCAGATTCTCACCGCCGCTCGGCTGTAAATCCGCTTTTTGAACCCAGTTGTGAACCGCAGTGCGACTGCGTTTGACACCCGACTCCTCAAGTAACACAACTGTATTCGAGAGTGATAGGCCCGCAAGATGGTGGCGAATACCCTTTTTAATGAGCTGCGGGGGTGTCCTCTCACGCTGCACAAACTCCAAGTCGATCCAGTCTGTAGATTCGTTGAGGCGGTCGGTTTCGGCCATGAACATCCGAATCTTCGACCGCCTCGTTCCTAACTTAACACGACCGCGAGGGGCGCTGTTAATCTTTTGTGAGTGTATGTCTGGAAGGCATCGAGAGGGTGACGCCTCGGTACAGAGGTGATGGGCTTTCGTCTATGGAGGGCCATAGGTAAGATATGCCGCTGGACGAAATCGCACTGACAATGGGGAAGATCGGCGCGGGGGAATGAGAGCTCCACATTGAGGACGGCGAGACGGTTCGCGCCTTCTTCGATGAGGTCGAGGTGAGCAAAGAGAGCGTATTCCACGCCGAGGGCCGGAACGAAGACCAAGCGATGCTGTACGAACTGACGACCGGGAAGCAGCCCGGCGGCCCCGTCCGTCTGCGTCGACGGGCACTCGATGAGGAGTGGGAGGAGGCCGGGGAGGTCGTCGAGAGCATCGACCGGGACTGAACGACGGGCGTTGGTCCGGCTGCAGACCCCACCGACTGCCCGCCGTCCTAGAGCGGCTCGACCCGCAACGGAAGTCGCTGGGGGTAGCTACCTACATGCCGCCTGACCTGCCCATACGAAACGAACTCGGGGAAGGAATGCTCGGGTGATTACTCATACGATGGAACGACCACCAAAGTTCATATCGAGGCGTCATGTTTCTTCGAGTCAATGGAGTCCGATCACAGATCATCGACGTCAAAGAACCGCGGCACGCAGGTAGACTATGTGCAATCGATCGCTTAGCTCTCGCTGGGGGCGGTTGCCGTTAGCACAGTTGTGCTTCTCGTCGCCTCAGTTCTGCCATCTCCTCTCAGACGTCATCCGGGATGGAAGTGGGTGGGTCCCGACAAACTCCTGCATCTCATCGGCCATGCAGGCTATGTGGTGGCCCTGGCAAACGCAATCAGCGCTGGTCGACGTACTGACGGAGGGGCCGCCGTCCTTGCAGTGTGTATCTCAACAACGCACAGCCTCGTCACGGGTCGGCTTCAGAAGCGGGTTCCTGGACGAGCGTTCGAGCCGATAGACGTCCTTGCTAGCTTGGTCGGTGCAATCCTCGCCGCTATTGGCTGGTACGCTGTGAACGAGACGTCGACTGACGAATGTCAGTGAGGAGGGCACAGCAGTCAGGATGACTGGGATGGATGTGCCCGTCCGAGGAGCAACACGTCGCCGTCGAGCACTATCACCGTATCGGTCGCAAGAGCTCGAACCTCGACTAGACAGGATAGTCAGTTGATGTATAAAAGGGGATCCGGGTGCGCGTTCGGTGTCGGTTCCCCTCTCGTATGCTCGCATCTCTAACCAGCGTTCTCCCCTCGTTAGTCAACTCGCGAACTCCACCGACCCGGCGGATGAAGCCCAGGGCATCCAGCCACTCCCGGTGCCGGCCTGCCGGTCCCGAAGTAGACGCTTCGCTTCCTCGAACTATTACAGCAATATTGATCTTCGGAGTGATCCCTGCCTGTTGATCGAGAGGTCCCGTGCGCTGTGGCCGTGCGCTTTGCCGCCCCACTACGTAGTGCTCCGAGGTTGTTGGGTTTGTGTACGGCCCCGGCGGGCATAACTCCGAAGAAGGCGGAGTGGAAGTTGACGCGATTCAGGCCCGTCCCCAGAAGTCGTAGAGTTCTGGTGTGCGAACAAATCGCTCTGCGATTTGTTAACGCCCTGTTCGGGGCTCGGTTCCACCAAAGCGTCGGAACAGTCTCGCCTCACGGGAAGGGCGGGACCCTCTCGCTGTTAAAGATAGTGTCAACTGGACCACCCAGTTCGTCCCGAATCCGTGAAACGTAGTCGACGAAGTCGTGAGCTATCAGGCCACCCGAATCCTCAAGGAGGCAGTATGCAACTTCAGAGTATGGAGACGTACGACGTTGCGATCGTCGGTGGTGGCTGTATCGGGTGCTCAGTCGCGTACTATCTGGCGCGAGACTCGGCGTTAGACATCTGCGTCATCGAAAAAGAACACCACCTGCGGAACACCAGAGCGGCCGAAACTCCGGCGTCCTTCATCCTGGATTCAATTACCCACCCGGATCGTTGAAAGCCCAGTTCGCCTCTGAAGGCACTCGACGAATGAAGGAGTACTTTGATACCAACGATCTGCCCCTCGATGAACTCGGCGTACTGGTCGTCGCAACCGACCACGAAGAACGACGACGTCTCACTGAGATCCAGCACCAGGCCACCGAAAACGGCGTCGAGACCGACCTTCTCGAAAGCCAGGCTGCGATTCGAGAGCACGAACCGCATGCCGTCGGGGAGGCCGCCCTCTACTGTCCCGAAGCCGCATCGGTTGACTCACAGAAATACGTCTACTCGCTCGCTGGTGATGCGGAAAATGCGGGCGTGGACTTCTTTAGCGGCTACGAAGTCGAGACGATCGAGACTAACGACAGCACCCATCAGATCCGAACCTCAAACGGGACGATTACCAGTTCGTACCTAGTCAATACGGCGGGCCTGTACGCGGATACACTTGCTCATCAGATGGGGGTCGGACAGGAGTACAGGATCGTTCCTTTCCGTGGTGAGTATTACGAACTCGTCCCGGAGAAGCGCCACCTCGTACAATCAATGATCTATCCGACGCCTGATCCGGATCTTCCCTTCTTGGGCGTACACTACACCCGGCGGACCGACGATAAAGTTATTATCGGACCGAACGCCGTCCTCGCGTTCGGCCGTGAGGCGTATGCGAACACGCAGTTCGATCTCTCCGAAGTCCTCGACGTGCTTGGCTACAGCGGATTCTGGAAACTGTTCACGTCTCTCAAGATGATCAACGTCGGGATTACTGAACTGAACAAGTCATACCGGAAGACGGCATTCGTCGATGCAGCACAGAAACTGGTGCCCGAAGTCGAACCCGATGATTTCCGAAAAAGCTACGCAGGCATCCGGGCCCAAATCGTCCGTAGTGACGGGACACTCGTCAAAGATCCGCTGTTTAAGCACGGCTCACGGTCCACCCACGTGCTCAACGTCGTGTCGCCAGGACTGACGTCCTCTTTGCCCTTCGGCGACCATCTTGCGAGTGAGGTTCTCAGTCGGTTCAGAATGAGTGAGGTGTCGCGTGCTGGGTCGTACAGAACGTATCCAGTCCGATACCGATATCCTCTCGACTGACGATATCGCCGGTCGTCGCGCCCCCTTCACCGGGTGATGTAACTCGCTTAATTAAACACGATGGCGGTATATCCCGACGATCAATACGATGGTCAGGAGAGTAAAGAGCCCGAAGCCAGCGCCCCAAACTGTTACAACGTCGAACTCGACAAGTATCCAAGCCCCAGCAAGTACGTACGCGCCGACAAACATCGCGAGAACGTAGAGCAAACGCCTCTCGATCACGTTAATCCGCTCTTCGATTGGAACGTCGTCCATATTTGGGAACACTATTGCGAAAACAAATATGCTGGTACTGGAACAATCATTCGCCCGTGGCATCCAGGCGATACAGGACGACTGGGTGAACTACCGCGTCCTTCTCATCCGATGACCCAGTTCCGTTACGACAATGGGAACTTGATTCTGAAGACATACTGTCATACGTGCGAACGTTTCGTGTGGTTGTCCTGAAGCGTTCCACCGAGATCATCAAGTATGTCGTAATCTGGATAAGTCAGAGGTCATATAGCGATTCACCACGCCTCCCGGTTTCCGTGGTCATTCGAAGAAAAGGTCTGTCCCTGGTGGTTCCTCTGCCTCATCCGGGAGCTCATCGAACCATCCGATATCCGCTGGCTGTTTTTCAGCAGGAACATCTATCATAGAAAGACTAGACTGCTGACTGCTGTCTTGGGGCGATGCACTGAAGACAACAAAATGACGAGTTGCCGTTTCTCCCGTCTCTTCAGCCGTCAACTCTATTCGCCAGATTCCTTCGACACTCTCCAACTCGATCTCCAAGCCAGTACTCTCAGCAATCCATTCTTTTACAGCAACACCGTAGGGTTCGTCTGTTCTAACGGCCTTACTGGGAATCTTCCATGCACAATCGTCTTCGACACGCATGAGAAGAACCGATCCATCTGAACGCCTGATACCCGTGGGTGCCAAATCATCCATCTCGGAAACTGTTTCGACAATTTCCTGTTCTACGGTGTCGGTATCTACATGAACTGGAACATCGAGTTCTGTGAATCTATCTGGAGTAGCAATCTGATCTATCGACGTATGAGGGCTTTCAGGGCACATTGTTCTATCAAAACCCGATAAAAGCCGAGACTACATGTGAGGACAAAAAATTTACGTATTTATTTAATATGATTTTTGCACAACAGTATCCGACAATCAAACAATCTCAGGGGTGATGAACTCAGAACATATTCGATATTGCTCTCACAGCTCCGTGAAGACGCGATTGCGCGGATGGAAGCCGGTAACATTGAGATGGTCGCTGACGACGCCGTCAACGTCCGTACAGAAACGTCTGAAACCACCACGGACATTCGCGAAGTCGGGTGCGCGTCTCGGGGCTGTTGGCGCTCCACCAGCGAGTCGTAAGCAGTTGCCTGTGGTATCCGCACTGCCCGGGCAGCTCCGAACGGCCAGCGCCCTGTACAGTCTCCCCCGGCACGACAGCGACAGGGTGTTCACTGTAGACGCCTGAGATGTGATGTCCCAGTTATACTTCGGGGCGTCGAATCATCTGACTGATGGCGACGAGAGTACGCTCGTGGTCGACGGGTACGACGACCTGAGCAGGTTCACATACTCGAACTGCCGGACGGCACCACACAGTCGGTGGGAAAGCAGGTGAACTACCCCTGCCTACTCAGCCGCTGGCGCGGCTTCCTTGAGGCAGGGGCTTCCTGTTTCTACGACGCGACTTGCAGACACAGACTCTCGCTGAGTCGGGTCCACAGCGGTCGCAGTCTCCACAGGCGTTGACGAGAGCGGGGCTCTCGTTCGCACACCAGAATCGCCGTGCGATTCTGAGGACGTTGCTTTGGAGTGAACCACTCCTGGTTTCGACAAGCCACGCGATTTCACGTTCAAAGCGGCGTTCCAATCCCTATCAAGTTCGAACCCACAGGACGGACACGAGTGCTCACGCACCCACAACGGCTTCTCTGTTTCTACTCCGCATGACGCGCACTCCTTCGTCGTTCCTCGTGGATTGACCTCGACGGAGTGCGTGCCGTGCTTGTCACAGTGGTGTTCGAGAATCGCTCTGAAATCACTCCAACCTACTTCAGCCTTGTTCCGAGCGTTTCCATCGGCTTCGAGCATCAATTTCACATTGAGGTTTTCGACAAACACGGCGTCGTACTCTGTCGCATAGAAGTGCGCGAGTTTGTGCTTGTAATCGCGCTTCTTGTTCGATATACGAGCGTGAACCTCTGCGACGCGGCGGCGCTGCTTCTCCCAGTTGGTCGACTCGTACTGTTTGCGAGAGAGCGAGCGCTGCTCGCGTTCGAGTCGCTCGCGCTCATCCGACAAGTCAAGACGGTCGATAGACCGTCCGTCGGAGTCGTGGATGAAGTTGAGTACGCCGAGGTCGAGGCCCACGGTGTCTTCGGAATCGATGTCTTCTTGCGCTGGGTTCTCTGGTTCGTCCGTGCTGATGCAGAACGAGGCGTACCACGCTCCCGTTGGCTCTTTCTTCACTGTGACTTCCTTGATCGCGTCATGCTCTGGAAGGTCACGATGTAGTCGGATTGGAACCTCTAGAGTTTGACCGCGGACTTTTTTGAGTCGGAGGATTGTTCGGTCTCGTGGGCCACTCTTTTTGTCGAGTGTGAAGCCCGATTGCCGATACGTGAAACTCCGATACTCACGCGGCGCTTTCCAGTTCAGCGAGCCAACATCGTATCCCTTGGCTTTCAGTTTACCGAGATTCTTAATGTTGGTTCTGAATGCGTTCGACAGCTTTCTGCAACACAGTGGAGTAGACCTGTTGTATGTCGGTCCACCGTTGCTTAAGTTGTGGCAGAGTGTCGCGGACCTGCCAGACGCGCTGTCGAAGCGTGCCTTCGTCTTCTGGTATCGTGTTGAATTCGTGGAGCGAGTGGTTGTACACTTGTCGCACGATGTCACGAGTCCAGTCAAGACTCTCCCGCTGTTCGGTCGAGGGAAATAGTCTGTATTTTGGACTGTACTCCATGCGACGTGTCCCCTGCTAGTGGTTGTGGTTTGTTAAAAATTTTGATTAGAGTGGTTGAGAATCGTGCGGGTGCTGTATCCCCGCCCTACTGTGCTCCTCACTCGCTTCGCTCGTTGCGGTGCTCCTTGAGGACTGGGGCTTAGCGCCCTATTCTTCAGCTAAGCCGTCCACGACGAGGTCCGCCACCGCCCGGGAGAGGTAGCTACCGACATGACCGGTCTTCGTGGCGGACTCGGAGATGGTGTCGACGCGTTCGACGGTGGTGAGGACATCGAGAACTTCCGCAAACTGTCAGGGAGGTCCACATCAGCAGGCTTATTTTATTTGTTCGTCGAACTGTATTGTGATACGTAGTTCAATATGACGAGCGAACTGATTCCACTGGTGGCAGCGATTATCGCCATCGGGGTTATTGCGCAGTTGCTTGCCGATCGCTTCGAGGTGCCCAGCATCGTGTTTCTGCTGGTCGCGGGGGTTATACTGGGTCCGGAGGGTCTCGGATTCATCACGCCGAACACCTTCTGAATCGCTCCCGGCTATCGTCGGTCTCTCGGTTGCCATTATCGTTTTCGAGGGGGCGTTCCACCTCCGAATAGAGAATCTCCGCCAGGCGACGACGGAGAGCCTCCGCCTCGTCTCGATCGGGGCAGCCATCTCCTTGCTGGGAACGGCACTTGTCGTTCGGTTCGCCCTCGGTGCCGACTGGCTGTGTCCTTTCTCATCGGCTCACTGTTGGTCGCGACCGGTCCGACCGTCATCACACCGATCATGCAGGTCGTTCCTGTCCGTGATCGGGTGGCGACGGCGCTGGAGACGGAAGGCATCGTCAACGACGTGACGGCGGCCATTCTCGCCGTCGTAGTGTTCAAGATTATGCAACTTGAGGAGCCGACGGTGAGTGCGTTCCTCCAACTGTTCATCGAGCGGATCGGGACCGGCGTCGGTGTGGGCGTTATCGTGGCCGTCATTATCTGGGTCGTTCTCCGATACATCGATCTCTCGCCGGGCGATGCACCACGAAACGCTCGTCTGGTCGTTCTTGCCGGCGCTCTTGTTGCGTTCGGGGCCGCCGATACCGTCGCCAGTGAGGCCGGAGTCGCTGCCGTCGCGACGGCCGGGATCATCCTCGGCAACACGGAGATCCCGTACGAGGAGGAGATAGCCGATTTCAAGGGCGACATCACACTTATCGTACTCTCGTTCGTCTTTATCGCGCTGGCGGCGTTACTCGAGTTTAGCGATCTGCTCTCGCTTGGTGTCGGTGGACTCATCGTCGCCGCCGCTGTTATCTTGCTCATCCGGCCGCTGGACGTGCTCATTTCGACGCATGGGGGCGGATTCAGCACCTCCGAGCGGTTGTTCGTCAGTTTCGTCGGACCGCGTGGTATTATTCCAGCATCAGTCGCGACGCTGTTTGCGGTCGAACTGCAGGCGGCCGGCCAGACCGAGGCCGCAACTCTGCTCGTTGGCACCGTCTTCCTTGTCATCTTTTCTACTGTTGTCATAGAGGGCGGATTCGCTCGTCAGATCGCGGAATACCTTGACGTGATACCAATGCGTGTACTCATCATCGGCAGCGGGCGGGTCGGCCGCGAAGTTGCCACTCGACTGGAGGACAGGGGAGAGAACGTCGTCTTGATCGAAAACGACGAAGCAGCCGTCCAGCGGGCACGTAGTGAGGGGCTTACGGTGCGCATTGGTGACGGAACCAATGTTGAAGCGCTCCGTTCGGCCGGTATCGAGAACGCCAAGACCATTATCGCCGCAACCGGCGACGACAAGGTGAATCTATTCATCGGTCAGCAAGCGACCACGAACTTCGACGTCGATCGGGTGGTCTGTCGGGCGAACGACCCGGACAATCTCGAAGCTTTCGAGGATCTCGGCGTCGAGACGATCTCGTCGACGCACGCGACGGCGCAGGCTATCGACGATTCGATCGAGCGTCCTGCAATGGCCCGGTGGGTCGATATGCTCGGCGAGGAAGGCGACGTCCAGGAGGTAACGCTCCAAAACGAGGAGTTCGTCGGCCAACCGCTCAACGAGGTTGGGCCCGAACTGCCGGGGCGCTGTCTCATCACCCTGATCACGCACGGCGAAGATACGTTCGTTCCGGAGGCGACTTACACCCTCCAGCCGGACGACCATCTTACGCTCGTCGGTGAACGCGATGCCGTCCAGTCGGCAGTGTCGCTGGTCCGCGGAGAGCGAGCAGGCGTCCCCTGACTTGCCAGTTCAGGAGGTAGGTCGATCGATTCTACAGCAGCTATTTCGACAGGTTTTGGATACAAGGTTTCAGAGACCACTTCTCAAGGTGTTTGAATTCAGGCCTTTGGGGAATAATCACCTAGTCAGTACGTTTGCGTATCAAACGATGGTGGTATATTGAGATTGGACTCACTGAGATAGTTCCCTGCAAATCCCATCTCTGGATTCTCCATGTGAATTTGTAGCAAGGATTCAAAAGGTTCGCTCACGAACGGGACGACATGGTCGACAATCAATTGGACAACCTCGACCGTCGTATCCTCCACATGTTACAGCTCGATGCTCGTGGTGCCAGTGACACAGATATTGCTGAGAAAACCGACGTAACCGGGACGACTATCAACAATCGCATCAACGAACTTGAGGAGCAAGGAGTCATTGTCGGATATAATCCGGAAATCAATTATGAGGAGGCAGGCTACCCGATGAACGTCCTGTTTATCTGTTCGACTGATCTTTCCCGACGGTCGGAGATGGCCGAGAGAGCACTCGACGTGCGGGGGTCGTCAATGTCAGGGAGATGTTGTCCGGTGAACAAAACCTTCACATCGAAGTCGTAGCCGAAGCAACTTCGGACATCAAGCAAAGCACCAAACAGTTAGATGAACTCGGTCTACGCGTTATTAGTAGTAACATCTTGGCGGAGGAGCATATCCAGCCCTGGAACCACTTCCACCAGGAGATGACGGGCGAGCGCGATAGGCTCTCGGAAAGCGAATCTACAGAGTAATAGCGTGTGCCAGTAGGAGTCCATTAGTTGGACTACTGAAGCTATCCCGTACCGCTTGACTGCCACTCCGCATTTTGCTTGAATAAGTCAATCGCTTACCCCGATCCGTTTAGAAATATCAATAGTGTAAAATTACAGTTAACGAGACATTATACCGCTTCGGACGTACCAATAGATGATGGCAGCACTGAATACATCACGACTGAACGAGACCTTCGATATAATGACACATCCGCACCGGCGATACGTGTTGTATCATCTGCGAACCCAGGCCGGGGAAGTTAGCATCGAGGCGCTTGCAGCCGCAATCGCCAATTGGGACGAGGCACACTCAGGGAAGGAAAAGCCTCTCAGTACCGACGATATCAAAACAATGCTGCATCACAACCACATCCCGAAGCTTGCGGACGCCGGCTTGATCACTGTTGGGCCTGCCATGGATTCCATTGGCCTCGCAGGAACGGACGGACTTGACCGTTTTCTCGTCGACGCGGCCCCTATTGACGGACCCGACCAGGTCACCGCTGACGACTGACCGACAGTACCTGGATTGAGTACAATCCATTATGCTCTAGCTATTGTCCATACTGACCGATCCTGATTGGTCGAAGACAGGTCTGTGAACTATTGAATGACACCCTTATCCCAAAACGAACTGCCCAATCACTGCTAGCTACTGCCGGGACCAATGGTAACACAGCCATGCAGGCCCAATTATACTTATGACTCTGTCCGCCGATTACCGCGCAGGGTTCCGCACACAGACCGAGGAAGTGGTGAACGCCCAGCTACCCGTCGAAGGATCGTTCCCGGACTGGCTCCGGGGCGACCTCATCGGGAACGGCCCCGGCCAGTTTGAGGCCGGTGAGACGCAGTTGCGTCACTGGTTTGATCCGCTGGCGATGCTTCGCCGGTTCCGAATCGACGACGGGGCGGTGACGTACGCGAACCGGTTTATCAGAAGTCGAGATTACGAGTATGCGGCGGGCGGTGGTGGCGTCCGGACCCCGTTCCCCGGCACGCCACCGGACCGTCCTGTTTGGACGCGACTCGCACAGGCCCTCGGCGGGACCTTCCCGGACAATCCGGTCATCGGCATTCAGCAGTTTGGCGAGGACGTTGCGGCGGTGACGGAGTCGCCAACCGCGCTGTTGTTCGACCCCGACACTCTAGAAACGACGGGGCGAACGGACCTCACTGCGGGCCTCGATAGTGATCTCACGCTCGCTCACGTTCATTACGATCATGACGAAGCGGCGTTTTTCAACCTCGGCGTCTCATACGGCCGGGACACGACGTACACGCTGTTCCGCCGGCCAGCCAACGGTGGAGCGCCAACCCCGCTGACGCGACTCCGCTTCGACGAGGCACCGTATATCCACTCGTTCGCGCTGACTGAGCAGTACGCCGTCGTCACGGTGAACGCGTTCGGTCTCGACATCGCGAGACTACTCCGTGGTGCGGTTACGCGAGAGACGTTCCTGGATGCGTTCCAGGCGCTGGACGCACCTACGCGGTTCATCGTTCTCGACCGCCAGACGGGCGAACACGAGACGACAGTTACTGCCCCGCCCGCGTTTGTCTACCACCACGCGAATGCGTACGAGCGTGATGACGAACTCGTGGTCGACCTGGTGGCCTTCGAGGACGAACGGGCAGTCACCGGGCAGCACTGTCGAACCTCCGGAGCGAGGATCCCGACCTGCCGGTGGGCGACCTCTACCGATATCGGCTCCCGCTGTCCGGCGGTGAAGCGGATCGGGAATGCCTCCACCGGGGTCCCGTCGAGTTCCCGATGGTGAACTACCGGCAGGTGAACGGTGAGCGACACCGATACGTCTATCTCGCGGAGACGGATACCGGATCGAGTCTCCCGACGGACCTCACGAAGGTCGACGTCGAGAGCGGGACTGTTCGGCGGTGGCGCGAATCGGGAACTCACCCGGGAGAGCCGGTGTTCGTGTCAGCGCCGGACTCCGCGGCCGAGGACGATGGCGTCCTCCTCTCGATAGTTCTGAATCCGGAGGCCGATCGGTCCGAGTTGGTCTGTCTCGATGCTGAAACGCTCAGAGAGTGTGGTCGTGCTCGCCTTCCTCACCGCCTCCCATACGGGTTCCACGGCCAGTTCTATGGCCCGTCGTCGCCGGGTCAAAGCATGGCCTGACCCGCCCGCCCGGGATCAGCTACCCATCGTCAAATCGGTGGCTTCCGCGCTGGCGCCGCTCTCGAGCGTCTCTTCTCTCTCCCTGCGATTGATGCTGTTCCTGAGTACGAACCAAGGGATTTATGTTTTGGACTGGCCTGTTGTATTTCGGTTATGAACGATATACGTACGGGTCTGAGCTACGGCGACGTATTGCTCGTGCCACAGCGCTCGCAGGTCGACAGTCGGAGCGATGTCGACATCTCGACGCATCTGACGCCCAGTATCGAACTCGATACCCCGCTTGTATCTGCCGCGATGGACACCGTCACCGAGGCTGACCTCGCTATCGCGCTCGGCAAGGCCGGCGGTGTCGGGACGATTCACCGTTTCCTTACCGTCGAAGATCAGGCCGAGGAGGTGGCGGCAGTCGCCGACGCCGGGGTTCCGGCCACGGCTGCGGTGGGTATCGATGAGGACTATCTCGCCCGGACAGCCGCCCTTGTGGACGCTGGTGTCGACGCTGTCGTCGTGGACGTAGCCCACGGCCACATGGAACTGACACTCGACGCAGTCTCGGACCTCCGCGAGGCGTACCCGGACCTCGATATCGTCGCCGGTAATATCGCGACTCCGGCGGGTGTCGAGGACCTCGCGGCAGTCGGAGCCGATTGTGTGAAGGTCGGCATCGGCCCGGGATCACACTGTACGACACGGAAAGTCGCCGGGGCGGGCGTCCCGCAGTTGACTGCTGTCGACGACTGTGCCGATGCGGCGGCGGATCTCGATGTAACGATCTGTGCTGACGGCGGTATCCGGACCTCCGGCGACGCGGTCAAGGCGCTGATGGCTGGGGCGGATACAGTAATGATGGGCAGTCTCTTCGCAGGGACGGCCGAAGCCCCCGGCGATGTGGTGGAGGCCGACGGGATGCGCTACAAGCGCTCACGCGGGATGGCGACGACGGCGGCCGCCGAAGAGCGCTCGGATAAGCCAGCGGACGTAACTACGGACGAAGGCGTCGAAGGGCTGACCCCATACAAAGGAGCCGTTGCAGATGTCGTGGGGGAGTTCTGTGCAGGTATCCGCTCAGGGCTGTCCTACTGTGGTGGCCACGATATCGAAGCGGCTCGCGAGAAAGCAACGTTCATCGGCGTCGCAGCCAGCGCCAAGAAGCGTGAAGGTGCCCACTCCGACAGCGAGTGGGAGACAGTCAGCGTCGATAGCACGACACACGCCGAAGCCAACGCGGACGACTGATTCGATTCGCCCCGAAGTCGAACCACGGTGATTCAGAGCGAAGACAGTGGGGACGTTCACGTCTCCGGATCGAGTCGGAGTATGATGTCGTCTTGCTCCGTCGGCTCAGCCCTTCCGCCCCGATTCGAGGTCAGCAGGTAGATTGCTCCCTCCGGCCCCTGAGCAACGTGGCGGATACGACCGTACTCTTCGACCAGTAGCTCGTGTCGAACCGCGAGATACCGATCATCGTACCAGTCCTCGCCGTAGACGGCAGTCGCGTCGTCCGGTGGCTCGGTTTCCTGGTCCAACAGGGTGAGGACGTGCAACTGCCTCGACCGGAGGCCACCGAACAGAAACCGGTTCCGGAGGTATGGGAGGGCATCGTCACCGTACCAGGACCCTCCTGAGGGTGCCCAGGTTACCTCGGTTCCGGAGGATGCGATCGGCGGCGCGAACTCCGGGGTCTCCCCGTAGGCGCCGTACTCGGAATCGTCAGGCCCGCCGCGGGCTGTCGGCCAGCCGTAGTTGTTGCCCGGCGAGAGGAGTTGCACCTCGTCCCGTGCATCGGGTCCGTGCTCGGTTGCGATCGGCGTTCCGTCGGGTAGCCAGTCGAGTCCCTGCATGTTCCGGTGGCCATGGGTGACCACGCGGGGATCGGCGTCCGGCGGCGCTTCGTCACTGCCCCTCGGCTCGCCGTCCTCCGACACTCGCAGGAGTGTCCCGACGGGTGTATCCGGATTCTGGGCCTGATCCGGTTCGTGTGTATCTCCTCGCGTAATCCACAGCAGACCGTCCGGCCCGAAACGGATTCGGCCGCCGTTATGATACCCTTCCCCCGGAAGGCCATCGACGATGATCTCGACGTCATCTTGAGTGGTTGCATCGTACCGGGCGACCCTGTCGACCCGTTCCTCCAGCATGGCAGTATAAAAAACGTAGACGTAGGCCGGCTCCGGATACTCGGGGTGAACGGCGATTCCGAGCGTTCCTCCTTCACTGTCAGTAACTACTCCGGGAAGGTCGATCTGGTCGGTGTCGATCTCGGATTCGTCCGTTGGCGAATCGCCGGAGAGGACCTCTATGGTCGTGTGCCGTATACGTCCCGATCGTTCGGTGAAGAACACGTCACCGGTGGGTGCAAACGCGATATCCCACGGCAGTTCGAGGTTCGAGACTGCGACGACCTCCTCGAAAGACGCTTCGAGTGGGGAGCCCTCCACCTCCATATCTGCGGGGTCGGTTTCGTCTTCGCCAGTCTCGGTCTCGTTGGTCGGTTCGTCTGTTGGTCCGTCTTCCTCCGGCGTGCCATCAGTATCGTTGGTGTCGTTAGTGTCATCTGTGTCGTCGCCGTCGCTGTCGAGACACCCGGCCAGTGTCATACCACTCGCTCCCGCCAGCGTGAGCACTGACCGACGTGTATGATGATCTACCATTGCTATATACTCAGGTCGTTTGACAGCAAGTACTCATGGGGTGTTCACGATGTGGTTCTTCCAGCAACAAACGCTCTGAGAAGTCCACCGCCTATCGAGCTACAACCGGTCAGCAGGTAGTTTTCTCGAATCGATACCTTTTTTGAATCTGTCAGTAGCGTTTGGATGTGAACAACGCCGACCGACGGATCCAGTTCTGGGCACTCTATCTGACACGGTTTGCCGAGGGATTCGGTTTTGTCACTCTCTTGACGTTGTTGCCGACGTACATCAACACGCTCAATCCCGAAGCAACCACTATCCTTGGAATCACCGTTTCTGCTGGTGTTATTATCGGGATGTATACGACCGGATTTACGCTGGCCCAGACCGTGGCGGTAATCCCGCTCGCGTGGGCCGGTGATCGGTTCGATAAGCGGACAATCCTGTTGCTCGTGCTCGGAGTCGGCGCCGGGGTGTACGCGCTGTTCCCGCTCGTCGACTCCTCGGCCTCGTTCATCGGGATCCGCGCCCTCCAGGGTGTTGTGGTCACTGGTACCGGGCTGATGTCGCTCTCGCTGGTCGGGCAGGTAGCCGACGTGGGCACTCGCGCAGACAAGATCGGCAAGGCAAACGCCGCTTCGTTCGCCGCCTCGATCGTCGGGTCGCTGTCAGCCGGGGCCATCTACGACGAGGTCGGTTTCGGTCCGATCTTCACGATTATCACGGTAATGATGATCCTCGCATGGGTCGTGCTCTGGTGGTTTCTCGACGACGATCCCACTCGTGTCAAGGGGTTCCCGTTCTCTGATCTTGCGGTCAACCGCAAGCTCCTCACGATCACGAGCTTTCGGTTCCAGTATGCGTTCGCGGTAACGATGGTCAGGACGTGGGTGCCGATCTACGCGGGAACAGCCGTCGCGGGTGGCGGCCTCGCGGTCGGTGCGACCGCTGTCGCCGTCACCGTCACCGCCGAGAAGGCGACAAATATGGTCGGTCAACTGTTTACCGGGCGACTCTCCGACCGCGTCGGCCGTTCGCTGTTCGTCTTTGCTGGCGGGGGCGCGTACGGAGTGATCGCGATCTGCATCCCCTTCTCACGAGCCATTGGCGACGTCCTCGGTGCAAGCGCTACGGTACCGTTGCTCGGGACGCTCCCACCGGCGTACCTGCCGCTTGTCGCGTTCTCGGGACTGCTCGGCGTCGCAGATTCGTTTCGTGAGCCCGCCAGCATGGCGCTGTTTGCGGATGAGGGCACCGACGAAGGCGGTGTTGCCTCTGGTTTCGGGATCCGCGAACTCGTCTGGCGGCCCGGCTCCGTCGCCGGCCCCCTCATCGCCGGGTGGTTGATGATCGAAGTAAGCATGGGCTCGGTCTTTTATGTCGGTGGAGCCTTCGCCGTGACCGGCGTACTCGCGTTCGGTGGCATTCTGGTGTACGATTACGGAACACGCGCACTCACTGCGTGGTGACCGGTCTCGGGACGTGAGTTCGGCTCACGCTGTTAGACGTGCACTTCTGAAACGATCTCACGACAAGATGTCGTGAGAAGACCTCGTCGAACCAAAGTGCTATACTCGCAACATCGAATGGAATCACGGATAAAAAAGCCGCTAGCAGCGCCCTAACTCAACTGGATCGTATTCCCGTTCTGCATGATATGAAGGTTCTGCCCGACTTCGTAGCCCTGTCCCTTCGCGAGGTCGACGTATCCAGAGACACCCTCGATATCCTGATGAGCGGGGATGATGTGCTCAGGCTGAACGGCGTCTAACATCTCGTAGTGTCCCTCTTTCCGAAGGTGACCGGAGACGTGAACGTCGTCGTAGATTCGTGCCCCTTGCATCTGGAGGAGCTGCTCGGACTGGTACCGCTGCCCCTCGTTTGTCGGCTCCGGGATGACCCCCGCGGAGAAGATGACTTTGTCCCCGTCAGTCAGTTCGTACGGTGTCTCGCCGCGACCCATCCGGGTGAGTATCGCTCTCGGTTCGCCCTGATGACCGGTCACGATCGGGAAGAAGTTCTCTTTGCCCTCGTTCATGATCCGCGTAAGCGCCTGATCGATGCTGCCTCGGTGACCGTGCATCTCCAGCGTATCCGGGAAGGAGACTGCACCGATACGCTCTGCAGCCCCGGAGTATTTTTTCATCGACCGCCCAATGAGGACCGGTTTTCGGCCGATATCCTCGGCGAACTCGACGAGACTCTTGACACGAGCGATGTGGCTTGCGAACGTCGTCGCCACGATCCCGCCGTCGTAGTCTTCCATGCTGTGCATAACGTCTTGAAGCTGCTCTCTCGCGACCGCTTCACTCGGGGTCCGACCCTTCCGATTGGCGTTCGTACAGTCTTCAATGTAACAGAGAACGCCCTCACGACCGATCTCACGGAAGCGCTCCATATCGATCGGGTCGCCGACGACCGGCGTGTGATCGATCCGCTTGTCGAGTCCGTAGACGACTGCCCCCTCGGGTGTGTGAAGTACGGGGTTGATCGCACCGATCACAGAGTGGGTGACGTTGAGGAATTCGAGTTCGCAATCGTCACCGATATCCATCGTTTCGCCCGCATCCATCTCGACGAGATCGTTGTCCACCGCGAATTTGCCTTCGTCGTCGATCTCCTCACGGACCAGTTCGAGGGTATAGGGAGAGGCGACGATCGGTGCGTCGTATCTATGTGCGAGCTTTCCGATTGCTCCGATATGATCGAGATGGCCGTGAGTCGGGACGATGGCCTGGACGTCGCCGTCGAGCTCGGTCATGATGCGGTCGTCCGGAATCGCACCCATATCGATCAAATCGAGTGAGTGCATTCGTTCGGTCTGGACATCGTCGTGAATCAGTACTTTCGAGAGATTGAGTCCCATGTCGAAGATGACGATGTCATCCCCGGCACGGACAGCAGTCATTTGGCGACCGACTTCTTCGTAGCCGCCGATTGTTGCGATTTCTATTTCCATAGGTGGAGTCCGATCAGAGCAGTCCCAGAACTGCGAACAGTCCGCCTGATAAAGGAAAGCTGGTGTGCATCTCGTATCGAGAGCCGATATCGAGAGTACACAACCCGCTCGGGGAATACGCGCGTTTCGGTTATCTAAACCACGATGCTCACGACATAAGTACCCGCGTATTTGAGCGGCAAGAGACTTTCTGGAGTAGTTCAGAGAATGATAGCTATGTTGAGACCCCTCTTAACTGACACAAACCGCGTACTGAATCCAGAGAATAGATACAGTATGACGGCTTCGCTTATTCCAGCCTGGAATCAGTGAACTATCTGTTCAGTAGAGATCATCTGTTGATCACTGAGTCTCGTTACGAATAAGTAACATAACCTTTAATATATGCCTATGGATGAAACTCTTTATCAAAGCGTCATTGGGTTGTATATTGTGTGGCTCCTGTTGGTCGTCTTGATGATTGCAGGGCGATATACCTCGTTCCCACTGTTCGATGAAGTTCACTCAGGTGTCGTGTTTGGTGCCGCTGTTCTGGCTGTGCTGGGAGTTACGCGACTGATCCAGACCGGGTATCAACGAATCGTAGAATGATCTATATTCAGCACTGTCCGATGGGTGGCATCAACCTATCTCCTGCTGAGAAGTTCAATACTGCGAGGATGATCGACTTCTTCCGAATCATCTGCTCAATGCCCTTCACGATTGATCCCTGACGCACCGTTCCCGCCGAACGGCATCTCTCCGAGTCCGGCACCAACAAAAAGAATATTGTATTAGATCGCTTTGGAGCGCTCGATTGGATTCGAGCGATCCAGATCAGCTACGGGGGACTGTCACTCTCTCCAGGCACACCGCGCCCCTGGTAGAAGTCACCGCCCCACTGGCTGATCCAGATGTCCTGATTCGCCAGATACATCGCCGCCTCGGCATCGAACGTGTCGTCGACGACACTCCAGTCATCGCTCGTCGTGTCGTATTCGACAGCGCTGTTGTAGACCGTGGCCTGCCCGAACTCGCCGCCAGCCATCGGCGGCAGCGGCAGTGTAAACTCCGCGTTTTCGTCGCGCGATGGCGGTCGTTCTGCACGCTGCAGTTGACCACGGTTGACCGTCTGGTTGAAGAACTCCGCGTACTGGGCCTGAACCTCGGACCGGCCCAACACGGCGTCGGCGGCGTTGAGTCCTCCCGTGATATCGCCCGCGTCACGGGCGGTGATCCGATAGGTGGTGTCCTCGGCACCGGATGCGAAGGTTCCTGCATCCTCGTCGAACAGTTCATCCGTCAGGTAGCCCAGCACGTCACCAGCCGTATCCGTGTAATCGACACCGTCGATCTGTGAGGCCCAGAGGAGTCCCTGCCCGACGACTCCCTGTGTCGCAGCCTGGTTTTCGGTTCCGCTGGCGACCCGCCCGTTACCGTCGAGATTCGTCTCGATCCGTCCAGCGAGACCATCTGCGTACTCTATGGCACTGTTCTGGAGAGGATCCTGGTTCGTCTGCGTGCCGAACCAGCCGATTGCACCGAGCAACTCACCCACCAGTCGGGTATCGTCGAGTTCGGCGGGGTCGATGGCGTTCATCGTCGTCTGCCCCATCCCGTTGGTCAGCATCTGGATGTTCTCGGCGGGAATCAGCGGTTCTGGGTTCTCGTAGCCAAACCACCCACCCTGGGCGAAGCTATTGAGATTCGAGAGGAACCACAGCATCGCCGAGTGATGTCGGGGACGTGGCGTCTCGTCGACGAGGCCTTCGCCGGGGCTGAACGCCGATCCGAGCAGCAGGTTCTCCTCGTTCAATCGGAAGTTGCCACCACCCTCCTCGGTGACGAGTCCGAACACCGTCCCGACCTGTGCCATCGTCGAGAGCAGCATCGAGCGAAACAGCGGTGCGAGATCCGGCGGGAGAATCTCTGCATGCTTCTGGAAGTTTTTCGCCCAGGTGATACCCTTGAGGTGGGTCCACCCGAGAGAGGACGGACTGACAGTCATCGATGACGCCGACTGATCCCAGGTTAACGTCGAGGCGTCCGGTCGCCCGTCGCCAGCGTCTAACGCCGGTTGCTCGGTGAAACTCGGAGCACCCGAGGTGAACGGAGCCATATTCAGATTGGGTTCGATGACCGGTGGTTCGTCGGCGTCGGCAGCCTGGATGATCTGTGGCAACCGCTGCTGGAACTGTTCCTCTTGTTGCTGGTTCGCGGGGAAGGTGATCCCGTTACCGGAGAGCGTAATGACTGTACTCATGTTGTACAGCGAGTACCAGTACGAGTCCCACGTGGCGTCGATCCAGTCGTAGCCGGCTTCAGACTGTTCGATCTCGACTCCCGCGAGTTCGAGCAGATCTGTCAGCCCGGTCGCTTCCGCACCGTCGACCTCCTCCAGTGGACTCGTTCCGGGACCCGCTGCTACCTCCTCGACGATGACGAGGCCCACCATTCCAAGCCCTCTGTGCGGTTGACAGTAGTAGTTGTACACCCCGGGTGTCTCAAAGGTGTGTTCAGAAGCTATCTCCCTCGACCATGATCCCCGAATCGAACGGGCTGGCGTCCTGCGGGATCCGCAATGGCCCGTCAGTATCCGGGTGATACGACGTTGCCGAGTGGCTTCCGCTGGCGCTGTCCCACGTCACTGTGGCTCCCGTTTCGACCCAGACAACCGCCGGCGAGAACACGTTCTGGCCGGCACCCTGATCCGAATCGAGTATCAGTGCTTCGACTGTCGGCGTCGATTGGAGGTCGTCCGGTCCACCGAGGACATCGGCCCCTGGAACTTGCCCGTCCTCACCGGTCTCTTCCGTTCCGTTCTCCTCCTCTTCCGCTGTTCCGTTCTCCTCTTCGTCGTCCGTATCGGTCCCGTCACTGGGTTCATCTGTTGGTTCGTCCTCACTGGCTCCGCACCCTGCCAGTGCGACCATTGTTCCTGCGCCAAGGGTTTTCAGAATCGTTCGTCGATGCGAGTTACGGGTTGGATCCATTCTTCTACACGGCACGATTCGATACGTCAGGATATGAGTCCGTGTCAGATGTGCACATCTACCGTCTTGCCCCGAAGGTTTTATATACTTGTTTAAAAACATCCGATTCTCGGACGCTCGTCTGCCTCTGGTCTTACAAGCGAAAGCCCACGGCTTTAGCCGTGGATGAAGCCGTCACCTGATGTGGCTTGAGAGAGAGAAAATACGCGATATCTGTTCTCAGTGCGCGAGAATACGGACGGGTGGGGATCCCACTCGAGATTAGCCCTCTCCACGATGGCCAACGCCGGGATGGCCTGGAGTTCGGTGCCTCTCCCGCCGCCCGCATGTACTCGTCGAGTTTCATAGCCATCGCTGCCGCGAACGCGTCGTCGTTGATATCGGTCTCCCGTTCGATTAGTTCCATGGACTCGTCGAGATGCTTGCGAAGCGCATCAAACAGGGCCGAATCTGCCTCGGGGTCGTGGAAATCCTCCCCTTCGACGTCGAGCATTGAAACGCCTTCTAACGGGAGGAACAGCGCGGTCGGGCCCCTCGCAGTGTTGAGTTTCTCGGCGATGATCTCCCCGAGTTCTGCTGTCTCCTCGGGCGTGGTCCGCATCAGCGTCACCTGGGGGTTGTGAATGTGGAACTCTCGTCCCTCGAACTCCTCGGGGACGGAGTCACGGGGGCCGAAATTGACCATATCCAGCGCACCTGTGGAGACCACCTGAGGCGTGCCTGTCTCGGCAGCAGCGTCGAGTCGCTCGGGACCGGCAGCGAGGACCCCGCCGACCAGTTCGTCGGCCCACTCTGTCGTCGTCACATCCAGCACGCCGTCGATGACCCCCTGTCGGATCAGGTCTTCCATCGCACGACCGCCCGTTCCCGTGGCGTGGAAGACGATGGTCTCGTAGCCGCGTTCTTCGAGATACTCGCGGGCGGTCTGCACGCAGGGCGTCGTAACGCCGAACATCGTGACCCCGATGGTGGGTTTTTCCTCTATCTCGACGCCAGAATCGTTGGTAACCATCCCGACCATCGCGAGCGCGGCGTTGGCGATGACTTTGCGTGACAGTTGGTTGAGCCCCTCGATATCGGCGACCGAATACAGCATCATCACGTCTTTCGCGCCGACGTAGGGCTCCGTATCTCCCGAGGCCATCGTCGAGACCATCACCTTGGGAACCCCGACAGGCAGCGCACGCATCGCCGTGGTTGCAATCGAGGTGTTGCCCGAACCGCCGAGTCCGAGCACCCCGTTCACGGTACCGTCGTCGTGCATTCGCGTAACGAGGGTGGCGGCACCCTCTCCCATCGTTTCCATCGCTTCCCCGCGGTCGGCATCCTCGCGGAGCTGATTGAGGGTGCTGTCGGCGGCCTCGGCGACCTCATTCGCGCCCGTGTCGGGCTCGAACTCCGGTTCGCCCATCACGCCAACGTCGACGACGTGAGTGTCGACTCCCTGTGCCTGGAGGACATCGCGTGCGAAGCCGATCTCCTCGCCTTTGGTGTCGAGGGTTCCGACGATGACGACGCTCATTCCTCTCCCTCCACGTTCTCGGGGGTCGGTAACTCACCTGGCGGAACGATCTCACACCCGGGAAGCTCTCGAAGGACGTCCTCCGGCCCGGGTGGCGCGTACACTGCAAGCAGGAGCAACGGCTCCCAGCCGGTGTTGACTGTTCCGTGTTCGACTCCCTCCGGGACGAACACCATATCGCCAGCCTCGATCTCTCGAGTCTGCTCGGCGACTTCTTGTTCGCCTTCGCCACGGATCACGAAGAGGATCTCATCGCTGTCGGGATGCGTGTGGCGCTCGTGGCCTTTCCCTGGTTCCAGCTTGACGACGCCCGCGCTGAAGCGCTCGCCACCGGTCACCTCGGGCGTACTCATCCACTTCAGGACGCCCCAGTCGAATAGCTGGCTCTCGACGTCGTCCGGGGTGATAAAGTACTCTTCGTCGGCCATCAGAAATCCATCTCCTTGAACTCGCGGGCCTGGTCCTCGATAGCCTCCTCTGTTGGGAGGCGCTCGATGCTGGACGCGCCGAAGAACCCGACCACGCCCTCGGTGTGCTCCAGCACGTACTGTGCGTCGTCAGGCCAGGCGATGGGACCGCCGTGGCAGATGACGAGGACGTCCTCGTTTACCGCTTTCGCGGCATCGTGGTGGCTCTGGACCCGTTCGGCTGCAGTTTCGAGGTCGAGTGCGGTTTCGGCACCGATATCGCCGGAGGTGGTCAAGCCCATGTGCGAGACGATTACGTCGGCCCCTGCCTCGGCCATCTCCCGGGCCTGTTCCTCGGAGAACACGTACGGACAGGTCAGCATGTCCTGGTCGGCCGCCTCCCGGATCATATCGACCTCTTTGTCGTAGCCCATCCCCGTCTCTTCGAGGTTCTGTCTGAAACCGCTGTCCTCGTCGATTAGTCCGACCGTCGGGAAGTTCTGGACGCCGGAGAACCCTCGTCGCTTGAGATCCTCGATAAACACGTCCATCTCCCGGAAAGGATCGGTCCCGTTGACTCCTGCCAGCACTGGCGTATCCTCGACGACCGGAATTACCTCGTGCCCCATTTCGACGACGATCTCGTTGGCATCGCCGTACGGGAGCAGGCCGGCTAGCGATCCGCGGCCGTTCATCCGGTAGCGCCCGGAGTTGTAAATGATCAACAGGTCGACGCCACCACGCTCGGCGAACTTCGCCGAAATACCGGTGCCTGCACCCGCACCGATGACTGGCTCGCCGCTCGATACCGCTTCACGAAGTCTATCTAAGGACTCCTGGCGTGTGAACTTCATGGCTCATGCATACTGTTCGATAAATCATTACATAGTACTGTGTATAACCAGAGGACATACAATCTGTGACCACGGGGTCGCCGATGAGGTCAAAAGTCTAGAGTCAAATACCTGCGATATGGATTCGTCCGTCTGGGTAGTGAGACATGGCCAACGGCGGGATACCGTCGACCCCGAGTTCAGAATCGTACGCCGACCGGATCCACGACCCCGATCTGACGGAGTTCGGTCGCTGGCAGGCATGGCGGGTCGGCCGCCGGTTCGCTGAGAACGGTGTCGCATTCGACGCCGTCTACGCCTCTCCGTTTCTTCGGGCGGTCCAGACGGCCGACGAGATCTGTCGGGAGATCAATCGGACCGTCCGACTCGAACCCGGACTCGGCGAACACCGCAACCCCGAGTGGTTTGACAGCGACCCCGAAACTGCCTCTTACGACGACCTCGCGGACTGGTTCGATACCGTCCGGCTCGATCATGATCCAGTCGTGATCCCCGAGTTCCCGGAACACCACGAGGAGGCCGAGCGCCGAGCGGGGAGGCCGCCCGGAGACTCGTCGAGACGACGCGAAAGGACGGGTCAGACACCGGAAACGTGCTTCTGGTTGGTCATGGCATGACCGTCGGCGGTGTCGCCAGTGGACTCGTCGGGTCGACTGACCGGGTTGAGGCACCGCTCTGTGGGATTACCCGCATCGACCGGGATGGCGACGGGTGGGAACTCGCCTTTTCGGGCGACACTGATCACCTCTCGGAGTAACGCGAAAATCGGCGGTCGGTGATCCAGCCAACCGTCTCTCACGGGGTGCCCGGCCGGAGGAATGCTGAGCAATGCGTCCTGCTTCCGGCCGGTGAGTCTGCTACGTCTGTCCGCCCGCAATCTGCCGAGTAAGTAGTATACGGGGCTCTGGTCGAATCCTGCGTTTGGCCGAACTGTGGTCTCCGTGACGGGTGTCTATGGCGCTCGTGATATTCTGAAAAACAACGGTGAAGACGGTCGGACGCCGCGATTAAGACCCGGACGGGAGACCTTTTCCATGCGCCGTACGACCCTTCCAGCCTTGTATGGCGGTAGCCGGTTTCTCCCGGCATTGCCCTTCCGGGCTTTTGCTGGACTCACACCAGCGGTTGCCAGCAGCCGGTTTCCCGAGTATTGGTCACCCAACACCCGATAGTTGGTCTTCGCACCAGTCCAGCCGGCTGGACTGGTACTGGCACACTTCGGTTCTCCTTCGAGGCGTTCATCTCGCTGCCCTGTTACGGGCACTTTGATTTTACCTCTAATCTGAGCAAGCCCACCGTGAAGGGCGCACCCACTCAGATCGTCCGGTTTGTCCTCGCCGCGTCCGCACTTGTGTGATACGGTAGCAAGGGTAATGAAAGTTTTCATATGACGGGAAGATGACTATAATGAATCAGTTGGTGGATGGGCGTTACGTCGGTGTTGAGTGCCCTTAAATGCCCCTAGAGAGAAATAGAACGACGAGGGATTGCCTAATATATCACAAATACGTCTTATCGGCAGTAGCCTCACAGCGGTGTCCGTGAATCCACTTAGTGAAGCGATATGTCGCTCGGATCCGAGGCAATATCACCGGTGAGTCTGTATTTAAGCCAGTCTTTACAAAAAGACGATGTCCGCAGCCATTATCGTCTCCGTCTCGTGTTCGCGCAACCACTGCAGGAGTGCCAGACTCGTTCCGAGGAACTGGCCCCTCACACAGACGTCGTACAGGCGGTTGTTGATGTCGGACTCCTGCCTCTCGCCGATGCTATCGCTCGCATGCTCGTCGTACCAGAATGCATCCCGGGCCGGCTTCCCCTCGTCGTCGATGACCCACTCACCATCCACCTGTGCTGTCACCCCGAGACCGTGCTCCCGGCATCGAATCTGAACGGGACACGGACGGACGCTGGTCACTCTCGAAGGCCTTCTCGACGCGCTCGAATCGGTTCGTGTGCAGGACTTGGCAGTTGAGCCTAAAAAGTAGTAGCTGACACGCCGGCGTATTACGATATCTGGAGCGCTCTCGGTCAGTTAAAAGACGGTTACTGTATTTTGTGTTTTACCAGATTGGTCAAATCGGCAAACGAAGCGAATACTGACTGCCGTTGGCCTTGTACTCGTGTCTGCTGGTACTTGCTTGATCAACAATTCTGGCACCTGGTCGAAGAGACATTACAACCATATGTGCGTAAAAATAGCCTATAAGACGAGAAAGGAGTTTGTGCATACGATCCATTCGTGTACCACGTCGAGATGGTACCATTCGGCGTCGAGACGTTGTCTGACCTGCAAGGACTGTGTTGAGCCAGTGACGTCGGTAGTCTGCACGCCGACGTATACCCACCCAACGGGACCTGATCGACCCTGACGAGTTCGCCACGCGGAGCACGCATACCTCTGCAACGCCGCCCAGCCAGCGTGTCTCCGGGAGAGCGCACTCATAGAACCCCTCGAAAACAGTGAGATCTGGCGATCGGGGACGTATGTCTAGCACCGCGAACAGATTGCCGAAGACGACCCACTGCTTGAGCTGGAAAACGTCGTTACGACACCCCCATATCGTTTCGGCCTTACAGGACGTTATCAACCGATATAGTGGACTCAGTTCTGGATATCGAGGCCGACCTCAATGATGAGGTTCCGATGCACGTCAAAAACCCCGAAACGCCCGAACACTTCTGAATTATAAGACAAATATACAATAGAACAGTTTATTGATAATAATATTTATGTTTCTTTCGATGGATTGTGATTTAGCTCCGGTCGTTGTCAGGCTATCAGTTTTCAGTAGCCGTCAAGACGGTCGCAGTGGACCCGTCCAAACATTACAGCACAGTAAACTCTACAATCCAGGTATACCCGTCGACGTCGCGTTTATTCATAACAAAAACTGGGACGTGAGGACTTTCTGGCGCTTCTTGCCAGATGTAACGCTCCTCAGCGGTAGTGACAACTGAATGAAAGTGGCCCTTGAGAGTGCGAGAAGACACGGATGGATCTGATCATGTTGGGGAACCGTCCGTAACTAGTTGATCGTTTAAAATACAGCTTTTGAAATTGATATGATCGAGCTTTTATCGCTCCAATGTGGCGATATAGAACCGAACTCACACGTTATCCGAGAATCAGTATCTCCTGGTTCGTCGACGCTGCTCATCCTGACATACAACACATCGTCGTTGTCTAGTTGGCATCTTCCGCCGACCCGCATCTTCGTCTTGTAGTTCCCCAGCAAAAATCGCCTTAGTCTGTGACTACTCAGCATACTCGGTACCGAATCCTCACAGAGCCACCCTGGTGAGTTCGCTCGTTCCGGTAGCTGCAGAGTGTCTAACGGCCCTTCTCTCGATTCGATCGTAGCACCAGAACCGTCGTGGCGTCATAGTCGACGACAAGATTAGCTGAATACAGGCGCTAAGCCCCCGTCCTCAAAGAGCGACCAACGGGAGCGAGTAGGTCGGGGATACAGCGCCGTCATCATCTCACATACACTGTCCTGTTGCAGTCCCACAGGCCAACGCGAACCACAACATTCAAATGCATAAGTTACGTAAAGTGTGAAGTGGCAAAGCGCAAAACAATTTCCATCCGCGAAGACCAAGAAGAGTGGATTCAGGAAAATCACTTGAATCTCTCCTCGTTCGTCCAAGAGAAACTAGACGAACTGATTGAAGAGAGAAATCAGTAACAATGCACTATACCAACAGGTATCGGCTCCACCCAACAGAAGACCAGCGCGAGACACTGGACTACCACCGCGATACCTGTCGGCAACTATACAACCACGCCCTCAACAAGTTCGAGCAAATCCCTGACTCAGCAGGCACCCTCAACCAACGAGTTCGCCAAGTCCGCGACCAACTCACCGACCTCAAAGACTGGTGGGATGAGTTGACCGACCTGTACTCGACAGTGGCACAAGCCGCTGTTATGCGAATCGAGGCCAGTATCAAAGCACTTTCACAACTCAAACAGGACGGCTACAACGTCGGGAGTCTCAACTGGAAGGCACCGAGCGAGTTTCGGAGTTTCAAATACGTTCAGTCTGGCTTCGAGTTCGACAAGAAGAACGGCCAGACCGTCCTCTCACTCTCGAAACTTGCTGACATTCCAATCAGTTACCACAGAGATATTCCCGATGATGTCACAATCAAAGAGGTCTGTGTTAAGAAAGAACGGACTGGTGAATGGTACGCTTCCTTCGCTGTTGAAGGCAAAAAAGAGCCACCGATCCCAGAGAATCCAGACCGCTGTGTCGGAATTGATGTTGGCATCCTCAAATACGCTCACGACACGGATGGACGCGCTGTCGGCTCACTCGACCTGCAAGATGAACGAGACCGCCTCACGCGTGAACAGCGGTCGCTCTCTCGGAAACAGCACGGGTCGAACAACTGGGAGAAACAACGGCTGAGAGTTGCTGAGTGCCACCAGCGAGTCAGGCGGAAACGCCACGACTTCTTGCACAAACTCTCGAACTATTACGCCACGGAGTACGACTTGGTGGCCGTCGAGGATTTGAACGTGAAGTCAATGCTGGAGTCGGCTGGAAACAGTCGGAATACTGCATCGGCGGCGTGGGATACGTTCACCACAATGCTCGAATACAAGTGCAAACGAGAAGGCACGCATTTTGTTGAGGTGGAGCCAGCGGGCACGACCAAAGAATGCGCGTCGTGCGGCGTCGGGTCAGACAAACCATTGTGGGTGCGCGAACACTCTTGCCCCGCCTGTGGGTTCGAGATGGATAGAGATGCAAACGCTGCGATTAACATTTTGTCTCGCGGTTTCGAGAAGCTAGGACTGGGACAGTCCGAAGACACAACGCCTGTGGAGACTGCGCTCCCTATGTTCACGTCATCGGGTGCTACCGATGTCGTGGATGTAAAGCGCGTCGTAGAAACAGGAAGCCCCACCCTCAAGGAGCGAACGGCGAAAGCCGTGAGCGAGTAGGGTGGGGTAGTTCACATGAAACTGATAAAGGTTTGAGTATCCCGATGTTACGTCCTGCTTGTCGCGACCCAGGTTGCACTTGCCTCAACAGCGTTTTCTGAACGCGAGTTGGGCCACTTCTGGCGGCGAATCGGTGTCGCCGCCTGCGGGGAGAAACTGGAAACTTAGTTTATCCCCAGTCTCGCCGAGTTGCGCTTCGAGAGTTACGATATCACCCTTCTCAGCGGTGACGAACTCACGACGAACGATCATCTCCCCGCCGGCGACTTCAGTATCGAGTGAGGCGTCATATCGGTCTAATTTTGTGTTCACAGAGACTCCTACAGGGCGGTCACCTGTGTTCTCAACGATCAGTGTGCCTCCCGGATACTCAGGATCTTGATTATAACCCGGGAGGATTTCTGCGCACCCGGATACTGAGATCGCACCGAAACAACCTCCGATGCCACGTAGATATCGTCTTCTTATCATACTGTACGTTGAACCGACTTTTTGACGAACTTCATTGTCTGAATTTATTGTTGGTGCTGTTTCTTTTGCTTTGTGGTATGTCCTCCAGCGTCCCTTGCCTGATTCTGGCGATATAGCTATCAGATGTGTGATATTGTTACATGTTGGCGTGCAAGACGTAGGGCGCGAATCTTTCATGAGAGTCCGTTGGCGGGCCAGGCAAGTCACGTTAACTGTCCGTCCCGGGACTGGGAGGATGTGTCCGCAGAGCGTGTCGGGGAGGAGCGACCTATCGCTTACCACTTCATCCGGATTACCTTCTCGTGGAATCGCTACTGGGCTTTATTATCGTGCTTATTCTACTATTCGTATGACACTCGACGTAGCCGTCCCGGAGCCACCCGATCTCTCGAACCGGGGACGACCGCGAGGTTTCGACTGGGAAGAATCGGAAACCCTCGGATCCGAGGAATTCTACCGCGAGGACCTCGAAGACCTCCTCCAAGAAGGCGCGTGGCGTGAGGGGTTCGAGGAGTGGGCGGAGTACACGGACCTCGACGAGGAGAAGGTCCGAGTCGTCGACGACCTTGACCTGTTCCAGGACTTCGACTTCTACCGTGATCCAACGGACGAACACCTCCGCTTCGATGCGCCGACGGTGCCTGAGGACTGGAGCGAGCACGACGTGACCGAATCGCTCGATTCGAGTTCGGTCTCGGCCATCAACGGCGAGTTACATGACCTCGGCCGGTCCGTCCACGAGACGCTCCAGAACTACCTCCAGCGGACCCGCGACACCTCCGACTGGGGTGAGGAAGCCTTTGGCGAGCGCGAAGAGTAGAGCGAGATAACGGAGGAACGCGGACGCTGGTGGGCCGGGCGGTGGATTGGCGGGTGTTGGTGGGGGTCAAGAAGCTCCAGAAGGTGGCTCGATATGACACCCTAAGCTTAGCTAAATCCACCGAATGCTGCGCGCGAACTGCATGAGTCGGGGTCCCGAGCCATTGGCGACTCAGGAGGACCTTTCGATCCAAGAGGTCTACACCCAGCGGTGGGAACCGAAGACCAGCAACAGCGCCAGGGGTGCCGGGATCGCGTTCGTCGGCGACGGGGCCGTATTCCTGGTCCTGAACTTCCTGGGGAGTGGCTTCGAGATCCGGGTCAGTCGGGAAGGGAAGTTCGACCCGTATCTCCGATAGGCAGCCCTACTGTTATCCGCCTGAATCCCCTACCATGGTATATGGCAGATGATAAACAGGGCCGAGACGAGCAGGCGGATGATGAAAAACGTCGCCAGCGAGAGCGGATGCAAGAGGAGGTAAGTACCCGCACCGATGAAGAAGAGCCGGTGCGCGTCGACCCTGGTGAGGGCCTTGGTGATCTTGATGAAGCGCTCAAATCGCACGACTATCCAGCCACGACAGATGAGTTAGTTGAGGCCTATGGCGATTATGAACTTGAAACTCAGGGCGGCAAGAAATCCCTGGAGGACGTACTTCCTTCAACTGATGATCAAATATATGACTCAGCTGAGGACGTTCGCAGACGGATACTGGGACTCATAGGCCGATAGCACAACGGACCAACACACTCATTTCGCGAATTGGACCGCCTGTGCCGAGATCAACTCCGTCTGTGGTTCCCTCTCTGCTGAATCCACTCTCTATATTCAGCAGCCGATTTGTCACAGCCTCTGGGTGAGTCTTACATAATAATAGGAGAAAGCTCGCTACTTTAGTCGTGGGATGAATCCATCACTTTTGAAACAACTACGGCCCCGTAGCCCGACTGCAATCCTAACGTGTACAATCTATAATCTGATATTTACCGTGTGAGCGACCGACCGCGACGTACGAACGAGTACACTGCCGAACCCGCTACCGAGCGGTACAAGCAGTGTTTGTTCTGAATGGTTGATCGCCCACGCCCCCTTGTGGAACCAAATCAACTACCGACGCCGACAGAAATACTTCGCCGAGAACGGCGACGTCTGGGATACCGAGTACGCTGACCTGTACGACGAATACGCTCCAATACTCGGCAAGGCAGCGTGCCAGCAAGTCGCCCACAAGAACGCTGAAGCATGGCGGAGTCACTTCGACCTCCTCGACAAACACTCCGACGATTCGGACTCTTCGGTCACCGAAAAACCCAGTCCACCGGGGTACTGGGGCAGCCGTGAGGACGGGTACGAACTACACAGTCTCGTCCGCAACGACCTGTATACATTCGACTGGGCCGAAGACAAGAGTACGCTGGAGTTTGGCGTCGGTGAAGCACTCGAAGAGGAATACGACTTCGAGCATAACGAACGCGTCACGCTCGAAATCCGCGGGAATCCACAGTGGGATGGTGACGACGCGCGGTTAGAACTCGTCTACGACGAGCCAGCAGACGTGCTTCGTGTCAAGCATCCAGTTCGCATTCGGCCAGACACATTGCAAGAACAGCGACTAGATGCCTTCACTCACACACTCGACACCGAGAACACAACATACTCTGCCGCCATCGACGTGGGCGCGAACAACACACTCGCAATCGTCACCACCACTGGAGAAACCGCCGTCTATCACGCTCGTCCAGAATTCGACCGCTTCCAAGTCTTGTCCGGGCTAATCGCCGAGTTGCAATCGGAGCTGCCCGACGACCAGTACACGAGCAAGCGTATTCAACGAGTGTATGATGACCGCGGACGGAAGCGCGACCACAGCCGTGATGCTGCGGTGAAACATGCGGCAGACTGGCTGCTCGAATGTAACGTGGGCACCGTGTACGTTGGAGACCTGACCGACGTGTTGGACGCGCACTGGTCCGCGACCGTGAACGAGAAGACGCACGCGTTCTGGTCGCACCGACAACTTGTTGAACGACTCTACCTCACACTCGGCGATGTTGGCATCAGTATCGAGCAGATGAGCGAAGCTGATTCGAGCAGTGAGTGTCCGAAGCGCGGAAGCCAGCATACGTCGAGGAATGTAGATTCGTTCCGGTGTCACGACTGCAAGTTTGACGCGCACAGTGACATTGCAGGGGCGTGGAATCTGCTACAAACCACGGTTGGGCCGATGGCGCGGCCTGCCGCCCTATCTGCTGAACGCGATAGGGACGCACCCACCGATGGGACGTACTGGGAGTGGAATGGAGACGACTGGGGCGGTGTTAACTTAGCCATTGATTCCACCAGACGGCGTGAGCTTGTAGCCATGATTCTGCGGTGTCTGGATCAACGTGGCTGAAGCAGTTTGAAAACGAAGATGTTCGTCGTTCTACCTCACAAAAGACACGTTCGACGGCGTTTCTGAAAGCCGTGTTGCTGGACGCGGTAGCTGAGATTTTCTCGTCGAAGGCCGGCGATGAGGTCATCTGCGTCATCGACGAGAAACACGGCGTCTGTGACGGCGTGTTTCTCGGTCAGTTCAGTGAGAAACTCTCGTGCAATCGGCACCGTATACGTTGGGAACAGTCGTGAATGGAGAATTTTGTTGGATTCAGGATCAACCGCGGTGTACAGCCAGTATTGCTCGTCGTTGATCCGGATCGATTTTTGATCGACCGCAACTCGATCCAGATTCTCACCGCCGCTCGGCTGTAAATCCGCTTTTTGAACCCAGTTGTGAACCGCAGTGCGACTGCGTTTGACACCCGACTCCTCAAGTAACACAACTGTATTCGAGAGTGATAGGCCCGCAAGATGGTGGCGAATACCCTTTTTAATGAGCTGCGGGGGTGTCCTCTCACGCTGCACAAACTCCAAGTCGATCCAGTCTGTAGATTCGTTGAGGCGGTCGGTTTCGGCCATGAACATCCGAATCTTCGACCGCCTCGTTCCTAACTTAACACGACCGACGACTGGAGACCCAGCAGTTTTGGGAAACAGTCGAGCCCGCTCAACCAAACCAGAATCGGCGAACCCGGAAGTTCACAGCCGGGGTAATCTGCTGGCCGGATTGCCCACGGAGGAATCCCACGACTTCAGTCGTGTGGAGGACGTCGATCCATCTCGGCATCAATCACTGGTTCTTCGCTGTCGTCAGTCTCGTTCGAATGTGCCGCCCGGTAGGCATTTTTATACTGCTGGATTTTTCGGTAGAGCAGGTAGCCAAAGCCCCCTACATACAGCAACACGTAGATGAAGAAGGCGGTAAGTTGGGGGAGGCCCGTCCCGGCCTGAATCAGTCCGCTTCCGATTCCCACTGTGGTGTTGTAGGTTGCGTGGATTACCGCGGCGATGACGAGCCCTTTTACGATGATTGGACCGCGGTTCTCAGGATTAAATTTCGCTAACCCGAGGTAATAGCCCGCGAACGACGAGTAGATGACGTGCCCGGGCCCGGCTAACGCGCGAGTTGCAGTGATATCACCGCCGATACCGATCAGATCTAGGCCGAGAGACAGACCGCCGACTTCTCCAACTGCTCCACTGATGTAGATGGCATTTTCGATGGTAGCGAATCCGAGTCCGGCGACAGCGCCGTACACTGCCCCGTCGATAACTGCGGCGAACCGAGTGTCGTTATACGCATAGAGCCGTACAGCGAGCAGTTTCACCGTTTCTTCCACGGGGCCTACGATGAGGTAGAAAAACAGAATCATTCCGATACCACCGAGCATCGTGAAAACCGGCTGAAACAAGCTATTGACAACGGCAGCAAACCCTGCCGTGAGCACGCCTAACATGAAGGTAACCGCGAGCAGCGATAGCGGCTCACTGGTCGTTACATCGCTGTACCAGACGTACCCCGCCAATGCCAGCGCAGGAAGGGCAGAGAGGGCCGTTAGCACGCCGATTGAGGGCTCTCTCAGAATACTGAGTCCGCCGACGGCCAGGAAAATCAACAGTGCGAGCAGGATCAAGAGAATCTGGCCGGTACGAACCGCCAACCAGTAGATCGCGACCGAGGCGCTATCGAGGAGGGACCGCCGTTCCCACGATGAGATCCCGTAGAGATCTCGCTCGTCGTCCGCGGCCTCGACAGGATCCGTCTTATCTGAACCCATGGTTTGTTGAAATCCTTAAAAACTGATAGAACTTGCGTACTGAATGCAGAGATTACAGTCTGCTGAGCGAGAGCCACTCACAATGAGACACATCGTCCCGTCTAGTACCCACCTCCTTCTTCGAAGCACTGTCCACACTTGCTCGTGTTGTCTTGCTTGGTAACGTCTGGGACTCCGATTATCCGTAATTTTTCCTGTCCAACGTGGTTGAGGTGTCCACATACAGTCTGGAACTTGCCGAGTCCCAGCTCCTGTTTGTGAAGCGTCATCGTTGTCTCGTTCAAAATCAGGCTTTCCCCCGTGTTCTGGGCGATTCCCATAGTGTGTTATAATGTACCACACCTAAAATTCTATAGCATGGTGCACAATGATCTTTGAGCCGTGGTACTGAGCTGGGTAATAATTCACAACATCACCTGAATGTCTTCATACATTTTAACGAATATCGATTCCGTATCTCCCAGCTATTCAGCACGTCGCCCCCCAGAACTCGGATCTGCTGAGAGTGACCTGTGAATATGTGTTTAGTACTCATCAAGCAGTTCCTGGTAGCTCTTGAGGGTTTCACCAGAGCCTCACAGGACCAACGGACACGATGGATTCAAACAGACAGGGCGGTACCACACGGCTAGAATGGTCTCCCAGGCCGAGATCGAGCGCCTCCGTCTGGAAGCCGATACGATCATGACGCGCTACCAGCAGGTCGAGCAGGCACTGGATACAGCTCGCACCGAGTCCGGCGCCCACTGGGAGTCCGGGGAGCTCAGCGTCATGCTCGACACGCCACGCGGTGAGTCGATCGACGTCACGCTTGATCTCGATGCGGATACTGCAAGCAATGCTCAATCCCGGTACGAACGAGCGAAAGAACTCGAAGCCGAACTCGATCGCAAACAACGGGTCGTCGGACAGTTGGCGCCGCTCCCGGCAGATCCCGTCGCATACCTGATCTGTTACCATCTCGACGCCGTCGAAGGAAACTATCCCCGCTCGATGGCGGGACACCTCGATGCAGAGCGCGGCCACGTCGAAACGCTGTGCAAAGAAATGGAAACAGCGGGACTACTCGAACGCATCGAATCTGGCACCGTCAAACAACGCCGCGTCAAAGCCAAGCAGGCGGACGAGGTCCGCCAGCACCACACATACTATCGGCTCTCCCGGGATGGTGACCATCTCCTCCGGTTCCTCTCCGAAGACGAGGGACGAGTGAACGTCCTCCGGCACCTGCCCGATGGACAAACGCTCGTCGAGCGTCTGGCACGCGCCGGCCCGGATTACGCCCGCATGACCGCCGACGAACTGGACATTGAGTTCGAACGTGTCCGCCACCTCTACCGTGCGCTCCGACAGACGGGCCTCGTCACAGAGTACGAGGGCAGCACGATCAAGCAGAGCGAGCGGAAACTGAAGCCCAAAGACGAAACCCATCGCAAGCACACGTACTACGTGGCAACCGACCGTGCTGAGGAGGCGCTTCGGACGATGATGAGCTAGAAATTCACTCTGCGGTATTTGGATCTCTGTAGACCTGCCAATTAGTCATCGCTGATGATTTCTCCGCTCCATACCGAAGTGGGATGTCAATCAGTCGATTATGAATCCAACGACAGATCTCTTTTTGATTGTCCCTGCGGTGGAGAGCCCGCTGGCTCCTCGAGAAACCGTCCAGTCGGACTGTACCGCCAGCGAGCATACTCTCGACCGTAGGGGTGTCTGATCAGCCCCCAGTAAACGAAAATCCCGGTAGTTCGTTTCAAGATGCGTCTCCGAATGTGCATGCTGGTTCTGTCGGAACTACGGGAATCACAGATATAATTGTCAGATAACTATATAGTAACGGAGTAACCGTTCTACCAGCGGGATGGCTTCCGGTCTCCCAACACCCGGTTCGCATAGCATTTCCTGGGAGAGATGGCACCGCTATCCGCCGAACGACACCGTCGGCGTCATCTGGAGCGTGCGAACCGGGAACGCCGCGGCGACGCCCAAACCGGTCCGTTGCACTCGAAAACACACCGCGCTTTCGAGGACGAGGACTCCTGCGGTCGGCTTCTGAGGTTCAATCGTCTTCCTGACCACGCCAGGGGCCGCCGATCATCTCACGTTCGACCGTCTCGTACTCCCCATCCTGAAAGACAGTGATACGCCCTGACTCTTCGCTTAACGTGATGGTCGTTATCACGTCCGGTCGGAGCGAAGTCTCGTACGCACTCATATGTCGCGCTCCCATCCAGTCGGCGTAGTTGAGGCTGTCGAGACTCAGTCCCTCCGCTATTTCGTCGTTACTGATGTTCTTGAACCGGACCATCTGTTCGAGGATCCTTCCATCGACTCCGATACATACTCCGCCATCGCAGGAGTGTGCAACCTGCTTGGTGGCATCGTAGAAGGCGTCGATATCCGCGGACGCTCTCCGACAGGTATCTACTGGCCACGTGTTCGAACCCATCGGCTCTGCGAACTCGCCGACAGAATGATTCAAACGATGGCATAGTAGAGCCCTGGCCCGCGGAGATGGTCCTCGTCGTAGCCGTCGAATTCGAGGCTCAGCGTCTCGACGCAGTCACGAATCCGATTGGAGAGGTCCGTGACAGTCGTTGCTTGTTCGTACTGGAAGTCCAACGAGTGTGATGTCATGTTTTTGTGAGGCTTTTGCTTTGGGTGCTTTGCGAGTTGGAGACCGATGGGATACGTATCGGTCATTGGTCCATCTTGGACTCGTATCACGACGCTGGTTCATTATCACCGATTGTCACTGTCCGGTCGCTAGTGAAAAGCGCAAAGAGTGCAAAGAGAGCGTACAGTGCTGGTTCGTTCGTCCAGACACCGAGGACGCCCAATACGCCGATGACACCCAGCTTGTTGACCCGGATCTCCATATGAAATCTTACGTTCACTATCAAGAAGTACCTTCGGCCCAAATCAAATTCTCTGGAACCGATTCATCATTACAACTGCGGAGCGAGCCGTTCTGTGGACGCATAACGTTCATACTGTCGAGGACCTATGGATACGTATGAGCAACCGGGTTGCAGACGACGGGCAACCGGAGACCGAATCCGACTGGCGAGAAGTGCTTTCCGACGAGGAGTACCGCGTGCTTCGCGAGGCTAAGACGGAGCCTGCTGGCACCTCTGCACTCCTCCACGTCGACGATGACGGTGTATTCGAGTGCGCTGGCTGTAGAACCAAGCTGTTTCACACCGACCAGAAGTACACGTCGGGGACTGGCTGGCCGAGTTTCTGGGACCCCATCGACGACGATGCCGTCACCACCCAGCGCGAGACGGGCTTGCTAGACAGACGAATCGAGGTCTGCTGTGCCGAATGTGGTGGACACCTCGGACACGTCTTTGACGATGGGCCTGAACCAACCGGGAAGCGATACTGTCTCAACGGCGTCGCGCTCGAGTTCGCCCCGACGAGTGACGAAGAGCAGCCTGGAGAATGAACCGTAACGTCGGACGCCTCGACGCGATTGCTCGGGTTGTAGCCGGGGGTGCACTGGCGGTGCTCGCTGCACTCGCCGCATTCGGTGTGGTGACCGTGCCGGTCTTCTCGGCGCTCGGGGTAGGAATCGTCGCAGTTGTATTGGTCGTTGAGGGGGCGACACAGCGATGTCTGTTGTATCGCGTGCTCGGTATCGATCGCTGTCCGGTCGATTGAGGTCGGCGCTGAGGAGGTCAAGGACGCTGGTTCTCGGTCGCTACACCGACGGTTGCAGTGAATCCGACGTCACGGAGTCTGTCGATGAGGGGGTCACCGATCGCCGAGACTGGGGTTAACACGCCACCGTCCAGTGGCGAGTCGGTATCGTCCTGGACGAGACACATCGCGGATTCGCCGAGCATGCGTGCGGTGGCGCCGTAGCCCGGGTCCCGGTCAGCCCCGAACTCGGCTTCCACGGTAAAGGGGCCGTCTACGGTCGTTCCCTGCCCGAGTATACGTACGGTGAAGTGACCGTTCTCTACCTGTTCGTCCGTCGGGCCCTCGCCGGGGTCCGGGAACACGTACTCACGGATCGCTGAACGGAGCGGCCCGACAGACATCGCGGCCGTGAACAGGCCGAGTCCGCCGGTGATAAGGCTCGCACCGGCTACGCCTGTGAGTCCACGTCCGGTCGGGATGACCTCCGTACAGCGGAACTCCCGGCCCCAGGGGTATCCGAGGAGTGCGTTACTCCGCCGGACTACGCGTTCGTTGACCTGGGCCATCGGTGAGGGTGCGGTCCACGCTGATCGCAACCGATCCCTTCGCGGACCGCGTTGTGTGCCCGGGTCGACGCCGGTCCGTTCTCCCGGCGGAGCCAGCGAATACGGATTCCGGAGTGTCTGCCGGGCAACCGGGTCGGTCGATGCGGCCTCGAACTGCTCGGCCATGCTGGCCAGCGTGCCGCCGCTGACGCCGCCACTGGCGTCTTCGACGTAGATCCGAACCATGTCACAGGGCGTGTCGAACTTGTCAGTCGCGTACGACTGGACGAGCATGGTCCCGAGGTCCGCAGGGACGGAGTCGAAGCCGCAACTGTGCACGATACGCGTGTCGGCATCGACCGCCGCGTCGTGATAGCGGTCGATCATCTCACGGACCCAGGTTACCTCCCCAGTCAGGTCGCAGTAGTCCGTTTCGGCGTCGATACACGCCTCGACGAGCGGCGTTCCGTACGCCGTATACGGCCCGACAGTCGTGCAGACGACGCGTGTGCTGTGAGCGATATCCTGAAGGCTCTCAGGATCCGTCGCGTCGCCGAGTAGTATCGGGATCTCACCCCATTCGCTCCGACGAGCGAGATCCGAAGCAAGCGCTTCGAGTCGGTCCGCGTCCCGCCCGCCGAGAGCCAACGAGAGCGTGTCCGGCGAATACTGTTCCGTGAGGTACTCAGCCACGAAGCTCCCTGCGACGCCAGTCGCGCCCCACACCACCAGATCGTACTGTCGGTCTGTATCTGACACGTCTATCACGGTCCAGTACGCTGTCGAGCGGCTAAATTGTCAGGGTTACCACAACGATACCGGTGAGGCCCCTGGCTCGTCGGGACGTCCGACTCGAAGCGGCATCCAGCGACCCGGTCAGTCGACAATCTCCGCGACGAGTTCACGCGCGCTCCGGCGGACGGCTTCGTCGCTCGATAGCGACGGCTCCCAGCCCAGGTCCACGAGGCGCTCGATCGAAAGCCGCATGCGCGGGACGTCGCCGGTCCAGCCGCGGTCCCCGCCGGTGTACTCGTAGGTCGGATCCACGCCGAGTTCGTCGCTGACGACGTCGGCGATGCTCGTGACCGAGGTTGTCGTGTGGGTGCCGAGGTTGTAGACGTTCAGGTCCTCGTCGGCGTGTTCGACGACGTGACAGATGGCATCGACGCACTCCGTAACGTGCATGTAGGATTTCTCCTGCCGGCCGTCACCGAGGATAGTTAGCTCGGTCGGGTCCGCGTCAAGCTTCTGGATGAAGTCGGGGATCACGGTGCCGCGCTGATTGGGCCCGACGATGTTTGCGAACCGGAACACCCAGGCGGTGAGATCGTAGGAGTGGGCGTGCGTCGAGATCAGCGCCTCGTCGGCGAGCTTCGAGGAGCCGTAGATAGAGATGGGTTCCAGCGGGCCGTGGTCTTCCGGCGTGGGGCGTGGTGCCTCGCCGTAGACGGTCGAGGAGGAAGTGAACGCGAACTGATCGACGCCGACCTCGCGCATCCGTTCGAGCACGTTGTAGGTCATGGCCGTATTCGCCTCGAACAGTTCGCGGTCGTCGTCGTAGTTCGTGTCGGTGTACGCGGCGAAATGGAAAACGATGTCCAGTTCGTCAGTGACGGCTCTGGCGACGTCAGCGGTGTCGGTGAGATCCGCCTCGACGAACTCCGCGCCGTCGGGCACCCTGTCGGGGTCACCCTTCGAGAGGTCGTCGGCGACGCGGACAGTTGCACCGCGGTCGAGAAGCTCTGCGACGAGATGGCTCCCGACGAGCCCTGCACCGCCAGTAACGAGAACGTTCAGAATCGGGAAACATGCGCGGTGCTCTGTTCGGCGGCCACAAGTACATGTGGGATTCTGAAGGACCGGGGGCAGTCCGGCCGCCCGCCGTCAGAGCCCTCGGTTGCTCCCTTCGCCTGCGAGAATGACGACCATCGAGAGCCCGGAAATCACGAGCAGGATGAGCGTTGGTACGACCGCGTACTGGTAGAGCTGGGTCTTCTGAGCGCGCCAGATCTGTGTGACGATGGTCTCGAAGCCGGACGGGCGAAGAATGAGGGTAACGGGAAGCTCTTTCATCGTCGTGAGGAAGACGAGGGCGGCGCCAGCTACGATCCCCGAGCGGGTGAGCGGGAACGTCACGCGGCGGAACGCGCCCACCGAGGACTCCCCGAGTGTGCGACTCGCCTCGGCCAGTCTGGGATCGACCCCCAGGATCGAGGTTCGGGTCGACCCGACGACCTGCGGCAGGAACCGGACGACGTACGCGAACACGAGCAGTGGGATCGTCTGGTAGATCCACGGGAGATAGCCGGAGCCGAAGTAGACCAGCGCGAGCGCTAACACGATCCCGGGCACAGCAAAGCCGACGTAGGTGGCCCGCTCGAACAGGGTCGACAACGGCGAGTCGCTTGTCGCGGCGAAATAGGCGACAGGGATGGCCACCAGCGCGGCGGCGATGGCGGCCGCCGCGGCGACGGAGACCGAGTTGATTACCTGGACCCACTCGAACGCCATCGAGGGGCGACGCCCGGCATCGGAGCGGCGCAGCCACAACAGGAGGATCCAGATGGGGACGACGAGCGCGATTGTAGCCACCGACGCGGGCAGCAGGGTTGCCGGCCAGCGCCAGCGTCCCAGACTCACGAGTCGGTCGGTGCTGCCGGTGTCGTCGCCGTGGGCGTCCCGGTCAGACCGGACCAGCCACTCCAGCGCGAGGACCACGAGCACGATACCGAGCAATTGCAAGGAGAGCAACGCGGCGTAATCGCGGCCGAACGCGTTGTACTCGACGTAGATCTGTCGCGTGAACACCGGCAGTTGCATGATCGACGGCGTACCGAAGTCGGACACGGCGTACAGCGCCGACAGGAGTGATCCAGCGGCGATCGCCGGTCGGATTATCGGAAGCGTCACCCGGCGGAACGCCTCGATGCGGCCGTGGTTCAGCGTCCGAGCCGCCTCGATCAGCGTGGTATCGAGCGAGCGGAGGGCTGCTCGAGTGGTGAGATACACATACGGGTACGTGTACAGGGTGATCACGAAAATCGTCCCCGGAAGCCCGTAGATCTCCGGGAGCTGTTCGATCCCGAGTGGGGCGAGCACGTCCTGAAACTCGCCTCGGGGGCCAAACGCGGAGACGAACGCGAACGCGCCGACATAGCTCGGAACGACCAACGGGAGCGCGATGATAACCGACCAGAACCGGCGGAATGGGAGATCGGTCCGCACCGTCAGGTACGCCAGTGGTACCCCGAGGATGATCGACAGCGTCGTCACGCCAGCCATCAACAGTAGGCTGTTTTCTATTACCTCGGCAGTGCCACGGCTGAAAAGCAGCTCAGTCGCCCGCGAGGGATCGACGGTGACGGCCTCTATCACCAGCCACGCGAGTGGGAAGACCATCGTTCCGGCGATGGCCGCGGAGAGCAGCGTCAGCCCCAGCGGTAGTTGGTCGTCGCCGTCGGTCAGGACGTCGCGTATCCGTCGTGTCCAACTCATAATCCAGGAAACGGCTGTGCTTGAGGGAGAGAGGCTGCACCGACTGTTAACGATTCCGATCCCGTCATCGAACGAGTCCGATGGATATAATTGTTTAGGGGGCCTAAAACGATTATGAAACTGACGAGGCGCGACGCGGTGGCCGCCCTGGCCGCAGTCGGAGCGACCGGCGGCGTCGCCCTCGCCGCTCGACGGCGGGCTGAGAACTCGACCGACAGCGACGGAGAATGGGATGACGGGCTTCCGGACGAAGAGACCGTCCGGGCGTCGATGACCGCGATTGCAACCGTCGTCTATCCGGACGAGGTGTCCGGCGTGGAGGCGTTCGTCGACCGGTTCCTCGACGGTCGGCTCGATAGATCGGCTCACGCCGAGGGTGTTCATACGGCGGTTGCCGATCTCGACGAGGTGGCCCGTTCGTGGCACGGCGCACCGATCACCGAACTCCCCCGGAGGACCGGGATACACTCCTCAGAGAGACCGGCGCCGATACCGCAGAGGAAGATTCCGAGGGCTCGCTCGCCGAGCGGGTGCGGTACTACGTCATCAACGAGTTGCTTCTGGCGCTGTACACTTCGCCCACGGGCGGCGAGTTGGTTGGTCTGGAGAACCCGCAGGGCCACCCCGGCGGGGCCGAGAGCTATCAGGAGGGACCGCAATGACTGGCGCTGAGATGGATGCGAACGAGGCTGTTGACGGCAACGGGCCGGCCGTCCGCGACATCGATCGGTCACCGGTCACGAACGCGGACGTTTGCGTCGTCGGCGCGGGCCCGGCGGGAGCGATGATCGCGGACCGTCAGCTGCCGACCACGACGTGGTGGTTCTCGACGCCGGTCCTCGATTCGATCCTGCGGACCGCCTCGACCGACAGGAACGGGCGATCCGACCGAGCTACAATCGACCGGACGTCTGGGACGTCGGCGGCGAGCGCGACGCCCACGCCAACTCCGGCGAATGGTTCTACCCGTTGAATCACGCTCGTGTCAAGGGGATCGGCGGGTCGACACTCCACTGGCAGGGAATGGTGATGCGGCTTCACGAGGCCGATTTCAACTCCGGGGAACAGCGGGGTGTCGGTCCGGACTGGCCAATCGACTACGCCGACCTCCAGCCGTACTACGCCGAGGCCGAACGCGAACTGGGCGTCGCCGGAGCCTCGGACAATCCGTACGCGCCGCCGCGCGAGGAACCCCACCCGATGCCGGCGTTTGAGCCGTCATACAGCGACTCCCTGTTTGCGGAGGCTTGCGAGGAGTTGGAGATAGACATGCATTCGGTGCCGAACGCACGCAACTCCGAGCCGTACGACGATCGGTCCTCGTGTGTCGGTTACGGGACGTGTCAGCCGGTCTGTCCCTCCGGAGCGAAGTACGACGCGACCGTCCACATCGAACGGGCGGAAGAGAAGGGAGTATCCGTGATCGACCGCGCGCCGGTCCAGCGGCTGGAACACGAGGCCGATCGCGTGTCCGCCGCGGTGTACGCGACCCCTGACGGGGAAGAACACAGACAGGAGGCGGACGCCTTCGTCGTCGCCTGTGGCGGCGTGGAGACGCCGCGGCTCCTGCTCCTGTCCGATTCCGAGACGTATCCGGACGGCCTGGCGAACTCCAGCGGTCACGTCGGGGAGTTCTTCATGGACCACCTGTTTGCGGGCGCTGGCGGCGTCCTCGACGAACCCACCCGCCAGAACCACATCGGGTTTTACACGAGTGCCTCCGACCAGTTCTACGACGACGCCGACGAGGAGTTCGCCCCGTTCAAACTGGAGTTCTTCAATTCCATTCAGAACAACTACGCCGGTCCGTCCCCCGTTGGCATGGCGCTGACAGGCGATGACTGGGGGAACGAACTGCTCGACCGCCTTCGTGAGGGCTACGGCACTCGCGTGGCGATGGGTGGGCTGGTCGAACAGCTTCCTCGATCGGACAGCTACGTGACGTTGGACCCCGACCGCACCGATGACCACGGTAACCCAGTGCCCGATGTTCACTGGAACGTCGGTGACCGGGCGCTCAGGACCATCGAACGGGCGAACGAGATCCAGCAGGCGGTACTGGAGGAACTCGGCGCGGATATCGAGTGGGTCGCCGGCCCCGATGCGACTGGCCCTGCATACCATCACATGGGGACGACACGGATGAGCGCGGACGCCGAGAACGGCGTCGTCGACCCGGACTGCCGGACCCACGACCTCGACAACTGCTGGATCGCGTCTAGTTCCGTGTTCCCCACTGGCGGTGCGATGAACCCCACGCTCACCATCGCCGCGCTGGCGTTACGGGTCGCTGACGACATCGCAACACGGCTCTGAGTATTTTTAGGTAAACCTAAAAACTAAAGTGGGTGCGGGAGCACCTATCGGTAATGAGTGGATCACTCACGCCGCCCGCCGACGAGTCGGGGTCGGATGCGACTGACGAAAGTACGACGGCAACAGACGATACAGCCACGGACACCACGAGCGATACCGAGAACGCTTCAGGCATGACCGACCAGGACCGATACACCTTCGACGACGTCAGCGTCGTAATGGGGACGTACAACGAGGAGGCGGCAATCGCAACCGTACTCTCCGACATCGACGACGTCACCGGTGGGCGCGCCGAGGTCGTCTGCGTCGACGGCTCCTCCGACCGGACGCCCGAGATTGCCCGCAAACACGGTGCGACCGTGATCGAACAGGAGCCCCAGGGGTACGGCGTCGCCGTCCGCGAGGCGATACTCACGCCCGACCGCCCAGTCGTCGTTACGACCGACTGCGACGATACGTATCCGATGGAACAGCTTCCGGAGTTCCTCGACGCAATCAACGACGGGGCCGACGTCGTCAGCGGCGACCGGCTATACTACGGCGCGGACACCATGCCCGCGTTCAACCGTCTCGGAAACCACTCGTTCGCGGCAATCGCGAGCCTCCTGATGGGCAAGCGCGTACACGACACCACTACCGGGATGCGCGCATACCGACGGGACGTGATCGAGAACATCGAATGGACAGAGAACACCGGGCTCTCCGCCGAACTCCTGATCCGCCCGCTGATGCGCGGCTACGACGTCCGCGAGCATCCCATCGACTACGCCGAGCGCCTCGGCGAGACGAAACTCGATCCGATCGAGGGCGGCGCCGCAATCGCGAAATCGATCGTCAAGGTCTGCCTGGAAGAACGATTCCGGTAGATCGAGCTCTGACACCTTTTTAATTCAGCTTTACCTTCGAGGCGTCCGCTCCGGTCGGCTCGTTCCGACAGAATCTCACTCCTCGGCTGACTCTGCGCTCGTCTCGAAGACGACCCACTCGGCATGTGCGTTCGGATCGTCAGGGATGTACGTCCCCCTGTTCCCGCAGTCCGTGACGAGCCGGCAGACCGAGCGCTCGGGCGGCCAGACGGCCTCGATGCCCTCGCTGGATGCCCGGACCGTCGTCTCCTGTCGATAGGTGAATGTCGATCCCGACGGATCGACGAGGGTCACCGTCATGGTGACGACGTCGCCGTCCGGGTCGACCGGGATGGAGGCGTTCGGAGCGCCGGCCAACCGTGCCGAATCGCCGTCGAGCGACCAGTCCACCGTGAGCGATTCGTTGGGATCAGTCACGGCGTATCCCACACGGTCGGACCCACCGGCGACTCCGCCATCAGGGCTCTCTCCGCCCGCGGTCTCGAGGCGGATCCGCGCTTGGTCGACGCGGTCCGGGATGCCGACGGTCGTCTCCGCATCGAGCCGTGGTCCTTCCCGGACATCGAGCGTCTCCAGTTTCGGAACGACGCGTTCGTATGGGTTCGGCGTCCACTCGCCCTGATACCCGTACCGATAGAGAGTCCGGTCCGGGTATGCATCCAGCACCGCAAAGTCCTCGCTCGGATCGCGGTCGAGCGCGTACACGACCTCTCCGTCCAGCCCGGGATCGTTCCGGAGCGCCTGGAAGGGGTGGTTCTGCCACTCGCCATACGGTGTTGGGACGAATACGAGCGCGTTATCAAACGATTCCGACTCGATCGGCTCGTAGGCCGCATCGTATTTGTCGGCCTGCACCGAGTGCCGGTCCAGGGGAGCGCCGACCGCAGCCGCAGCCGCGAGAGTCCCGCTGAGGACGACGAGGACGGCCGCCACGGCGACGACCGTCCGCGCCGTCTGCGGGGTGACACGGGTAGCGAGCCGTTGCCGGACCCCGGCGAGCGCCCGGCCACCTGCGACGACGGCGACGCCGCCGAAGACAGACAGCGGGACGAGAAGATCGAAGTGATAGACCGGGCCGAAGCTCGCGACGAATCCGTCAGTTGGGTCCGAGATCGTCGCGAGGAGGTTGTGAGTGCCCCAGAAGAACAGGTTCCCGACCACCACCGTGACGACCACACCGCCGAGGAGGAGCCCGGCAATCCGCTCGAATCGGCGGTCATCAGCGGTGGAGTCGGTGGCCCCGTGGTCGTCGCCCTCCGAATGGTCGGCGGCGAGCGCCCGTTCCCCGAGCAGCCAGTGCCGCGCGGCTGCCCGCCGCCGACGAGTGCGAGTGCCGCGCCGACGGGACCGGCGACGAGCCAGCGTGTTGCGAGATACCACAGCGCGTAGCCATTCGTGCGGAGCGCCAGCCCGGGCGTGTAGTCGATCGAATGGTCGAGGATCCGTCGCTCACCGAATCCGGGGCCGTCCATCGGGGCGAACGCCTCGTAGGGGAACGTTAGCGGGGAGCCAGTCAGGCGGAGGTTGTACGCGAGGGTGACGCCCACGAACAGCACCCCGAACAGTGCAGTGAGCCCATGGCGGTTGATCGGGTCGGGAAGGCCCCGGAGCCCCCTGTTCACGAGTGGAGTGAGTCCCTCGGCCCGAACCGCCGAAACGACCTGGACGAGCGCGTGGCCGATGAACGGGGCCGCGAACAGCACTGCCGTGAACGGCCGGGCGAAGAACGCAAGCCCGATAGCGACGCCCGCAACCCCTGCAGCCAGAACCGATCGGTCACGGACGCTTCGGAGGTACGCGACCGCGAACAGCAGGTTCAGGAACGTGGTAGGGGCGTACGGGAGGAAGACGGACGAGGTGACGACCGCCATCGGCGAGGCTGCGAACAGGACGGCGGCCGCGAGCCCGACCCGTCGGTCGAAGACCATCGAGCCGAGCAGGTACACGAGCGCCGCGTTACCCGCTGCGATCGCCGCAAGGGTCAGCCGCGGCTCGCCGAACAGTCCCATCGAGACCGCGTACATCGCGGCCGGAACGGGGCTGTACTTCGGATAGAGCCTGCCGCCATCTTCAATGAAGAACCACGGGCGAAAGGCGCCGACTGCTCGCCAGCATGCAACTCTGCTGCCCGGACAGAAGCATCGCGGCCTGCGTGAGGTAGACACCTTCGTCGTGGTTAATCGAGTGATGCGCGAAGACGGTCGCGGCAAGAACGAAGGTGAGGATACCCGTCGCACAAGCGACGAAGACGGCCGCGAACGTCAGGCGGTCCGCTCGGGCGACCTGCTCGCGGCCGTAGCTCGCGAGTCGTCGTGCGAACCGGCGTGGACGAAGGAGGGCCGAAAGGGACGACACGGATGTCGGTGGCGGAACTCTATACCTCGACGCCGGCCTCACGCATGAGGTCGACCGTTTTTTCGAGATCGGATAGCTCCGTCAGGTCGATCTCGGGGACGTCGAGTTCGTCAATCGTCGGTAGATCGCCGATCGGCTCGACATCCGGGATCAGCGGGTACTCGAACGTCGTTCGGGCGAAGTAGTCCTGCGCCTCGGCCGACAGCAGGTGTCGGATGAAGTTCTCTGCGAGGGTGGGGTCGTTGGCTGTATCGACTACCGTGGCACCGGCGACGTTGAACACTGCGCCGGCGTCGCCCTCGGTGAACTCGGTGCCGATCGAGGCATCCGGGTTGCCATCCAGGACGCGCTGGATGTAGTAGTGGTTCGTGAACGCGGCGTCGATCTCCTCGTTGGCGATCGCCTCACAGGCGGCGAACTCGCTGGGGTAGCTGCTGATGCCGGAATCGACGACTGCCTCTAGCCAGTCGAGGGTGGCCTCCTCGCCTTCGATGAGCCGCATTGCAGTGACGAATGCCTGACAGGAGCCGTAGGAAGGGGCCCAGCCAAGGTCGCCGGCGAACTCATCAGGGTACGCCATGATGTCCTCTGGCACCTCGTCCTCGGAGAACGTCTCGTTGTCGAACGGTACGGCGCGTGCCCGCCCGGACGTGCCGATCCAGTCGTCGGTGTGGAACTCCGCCCGGACCATCTCGGTGATATCCGACGAAAGTGCCTGTGTGCGCCCCTCGTTGGCGAGCGCACCGAGTGCGCCTGCGTTGACCGAGTAGAAGACGTCGGCCGGGGAGCCGTCTCCTCGTTTGCGATCTGGTTCACGAGATCAGTAGAGCCGCCGTAGCGCTTCGTCAGATCGAAGTTGTCGTACAGGTTATCGATGTAGTCGAGCAGTTCGCCGACGAGGAACTCCCCCGACCGGAGTAGACGTGGAGTTCGCCCTCCAGATCCGGCATCTCGTCCATCGAAGTGCCGCCCGGGGCGTCACGCCCCTCCCGTCCCGATCCAATCTGTCCGATATTACTCTCCGGTTCATCGTCGTCGCCGCCCAGACAGCCGGCGAACCCGGCGGCACCGAGCGCGCCCGCCGTTGCCAGGAACCGGCGTCGGTCGACATCGTTCTCGTTTCGTAGGTGTCTCGTCATTGTTTTTAGGTTTACCTAAATCGTTTTAGTGGTGTCGGTTTAGTCGTCGGCAACCGCCGGCGTTCGCCTGAGGGCGTCGAGGCAGTCGAGCCAATCGCGCATGTATTCGCCGACGTGGGTAAAGAACGCACCGTTTCGGTACTCGTCGAACTCGCCGTCTGCAAGCCGGTCAGCCATCGCGGCGTATACCGCGGCGTAGCTTTCGGCATCAGTTCCGGCGTCATCGACGAGTTCCCAGAGGTGCTCGTTGAGTTCGAGCCCGGCGACCTCGTTGTGGAGGTCGTCGAACGTCGATCGAGCGGCCTTGTTGTGCTCACAGAGCGGGCGGCCGTTGTAGATCCGTCCGCCCACATCGCAGGCGCGTTTGAGGAACACCCCGCTCCAGATGTCGTCGAACCGTCCGACGTCCCACTCGTTGTCGTCCATCGGAAGCTGGTAGAACGCGGGGATTACTTCTCGCCGGAAGGCGAGGTTCATCGAACAAACGGTCAGGTAGTTGCCGCGAGCGGCGACGAAATCGTGGTCGAACTCCTCCGCGGTCGTCCGCGTCTGGGCCTGACCCTCCAGGTCCCCGTCCATCAGGATCCGGACCGCATCGAGGTCGGGGACGTTCGTCCAAAGTCCCTGTGAGGCGACGACTTCGCCGCCTTCGATATCGACCGTATCCGTCTCGACTGTCTCATCCATCGCCGAGTAGGGGTAGCCACGCGGGTAGAGCCCGTGCTCGTCGGCGTTCTGGTAGAGAACGTTTACCCAGTTCTTGTCCGACTGGACGCGCTCGACTGACCCCTCGAACGCGAGGTTCTCCATGTGTTGCCCGAAGTAATCCTCGTCCTCGTGCGGGAGCGTATCATCGTCGATGAACAGTCCGTACTCGAAGCTCTCGTCGGCCCACATGTACAACAGCCCAAAGCTCGTCTCGGCGTGGCTTGCGGCTGGCACGACGTGACCGTACTGCTCGATGTCATTCGCATCGTACCATTCCTCGCGCCGACTGCCGTCGAAGACTTCACCGGAAACCCCGAGATCATCGAGCATCGACTGCATCTCGTCGACATCACAGAAATCCTCCGTGACGAGAACGAAGTGGAGCCGCGAGATATCGAACCCGTGCTCGCGGGCGTTCTCCACGTACGAGCGAAGACACTCGTACTCTCGAATCGTCGGGACGATCACGCAGATGTCCCGTTGTACTACCTCTGAACGGTTCCCGGTCATACATTCGAATTCTTAGGCTGACCTAAAAGTCTGATGGTTCGGCATTGGAACTATCGCTGTCCTCGGGCGTGAACGTCGGCGAGACGTTGAACGCGACAGCCACGAGGCCCCCACCGCCGAGCGTGACGGCGTTTTTCAACGCGTGATCGAGGATCGCTGCGGCGAGCGCCGTTTCCACCGGAATCACCGTCGTACTGACGACTAATCCGGTAAAGGCCGCCTCGTAAAGCCCGATCCCGCCCTGTGAGAGCGGGAGCACTTTCGCAAGGTTACCGACGGTAACGGCCAGCGTTCCGACGGTCAAAAGCGTCACTGGGGAGACGAGGCCGCCGACCGGTCCGCCCACGAGTGCGGCGAGTACGAAGACTGCGGTCAAAACGTCCAGCGCCCACACGACCGTGCTCCAGAGATAGACCGTCCCGAGGCTACGGGGATCGGCGGCAACGACGCGAACGGCCGCTCCGAACCGTATCAGAGCGTCGACGACCTTCACCATGCGCGGCCGCCGAACACGGTCGCGGAACACGGGACCAAACTCTCTATCGCTGCTGGCCGCCGCGAGAGTCAGGGCCGAGAGAGCCACGGCCACGGCCGCGATCACTGCTGCGCCCATGACGGCGGTTATCGGTTCGACCGATCCGACTGATTCGGCCGACCTGATCGACCGACCATCCAAAAGCAAGAAGGCGAACGCGACGCCGCCAAGGGTGGCAAGCGCAACGAGATCGAACGTACGCTCGACGGCGAGCGAGGCGACGCCCGTTGGATAGGGCACGTCACGCTGATCGTTGAGCAGATAGGCACGGATCCCGTCGCCGGCGCGCGCCGGAATGACCAGATTCGCGGTCTGACTAGCGAATACGATCGCAGTAAGGAAGCCGGTTCGACAGTGATACTCCATGGCCCCGAGCACGTCGCGATACCGTCGTCCCCTGACCGGCCACGAGAGGAGGTAGGCGACGAGGGCGGCCCCCAGAAGCGCCGGGTTGGCCTCGACCACTGCCGTGATCACCGCGCCTATGTCGGCGTTTCGGGCGAAGAGTACGCCCCCAAGAACGAGAACGAGCACCGTGCCAAGGACTGTGAGGCGCTTGCGCGAGAGGTGGTTGCCCATCCACGCCCGAAAGTTGCGACCGGTCATTTCTGCGTGGTCGCGTGCCTGAAGCGACGCGTGATCGGATGTCGGACGCTCCCTACGCAAGCACACGCTGGAGTGGGCGAGCGTAGATATCCGGGCGTCGCGCCGGTTTGAGGGCGTTCAGGCGACTGTTCGCCGGTCATGCAGTGATTTAGGTCGCCCTAAACATATATCGCTGACGATTTATTCATCTCAAGAGAATCCTCACCATTCCACCAGCGAGGGGGCGTTGGCCGGGAATCTGGGGAGGATACCGTCCGTTCTTCATCGTTCAGCAACAGTGGTACGTATGGACAAAAACACTCATCAGGGAGTTGCTTGCTGACCACTCGCGGAACCGTTCAGATTATCGGTGGCATTTGGTAGTGTTCAGTCAGATTCGATAGCACTGGCAAGGACGTGCTGAGTGATACTCACACTACCGCTGGGCAACTGCCTGCCCGTGTTGCTACTGTGATTTTGATGCAGCCCACCCATCTCTGACACACCACTCCGCACAGTGGTACAGTATTGAGTCAGTCGGGTCTGACGACTCCTTGCCGAATCCTGTTTCTGCTTGTGAGCCGTGGACTGAACGCCAGTCGAACGGGCACCTGTATCTCCGTCCACAACAGGCGATGGAAAACTGGCGTGATTTCCTGTCTCCGTATAGGCGACAGGTTTCGCCGCTTCCATCTTGCTGTCTGAAAGGTACTTTCGACCGACGTTGATCGCGCCAACCACGTCACGGTCGCACTCGTAGCCGCAACCGGGACAGTGGAAGTGACCACCGTGACGACACTCAGTATGGTCGTCTGGGGCTTTCACCGTCTCACCACGTTCGCCACATCGAGGACAGTATCGGCTTGTGCCCCACGGATTCACCGACTCAACCTCAACACCCACGAGTTCAGCTTTGTATTCGGCTAACTCTAATAGGTCGCCTCTCGCCCACGTCGATATTGAGTGGGCAAGTGTTCCATCTACGTCGGGCGATTCAATCTGTCCGAGCGATTCAAACACGATCGTCTCACACTCATAGTGTATAGCCAGCCAGACCAACTGGTTCGCTACGTCGTGTTGAATCTGGGTTCGCAGGCATGTTTCCTTCCGTCGGAGATGTTCGTATTCACTATGGAGGTGGTTGAATCGGTCAGTATGTGCCTTCCCCTGTTTCCGCAGGGCAGCCAACCGGTCGTTGATTCCCTCGGCCTCTGTCGTCAACCTGAACAGTTTTTGCTTATTCGGATGATCGATAATCTCCGGCGGGGCGACCTGTCCCTTATCGCCATCCACAACCACCGCCGTGGTCTGTTTCTTCACACCGAGATCAACAGATAAAACACGGTTATCGATGGTTTCGGTGTCTTGTTCGGGTATCTCCACCGGCACGTCGAGCGTATAACCGCATTCTGATTTGTGGAGTGTCGGCGCACCCATCGCCCCGTGTTCAAGCATATTGGCCAACCGAGAGTGAACTGGGAAGGTGATTTTGTGGTCACTCCAATCGAGGTATGAGTCGGGGGTGAGTGAGTTTGGGGCGTTCAGAGTAGCTTGCAGGTGTCCATTTTCGATTGTGACTTGGTGGATGTGGTGGTCACCTTTGTCGGGAGCATACGGCAGTGTACCATTCGGCTCCGGCGTTTCTACCATATCGGTATAACAGTCGGGAAACGCACCGTGACAGTCGTAGTAGTTGTTTAACTGTTCAACTACTGACTCAAGGATGCCCCACTGGAGATATGGACTATCCTCGGTGAATAGCCGATCTCGGAGTTTCTCCCAACCAATCGTCTTGATTTTCCGTTGCTCGACTGTTTCGGTAACGAATTGGAACGCCTGATACTCGTCGGCGTGTGCTTCAAGCACGCTCGTCACTCGCTGGTACACGCACCGCTTGAACCGACTATACAGGTATTCATCGACGCCATTAAAAGCATCATACACGTCGTCACGGATGTACGTGTAGGACTGTCCACTGTGACTGGTCACGCCTGCTATGTGGGTTGCTGTCCAATACTCATCTACGAGTAACCGGCCTGCGTGGTGTTCGACCAGTGTAGTGAGTCGGTCACAGGCGTCGGTATATTCGTCGGGGATGTGGAACTGTTCGGTGAGTTGCATTAGTCTGAGTTGTCGGGGTCTGGTTCGGAGACACGCACGAGTTTGACGGTGGCTCCTTCCCATGCAACAGGGGCATAGACGTGTGCGCCGCCACTCCCGAACGCTTTGACCTCTTTTTCGAGGATTTCCTCACCCTCAATTTCGTAGCTGTCAGGCATGAGTCTACATATGTCTTACATATGCAAAATATATTTTGATACGGGATACACCCATATCATACTATATTACCTAACAGTTGGCTACCCCTGAACTCCGATACGGAGTGGAACTCGAGTCATCTCCGGGCAAAAGGGCCCGGCGCTAGTCGATCACAACTGTCAGGAAGGAAACTATGTGTGCGGGGCCGAAAAGAGGGGGTATATGATGAGCATCGACGAGGCGAGTGCACAGTGTGATGCCGTGCTGACCGAGGTCGAAAACGCGGTTATCGCTGACCGATCGTTTCTCGAAACGGTTCTCCTCGGTGTGCTCGCGCGAGGGCACGTGCTCCTCGAGGACGTCCCGGGAACGGGCAAAACACTGACTGCTCGAAGTATGGCCACCGCGTTGGGCCTGTCGTTCTCACGCGTTCAGTTCACTCCTGATCTCCTCCCGTCGGACGTCACGGGCACTCACGTCTTCAACGAGCGTGATCGTACCTTCGAGTTCAACGAGGGCCCGATTTTCGGGAACGTCGTGCTTGCTGACGAGATCAATCGGGCGCCACCGAAAACCCAGAGCGCACTGCTGGAAGCGATGGAAGAACGGCAGGTCACGGCCGATGGGGAAACCCGTGAACTGCCGGATCCGTTCTTCGTGATTGCGACACAGAATCCCGTCGAACAAGAAGGAACGTTCGCACTGCCCGAGGCACAGATCGATCGGTTTGCCGTGAAAGCCAGTATGGGCTATCCGAGTTACGAGGGTGAGGCGGAACTCCTGTTCCGACGGGCCGACCGAGAGGAACGAAGTCCATCCGTCGAGCCTGTGCTCTCCCCTGATCGTGTTCGTGCGGTACAGCGTGTGCCGGAGACCGTCCGCGTCGACGAGGATCTGATTATGTACATGCTCGATATCAGTCGAGCAACGCGCGACGATTCACGAGTGGCCGTCGGGGTGTCACCGCGCGGCGCACAGCGATTGTTCAGAAACAGCACGAGCGCAGGCAGTTATCGAGGGGCGTGAGTACGTAACGCCGGATATCGTCAAGACGATTGCCAGACCCGTGCTAGCTCATCGACTTGTGTTGACTGCTGATGCACGCGTGAACGACGTGGAGAAGAGAGGTGATCGACAGTGTGCTCGAACGGGTTGAAGTGCCGACTGTCGACTAGCGCAGAGATTCGAGCAAGAGGACTGCGGCGATCAGCAAGAAAAAGAGTGCTGTGATCGGCTGGTTACCGATGCCAGTCACATAGAGACCGTATCCGACACTACTCGTTACGACCCCGACGCCGGTACTCGCAACCACGTGAACGACCTCGATACGTCTGGTGTTAGCATCTCGTCCCAGTTGGCTCCCGATGCTGATCGCATTCGTACCGATATCCCACGCCAGCACTGCTGCGGTGACACTGATCAGCACCGGCGAAACGGCCGCAGTCTGCATACCCGCGAGGATTGCACCCACGAACAGACCGAACGCGCCGAGCGTGACCGCATTATACAGTCCACGAACGAGTCCGACGACGACGAGAACCAGTCCAACCGCTCCGACGACGAGTGCAGGCCACGAGTAGAACGCGCTGACTCCGAACGCTACGACCGCGGCACTCCCAGAGAGCAGGCTGCTAAGCCGTGCTGGATCTCGATCAACGCGGTTCATCTTGACCACCGTTCGTTGAACCGGGCCAGCGTGGCAGCAACCGAGTCGTCCCACGACCAGTCCATGACCGGAATTCCGGTGCCTCGAAGCGTCGAGAGGCGGAGTCGCCGGGCAACCTGTGCGAATCGCTGAGCAGTCGTCCGGCTGGCGGTCGGATCGAGGCTGATAACCGTAACGGGATAGCCGTGCTCGTCGAGTCGTCTGGCGAACTGGCTCCCGTATTCGTCACATAGCGGGGTGAGGAAAATGACCTGAGTGCCTGCGGATAGTCGTTTTCTGAGGTGGTGCTGCTGTCGTATCAACGCTGACTTGGTCTTTGTCGGAACGGGTGAGAACGCCGGATGTGTTGCGAGCAGTTTGCGTGCCGTGTCTCTGTGATCCACACCGGACCCCGGGGCCAGCCAACAGGACTCCTCGCTCAGTGCAGCGATCCCGACCCGATCTCCCGCATCGGCCAGGGTCACGAACAGCTGTCCGGCAGCGTCGACTGCACGATCAACCGCATGCTGTGCATGCGCCTCGGGCGAGAGGTACGCTTCTTCGCGTGTATCGACCACAATGACGACGCTCGCGGCGCGTTCTTTCCGGAATTCGACCGTGGTAAGCTCACCCGTTCGGGCGCGACGGTTCCAATCGATCCGACTCATCTGATCGCCTGGCCGGTACTCTCGGGTTGCATAGAACTCGATCCCGTCTCCGCTGGTCGCCGTCTCGACGCGACCCACCTCCTGGGTGGCCTGTGCTCGAAGGGGGACCGGTTCTGCTAACGCGCGTAGCGCCGGGATACAGGTCAGCGTCGTCTCTGCGCGAAGGATTCGTTCCTGCTCTCTCGCGGACGTAAGATCGCGTGTGATCACTGTCGTTGGACCGAACGTGTGGACGCCTCGACGAGCAGTAATCGAATACGTGAACGACGTACTCTCTCCTGCTCGAAGCGCCGTGCCGATACGCGGTGACGTATCGGTCACAGCCAGCGTTTCTGGCACACCGTCGATGAGACGCAGATCGGCGAGCAACCGATCGCTGTCGTTCGTGATCGTAACAGTTACCTCCACCTCGTCGCCCGGTTCCGGCCGCTCGTCACTGAGCGTCCGGGAGATGGAGACGCTCCCGGGTGGCAACGCTGACGAGCGGGCGTACGCAGCGTAGCCGATGCCGACGACGCCAGCAAGCAGTACCGAAGGCTGCTCGACGAGAATCCCGACGCCGATACCCACGAGCGCAACGCTACTCACGCCGGTCCAGTGTCCCGTCGAGTGTGTTGCACGCATGAGCGCGTCTTTCGCCTTGCCGTCAGATCCGCTGCTGTCGTTGGTCCGTCTCTGAGATGACTCGGTATCGGATTTCGCCTGCAGGTCCTCCTGCTGTCGGGGGTCCTGGGACGTATCGTTGTTCGAGGGAGATGGCACGCCAGCAGCCGCGGCAATCGCGTCGACAGTGTGTCGACCACCGCGCTTGAACGGTGACTCTCGACGAAGCGCGTTCGGAACGCGAACGCGGAGCGGAGGTGTCGGGGCCTGCTCGCCACCGATAAATGCAGCAGCGTACATATCGTCAGTCCACGTTCCTGCCTCGACTGCCGCCTCGGCTTCAGCCGTAGACTGCGACTCGTACTGGCTGAGCACAGTAACGGCAGCCTCACGGAGTCCTTTACGAAGACGAGTCTGGCGATAGTATATCTGTCTGGCGTCGAGAAATCGCTCGAGTTCGCTTTCTAAATCCTCTCCGGGAGGCGGGGTCGCAATCGGGAGTTCCGGGTCAGGAGTCACAGCCTCGTCACGGTCGTCGCGTCTGCGGGCCTGAATAACGCGTACTGCCTGTAGCAGGACCAATCCACCGACCCCCGATACCAGTACCCGATCGAGATTGAACGCTACAAGTCCGGGAGAGACGATTGCAAGTAGACTGAGTCCCAGAGCTACAATCCCGATAGCGAGCGCGAGGCGTCGGTAGTTCACGGATCCTCCTCCGTGTATCGGTTCTCGATCCGTCGGAAGATGCTGATCGCCTGGCGTTCGCGCTCGTCGGACGGCTGTGCGTTTCCGTACCGAACGTCCTCGAACAGACGGGTGAGTTCGGTGACGTCCTCACGGCCGAGACCTGTCTCGACGGCAGCAGCAGCGAACTCTCCGGGCGTGCTCGTTTCGGGGTTGTCGACGTCGGTCAGTTCCACCATCTCACGCCAGGTCTTGTACACCTCATTATCGACGTCCACCTCCCCTTCGAGCCGGTCGGCAGCGCGTCCTGCCGCTCGGCCGATGGCCGCAGCATTCTCACCGCCGCCAGTAGACTCCTCAATAGACTCGTCGGTGTCGCCAGTTTTTCTCCTCGACAGCGCAACGAGACCACCGATGACGGTGAGCCCCAGAACGAGCAGTACGAGTAGTGTTGGTGGGGATGGCTGTGTTGGATCGACGCCGCCACCGTCGCCCCCGCCCTCGCCCCCACCGCCACCGAGTGGAGTTCCGTCTCCTGGCTCCAGTCCCGGGAGCCCCGACGAGATAGTTGCCGTATCCAGAATTCCGGAGAGCAGGTACAATAGTACGAGCGAGGCGACGATTGCGAGGAAGACGCCGATAGCTTGTCGCCGATAGATAATCACGTAGGCAATGACCGCTATCGTCAGGATAATGGCGAGAATCGTGAGTATTTCGCTGAGGTACGGAATCGTCACTGTTTCGCTGGGAGGTGTTTCCGATTGCGGGACTGGTAGTATTCCGCTGCCGCCGTCACCCCCACCGCTACTAGCTCCGTCTCCACCGCCACCTTCGGGGAGGACCGTCGAGTCGAGCGTTGCTGCGGCGTACGCGACTGCAAAAATGGCCAGTCCGGCGATGATCGCCGATCGGGTGGATTCATTCATCGAGTCCGAATCTGGCCCCCGGTTTGTGACGATACGATCGCATCGTGTGATTACTACCTGTATTGTCAACGTCAAGAACCTTGCTACACAACCGGGGATGGTTCGGTCGGAGGGAGGCCGTGAGCGGCTGAATCACGAAATTCAGGCGCTCGTCGACGTAATCGAGTCGCAGTCTCGCCAGTGTCAGTGTTCGTATCTCTTGTTGTAAAGCTGAGAGTAGTGGTGACTTTGTTGGTTAAGAATGTGCGGTTGTTGGTTAACAGAGCAGGTACAGCCAACCGCTCGCTGGCGCGCCAACAGAAAGCCCCTGAGTATGTTCGAAAGGCGAGTTAGTGAACATTTTTATTCGATGAATCAAACACTATACGTATGTCTCCTTTGGGGGTTTCCTTCGGTCGTTTCCTCGTCCTGGGCGAGGGAAAACGTATTGACGCTTTGTCTGAGTGGGCCCAAGAGGACAACCGGATGGTTGCTGTCGAAGTCGCAACCGCTGAGTCGACGACGGACGAAGAAATCCAGGAGTGGGAGTTAGACTGTCTTGTCGTGGATAGCGGCGCTGTATCGGTGGACAGTACTGCCGTCATCGAGCGATGGCGTCGCGAACGACCGGACGTGCCCGTCGTGTTGCTCACTGACGAGTGGAGTGCCGAACGCGTCACTGGCGCGTTGTCAAGCGGCGCGACAGCAACGCTCCCGCGGCGACTCGTCGACGAGGATCCGGAACTGCTCGCGGATCGACTGCTCGCGGCTGTCGAATTCGAACACGGCTGGCAGAGCGTTCGAGAACTGTACGATACCGTCACGGGGTTTGCCACGGTTCACGACCCGGAGTCCGGCGAGATGGTCCACGCGAATCAATCGTTCTGTGAGCTACTGGGACACGACCGGGACGTGGTCCTCTCGATGGACGTGGGCGATTTCACAGCGGATGTGTCCGGGTACGACAACGAACGCGCGATGACGGTCGTTTCGCAGGTGGCCGAACAGGACGGTCCGAGCGAGGTCGAGTGGCCGGTGACCACCTCTGACGGGTCGGTCCGATGGGTGGATGCGCGTCTCCACACGGTCCGAATCTGCGGAAGGGAAGTCGTTCTCTCGACGTCAGTAGACATCACCGAGCGCAAGCGAAGAGAGCACGAGTACGAACAGATCTTCAACGGGGTCACCGAGGGAATCGCTATTCAGGACCCCGAAACGGGCGATCTTCTCGACGCGAATCAGACGTTCGTGGACAGGCAGGCTACGACGACGTGGAGACACTCCGAGAAGCAGGTACCGAGGCACTCAGCGTTACCGAGGCTGGGTTTACGAAGGAGAAGGCCCGCCAACTCTGCCAGCGCGTCATGGAGTCCGGAGAGTCCGAGACAGTTGAGTGGCAACAGGAGACGAAAGACGGCGATCGGATCTGGATCGAGGCGACAGTGAATCCGGCGGTTATTGGGGGCGAAGACAGGATCGTTTCGATGCAGCGCGATATCACCAAACGCCGCCGCCGCGAGCGCGAATACGAACAGATTTTCAATAGCGTCAACGACGCAATCGCAATATTCGACCCCGATACCGCCGATATCGTCGATGTCAACGACACCTACCACGAGATGCTGGGTTACGATGACCTCGAGACCCTGCAGGAACTGGGTATCGAGGGGCTCAGCGTGACCGAAGAGGGGTTCACGCGCGAACGCGGGCAAGCGCTCGTCCGGGAGGCAGCTAAAACCGGTCAGCCGAAGATGGTCGAGTGGCGTGGCGAAACGCGTGATGGGGACCAGATCTGGCTGGAGGTGACGCTCGCCCCCGCCGACATCGGCGGCGAAACACGCGTGTTGTCGATGCTACGTGATATTACCGAGCGCAAGCACCGCGAACGCGAGTACGAACAGATCTTCAACGACGTTACTGACGCGATTACCGTTCACGACCCCGAAACGGGTAGGCTCCTCGACGTCAACGACACGATGTGTGAGCTAACGGGCTACGACCGCGAAGCACTGCTCGGCGAAGGGCAAGCAAGCATCAACGTCGCCGAGGAAGGCTACTCCACTGACCGCGCAAAAGAGATCGTTCAGGAGGTCATGGAGCAAAACGAGAAACGGACGCTCGAATGGCTCATGGAGCGAGCGGACGGGGAGCGGCGCTGGCTTGAGGTCAACGCGACGCCAACGACGCTCAACGGGGAGGAACGGTATCTCGCAATCATGCGCGACGTGACCGAGCAACGTCGTACCGAGCGACGACTCCGCGAAATCCTCGAGCGTATCGACGAAGCGATCTATCTCACGCGTGCGGCGGAAATCACGAATCCGACGTTGCGCTCGGACGATCTCGGTGCAGGCTACGAATCGATCTGGGGTGAATCCCTCCAGGGCATTTTTGAGCGCTATGAGAACGGCTTCTTTGATACCCTGCATCCGGACGAAGTCAGCGGCTACAAAGAGTTCATCGATGACCTCGGAGCCGATTTCGACGAGGGAACGTGGGCCGATCGATACAGTCGTGAGTACCGTATCGTTCGGGCGGACCGTGAGATCCGGTGGGTCAGATCGGACTTCTACCCGATCGAGTGGCCCACCGGGTCGCTCCGCATCGTGATCGTCAGCCGCGATATAACTGATCGAAAGGCCCGGGAACGTCGTATCGCCTCGTTCGACGATGCCACGGACGACCTCGCCACGGCTGACACCCGCGCGGAGGCGACGCGGACGGCTGTAACGGCCGCGACTGACTCACTGGAGCTCCCTGCAATCGGTGCGTTCCTCTACGATAGTGACGACGGTGTGTTGCGCCCGGAGGTGCTTGAAGGCCCCTTCCCCTCGGAGGTCGCTACTGATTCGATTGCCCCCGGTGATGGACCGCTGTGGGAAGGCTTTGCGACCGGCACTATCGTCGGCGCGGACAGCACCGGCGACGAATCCGGAACCGTTTCGGAGAGCAACCGAACCCGAGCACTTGCCGAGTTGACGGACTGGCGGGCGATCTCGCTGGGGAACCACGGTATACTGCTGGTGGGGTCACCGGACGACTCACTGGGTTCGGAAACGATTCAGTCGGCCCACGTGCTTGCGGCGACGCTCGAAGCCGCACTCAACCATCAGCGGGGCCAGCAGCAACTTGCTGACCAGGAGGAACAACTACGCACACAGACCGAGCGTGCGGAGCGATTGGATCGGATCGCGCGCCTTGCTCAACAGGTCGAGGCGGCTATCACGGATACATCGAACCCTGGCCAGGTAGAGCGAGCGGTCTGTGACCGACTCGTCAACGCCGGTGCGTACGACCTCGCGTGGATCGGGGGTATGGACGTCGGATCCGTCCGTCTCGCCCCGCGTTCGGTCGTCGGTGCGCCGGAGCAATACGTCGAGGGGATGGACCTGACGACGGCCGAGGACGCCGGTGACCCCCATCCGGCGGTCACGGCCTGGCGGACCGACGAGCCCCGAGTTGCGGACTCTCTCGTCGCGAACGGTCCCGCGGGAGACTGGCGTCAGCGAGCCCTCTCCGAAGGCTATCAGTCCCTGTGTGCAGTCCCACTGACTTACGACGGTGTCACTCACGGCGTGTTGACCGTAGGCACTGACTCGCCGAACACCTTCGGTGACCGCGAGCGCGACGTTCTCGCTCAGCTGGGCCTCTATCGCAAACGCCCTGACTGCCATCCAGCGTCGTCGAGCACTCGAATCCGACGAAACCGTCGAACTGGAGTTTCACGGCGCCGGTGATAGCCTCTCGTTCGCACGCGCTGCGGACGCGGCCGACTGCCGTGTCAGGCACGACCGGACCGTGACCCGACAGGAAGGCGGCGTAAACGTGTATTTCAACTTTGAAGATGACGTCCCCGACGACAGACTTGACACCGCAATGGAACGGTTACAGGGGTCGGCTAGCGTCGTCTCCGAGGCGGCGTCGACACTCGTGGAGGTGAAGACGGACGACTGGTTCGGGTCTCCGCTGGCCGAATACGGCGGCGTGTTGCGCGAGGCGACGGCCGAACCCGGCGAGACGACTGTCACCGTGGAAGTCCCCAGACAGGCCGACGTCCGGTCGTTCGTCGAGCGATTGCAGACAGTCGCACCGTCGCTCGAACTCGTAGCCAAGCGCCAACACCAGCGACAGGACTGGACGCCCGCGGAGCTCAACGACCACCTCCGCGCGGAAATGACCGACCGCCAGTTCGAGGTTCTGAAACTGCCCTGCTGGCGGGGTACTTCGAGTGGCCCCGGGAGAACGACGGCAGCGAGGTGGCGAGCCGACTCGACATCACGCAGCCAACGTTCAACAAACACTTGCGACTCGCAGAAAAGGCGACGTTCACGCTGTTGTTCGATGCCGACGACTAAGAAGTGGTCCGCTGGAATATGAGAATCGACTTATTAGGCTCGGGTAACCACTATGCCGTATATGGGCCGCGACTCATCCGTTTCGAGTGGACGAAATCCGCGGGAAAATATACAGTTCTACCTCCTTGATCACAGGACAGTACCCGGGAAGATCATCGATATCGCCCTGTTGGTGCTGAATCTCGTATTCGTTGCCATTTTTGTCGTCGAAACCTACCCGATTGCGGCCGAGTTGCGATCTTTTCTGTGGAACCTCGAAGTCGGCATCGCGATCGTGTTCTTGGTGGAATATGTCCTGCGGATATACGGGGCTCCCGACCGGAAGGCGGAATTTCTCAACGGATACACAATAGTGGATTTGATCGCTATTCTGCCGACGCTTCTGGTGCTCGTGTTTCCTGTGACCGCTGGCGCGTTGCAAATCGGGTTTTTGCGGGTGATCCGAATCATCCGCGTGTTGCGTTTTTATCGTTTCACCGATGATGCAGAGTTTTTCTTCGGAACAGTTTCGGACAACAGCCTGCGTGCTATGAGGTTGCTGTTGACAGTTGGGGTGCTCCTGTTTATATCCGCCGGGGTATTTTTAAGTGTAGAACGCCCAGCGAATCCCAACGTGACGACGTTCGGTGACGCGTTCTATTACACGGTTATTTCACTTTCAACGACTGGATTTGGCGATATCATCCCCGTCACGACTGCAGGCCGGTGGGTGACCGTTGGCTCGATTCTGGCTGCAATTATAATCATCCCACGACAGGCGAGTAAGATCGTCAGAGAGTGGTCGTCCAGGGACAAGATCAACGTCACATGCCCACAGTGTGGATTGGAGTATCACGATTCGGACGCATCGCATTGTAAGGCCTGCGGGCAGGTCATTTACCAGAAAATCGACTCTCGGGAGTAAGTTTCACAGCTTCACAGGTCAAGATCGGTGACGACAGTCTTTCTAGTCGGCGGAGAACCCTTTTCCTGGATACTGGATGCCCCTAACAGTCAGTGATCGGGCTTTTGTCGACCGGTTTGAGTATATGTGGATGTTGGTACCTGCTACAGTCTAGACCAACCGCGAAAACAATATTAGTCATCGTCCGGTCAACAGGTTCCACCCCTCGAGTGATGGCTGCGCGTCAGATGTAAGTGGGATATGAGATCTCTTTCCAGAGAATCGCCGATCCAGGCCTGTAGCGGTTTGACCTGAGACACTGAACACCAACGCGATTGCCGGGCAAGGTATCTTCCAGCCGAGCCTCTCGGTATGCGGATAGTATTAAGCCCCAGGCAATCAAATGTGTTATCCAAACTGAATGAACGACACTACCAACAGTGAAGGTACGACCACTCCTGAGGTCGGCCCCCAACTCCCCGAATTCGTCGATTGGATAGCCGCTACGGTCATTGCATTGATCGGCGTTGCTCTCACGGTTGGAGGGACTGCCCTCGCCTTCGCCGTCGACCGAGATCTGCTCGAAAGCGGCGTTGAATCCGGCCAAATCACGGTGATCGTCTTCGAACGAGATCTCACGGAGGCGGAGATGCTCGAATTCACTCAAGAAATCGTGACATGGACAGGCTGGGGGCTCTTGGTGACAGGTATCGGCTTGGTCCTCTTTGCGATCGGGTACGTGGTCGTCCGTCACCGCGCGTATCGACAGCTTCCGGATGACGAGTCGGCCGGGTCGTATCTGTCGTCCGCCGTGCTCGGTGCTCTTGTCACCGGGATACTGTCCTTTCTCCCGTTCTCGCCCGTCTTCGGTGGCGGGGCCGCGGGGTATCTCGAACGTTATGGGAGCGGCCGCACGGTCAGTGCTGGTGCGCTCTCAGGGTTCCTGGCGATAATACCTGCTCTCGTAATTCTCGTCTTCGTCACTATCGGACTTTACATTGGTTTGGCCGCTGTTCAATATTCGGGCCTCGGAATCGTGGCAGGAGCAGCCATGCTCTTTGGGGTGCTCTTCACCGGGGCGTATGGTACTGCATTCGGTGCTCTCGGCGGATTCGCAGGTGGTCGGTTAGCAGAGTGATTGATATCTGGCCAATCCGAGCTACCTGTTTGAAACCCTGAATTCTGGCAATAGATTCCTTCTTGTTCTTATATTATAAAATTGATAATCACGGTTTTGACCGTGCTGCTCGAACTATTACACATGAGTGATCAGAACACGCTGCGCAACACAGTCCTCGGTGCTATCGTAACGCTGCTCCTCTCGTTCACGACGGTTTCGCCGGTATTAGGGGTGCTCTGGCTGGATACCTCGAGGGGGAGTCTCCCGGCCGCGGCATGAAGGTCGGTGCTATATCGGGCGCGCTAGCGAGTATTCCCTTCATCCTAGTGCTCGGTTTCGGGGTGATCCTATTCTTCGGGATACCGGGAGCAGGGTTCGGTGTTCCTGGTGGTCTAACTAGCCATCATCGTACTATTCATGTTACCTCTGCTGTTCGCCTGGACTATCGGGCTGAGCGCTATCGGTGGCTACCTCGGGGGCCTCCTTCGGGAGAGTTCGCAGCCAGCAACCGGTGACGCGGCCCCGCCGGAACAGGAAGCCTGATCGAGGGCTCAAAGACCGTGTCGGAAGGTCCAGCCTCCATTATGTCGGCGGACGAGAGGGACAGAGTCTCGGGCCTTGGAGGCGTCATTGTCACATCTGATGTGTCATTTTGTGCTTTTAAAAATCATCGTCAATACTCCAGATGCATAGTGTGCCGGCTGGTGATCCAGCGGCACTGAGACCTACTCGAACGCATCCCACTGTAACGTCGATAGCTCAGACTCGACAAACGGTCCGAGCGTGACTGTCCGGAACAGACTGAGTGTGGCCAACAGTGAGTGCGATTGCGCTGGTGTCGGATAACCGTGATCCCCACGAGCGGTCTCGGCTCCACGAAGCAAAGTGTCATACCGCTGTGCACGGCTATTCGTGTAGCTATCGATGGCCTCTGAGACCGAGCTCTCGTTCCGAGTCAGTTCCAAGACCAACGACAGTGCATCTCCGGTGCCGAATGAGTCGTGAAACCCGCCCGCGGGCGCGACGGGGCAAGAGGCAGGCCCGCAGTGAGCCACGCGACCCGTTCCCCACCAAGACCGGTTGGTCTCTCCTCTCTGTCGTTTGTACTGCCGTATTTTCGTCATTTCGGCGGGGTCCAGTTCATCCACCAGATCGACTGGTGACTGCTCATGCAACCGATCGTAGGCTTCGTCGTGCAGTGACGCTTGTAGATTGGAACGAGTCGTCGTGATTCAGAAGCAAACTCCCAGTGTCCGCCCGTGGAAGGCACTGCACAAGACAGTCGGGATACCAACGTTCCTGGATGTGGTTCGTGCTGTTGCTATCCGTTCCGATCACCGTCTCGTGCTGATACAGAACGGTACACTCCGGAGACTCCACTCGGTCAGACTGATGTGACGGATCAACACCACTGCCAGCGTCGACCACAACGTCGAACCACTCGCGCACTCCGTCCTCGAAATCGACGGCGAGCCCATCCGAGTGATGCGTCACCGTGTCGACAGTCCGTCTATCATCGCTCTGACGGTCGGGAAGTTGCTCCGTGAGTGCACGACGAAAGGCCTCTGTCTCCACGACCAGCGGGCGGTTCGGTTCGATACCCGAGTCTGTCGGTAGTTCGAAGGTTCTGTCCTCCCGTGCAGTCGGACCGTAGACGTCGATTCTATCGATGGTGGTGGCATGATCATGCAGCCACTCTCCGACACCGATTGCCTCGAAGACACGACGAACTGGTGGCCATAGATACGTCATTCGGGAGTCGACACTGGGTGTCGTACCCGCTGTGAGCAGTGGATCATACCCGGCGTGATGGAGAACGCAAGCGAGGGTGAGTCCGACTACCGTATCACCAGCCACGAGAACCTGTCGATCCGGACTCCCCCGAATACGTCATGCTGTGGCAGCCGAACCGACGGTGAAGCCGCTGTAGCCTGGGATTCGTCGTTTGATCCGGGTGACGAACCATCCGGCGATGAGTCAGCAGGTAGTCGGTTCTCTATGGAGTCCGATTGGTCCGCGCTATCGTCTTGTACCGCCTCTTCTCGCCACTCGTGGTCGTCTTGAGGCGGCGCAACTGCACGGTATCTGGACCGGTGCCCACGCCTCTGACTGCGGGTCCGACCGATAGGGCAGGCCTGCCTACCAGCCTGTGAACAGCGCCCGGGGACGCTATCTCTCAAGCACGATAGTAGACGGTTCATGTCCGTATCTACTAGCCGTATCTATCTAAAGTGGTGACACTTGTTTCAAACACAGAAACAGTCGCGGTAGGCCCAGGGACGCTCAGTATCTGCAGTGGTCTGATCAATACACCTAGCCGTCGCGTGTAGCGGTGACAACGTTAGTTGTGAGTAGCTTCGAGGGTGTGGGAAATGAAACAGGAATCGAGTTCAAGATGAGCCAACATATACAGCCTGTACAGGATACGCCCTCGGAGGACTCAACAGTGGTTGACCGTGAGCTCACGTCCGAAACGGTTCTGGAACTGTTGAACGCGTCGTACACACAGACAATACTCGAAGCAGTCAGTTCTGAACCCAAATCTGCCCGAGAGCTCACAGCAGACTGTGGTGCTTCACGGCCGACAATCTATCGACGACTCAACAGACTTCAGGACGCTGACCTCGTCGAAACCAGTATGATGTACGATTCCGATGGTCATCATCGGACGGTGTTCAGCGCGACGTTCGAGAAGGTTTCAGTCAAAATGAACGATGCTGGAGTCTCGGTTTCCGTGAGTATCGGGCCAGGCCAGCAGCAAACAGACCATTTTGTGCCGCAGTAGCATCTCAGGGGCTGAAGCTACGTATTCTGTTCCTTCGACCCAGCACACTTCGAGAGTTGATGCTCCCTCCTGAGGTTCTGTGAGATCAGCGGGCACAATATGTATAGCCCGCCTCCCCCACAGTGACGACTCATATAGACAGTACATTTGGGGGACTCGGATCCCAGGAACATAAACGAGAAAGACGAATGTCACAAACAGCAACCCCTCGAAAGACCTCTGAAGTTCTGGATCACGCGGATGACTCGACGTCCGACGCGGAGACGCTAATCGAACTCCTCAGCGACGAGTATGCCCGTCAATTTCTCTCAGCGATCCGGCACGAAGCGAAACCGGCGCGCACTATTGCCGAAGACTGTGGAGCCTCCCGTCCCACTGTCTATCGACGACTCAATCGACTCCAGGAGGCGGGTCTGGTCACCGAACAGATGGAATGTGAAGAAAACGGCCATCACCGTAGAACGTTCTCTGCGACAGTCGAGAACGTCGAGATAATACTCGGAGATGACGGCTTCGAGGCCGTCGTTACAGAATCCAATTCGCCATCTCCCAACAAGTCGTAATTCAGAGGCCGACAGGGGCTCTGTCGGGGTGAGTCTCTAGCACCCCCTCAATGGTGATGATTGGATTCCTGCGTCTTCAGGCCCAGGAGGATGTCAATAGTTCATCTACTAGCGTATGATCGTCAGTGAAAACCTTCTAACAGCCTTGCCCGGCATGTCTCATCAAACCGGTATTCAAGATAGGTAAGATATGCTAATAATTATGAGGCACATGCCGACGAGTCGATGGAGCCAAATCGCTAAACCAGATGGTTCAGATGGGTCGGAGTCTGTGTCGCGCAAGGAATCAAAGCCGAAGTGGTACACTGCTCTTGGCGTAGCGATATAGGCTATCCCAAGTATTGCAATCACAACCGCGCCAATCTGAACGATCGTGTTCACAACAGACCAGTCCTCTGCATAAACTTCAATGTATATGAATCGCTGTGATTCGCCAGTCTTCGGTTACCGGGTAACCGGCTGGATTGTGTCTGAACACGACGCCAATCTTCTGAATTCTTTACCTCTCAGTGTTGTGTTCAGGGTCTGAACGAGAATAACGAACGGAACAAATAGAACACTCAAAACGAATAAAACGAAGGTAACGAATAAGACGAACAAAATGCGCGCAACGATTCTGTTGCTCTGGGGGTACTCACTGGACTGATTGTTGACCGTGTCGAACAAAACGGGCAAAACGAATGAAACGAACGCAATCATCGTAATTTCCTGCCCTTAGAGAAGAATACTCTCCGTACACCCAGATATAACGAATATAACGAACGAAACGAACCACACGAACCGAATGAACGTGTTTCGTTCATTAACCTCCACGAACGAACCCGGGGCTACTTCGAGTTGTTCCCCTCATCAAAGGAAACGCCTTCACCGAGCACATCGAACAAAACGAACGCAATGAGCGAAACGAATGCAACGGCACACATGCGCCCACCGATCAAAACGAACAGGGGGATTTAATATCGGTGTGTTCCTTTCGTCAAGCGATACGCCCTCACCGAACGCATTGAGCGAAACGAACAAAACGAACCAAACGAAAGACATCATTCTATGAACTCTACACGAATCACCGTCGCGAACCAGAAAGGTGGCGCAGGGAAAACAACCGACGTGATCCACACCGGTGGCGCACTATCCGCTCGCGGGCACGACGTCCTCCTCGTCGATATCGATTATCACGGCGGACTCACGTGCTCGCTCGGGTACGAAGACCTGTACTACGATACCGAGCGGACCACGCTGTTCGACGTCCTCGACTTCGAGCAGATGGGGTCTATCAACGACATTGTCGTCGAGCACGAGGAATTCGATATACTTCCGGCCAGTGAGAAACTCGCAAACAACAAGAACATCCAGACACTGCTCGAAGCCCCCAAGAGTCGGGAACGGCTTGGAATGGCGCTCGACGAACTCGAATCCGACTATGACTACATCATCGTCGATACCCCACCATCGCTCAACGTTCTCACCGACAACGCACTGGTCGCGACAGGTAACGTCCTGATCCCCGTGATCCCCGAGAAACTCAACGCCAACAGTCTTCAGATCTTCGCCAAGCAGTTGAGTTCGCTCGAACCAGCCTACGGCGACATCAACCGACTCGCCATCCTCTGCAATCGTGTCGAGCAAAACGGCGAACATCGACGCACGATCGACGAGATCAACGACGCATACTCTCTGCCCGTCTTCGAGATACCGAAGCGGACGGACCTCTCACAATCGATCGGCGACGGCGTCTCCATATTCGGCTTCGGTAAGGAGAACAAGCGTGTCGAAGACGCCCGCGGGCTATTCAACGAAATAGCCGATCTGTTCGACGAGACCTTCGAAAAGGCTGCGACTGAGCAGGTGACAGCATGAGCGACGGCTGGGGGATGCCTCCGGTATCGAGGGCAACTACGATGACGACGACTCCTCGGATACAGATGTAGAGGAGGAACCGGCTGAAGCCAGTTCGTCGACGGCACCGAACGAATCGAGCTCCACGAGTGAATCGACTGCAACGAACGAAACGAACGAAACGAACGAAACGAGCAAAACGAAGACGAACATCAAAGACGAGTGGAACGGCCGGACAATCTATATCCCGGACGGCATTCTTGGCGACCTGGAAGATACTTATCTGGAATCACAACTGAAGCTCAGGAAAGCGGGCCAGGACGAGTTCAAGAAAAATCGGCATTTTTACCCCCTCCTCGTCCAGTTTGGCCTCGAAGGACTCGCCGACGCCGATGCCGATGAACTGCAGAATCGATTATCCGACCTCTGAAAGGAGTAGTGGAGACTCATCCGGGGATTCCTACTCTACTCTGTCAGGGTTCGTTTCGGACTCGATCAGCGCACGCCGGAGGACCGTCAGCAACAGATACGTTTCGTATTTTTGTGTCCGGCAGTGCTCACACGGAGCCATCTCTGCCCCGACCGAATCGAGGACGTCGCCGTACTCGGACCGTAGTTCGGAAGCGAGTTTCGACACCTGAGGCGCAGCGGCGTCGATGAGCGGCCCGAGGTCCTCCAGCGCACCATCCGGTAGCTGGTACGAGAGCACGATCGTATTTGCCCGGTAGTGCTTGGTAGTGCCACCTCGGCGTTCCTCGAGGCGTGCAACGTCGACGAGACCCGCGTCGCGGAGCTCGTTCACGTGATGGCGGACCGTGTTCTCGGTGCGTTCGTACCCCCGGTCGGCTAACTCCTCGCTGATTGCGGCGATCGTCATCTCCGACTCGGCGAGCATATCGAGAATCATTGCTCGCGAAGGTTCGTCGACCGCGCTGGAGATAGCCGGATCGCGGATGGCGACGTCTTCGAGGCCGACGTCGGTGGTGAATTCAGTCATCAACTGAACAGTACAGTAGCCTCCCAGTAGAACCGTTCGGTTCGCTCAGCAAGCCCCAAACGAGCCATTGTACCGGCCCAACAGCTCGTAATTGTATCCAAACATATCATATCGATAATACTTATGGGTCGATGGGTGCTACGTATACTCGTCCAATGAACGAAACACTCCAACTCAGGGTGCTGGATTTTAGCTGTCCAAGCTGTGCGAACACAGTCGAACGAGCGATCGGGAAACTAGATGGGGTTGCAGACGTCGAAGTCCACTTCACGACGGGTCGGGTCGAGGTCGAATACGAAGAATCGGCGGTCGCGACTCGGGATATCGAGACAATTATCGAGAAACAGGGCTACACGCCCCAACCCGCGTGAGCAGCGATGATGGCTCGACTCGAACGAATCAAACTGACAGTCCGACGTAACCGTACCGCGGTAGTGGCGGCGATGAGCGGGCTGTTCTTCGTTGTCGGCTGGGCGCTCGATTTCGCTACGTCCTACCAGACGGCGAGTTCGGTACTCCTCGTCGCCGGGGCAGTCGTTGGCGGATTCGACATCGCAAAGAAGGCGTACTACACGCTTCGGAGCGGGACCGTCGGCATCAACACGCTGGTAACTCTGGCCGCAATCGGTGCGATCCTCATCGGCGAGTTCTGGGAGGCCGCCGGCGTTGTCTTCCTGTTCTCGCTCGGGAACTATCTCGAAGCGCGGACGATGAGTAAGACCCGGACGGCGCTCACGGAGTTGCTGAAATGACACCGGACACGGCGGTGGTTCGCCGTGATGGCGAGCAAGTCGAGATCCCCGCCCGCGAGGTCGAGACTGGCGAAACTGTAATCGTCAAACCCGGAGCCAACATTCCGGTTGACGGCGAGGTCGTCGACGGCGAAAGCGCGGTCGATCAATCCCCTGTCACGGGTGAGAGCGAGCCGGTCCACAAGGCCGCCGGCGACGAGGTCTACGCGGGCACGATCAATCAGGAAGGGGCCATCGAGGTCGTGGCGACGGGGACCGGCACGGATACGACACTCCAGCGGATCATCCGGCGGGTCGAAGCGGCCCAGGAGGCCAAAGCCCCGACCGAGACGATCATCGAACGGTTCGCGAAGTACTACACGCCGAGCATCATCCTGCTGGCTGCGGGAACGTATCTGGTGACCGGCAATGTCATCATGGCGCTGACGCTACTCGTGATCGGCTGTCCGGGTGCGCTCGTCATCGGCCCGCCGGTCAGCATCGTCTCCGCTATCGGGAACGCTGCCCGCAACGGCATCCTGCTGAAAGGTGGCGAACACCTCGAACAGGCCGGCAAGATCGACGTTGTCGCCTTCGACAAGACGGGGACGCTGACGAAAGGGGAGACGGTCGTCGCGGGCGTCAAAGGGTTCGCGGGCGACGCCGAGGAGGCGCTCCGACTCGCTGCGATCGCCGAACAAAAAAGCGAACACCACCTCGCCAGTGCGATTCTCGACGCCGCCCGAACCAGTGGTGAGGGACCGAGCATCGCGACGGATGGCGGCACCGCTGTTCGTGACGTCGACGAGGAGGCTTCCGAGCCATCGATTCCCGAGTCGGATCGCTTCGAGGTGGTTGCCGGCAAAGGAGTCATCGCACGATACGACGGCCACGACATCGCCGTCGGAAATCGGACACTGCTCGACGAACGGGATATCTCGATACCCCCTGCTGTCGCCGACCACGTCCGCGAGCGTGAAGCAGACGGTGAGACGGCTGTTCACGTCGTCCACGACGGCGTTACTGTCGGTGTGATCGCCCTTCGCGACGAACTTCGCGAGACTGCACCGGACGTCGTGCAGGCGCTGAAAGACAGCGGGATACGGACCGTGATGCTCACCGGCGACAACGAGCGGACAGCCCACACAGTGGCCGACCAGGTCGGTATCGACGACTACCGGGCGGAACTCCTCCCCGAAGAGAAACAGGAGGCGATCCAGTCGCTCCAGAGCGAGGAGCACGTCGTCGCGATGGTCGGTGATGGGATCAACGACGCCCCGTCGTTGGCGACCGCCGATGTCGGGATTGCCATGGGTGCGGCCGGCACCGATACCGCCATCGAGACGGCGGATATGGCGCTGATGGCCGACGATCTGGAACGAATCCCGGAGGCAGTGTCGCTCAGTAAGGCGACTCGCCGCAACGTCTTCGAGAACATCGGCATCGCCGTCGCGACGGTCGGCCTGCTACTCGCGGGCGTGTTCACTGGCTACGTCCACATGACCACCGGGATGCTTGGCCATATCGGTAGCGTTCTCCTGGTCATTCTCAACGGGATGCGCCTACTGCAGAGCTAACAGACAACTACCCCGATCTCCACTACAATGATCCAACAGAACGAAAAGAAACAGACGAACTGGAACGTCGAGTACGACACCGTCGAACCGATTCGGCTCCGAGATCCTGTCGCAGAGGCGCTGGCAGTTCTGGGGCCGGGTGATCCGTTCGTCATCAGCTATGCGGACGTCGTCAAGGCGGCCGGTCACTCCTGTCCGACGGCCGCGGGGGCCTTCCGAATTACTCAGATCGGGCTTGGCGCGCTCTATCTCGAGGGAATTCCGGTCCGCGGCGAGATCGAGGTCACCATGGGCGGGCCGAAATCGGATCCCACCTACGGCGTGCTGTCCCGACTCGTCTCGTACATCACCGGGGCCGCCGAGGAGGACGGCTTTGCCGGCCTCGCTGGCGGCTACGGTGGACGTGATGAGTTGCTCGACTTCGGCGAACTAGAGGCTGACGGGCCGACTGTCGCCTTCGAACGAACCGACACGGGCGACCGCGTTACCGTCACCTACCACGTCGACGAGATCCCGGCCGCTGGACCTGCAACGCAGCATCTTCAGAAGATAATCGACGGGAGGGAAACGCCCGAAGAGCGCGCCGCATTTGCCGACGAGTGGCACACTCGCGTCCAGACGATACTGACTGACGACGACTGTTTCACCGTCTCGACGGTCCGGCGGTAGGCGGACCAGAGCTACCAAAATCCGGTGACGTGAGCGTTCCCATTTTGGAGGAACCTATCTCACTTCTCAGAGAGTGATTGCGAACGTGTTCGCAACACGAGCCATGCAGTTACTCCACAGAGTAATGGATACGATGACAGAGATCGATGTCAGGGAGATCCCGCCCAACGAGCGACACGACCGGATCCACGCCACTTTCGACGGCCTCGATGCCGGCGAGACGCTCACGATAATCAACGACCACGAGCCCAAGCCGCTCTACTACGAGATGGCCGCTGAAGTGCCAGCGTTCGACGAAGACGGCTACGATGTCGAGCGCGAGGGCGCGTCGAAGTTCATCGCCCGGTTCCCGAAGGTCGACACTGACACCTCGGACCGAACGGAGCAATGAGCGCGCTTACAGCTTCCCTGACCAACCCAACCAACCGACCACGAGTTATAGACCGATGACAGAAGACACCAGACTCGACCGACGACGATTCGTACAGATCACCGGAGCAGCGGCCGCAAGCATGTTTCTTGCGGGTTGCTCAGGTAGTGCCGACGGTGACGACGGTAGCAACGCAGACAAATTGGGCGACGAACCGGACTACGAAGGCTGGTTCAGCGACGTCAGTAACTATGATGGGACAGTGGACAAGACCGGGAGCGACGAAGCGACCGTCGATGTCGGTGCCGGGAACGGTTTATCATTCGGACCTGCTGCAGTCGCTGTCTCCCCTGGTACGACCGTCGTCTGGGAGTGGACCGGTAAGGGCAGTGACCACAACGTCTCGGCGGAGAACGGTGACTTCGAGAGTGAGACCACAGGTGAAACGGGCTTTACCTTCGAGCACACCTTCGAGGAGTCCGGCGTTCACAAATACGCGTGTACCCCCCACAGATCCGTCGGCATGAAAGGTGCAGTCGTCGTTCAGTGACGTCGAGCGATCACAGATAATATCAACCTATGACACACAGACCACAACAACGACCGAAGACGACGAACGACGACGAGAGCAAAGCGGCATCCGACGAGGAATCCGACTGGCTGCTCCCCGGATTCAAGCGTCGCGACTTCATGAAGGCCGGCGCGGCTGCCGGTGGCCTCGGCGGACTGGCTGGCTGTACCGACCTGCTTGGGGGCGACAACAACGATGGAACGGCTGCTGCAGACGCCAACCACTCGGTTCCACCGGGCGAGCACGACGAGTACTACGCGTTCCTCAGCGGCGGCCAGTCCGGCGGCATCCGCGTCTACGGGCTGCCATCCATGCGCGAACTCGCCCGTATCCCCGTGTTCCAGCCCGATAGCGGGACCGGATACGGCCACGATGACGAATCTCGCGAGATGCTGGAGGAGGCTGGCGGATACACGTGGGGTGACACACACCACCCGCGGATCAGTCAGACCGACGGCGACTACGACGGCCGGTTCGCATACGTCAACGACAAGGCAAACGGTCGGATGGCTCGGATCGATCTGACGTACTTCGAGACGGACGCCATCGTCGATATCCCGAATCAGCAGGGGACCCACGGATCCTGTGCGCAGCTCCCGGACACCGACATCATCTTCGGCGTCGGCGAGTTCCGTATCCCGATGCCGAACGACGGGCGCGACCTCGATGACCCGGACGCCTACGAGTCGGTGCTGGCCGCGATCAACCCCGAGTCGATGAACGTCGAGTGGGAGGTGCGTGTCGACGGCAACATGGACAACGGTGATGGGAGCAAGGAGGGCCGGTACTTCTTCACGACTGGGTACAACAGCGAGGGCGCCGTCACCGAGCAAGGGATGACCCGCTCGGAGCGCGACGACGTCAAGGCGTTCGATATTCCCCGAATCGAGGAGGCCGTCGAGAACGGCGAGTACGAAGTCATCAACGAGGTCCCGGTCGTCGACGGTCGGAAGGACAGCCCGCTCAATCAGGGCGACGACCCCATCGTCACCTACATTCCGACGCCGAAAAGCCCCCACGGCGTCAGTGTGACGCCGGACAACAAGTACGCAATCGCGAGCGGGAAACTCGACCCGACCGCATCAGTCATCGATATCGACATGATCGACGAGGTCGACGACCCGACGGATGCGATTGTCGGGCGCCCCCAGCTTGGCCTCGGGCCGCTCCACACCGCCTACGACGGTCGTGGCCACGCCTACACCACGCTGTTCATCGACTCACAGATCGTCAAGTGGGACATCGAGGAAGCCGTCGAGGCGGAACCAGGGTCCGAGAGTCCAGTGATCGAGAAGCTCGACGTCCACTATAACCCGGGCCACCTGATCGCCGCGGAGTCCTACACCGAAGACCCCGCCGGCGACTGGCTCATCTCGCTGAACAAGCTCTCGAAGGATCGGTTCCTGCCCGTTGGGCCGCAACATCCGGAGAACGACCAGCTCATCTACATTGGCGACGATGAGGCGGGGATGGAACACGTAAAGGACTCGCCCGCACACGCCGAGCCCCACGACGCGTCGATCTGTCACCGCTCGAAGCTCGATCCCGCGGCAACGTACGATCCGGACGACCTCGACCTCGAGTATACCGACGAGGGCGACGAGACGATGGAGCGCGTCGAGGATGACCGCGTCGAGATCAAGATGTACTCGACACGGAACCACTACGGCTTCCAGGAGATGACCGTCAAAGAGGGCGACACTGTCGAGTTACAGGTGACGAACATCGAGTCAACAAGCGACCTGCTCCACTCGGTGGCGATCCCGGAACACGACGTCCACATGCGGGTCGCCCCGCAGGAGACGCGAAAAGTGACGTTCACTGCCGATGACCCCGGCGTCTACTGGATCTACTGCGCGCACTTCTGTAGTGCGCTACACCTGGAGATGCGCTCACGGCTCATCGTCCAGCCGGAGGACTGACTCCATGCGATCATCGCTCGCGCGTTTCATCGAGATCCGGCGGGCGCTACCGCTTCTTGCAGCGGTGCTGCTGATCGCCGCACTGTTGATCCCGGTCTGGGAGATCACGCTCACCGCACCACAGTATCCCGGCGATCCGATGATCATCGAGCTGTACGTGTATCCGCATCTGAGCGGCGATTTTGTCGAGATTCAGGGCCTCAACAAGTACGCTGGGTTCTACTTCCTGATCCGGTGTACGTCGAACCGAACTACGACGTACACGAGAAAGCAATCGACACGCCGGAATGGGTTCTCGGCCCCGTCGTGTACCTCCTGCTTGCACTGACTGGGATATTCGTCTCCCTTGCGCCGACGGTGCGAAAGCTCAAAATGGGCCTGATGGCCCAGTTCGCCGGCACGACGAGTGTCTTTCTGGGTATGTTTGTCCTCATCCAGTACCGCCTGTATCAGGCTGGACATACACTCGACCCCGACGCCCCACTTCGGGGTATCGAGGGGTTTACGCCACCACTGCTCGGAAGCTATGAGGTCGCGAACATCAGCGGATTCGCCTGGTTCGGCCCTGGCGGATACATGACTATCGCCGCCATCGGCCTGCTAGCTATCGCGTACCTTGCCCGGGATACGGAAGCGACTGTTCTGGATCTCCCGGCACTACTGCGGACGATCCCGGAAACAATCCGCGAGAGAGTTACCCACCGCCGCCAGCGGGGGATCATCACGATGACAGGCCAAACGGTACGGAGGACCGAGAAGACCATGCGTAAAAACTCTGCCGAGGTGGGGTTCCTGCTGGCAGTCTGTGCGGTCCTATTTCTCGCACTCGCGGTGCCGGTGTTCGCGGCAGGAAGCGCAACGCCAGCGGAGTCGGATTCCGCCCCCGAGGTCCGGACCGATACCGCTGCGACCTCCGTAACCGCGCCGGAGATGGATGGGACCGCAACCGTCGGAGATGAGCGCTACGAGACGGCAGAAGCAGCGGTCCAGGCGGCGGCTCCGGGCGAGACGGTCGTACTCAACGGCGCGTTCGACGAGCGATTGAACGTCTCGACTGACGACGTCACGGTCACCGCCGGCGACGACGGTGCCGTCCTCGATGGCAGCGGCGAGGAGCGCGTCCTGACGATCAGCGGCGAGAACGTCACCGTCACCGGGCTCTGGATCCGTGCATCCGGTAGCGACATCGGGTCCGAAGACGCCGGCGTGTTCGTCTCGGGCGACGACGCCCGGATCGATACCCTCCGGATCACCGACTCCGCGTTCGGTATCTGGATCGATAGCGCGGACGACGCCGTAATCGAGAACGTCCGTATCGAGGGGCGCGAAGACGTCTATCCGGTCACCGAACGTGGAAACGGCATCCAGCTTTACGAGACGACGGGGACGGTCGTTCGTGACAACGAGATCACGGACGTCCGTGACGGAATCTACTTCACCTGGGCGACGGACGTTCTCGCCGAGAACAATACGATCCACAAGGTCCGATACGGCGTCCACTACATGTACTCGGACGACAACCGCCTCATCGACAACGTCGCGGCCGACAACGGCGTCGGCTACGCGCTCATGGTGAGCGACGGGCTGACGGTGCGGAACAACACCGCGATCCGCAACGGCGACACGAGCGGCCACGGGATTCTGGTCAGGGATATCGAACGCTCCGAAATAAGCGGGAACGTTCTCGTGGACAACGCGAACGGGCTGTACGTATACAACGCACAGGACAACGACCTCACCGACAACCTTGTGCTTGGAAACGACATCGGGATTCACAGTTCCGCCGGCAGCGATGGACAACTCGTCGCCGGAAACAGCTTTATCGGGAACATCGAGGACGTCAAGACGCCGCGGAACTCGCTCGTCGAGTGGAACGCCACTGATCGGGGCAACTACTGGTCCGACGCGAAGACCGCGGATCGAACCGGCGACGGCGTGAGCGAGATCAGATACCGACCGTCAGGACTGGTCGAACAGATCACAGCGGAGCATCCACAGGCGGCCGTCTTCGCGAACAGCCCATCGTTCGAGGCGATCCGACTCGCGGAGAGTTCGTTCCCGGTCATCGAGGCACCGGGAGTTATCGACCGGAAGCCGCTCGTCGAGTCGCCACACGACTGGCAGCAGTACACGGACCGATCCCGATCGGAGGACGACGATTCATGAACGTTCTAGCCACTGACGTCCGCAAGACGTACGACGACGTAACTGCACTCGATGGCCTTTCACTGTCGATTCCGAGCGGTGCCACGTTCGGGGTCCTCGGCACGAATGGAGCCGGTAAATCGACCCTCTTCAGACTGCTTGTCGGCCACGACAGGCCGGATGGGGGAACCATCACCGTTGGCGGGCGGGACGTCACCGAAGAGAGCCGTCAGATCAGAGAGCACATCGGCTATCTGCCGGAGAACATCGGCTTCCCGCCGGCGCTCACCGGTCGAGAGGTATTGGAGTTCCATGCGACCGTTCGAGGACTCCCGGATGACGGTCGGATCGAGCGAGCGGTCGACCGCGTCGGCCTCGACCCGGCGGAAGCCGACAGGGCTGTCTCCGGGTACTCGAACGGGATGCAGCGTCGACTCGGACTCGCGACGGTACTGCTTCCGGATCCCTCCGTGTTGATCCTCGACGAACCGACCGCAGGGCTTGATCCCCGCGGTGTCGACGAGTTCCACCGAATCGTCGAACAGATCAACGACGAGACAAATGCGACAGTCATCTTCTGCTCGCACGCGCTTGCAGAGGTCGAGCGACTCTGTGATCGAGTCGCCATACTCCACGAGGGGAGCGTTTGCACGGCGGGACCGGTCGAGGAGATAGTCGGCGACGCCGTCGACGCCAGCACCGGCCGTTCCGGATTACGGAGAGCGTTCAACGAACTCGTCACGGACACCGGTGCCGAAGCGGCGGCGGAGGTGTCGCGATGACCGACTCGGATCGGCGAGACGTGGAGGCCGATGCTGCTGCGGAGGCCCGCTCTGACGGTGGCCACGCAGATGCACGTCTAAACTCGGGCGAAGCCGCTAACCCGACTACTGAGACGGTCGCTCAGTCGACCGGCAGTGACGGTTACCGGGCAGCACTTCGACACATGTTCACCATCGCGGCCACGGAGTATCGGCTCGCCGTTCGCGGCCGGTGGGCGCTCGCGCTGACAGGGCTGTTCACAGTGTTCGGCGCGATGCTGCTGACGTTCAGCGGCTCGGCCGTCGGCCCGGAGGGGTGGATCGAATCATCGCGTCCCTGACGAGCCTCGTCGTGTACCTGGTTCCGTTGGCGGCGCTGACGTTCGGCTACGACGCTATCGTTGGCCGGGAAGAGGAGGGCTGGCTCGCAGTCGTCTTCTCCCTGCCGGTCCGACGAGGCGAAGTAGTCGTCGGGAACTATCTGGGCCGATTACTCGTGCTTGCCGGATCGATGGTTCTCGGGTTCGGATTTTCCGGGTTCTTGCTCGTCCGCGAGTACGGGACGGCCCGATGGAGCGCGTTTCTGACCTTTCTCGTTGCGACAGTCGCCGTTGGCGCAGTGTTTCTCGCGCTCGCCGTCCTGCTCTCGACTATCGCCCGGGAGAAGACCCATGCACTCGGTGCCGCGCTCTTGGTCTGGGTCTGGTTCGTCCTCGTCCACGACCTCATCGCTCTGGGCGTTCTCGCGGCGTTTACGCTTCCCGACGTCGTCCTCTCGGCGCTCGTGGTTGCAAACCCGGTAAGCGTCTTCCGCGTGCTGGTGTTGAGCGAGCTGGGACGGCCGCCGGAGGCGGGTTCACCGCTGCACTCGCTGGAGCGGGGCTCTCACAGGCGCTTCTCATCGGTGCGCTCCTCGTCTGGTGTATCCTCCCTGTGGCATCGGCGTCTTGGCTCGTCAGGCGACGCCGACTCTGATCCACGTCCTCGCGTGGCCCCTTCGAGAAACGAACGCTACGGATCATCTCGGGGGAAGAACGACCATTCACCCGAACGGCTTCGGCACCTTTCCGGCGACGCCGAAGCGCTACCCGAATACCGTGAGCGAGTCGCCAGGGACCACCCGACGGTACTTAAATAACCGAATAGTTCGGGAGTAGATACCTGCAGGATTCGGACGAACTCATAGTCATGGGCATACCCTTCCGCTTGACGGTAGCCAGTATATCTTGGCGACCCGGTCCCCGTTCACGGGAAGACAGGTCTTGCGCCGCCCCCGGGACGGCGCTGGCCGTTTCTTGCGACGGAGTACTGTCGATCGAACGACGGAGTCAGACACTGCACAGACCAATGGATAGACGAGCTATCGTAATCGTCCTCGTGGTGCTCGCGGTGTTGATTCCGACGTGGTTCGTCGCGATGCACGGTGAACCACCGTCCGAGGAGATCCGAATCGATCAGAGCGTGAGCGAGATCCAGCCACTCGATGGAGTCGTCGATACCCCGAACAAGCTCTCGCCGAGTCAGGTTGGCGTCATCGTCTGGGTCGCGCTGTTCGGCCTGTTGGGCGTCGTCTCGTTCTTCCATCGGTTCATGAACGAGGCGGCCCGGCCGACCGAGGAGAGTGGCGGATCGGCAGACACGACTGCCGCGGACGGCGGCACGACTGGTAGCGCACCGCATGCGCGAACGACCGTACCGTGGCTGGAAACCGAGCACCGCTGGATCGTCGAGTACAAAGACGCGAGCGACGCCAAAACGGGACTGATTGCGATGGGCGGCCTCACCGTCCTCGCAATCACGTTCGCGGCGCTGTTTACCGTGGAGTATCTCACCCTCGCTCGCACCCAGTACTTCGGATTCTACACGTTCGGCATGTTCATGTCGCTCACTGGCTCGACAGTCTCGTACTACGCGTGGTTCATGCCCCACGTCGAAGTCGCCGAACGGAGGGATCACTGATGACGGAGGATACCAACGACTCACGACCGACGGCGAACCGAACCCACACCGACGGACACCTGCACCCGGACGGCGGTGGCAACAGCGAGGTCGACGACTGCACCGAGACGGACGCGTGTGATGCCTGCCCTGACGGTAAGGGCCCTGATATCGAGCCGAGCATCTACGAACCGTTCTGGGAGGACACTCGAGCGGCACTCGAACGGCGCGACTACGCAAAGCTCCTCGCGACAGTCGGCGGACTCACCGCACTCGGGAGCCTCATCGTCCCGGTCTCCGGCCTCACGCAGGTCTTCGACCGCAAGTACCAGGGGCCGGTCTACTCCGAGGGCGTCCCGCTCGTCGACGAGACGGGTGCCCGGATCGCTGAGGACACACTCGACGTGGGCACGCAGTTAACGGTGTTTCCGGAGCCACGACCCGGAATCGGGGACGCCCCGACGATCCTCGTTCGGTTCGAGGAGTCGGCCTACGGCGACGACGTCCGCGACGAGTACACGGTCGGCGGCTACGCCGCGTTCTCGAAAGTGTGTACGCACGCCGGCTGTATGGTCGACGACCGTGACGGCGACGTCCTCGTCTGTCCGTGTCACTCCGGACGGTTCGACCCGTTCACCGGTGCACAGGTCGTCGGTGGGCCGCCGCCACGAGCGCTCCCGCAACTTCCGATCACGATATCGGGTGATGGCTATCTCGTTGCGACCGCCGATTTTCAGGGGCCAGTCGGCCCCGGAGGTGACTGATGTCTCGACTCGAAGCCGCCTACGACTGGGCCGACGACCGGCTAGACCTCGACGACGCGCAGGACTTCATGGGGAAGGCGTTCCCCGCGGAGGACTCGTTCCTCCTCGGCGAGGTGGCGCTGTTCTGTTTCCTCATCCTCGCCGCGACGGGCATCTTCCTCGCGTTCTTCTACGAACCGAGCACGACAGCCGTCGAGTACGAGGGCAGCGTCGCGCAGTATCAGGGTCAGGAACTCCCTGCGGCGTTCAAGAGCGTTCTCAACATCACGTACGACGTCGAGTTCGGGATGTTCATCCGGCGGCTCCATCACTGGGCCGCACACCTGTTCGTGGCGTCGATAGCGCTTCACATGCTCCGCGTGTTCTTCACGGGCGCGTACCGCAACCCTCGCGAGCCGAACTGGGTCGTCGGCACCGGTCTCGCCGGACTGGCTATGTTCGCCGCCTACACCGGGTACGCGCTCCCCTACGACGAGTTCGCGAGCACCGCCGTCGGCATCGGCTACAACGTGGCGAGTTCGATCCCGATCCTTGGCGATCCCATCGCGAGCATCATCTTCGGCGGATCGTTCCCGACCAGCGCGACGATACCGCGGCTGTACTTCCTGCACGTCTTCGTCATCCCGGCGGCCATCGCGGCCCTGATCGCCGTGCACATGTTCATTCTCATCCGGCAGAAACACACCGAGGGCGTCCGTGACGAGGACGTCGTCGGGCCGATGCCGGCGGACGCCAGTTCGGAGAGCCCATCGGTCGAGGCAACCGACGGCGGCGTCGAGACCGTCGACAAGGACGACGACAGCATCGTGATCGGTCTGCCTGCGTTTCCGAACCAGGCCGCCGTGAGCGCGATGGTGTTCTTCGTCACGATGGCGTTCCTCTCGTTACTGGCCGGTCTGCTACCCGTGCACAACATCGCAGAGTATGGCCCCAACGATCCGGCGGCGACGCCCTCGCTCATCATGCCGGACTGGTTCCTGATGTGGGGGTACGGCTTCCTCAAACTCGTCCCCTCCTGGCTGAGTTTCGACCTGCTGGGCGTCCACTTCAGTTCGGAGTTCATCGGCGGGCTTCTGGTGCCCGGTATCGTGTTCGCGCTCGTCGTCGTCTGGCCCTTTATCGACCGGACGGACGAGCCGGAGCACTTCAGCCGGAACCCGCTCAACCACCCGTTCCCCACTGCCGTCGGCATCGCCGCCATCACGTTCATCATGGTCGCATCGGTTGCCGGGATGGACGTGATCCTCGCCGAGGTACTCGGCACGTCGACCGCCGCGCTCAGATCGTTCCTGATCGGAGCACTCGTTCTCGTTCCGACCCTATCGGGCGCCATCACCTACGCCGTCCTCGGTGGATGGGAGGACGAGGAACCGCCGGGCAACGAGAAGAGCGCAGCAGGCGACCGACCGGAGCGCCCCAACGAGGGTGTAGCCGACGATAGCGAGGTGGCGAGCGATGACTGACGCGACCGCTACCCGCGGGCCCGCACTGACCCCGCGTCGCTACCGCTGGGTGGACCGGCTGACGAAACTAACCGGCCTGGCGCTGATCTCCGTCGGATTCCATACGGGCATCACGACGCTTGCCGGTCTCGTGCTTGTGCTGCTCGGCCTCATCTCTGGCCTCGTAACTGTACTTATTGACAAACAATGACTGACTCAACCGACCCTACTGACGAACAAGCAACTGACGGCCTCGATACCGCCCGCCGTGACTTCCTCAAGGGAGCCGGCGCAGCCACCGTCGTCGGCGCAACCGGCCTCGGCATCGCCGACGACCTCCTGCAGATGGACGGTCTCGACGTCGTCGACGATCCGATCGGCAACTACCCGTATCGCGACTGGGAGGACCTCTACCGCGAGGAGTGGGACTGGGACAGCAAGGCCCGGTCCACGCACAGCGTCAACTGCACTGGCAGTTGCTCGTGGCAGGTGTACACGCGAAACGGGCAGGTGTGGCGCGAGGAACAGGCCGGTGACTACCCGCGCTTCGACGAGTCGCTCCCCGACCCGAACCCCCGGGGCTGTCAGAAAGGCGCGTGTTTCAGCGACTACGTGAACGCCGACCAGCGCGTTACGCATCCCCTGAAAAGCGTCGGAGAGCGGGGGAACGGGCAGTGGAAACGGATCTCATGGGACGAAGCGCTCACCGAGATAGCGGAGGAGGTCATCGACACCGTTCAGGACGAGGAGTACGACGCTATCAGCGGGTTCACGCCGATTCCCGCGATGAGTCCAGTCTCCTTTGCCTCCGGCAGTCGCCTCGTGAACCTCCTTGGCGGCGTCAGCCACTCGTTTTACGACTGGTACTCGGATCTGCCGCCGGGCCAGCCGATCACGTGGGGTACCCAGACCGACAACGCCGAGAGCGCGGACTGGTACAACGCCGACTACATCATCGCGTGGGGGTCGAACATCAACGTCACCCGGATCCCCGACGCGAAGTACTTCCTCGAAGCGGGCTACGACGGCGCGAAACGCGTCGGCATCTTCACCGACTACAGCCAGACGGCGATCCACTGCGACGAATGGATCGGCCCCGAACCTGGCAGCGACACCGCGCTCGCGCTCGGAATGGCCCGCACCATCGTCGACGAGGGACTGTACGACGAGGCCCATCTCAAAGAGCAGACGGATATGCCCCTGCTCGTCCGGGAGGACACCGGGAAGTTCCTTCGCGCAAGCGAGGTGCCCGGGCTGGACGTCGACGCCGACCGACCGGAGAAGGTGTTCGTCATGCAGGCCGCGGACGGCACTCTCCAGACTGCACCGGGGTCTCTCGGCGAGCGGGACGGTCAGCACGACCACTCTGTGAGCATCGAACTCGACTTCGATCCGGATCTCGCCGTCGAGCGCGACGTCTCGACAACCGACGGCACCGTCGAGACGCGCTCGGTCTGGCTCAACCTCCGCGAGGAACTCTCGGAGTACACGCCCGAGCAGGTCAACGAGATCACGGGCGTCGGCGTCGAGACCCACCAGAAGATCGCCCGCGAGTTCGCCGCGGTCGACCGCGCGAAGATCATCCACGGGAAGGGGGTCAACGACTGGTACCACAACGATCTGGGGAACCGCGCGATCCAGTTGCTCGTCACGCTGACGGGGAACCTCGGCCGACAGGGAACTGGTCTCGACCACTACGTCGGCCAGGAGAAGATCTGGACGTTCAACGGCTGGAAATCGCTCTCCTTCCCAACCGGGAGCGTCCGGGGCGTCCCGACGACCCTCTGGACGTACTACCACTCCGGCATCATGGAGAACACGGACCCCGACACCGCCGAGAAGATTCAGCACTCTATCGACGAGGGCTGGATGCCACTCTACCCGAGTGAGCGGGATACCGGCACCCGTCCTGATCCCCGGATGATGTTCATCTGGCGAGGGAACTTCTTCAATCAGGCCAAGGGTAACATTGCTGTCGAAGAAGAACTCTGGCCGAAACTGGATCTCGTCGTCGACATCAACTTCCGGATGGACTCGACCGCGCTCAACAGCGATATCGTCCTGCCGACGGCGAGCCACTACGAGAAACACGACCTCTCGGTCACGGATATGCACTCGTACGTGCATCCGTTCACGCCCGCCGTCGAGCCGCTGGGCGAGTCAAAGACCGACTGGCAGATCTTCCGCGAAATCGCCGCGAAGATCCAGGAACTCGCCGAAGAGCGGGGGATCGAGCCCATCGGAGACAGGAAGTTCGACCGGGATATCGATCTGCAGTCGGTCCACGACGACTACGTCCGCGACTGGCTCGACGAGGAACCGGGCGGGCTCGAAGAGGACCGAGCCGCCGCGGAGTTCATCCTCGAACACTCCGAGGAGTCGAACCCCGAGGACACCGAGGAACAGATAACGTTCGACGACATCGACGAACAGCCCCAGCGGCTTCTCGAAGCGGGCGACCATTGGACCTCGGATATCGAGGACGGCGAGGCGTACACCCCGTGGCAGGACTACGTACAGGACAAGAACCCATGGCCGACGTTCACGGGCCGCCAGCAGTACTACATCGACCACGACTGGTTCCTCGAACTCGACGAAGCCCTGCCGACCCACAAGGAAGGGCCGGTGCTTCAGGAGAAATCGGAGTACCCGCTCGGCTACAACACACCACACAGTCGGTGGTCGATCCACTCGACCTGGCGTGACGACACCAAGATGCTTCGCCTACAGCGTGGGGAGCCGACCGTCTTCCTGAACCCCGACGACGCCGAAGAACGCGGCATCGAGGACGGCGATATGGTTCGCGTGTACAACGACCTCGACTCCGTCGAGGTACAGGCGAAGCTGTATCCGAGCGGCGAACCCGGGACTGTCCGGCACTTCTTTAGCTGGGAGCGGTTCCAGTACCCCGACCGGAACAACTTCAACTCGCTCGTTCCGATGTACATGAAGCCGACACAGCTGGTCCAGTATCCCGAGGACACGGGCGAGCACCTGCACTTCTTCCCGAACTACTGGGGACCGACCGGTGTGAACAGCGACGTTCGCATCGAAGTCGAGAAAGTCGAGAGCGCCGAGAGCCAGGAGTCGGTCGACGGCAGCGGCGTCCTCGATGGGATCACGGGATTACTCGGGGGTGACGACTGATGAGCCAGTCCGATGACACCGGCGTCGACCTGGCCGACGGCATCGACCACCAGGTTGCGATGGTGATGGACCTGAACAAGTGTATCGGCTGTCAGACGTGTACAATCGCGTGCAAGACCAACTGGACCGAATCCGGCGGCCGCGAGTACATGTACTGGAACAACGTGGAGACCAAGCCCGGTGCCGGCTATCCGCGGGACTGGGAGGAACTCGGCGGTGGCTGGGACGAGGAGGGTGAAGAACGCACACCCGGCGAGTTGCCCGATCAGGAGGACTACGGTCGGGCGTGGGAGTTCAACCATGAGGCGATCATGTACGAGGGCAGCGACGAGCCGCTTCGTCCCCTCGAAAACGCGGACTGGGGCCCGAACTGGGACGAGGACGAGGGGGCGGGCGAGTACCCGAACTCCTATTACTTCTATCTCCCCCGGATCTGCAACCACTGTACCCACCCCTCCTGCGTGGAGGCCTGCCCGCGCTCGGCCATCTACAAGCGCGAGGAGGACGGTATCGTCCTCGTCGATCAGGACCGCTGTCGGGGCTACCGCTACTGCGTCGAGGGGTGTCCCTACAAGAAGGTGTACTACAACGCCCAGACGAAGACCAGCGAGAAGTGTATCTTTTGTTACCCGCGCATCGAGGGCGAGGGTCCCGAGGGCGAAGTTCGACCGCCATCGTGTGCCGAGGACTGCCCGCCACAGCTTCGTCACGTCGGCTTCCTCGACGACGAAGAGGGGCCAATCCACAAACTCGTCAACGAGTACGAGGTCGCCGTCCGCCTGCATCCGGAGTACCGGACCGAGCCGAACGTCTACTACATCCCGCCGTTCGCGCCCCCGCAGACGTCCGAGAGCGGGGAGACGGTCGATGCCGAGCGCATCCCGCGGGACTACCTCGAAGAACTGTTCGGGTCGCAGGTCAACGAAGCGCTGAACACGATCAGCCGCGAGCGCGACCGTGTCAGACGCGGCGAGGAGAGTGAACTCATGAACCTACTTACGACCGTCAACAACGACGATCAGTACCGCCTGGAGGTGTTCGCCGATGACGACTGAGGAGTCTGGGCTCGCTCGCCTCGGGACACGGGAACTCGTGCTTGCCGCCGTGCTCGCGCTTGCTATCGCGACGTCGGCCGTGGCATTCCCGATGCTCGTCGACGCGCGCCCAGCCTACGAGATTCCAGTCGATCAGCAGGGTGATCCGGCCGATCTGGCCGAACCGACCGGGGACGCCTGGGAGGAAGTGCCGGCCGCGAGCGTCCCGATGAGTAGTGCTGGCGCGGCCGTACCGGGGGCGACGACACCGCCATCGAGGGCGCGCGCGTCGAGGCGGCACGCACGAGCGATCAACTGTACATCAGGCTCTCCTGGGGCGATACGAGCGAGAATCGGTCGACTGAATCCCTCAACGAGTTCGCGGACGCCGCCGCCGTACAGCTACCGGCGAACGGGACCGACCGACCGCCGATCGCGATGGGTTCGACCAGTAATCCTGTGAACGTCTGGTACTGGTCCGGGGACAATACCTCCGAGGCGCTTCTCGCCGGCGGGGCTGGCACCACGACCGAGATAGAGGAGACGACCCTTGAGACCGCCGCGACCCACGAGGACGGCCGGTGGAACGTCGTGTTCACGCGACCGCTCGCCGCCGATGGCGAGAACGTGGCAGACGCCACTGCGACCAACGAGATGGACGTCGCCTTTGCGGTCTGGGAGGGATCGAACGCCGAACGGTCCGGACAGAAGGCAACGACTGAATGGTACTATCTTGCGCTCGAACCCGACACGAGCGCCGCACCGTACGAGACGATCCTCTGGACAGTGGCGGGACTCGCCATCGTCCTCACGACGCTCGTAACGATCGAGGGCGTCAGACGAACGCGGGGTGACTGAGCATGTCCGAACCGACTCCGGACCGTGATAGCTCCCGTCCCGCTGTCGATATCGACACCGAGGCGCTGACACCGCGACCGGAGCGCGTGGATCAGTGTACGCGCTCGCCGCCCGAGCGCTTTCCGATCCGGACCCGGAACTATACGCCGCCCTGGCGGACGGTTCGATCGATTCGGCCGTGGCCTCGCTCGTCGACCAGGCCGGACTCGACATCGAGGCTCCCGACCTCACCGTCGAGGACGACCGGGATACGCTCGCGGCCCGCTACAACGATCTATTCGTCGTCGGCTACTCGGAGGTGATCGACGGGACGGATGGGACGATCGACAGTCAGGGGCCGCCGGTCTCGCTGTACGAATCGACCTACCGGTCGGACGTCTCCTGGAACGACGTGAACCTCGATCTGGCCCGCGCCTACGAGTTCTTCGGCTGCGAGATCGGCGGCGAGGAGCGCCGTCACCACGATCACATCCGGCTGGAACTCGAATTTGTGGGCTACCTCTGTCGGGTGGCCGCCGCAAACGACGCCATCGGCAAGCGTGGCGACGACCCCAACGTGAACCGCGCTCGACTCGACTTCCACGACCGCCACCTCACGATTCTCGTCTCCGGGCTTCGCGAACGGATCGACGACGAACCGGGGACCGGGTTCTACGGTCGGTTCGCCCGATTCCTCGACGAGTTCATCACCGCGGACGTCGAGGATCTCGCAACACGGCTCGACGTCGGTGCCGGTAGCGAGCGAGAGCACGTCCAGCAGACCGGTTCGAACGCGGGTGGGAACTCGTGAGTTCTCCCACGGCAGATGTCGACAGAGACGGCGACGGTACGACAACCAGGACCGGACTGATCCGTGGCCGTCCTCTCGGCGTGCGACTGCTCGCACTCAGCGCGCTTGCGACGCTTGCAGTCGCGGCCACGACCGGGCTACACGTGCTCTACAACGTCCCGGTCGACCCGGCCAACGTCTCTACTCGTCTGCTCTCGACGGTGGGCACGGGGGCAGCGGCCCTCGTCGCGCTGGCGCTCGTCGCAGTCGCACTCGCGAGCACTCGTCCCGGCGTCCGTATCGGCTTCCTGTTCGCCGGCGTGTTCGGCATGCTCGCGACCCTTTCGAACGCCGCGGCGGTCCCGGCAGTCGTTGCGATCACGGGTGGCGCGGCGGTCGCGCTCGGCCCGGGACTCGGCAAGCCGTCGACGTACGACGAGTTCAGACGCCGTGCCCTCGGAATCGCGTTTCTCGCCGCCATCGGGCTTTCGCTTGCCTCGACGACGGGGGTCCTCGATGCAGGCTACCGCGGGACGGGGTCGGCCCTCTTTCTGGTGGCACTGACACTGCTCGTCGTTCGCACAGGGAGCGATCCGGTCGCACTCGTGGCGGGCGTGGCCGGCCTCGTCGCGGTGCTCGCCGTGAGTACCAGTGCGCCGTTCATTACGGGGAGCGCCCTGCTGATCGCGTTCGGCGTCGTCGGCGGGCCACACCTGCTCGCCGCGACGGCAGTCTTCGGCGGGGTGGCGGCCGCCGTGGCCGGACTCCGGGACGGCGACTACGCACTCGTCGTCGGTGCGGCCCTCCTGCTCGTGGCGGGCGTCCCGGCGTCGCCAGCGGCCGCGATGGCCGTCTGTCTCGGTGCGACACTCGCCTGCATCGACGTGGGGTCCGTTCTCGGGAAGACGGACCAGCGGGCGACACTCTCGGGGGTGAGTGACTGATGAGAGATGCTGACGAGGCGACCGACGGACCCACCGACCCGCGCGTCCACCCCGAGGAGAGCCCCGGCTTCGGCGAGGACGCCGACGGTCTCGAAGATATCGAGGTGAGCCGCGACGTCACGATTGGAGAAGCGACTCCGCGAGAACTCCAGGCGACCGACGTCGGGCCGATGGCGAGCGACGATGCCGCCGCCAAGATCGAAACACTCGCCGAGGGCGATGCCGTCGAACGCCGCCGGGCCGCCCTCGCGCTCGCTGACGAACGACCTACCGAGGCAGTCATCACCGCGCTCGTTCAGAACGGCCTTGGCGACGGTGACGAGGACGTCCGGCAGTTCGCGGTCGAAGCGCTCGGCCAACTGGGCGGCGAGCGGGCCGGCGAAGCCGCGGTTGCAACGCTTGACGATGACGATCCGTGGGTGCGCGCAGAGGCCGTCGTCGCGCTCGACCGGACCGACCGCGTTGCCTACGCCGACGCAATCGAAGCCGCACTGGACGACGACCATCACGCCGTCATCAGAAACGCGATGGTCTCGCTGTTCAAACTCCGCGGCGAGGCCCTGCTTCCCGTGCTCCTGGAGCACTCGGCGGCCGAGAGCGAGCGCCTCCGCGAGTGGGCGGTCCACCTCCTCGCCGGCGTCAAGGACGACCGAGCGACCGAACGCCTCGAAGCGGTCGCGAGCGATGACGAGGAGCGGCAGGTGGTCCGCAGCACCGCGGCGCGTGCACTGGAGGCCGACTCCGGAAAGTTCCGTCGCCAGTTCAGCGGGGGCACCGAGAACTCCAGTGCGGACCTCCCCGGAGAGAGCACGCTCAACCGACAACCCGATCTATAATGACCGAGAACACTGTCGATCCATCGGATGCCGACGCACCGACCGCCACCGACGACGGTGGTGAATCTACAGCAGGCCAGACGCTCTCGACGGCGGCGGTAGAGGCGGCACTCAAGCGCGTTCGCGATCCGGAGACCGACATGACCCTGTTCGATGCCGGCGTCGTCGAGAACATCGAACTCGACGGTCGGCGCGTCACGATAGAGGCGGATCTGCGGGAGTTCCCCCAGAGGCCGCCGAGCAGGCCTCCGCAACCATGGTCCGGGCAGCCTCAGACGTCGAGGGTGTCGAGAACGCCCGCGTCGAACAGATCGATCCAAGCCCGGATCTCGACGGCCGGAGGTCCGGCATCGAGACGGCGGACCGCGTCATCGCAGTCGCAAGCGCCAAGGGCGGCGTCGGGAAGACGACAGTCGCAACGACGCTTGCGTGTGCACTCGCCAGCGAGTCCGACTCGGTCGGCCTCTTCGATGCCGACATCTACGGGCCGAACGTGCCGGAGGTCCTCGAAGCGAGCGGGCCGGTGTACAGCGACGACGACGGCAACCCGGTACCGGTCGACATGGACGGACTCGAAGTGATGAGCATGGCGTTGCTCTCCGACGGCGGCCCCCTCGCCTGGCGCGGCGCGATGGCCCACGACGCGCTCTCGGATCTCTTCGAGGAGACCGCGTGGAGCGATCCGGATACCGTCGTGGTCGACATGCCCCCTGGAACTGGCGACGTCGCCCTGACGACGCTTCAGGAGGTGCCCGTCGACGGCGTCGTCCTCGTCACGACGCCGTTTCACGCGGCCGTCTCGGACACTGGTCGCGCGCTCGAACTGTTCGAGGAGAACGAGGTGCCGGTGCTCGGCGTCGTCTCGAACATGGGCGAGTTCGTCTGTGACGACTGCGGCACCGCCCACGACCTCTTCGGCGGCGACGATCCGATAGCGGCGCTCGACGTGCCGGTGCTCGCCGAGTTCCCGTTCACTCCGGAGATGCAGACGACGCCCGAGCCAACCCCCAACGGGGTTCCCGAGTACGGGACCGACCTCGCCGCCGCCGTCGAGAAGCGCTACGAGGACGTCTGGACGGTCGACCCGCCCGAGGGGGCCGTCGACCTCCGTGGCCTCGACCCCGACACCAGAAAGGAGCGAGTGCAGGAGCGCTTCGAGGCGCTCGACGCCGGCGAGGAGTGTTTCCTCGTCAGCGACCGCGATCCCTCGCCAGTCCGTGGCTTCCTGCTCGAACTCGCCGAGACGGAGTCGCTGCCAAGCTTTCAGGTCAGACGACAGAACCCCGAGACGTGGTTCGCGCGAGCGACCCGTCCGTAACATCAAAAACACCACCTACCATCATGCGCTGGCCCAGCCAATGTCGTTGGCACTGTTTTCATGTCGTGAGAACGAACAACGATACTATACTTGAGAACGTAGATGCTCCAATTGGTATGGCAGACGGGATCCATGTCCGGTTGGCGGTTGACGGCTGCGATGGCTGCCCGGTAGCGACGCTATCGGAGCGGACGACGGTAGAGGACCTTCGCGTCGATTCCAGCGACGAGCGAGTCGAGTTCGTCACGACTGATCCGCCCACCGACCCGCCGGAGACGGTCGAACTCGTCGATTTCGGCGGCCAGACACATGGCCGGTACGACCTTTTGACGGAGCCCCACGCTACCGACGGCGGCGTACGGACGGCCGTGTCCGCAGAACAAGGAGCCGTCACCGGTGACGAACCCACGCGCGGCACCAACGAAGCCCCACCGGCTAGCGACACTGGCGACCACTCTGACGACCCCGGGTGCGACGACTGTTCCTGCCGGGGGATTACGTCCGTGTTCGAGGCACTACCAGTCAGACCTCGCGAGACGCGAATCGAAAACGGCGAACTACTCCTCTCGTTCGTTCTAACCGGGCACGAGGAACTGGAAGCCATCGTCGACGCCTTCGCCTCGGTTGGACTCAACGCCGAACTCCGGCAACTGATCGTTGGCCGGGACTGTGGCGATGACTGCGACGTCGTACCAGTCGATCTATCCTGTGTGACGACGCGCCAGGCGGAGGTCGCCGCCATCGCGGTCGAACAGGGATACTTCGAGCCCGGGGCGCCTCCGCAGCGGAGATAGCCGCCGAGCTAGATCTCGCAAAATCCACCGTTTCGGAACACCTCCGGATAGTGACTGCCACGCTCTTCTCACAGTTGTTCGCGGACGAGTCTCAGTAGGTAGCAGTGGGTTCGGACACGGCAACTCCGAACGTGTTCGCGACACGAACCATGGACATAGAGAACCGAGTAGAGAATACAATGACCGAAATCGACGTCAGAGAGATTCCGCCCAACGAAAGACACGACCGGATCCACGCCACTTTCGACGGCCTCGATGCCGGCGAGACGCTCACGATAATCAACGATCACGATCCGAAGCCGCTCTACTACGAGATGGCCGCTGAGGTGCCGGCGTTCGACGAAGACGCATATACTCTCGAGCGCGAGGAGCCCTCAAAGTTCGTCGCGCAGTTCCCGAAGGTCGAGGCCGACCCGACGGTAGATCGGGCCGATATCGGCGCGCTCGACGGCGAACCACACGCCGACGTGTTCCCCGGCCAATCGCCGAAAACCGTCCGTCTCTCGCTGACCGCGGGAGAGAGCCTCCCCGAACACGAGCACCCCGAGCGAAACGTCCTCTTCCAGGTGCTGTCGGGGGCGGTAGATCTCTCTCTGGACGGTGACGTTCATCGCGTCAAAGCGGGCGAGATACTTCGGTTCGACGGTGACAAGCGTATCGAACCGGTCGCGGACGAGGACAGTACCGCGCTAGTCGTGCTGGCTCCGAAAGCCGCCGAGTGACCGAGAGGCGTCCGTCGCCGTTCGGCTCGGCCCGGAAGTATTGTGTTTCGCCTCTCGAACAAAAGACTCAGTCGTTCTGATACTCCTTTTCAGATCCCCGGAACTCGGTCCGGTGGGCCTCCTCGTCTGCAAGGACCGTCACAGCGAGGTCTTCGGTGACAGGGTCGTCGGCGTCCTTGGCGGCGTTGATAAGTGCGCGATACGTCTCGATAGCATCCCCTTCGGCGTCTAGAACGCCTCGGATAACCGAGAGGACGTCGGTCGAATCCTCCGGTGGTTGTAGCGAGTCCTGACGTGCGGTGAACTCCGCGGAACTGGGTGGTCGCGCATCCAGTTGCTTGAGACGGTTTCCGAGCTGTTGGGCGTGGGCCAGTTCCTCCTGAATGTCCTGCTGCAGGCTCTCTTTGATCTCTTCGGCGCGAACGCCGTCGAGAACGATTGCGTTCGTCTGGTAGTTCATCACGGTCTCCATCTCGTCGCCGTACGCTTTCTGGAGGAGTTCGATGACGCGGTCTGAGCTCATACAAATACGGATTCTCTCTACCTGAGGATATAGCCATCGCCGAATCCCGCTCGCTTGGAATACCCCACCGACTTTTCAGCCGCTTCAACCTGAGGCCGAAGGGATCTCGACCGTAGTTGGGAAAGTAGAGTTTGCAGTCTACCGCCCATTCCATAGTTTGCTGGCAGACCAGCCATACCAATCAGGGTTACCCCACGCGCAAAAATGCAGGTACTCTGCCTGTTCCTTATAATCACCATGGCGCACCATACTAAAGAAAAATATCGCAGGACGTTCTACACAACCATGACTCCCTACCACACCCCCTGCCCCTCAATGGGCGTTCCAGACGGTCGGGAGTCAAAATATGCTATTGGATGGGGACGGTGCTCATCCTACCGTTCACATCTTCTGACCGCGGGTGGAGCCGTCTGTCACATACGCCCCTCTCTCTTGGAGGATACTTTTGGCAACAATCGCATGTCTCAGTCGGGCAGTCACGACTCGCCGGGAGTATTCATCACAGGAGTAGATACGTCCGAGAAGCGGTCGGACGTAGGGCTCTGGCCCTCAGTTCACTCGTTGCTCTCTTGGAGTAACTCTTTGATTTCGCCGAGTTTGATGTAGGTAGCGAGTCCGAGAATCGTCCCGGGCCACAGGCCGATAAACTCTCCACGCTGTTTGTTCCCTCGGACGTAATAGTAGTAAAGAGCCAGAGCGACAGAACCGACAGCAGCCATCACAGTCAGATCGAGATTGTTTTCATCAACTTCTACCACGGTCTCTGCTGCTCCCTCTGTTGTTTCACTCACATATAAAATTCAGGAGTCTGTACGTAAACCACCTTCGCAATGACACACCATGCAGTTTATATAATCGCTTCGGTGCATCGGCTGCGGCCGAGTTTTTCGTCCTGCATGCGCGGTTACTCGGCAGTGTCTGATCTATCGCTTTCGATATAAATAGACTATAACTCTAGACCACTCGTAAGACGATGAGAACACCTGCACTACGTGGATGGGAAGTGTATATTAGAACAGATACCATACCACAAGGCATGCCTGAAGCACTTGCCGATCAGGACTGTGAAGCATGCACCTCCGAGGACGAACCCCTCACAGAGGAGGAATACCGCGAGTATGTTGCAGAGATCGACAGCGAGGTCTGGGATGTCGTCGACGACCACCATCTCGAGGGCATGTACGAGTTCGAGGATTTCCGCGACGCACTGGAGTTCACCTACGAAATCGGTGAACTCGCCGAAGACGAGTGGCACCACCCCGATATCCATCTCCAGTGGGGAGAGGTAACGGTCGAGATGTGGACGCACAAAATCGACGGGCTACACAAGACGGACTTCATTATGGCCGCACGGATGGATCGAATCCACGACGAGTACGTGCCGGAGTGAGCGACCCGCGGGATGCGGCCTGCACTACACTTCTGTTGGACCACATGTCTGGACAGAATACGAAGACTCCGTAGAGCCGACCGTTTAGAACGGGGCCTCGAAATCGGGCGTTGCCGTCCCTGTGGATTCGCCAATGTCGGATTTACCGATCTGGACTCTGAACTCGCCTTGTTCTTTCTTCTGGTACTCCCAGCGGAACTCCGCACCCGCTTCGGCCTCGAACTGGTGATAGAGCGGCTTTGGGTCGTGGTCGTTGATCAGCACGAATCCCTCCCCGTCCTGTAGCGCCTCGTAGGACTCGAAGATCAGTTCGTGGCGTTTCGCCGGTGGGAACTGCCGGACGTCGAGTTCGTCAGTAATCGTCAGTTCCTCGCAGACTGTTGATCCTGGGACTCGGACTCTCCCGTGTCGGCATCCCCCTTCGTGATCCAGACACGACAGCGGCCATGCTCTTTCTCCCGGACGTCCCACTCGAACCGCTCGCCGTACTGCTGGCTGAACTCCCTGTGAAGCGGTCGTGGCTCGTGGGGAGCGATCAGCTCCAGGATATCCCCGGCCGAAAGGTTGCTGAAACGGTGATGGATGGTCGGATGTCGCTCCTGTTTCGGTATCTCGCGGACGTCGAAGGACGCCGCCACGGCCTCGTTCCCACTGGTGCTGGTCTCCGTTTTGAGTATCTCCACTTTCCAGGCGTCCGACTCGCGACTGCGATACTCCCAGTCGATACCCTCACCGTGCATGGAACGGAGTTCGTGATACAGCGGTTTCGGATCGTGATCGTTGACGAGAACGAACCCGTTGCCTGGGTCGAGATTTTCAGAATGTTTCGGTCAGGATCGAGTGTCGTTGCTGTGGCGGTAGCTCGCGGACGTCGAACTCGGTCAGTTCTGCGGTACTCTCACCGGTCGGGCGAGCGGTAACAGCCCAGGTGTCCGGTCCGTCTTCCTCGTATGTCCACGTTAGCGATCGATCCTCCGTAATCTGGGCCTGATAGAGCGCTGGGCCGGGGTCTCGATCAGCAGTGATCGTCACTACGTTATCCGGTTCGGCCTCGTGGAGTGCTGCCAGAATCTCCATCCGTGCTTGACCAGGCGGCGTTTCAGTCACGTCGATATCGGATACCATTATCTCGTATCCGACGTCGCCGGCATGATGGGTAGGTCCTGTGGCGAACAGATTCGGGACATGCAGTTCGTGGCCAGCGTTCGGAACAATCGTTAGGTGCTGGACAGCGTATGGGAGCGTATGCATCTAGAGACCCTTTGCATCGACGGGTCGGTATCGGTACTCTTTCCGCCAGAACTGCTGCGCGAGAAGTTGAGCGACCTACCAGTCGAGATTGTCATCCTCGACGATTCGATAGACGAACTCTCCACAGACCAGGGTGTGGTGACACTCGCTTATCGCGAGGCGTTCCTCGACGCCGGATGGGTTCACTCGGTCCAAGCGGGGGTCGATCGCTTCCTCTCGATCGGTTCCAGGAGGCTGACGTCTATCTTACGAACTCGACGGGCATCCATGGCGACGCGATCGGAGAGACCGTTGCGAGCTACCTTCTCGCGCTCGCCCGACGACTGCACGAACACGTGGCGAATCAGCAACGAGCGAACTGGTCACAGCCCGACTGGAACGAAGCGTGGACGGTTAGCGGCGAGACGGCCTGTGTCGTCGGTATCGGTGGGCTTGGGCGAGGTATCGTCGACCGACTGAACGGTCTCGGACTCGACGTGATCGGTGTCCGGCGAACACCGACACCGGAACCCGGTGTCAAGAAGGTCTACACGCCTGATCAACTACAAGCGGCCGTTTCGGACGCGCGGTTTGTCGTTCTGGCCGTTCCGCTCACGGAGCAGACCCGTCGGATGGTTGGTCGTGACACCTTCGAAGCAATGCGCGAGGACGCGTATCTCGTCAATGTAGCTCGTGGCAGTGTCGTCGATCAAAATGCACTCGTGACGGCGCTCGAAGACGGATCTATCGCAGGGGCCGCACTGGACGTCTTCGAGACCGAGCCGTTGCCCGAGTCCTCGCCCCTATGGGAGATGGACGACGTAATCGTCTCGCCGCACTGCGGAGCCTTCACGCGCGACTACTACGAGCACGTCGGAGCGCTGGTCCGCGAAAGCGTTACTCGAATTCGTACCGGCGATGAGCCGGTTAACCGAGTCGTTTGAGGCGTATATCTTCGACGAACACCCACGCAGTTTCGTGAAGATGGATCGGACAGGAACTACCGGGTGGATCAGTGCGGTCCAGCAGAGTATATCGCCACAGTGCTAGAGGAGTATCTCACTCGGACTGGAACAGTCGCCCACAGTCGGGACATTCCCCCTCAACTACCGCAACCTCCCGCTGACAGTCCGGACAGTACTTTCGGCGACAGGGTTGTTCGCCCATTGGCGAAATTTTCGTTCCGAGAGTTGAAAAATCACGTGCACCCCCTCACCGGGTCCGTGCTATCGGATGTTCCGTCGACGACAGAGGAGTTCCTCGCCGTTCTGAAGCCGTTGGTTGCCCTATAAAAACACTCGCGAAGATATTCGTCAAAGAGTATTCCCGGCATGGTAACAACACAATGAGATATGTCCAAAAGAGCGAGGCGATACGAGGGACGTGAACCGGTCACCCGTTGCGTACACGACCGACCATGGGTTGCAAATCTCGAGTCCTCCGCACACGCAATCGACCGCGGATTAGTCGTCAGCGAAGCTATCGACGCCATCGAGCAAACGGTTCCGGGGACCCGTGTCGACCTAATTACTCACAAGCGTCATGGAGACCCCGCCGCGTATCTGTATTCACGGCTCGAATCTCGGTTCGATCATATCGGCCTCTCGGCCGATGGGCGATGTCACTGTGGCGGATACGTGACCTCGGTGGTGGTCTAAGATGCCGCGAATCGACTTCGATGCTGAACGGTCCTACGACGACGAGCAGTTCACGGCAAACGGCGTCTTTCAAAGCGATCACAAAAAGGTCGTCTGTGGCTATTTCGAGCCGGAACAGTTCATTCCGGTCCACGCACCGAGCAGCGACCTGACGGTCATCGTTCGGTCCGGTCGGGGGTCGTCCGCGACGGCGACACCGAACACGATGTCGAAGAGGGCGATATCGTCATCGTCGAAGCGGATACGGAGCGCGGCATCAAAGCCGATGAGGACTCCAGATTGGAGGCGGTACTGGTGACCGCACCACCGCCAACCGACGCCGAACACGACCCAGTACGCGAGGGGCTTCGGACCGGACAGTTCGATCCGCGCAGTGAGCAGTCATGACGACTGCTCATACTATCGACGACCACGACGGCGAGCCATGCGCGAACTCCGTTCCGAGAAGTTGCTCGGCGAGGCTAACTCACTCTTCGTAGTAGTATTCGCCGCTGGCCTGTTGCTTCCTGTCGAGTTGGCTCCCCGGCTTGTTGACCCGCGGTCGGCCCGTCCCTTCGTCGCGCCGGAAGGTGATGCCGAGCGAGGAGAGAAACGCGTTCATACCGTCTCTAAGTGACTGTGGCGGGGTTGCACGGCCGTTCTCTCCTGACGTCCCCTCGAACACAGTAACCCGGTCGGCAACCCGGTCGATCACGAAGAGGTCGTGGTCGACGACGAGAACGGGCTTGTCCGTCTGATCGCTGAATCGGGAGATCTGATCGGCGAGGAGACCCGCCGGTCAACGTCCAGAAACGCGGATGGCTCGTCGATGAGGTACAGATCCGCCTCACGGGCGAGGCAGAGCGCGATGCCGACTCGCTGGAGTTCGCCACCGGAGAGCGAGTCGAGCGACCGGTCGTACAACGACTCGATTTCGAAGGGATCGCGGATCCGCGTTATGAAGGCCTGTGAACGGATGTCCGTGATCGGTTGGAACTGGCTCCGAACCGTTTGGTCACTGTCTGCGCTGAGATGCTGTGGCTTGTACGAGACAGTCGGCGAAACCGGAACGGTCCCGTCGTCAGCATCGAGGCTTCCGGCCAGGAGTTTCACGAACGTCGTTTTCCCGAGCGCGTTCTCTCCGACGATACCGATGGACTCCCCTGCGTGAATCTCTCCGGGGTGGACGGTGAGCGAGAACCCCGGGAACGACTTCTCCAGTTCCGGATAGTCGAGCACGGTCTCCGAATCGGAAAACGGATTTTCGAGAGCCTGGGCGAACTCGATCGACCGGCGTCGGATTTGGACGTTCTCCTCTTGCAGATAGCCCTCAAGAAACTGGTTGATGCCGTCACGGACGGATAGCCGCTGAGATACGACGCCGAAACTACCTGGTTCGCCGTACAGGACGTGAATCCCGTCCGAGACCAGGTCCAGTGTAGCCAGATCGTGTTCGACGACGAGCGCCGCCGCATTGGACTCCCGGACGTGATCGTGAATCGCCCGTGCGACGGTGGTTCGTTGCTTGACGTCGAGAAACGAGGATGGCTCGTCGAACAGATAGAGGTCTGCATCGGTCGCCAGCGTCGAGGCGATAGCGACCCGCTGGCGTTCGCCGCCAGAGAGATCAGCCAGGGACCGCTCCAAGATCGGTCGCAGTCCGAGTTCGTCGACGAGTGGATCCGAATCCTCTAATCGATCAGCCAGAAGTTCTCGGACCGTCCCGGCGTCGTCGGAGAGGGTGTCGACCCGCTGCTCTTTGTAGGCCGTCGTAATCTCCCCGTCCCGAAGCCGTTCGAGATGGGTCTGGAGGGTCGTCCCGCGGAACGATGTGACCGCCTGATCCCAGTCGAGTTCCTCCTCGGCGCCGAAGTTAGGGACGGAATCGCCGGCCAGGATTCGAAGGGCTGTACTCTTTCCGATCCCGTTCCGGCCCAGAAGTCCGACGACCTCCCCATCCCTGGGCGCAGGGAGGTTGTGCAGTCGGAACCCGTTGTCTCCGTACTGGTGGACGAGCTGGCCGCTCGCGGACGGGAGCGGAAGGATTTTGATCGCATCGTTGGGAATCTTCTTCTCGATGAGTTTGTGTTCGGCCATCACGTTCGCATCGTCGATGTGGAGTTCGCCATCGTCGGTGACGTGAAAGCCTTCGTGCCCTGATCGGTTCAGCGGGTCGTACTTGAGCGCGATATCCCGCACTTCGTCGGTGACCTCGTACTGGTCGATGATCGCGACGTATTCTTCTGATTCTGTGTTTGTCATTATCGTATTGCCGCTCGGGTCGCCCGTGCTGAGACGTGAGTGCTGCGTTCGTCGAGGAACCGACAGTGGGGCGAAGACGCCTCACCGATGCGGCGGTCGGTTACGGCACTCCGTCAAAAAATCGCGCTCGACTTCCCGCGTCTCGCAGACCCTCCCGGTACGTTCCTTGTTCGCCCTTTGGTGATCACCGAATGTGGGCTTGACGGTACAGATTGTCCGTGATAGGAGTGAACATCTCAAGACTAAGTAGCTCATTCAAATTATTTTTCTTTAGATATATAACAGCAAATTACTACTCACTATACGTCGAATTATTTATTGAAGATACTCTTAATTTCTAATACTATATTTTATCACACGCTGAATATAGGCCGCAAATCGTTCACTCCCCGCCTGCTAGATATTGATCTCGAACAACGTCTTGATATGGAATTGAAGTAGACGGACGTAGTCGTCGCGGCTCTCGTCTACCCTCCTGAAACGATTAAGCGGATCTCTCTCGTAGTTCTCGTATGTCGACAGTTGGTACAGATCGATCACGCGAACTCGATCAAAGTGAGGGGGTTCTGTGAGTCTCTTCGGACGGCTCTCGTTCGTCATACGGTCGTGGGCGAACGCTCTGTTGAACCGAGTTTCCGATCCAAAGGCTGAACTGGACTACTCGTATGAACAACTGCGCGACGAGTTACAGGCGATCAACCGTGGAATCGCTGAAGTCACGACCCAGAAGAAACGTCTGGAAATGCACCGCACTCGCCTTCGCTCGAACGTCGAGAAACACGACGATCAGGTCCGCGAAGCGATCCGTCAGGATCGGGACGATCTGGCCAGGCGTGCGCTCGAAAAGAAGCACACAACCACCGAGCAGATTGCGGATCTGGAAGAACAGATCGAGCGTCTCCAGGCGACGCAGGACCAGATGGTCGAACGTCAGGTCGCGCTCCGCGGCCGAATAGAGGGCTTCCGAACACAAAAGGAGGTGTTGAAAGCTCGCCACGAGGCCGCCCGGGCCTCTGCCCGCGTTGCCGAGTCGTTCAGCGGCGTCGGCGGTGATCTAACGGACGTGAACCGCGCCATCGAACGCGCGACCGAACGTACCGAGCAGATGGAAGCGCGAGCGGCCGCCCTCGAGGAACTGAGGAGACCGGCGCCTTCGACGACATACTCGCCGAAGGCGACGAGATCGACCGCGAACTGGACCGTCTCTCAACAGATCACAGAGTCGAGCAGGAACTCGAGGATCTGAAAGTCCAACTGGGGCGAGACGCGGAGCTCCAGACGGAACTCGATGACCCGGCCAGCTAAATGTGGTTATGAACGGATCGTCTCTACGAGCTTCGAGGAACGTGATCAGTCAGACTCACAGGCACTGTCGGCTCTGTCGAAACCCTAAATCGGCGATGTATTTCGGAAGTCCTGCTGAACACAGGGCGCATAGTTTGCAAGGTGACGGGTGACGTTTCGTCAAACTGGGACGGTTGCTGTAGGCGAGATACAACTCACCCGGTTTTAAGCGATCACAATAATGGGGTGGAATATATAGGTTTTGATGGTGTATACCCAGTAAGATGGGGGTACTCGAGATCCTACGCGGTGAACGAGATGGCAGTAGCTGTGATCTCTACGAGTGTCGGAACTGTGGGGTGAAAGTCTCCCCAACGATAGATGAGTGTCCAATCTGTGGATCCGCCGAAATCGCTTGCTTCAACTTCTAGATTCTGCATTCCGACGCCACCGAGAATCCTCATTGAAGGCTTCCATCCAAAGAGTTCAGTCCGATAAACGTAGCCTCTGTATCTTGACACGCGTTTCTTTCCAAACTCGGAGCAGATCAACGACATCGGCACTACGTTGCCCATCTGTATTGACCGCACCATGGGTCTGAATGTGGTATCTGCTGAGGATTTCGACAAAGCCGACTGAATTGATGATTCGCTTCGCCGTCAATCACACCGGTAAATACCGAGCATCTTTTGATTTCCCCTACGTCTACGAAAGTATGGCCCGTACCGCTGTCATCGCCGGCGTCGGCCCTGGGCTTGGAGAATCGATCGCGCGACGGTTCGCCTCCGAGGGACTGGCAGTCGGCCTACTCGGCCGGAGTACAGACTATCTCGAATCGCTGGCAACCGAGTTACAGGGGGCAGCAGGCGACGCTATCGCCGTTCACTGTGATCTGGCCCAGCCAAGTGATATCGAGCAAGCATTCACCGAATGTCGGGAGGCGTTCGGCCCCGTCGACGTCCTCGTTAATCACGCCAGTTCAGCCTCCTGGAAAGGGATTACCGACGTGTCCGACCGCGAGTTCCAGCGAGCGCTCGATGTCGGCCCTCGCGCAGCACTGCACTGCTCACAGGAAGCCGTCGCGGACATGCGGTCGACAGATGGGGACGGCACGATCGTTTTCACGGGGGCGACCACGTCAGTCCGAGGCCGGGAGAACGCCGTCGGTTTCTCGGCGGCAAAGTTCGCCTGTCGCGGAATGGCCGAGTCGATGGCCAGAGAACTCGGTCCGGAGGGCATTCACGTCGCTCATGTGGTCCTCGACGGCCAGATACTCCCCCGGACGGCACCGGCACACGCGACGAGGAGGAGTTCCTCGACCCGGATGCCATCGCCGAGAGTTACTGGCATCTGGTCGAACAGGACCGCAGTGCGTGGACTCTCGAACTGGATCTACGCCCCCACGTCGAGGAGTTCTAGTTCCCCGGGAGACGTGCTCCGCCTCGACGACTGGCTGTCAGCGCTGGACCTGTGGATACGATTGGCTCTGGCCCGAACTGTTCCGGGCGATGATCTCGGCGATGGCGTTGCGGCGGTCGTCATCGTCGACCTCGGTTCGCTCCGCGTAGTGGAGAACCGTCAGATCGAGACACGCGTGCAGCAGTTCGTTTGCACCGAACCGGTAGCGATCACTGGACGAGCCACGGTCGACCGGGTCGTCCGTCCTGAGGTGGTGCTGGACGAACAGCACGCCACCGGGAGCAAGCGCCTCCTTGATGTCCGGGAAGCGATCGATAGCCCTGTAGAAACTGATCGTGACGAGGTCGTACGTCGCTGGCTGGAACTCGTACCGCGTGGCATCGGCCTGGATCCAGTTGATCCGGTCCGCGATGCCGCGCTCACGGGCGTTTTCCCGGGCGATCTGCAGTCCTTCTTTCGACTGATCGATCGCATCGACCCGATAGCCCTCCGACGCGAGGAAGACCGCGTTCCGACCGGTGCCTGTCGCGATATCGAGCGCTCGACCGTCCGGACAGCTATCGAGATACCGACGTAGCGTCGGCGAGGGATCCGGATCCGTCGGATAGGATCCTTTCCGGAACCGCTCGTCCCAGGAGGTCATACGATATCACGCCCGAGTCTATTCCTCGGCAACTCTCTGGCGGGAGCGTCTGCTACCGATCCGGAATCACCAACCCTGGATTCTGAGACCAGATCGACGCCCTTCCAGCAGTCCGAATCGTCGACTTCGCCTGAAGCAGGCGCGTCGTGTGTTCGCAGGTCAGACATCGTATCGTCTGTGAGTGCCACGTATGATAACTCTCCCGTCGGTCGCCCTGTTTTTGCCAGTGGCATCTGATCGGCAAATACTCCTCATCTCGACGCCCTCGCTGTGAACAGTCGGTCAGACCACCGGAATTGGCGACACGAATCCCAATCCGAGATTCGACCCGCTCAGGAGGACATTATACCGCTGGACCGAGTAGGACTTCGAAATGCCCGTCGAACTCGAATGCGAGTCCTGTGGACTCCGTCACACTATGCGCGATCGCGTGTTCGATCGCGATGAAAAACGAATGGTGTGCCCCGAGTGTGGTGCGTACCCGTTTTCGGTCCATCGAATCGGCATTACGTGGCACCCGTCCTCAGACGGACAACCGTAGCACATGCCGGGTCGAATCTCTCGCTTGACCCCGTATTGGGTAGCCCCAAGGGGCCGGATCCGATAGAGGTGAGTTCTTTCCACGGGTAGTACGGCCAGTAGTCGATTCGAGGGCCTACTGCCCTGGGCAGATGCCGATTCAGTCGGCGACGTGCTCTGCCTGCCTCGTCTTATCGACGTCTAACGGATCTGTCGAGGACGTCGCAGTCACCAATCGTAGGAACTTCCCGGCGTTCGTGAGGAGCTTGTTTTCCGCCTTCCGGAGGTGTTCTTCGTATGTCGACCGAGCGACGGCCGTCTGATCGGCCAGATCACGGAGCGACGTCTTCCGTGGTTGCTCGTAGTAGCCGCTTTCGAGCGCAAGTCGAAGCGCCGCCATCTGCCGATCAGTTACCTCCTCGAACAACTGATCGACGGGCGCCAACATGCTGTGTGGGATCTGTTGTTCCGAAATAGCGATCTTCGAGAGCACTTCGATGTCCCTGTCGTTCTCTAGATTCTGCAGGAGGGCTCGAACGTCGGCCTCGTCGAACGCGATGACCGTGTAGTGTTCCCAGCCCTGTCGATGGATCGTCGGTGGCTGATAGAGGCTGTTAAACTCCTCGAACCGTTCGATAATCGAGTCTTCTAGCGAGCAAAGACAGGACTGTGTGACGACGTGGAGACCTGACTCGTCGTTCGAGCGGTGGAGGATCGTCCCCAGTTCCTCGATCTCTGTGAGTAGTTCGTCGGGTGGGGATTCCGGCGCGGTGATCTCGATCACCTGACAGTCACTCAGATACCACTCCCGGATCGTCAGGTCCGGGTACTGTTCCGAGATCTCTCGATACGGACATTCGTGTTTGACTCGGAACGAGGCCTCGTACAGGCTCATACGGGAGAAAAGGGGTTTGAAAATATTAAGGGTACCGGTCATGTCCGGCAGGACCCATATCCTGATACCCCGTGTATAACTGAGCACTGATGCCAGAGATCAACCCCAATCGACTCAGCGAGCGTTTGCGAACAGACGGCGACGACGTAGTGGTCCTCGACGTTCGCCACGAAGCAGATTTCGACGAGTGGCACATTCCGGACAGCCGCAACATCGATGTCTACGACTCACTCACTGCCGACCCCGACTCGGCGAAGGACGCGCTGTCAGATCTCCCCCGAGACAGGGATATCGTCACCGTCTGTGCTGCGGGCGTTGTATCACAGACCGCGACGGACGTACTTCGGGAGATGGATTACAGTGCCATTACGCTCACTGACGGAATGAACGGCTGGAGTCGCGTCCACCGGCATGCAGACGTTCCAACCGAACTCGATGCCACGGTAGTGCAGGTCGCCCGGCCGGGCAAGGGCTGTCTCTCACACGTTCTCATCTCTGACGGAGCCGCCCTCGTCTTCGATCTGTCCCACTACCTCGACGAATACGAGGCGATCCTCGACGACCACGACGCCGAACTGATCGGTGTCTTGGACACGCACGCCCATGCTGATCACGTCTCCGGGGCTACGGACCTCGCCAAGCGACACGGCGTTCCGTACTATCTCCATCCGAAAGACGCGCTTGCTATCGATGCGACCCCGATCGAGGACGGCCAGACCGTGACGGTCGGCGATCTGGAAATCGACGTAATCCATACGCCCGGACACAGCGAAGGGAGCGTCTCCTTCGATATCGACGGTGCGGCTCTGATCACTGGCGATACGCTCTTTCACGAGAGCGTGGGGCGCGTCGAACTCGGCGTCGAAGCCGGGATTGAGGATTCCGGCCTCGAAGAGAACGCCGGGACGCTGTACGAGAGCCTCCAGCGCTTGCTGGACCGGTCGGACGATACCGTCGTCTTGCCGGCACACGATCCCGGCTCCCCCGAACCGCCAGCGATGGCAACGCTGGGCGAGGTGAGAGCGCAGAACGCTGATCTCGGACGTGACCGCGAGGAGTTCGTCGAGACGCTTGCTGCCGACGTTCCGGAGCATCCACCGAATTTCGAGCGTGTCAAGCGAACGAACGTCGGACAGGAATCAGTTCCTGCCGACGAACTGGCCGACCTGGAGATGGGTCCAAACAACTGCGCTGCCGAGTAATCCATGAGTACGACAACTGAGCTCAAACAGGGAATCCGCGAGCATCTCGGACAGTTCTCGCTCCACGTCCTGCTGGTTTTTGCCACCGGGCTGACGATCGGGTCCGAGCGCGCTGTTGTCCCCGTCCTCGGTCGAGACGTTCTCGGCGTCGAGTCACTGTTCGTTATCGGGTCCTTCGTCGTCTCGTTCGGGATCGTAAAATCGATCCTCAACCTCTACGCAGGCAAATGGGGCGAGGAGTACGGCCGCAAGCCCGTCCTCGTACTCGGCTGGGCGACGGCACTACCGCTCCCGCTTATTCTGATCTTCGCGCCTGCTGGGGCTGGATCACCGTCGGGAACATTCTGCTCGGCATCAATCAGGCGCTAACCTGGAGTATGGCGATCAACGCCAAGATCGACCTCGCCGGACCTGACCAGCGCGGTCTCGCGGTCGGTATCGACGAGGCGTTCGGCTACAGCGGTGTCGCAGTCGGTGCCTGGATCACGGGCGTCATCGCCGGCCAGACCAGTCTCCGACCCGAACCGTTCTACTTCCTGGCTGCCGTGGTCGTGCTGGCGTTTCTCATCTCGATCTTCCTGATCAAGGAAACGCTCCAGTTCGCACAGGCAGAAGGTGACGACGACCATCAGGATGCGAACCTGCCGTTCATGGCCGTACTCAAGCGCGCGACCTACGGCGATCGGACGCTGTTCGCCGCGGCACAGGCCGGCCACATCGAGAACTTCGTCGACACGCTCTTCTGGATCGCTGTCCCGCTGTACCTGACCAGTCAAGGGCTCGGGATCGCGGCGGTCGGCGTCGTGGTCGGCGTCCACAGCGCGATGTACTTCCTGCAGATCGCAACTGGGGGACTCGCAGACCGCATCGGTCGTCGTCCCCCCGTTATCGTCGGGATGTTCCTGGCTGGAGGCGGCGTGCTCGGGATGGTGCTCGTCAAGGGCTACCTTCCGTGGGCCGTTCTGGCGGCGGCCTCCGGGCAGGGATGGCGTTGCTGTATCCCAACCTGATGACCGTGCCGAGCGATGCCGCCCACCCGACGTGGCGCTCCGCCGGCATGGGCGTCTACCGGATGTGGCGTGACTCGGGCTATGCAGTCGGCGCAGTCCTGATCGGCCTCGCGATGCAGTTCGTCACCATCGAGGCTGCGTTCTACATGACTGCAATCCTGATGTTCCTCTCGGGTGCTATCGTGTACATCTGGATGGAAGAAACCCATCCCGACTTCGGCACGCACGAACCCCCGTCACCTGCACCGGAGCCACCGACGCAGGTGATGTCTGAGGACTGATCTCTCTTCGCGGTAAGATCCAGAATCTGCGTCTCAGGCCACCATCACGGTCTGCCAGCCACGGTGGGTTTCGTACGTACCAGCGACCGAAGCGCATCGCTCCCGCCCAACGTGAGCGGTGTCCCGTGGCCCATACAGGCAACCTCGAAACCGGGTGCTCGTTCGACGAGTGATTTGATACTCTCGCGCACCTCGTCCGTGTCGTAGCTCATTACCCAGGGGGACGATTCCAACTCCCCATCCGATTCCGTGACCAGGTCGCCGAGGAACGCAACATCCCGCCGCTCGCTCACGTACGAGAAGTGCCCCGGCGTATGTCCGGGCGTGTGGTACGCGGTGAACGACCCGATCTGATCGCCGTCTTCGACGGTATAGATGTCCAGAGATGGCTCAGTCACGAGGAAGCCGATAGCTCGCTGGAGAGCACCTTTGTGGTTGGTGAACGGTGGTGAGCGGTTTCCGGTCAGGACACCGCCATCGAACTCGCCCACGTAGACTGGCGCGTCGAGTGCAGGCTCCAGCGCGGCGAGCGTGCCGACGTGATCGAGATCGTAGTGGGTTACCAACACACGTTCGATATCGCTGACAGCGTACCCAACCTCGGCGATTCCCGTTCGGAGGGTGTCTTCGTCGAACGGTGTGCCGGCGTCGACGAGCGTCAAAACGTCGTCGTCGACCAGATAGGCGTTGACGCCACGAAGGTCGAACTGCCAGACTGACTCGGTTACTCTGGAGACCATATTACTATAGTGTACACAGTGTGACAAAGTATATCTTAGGTAAATACTCCGCTGTGGGACGAATTCGGCAATGTGTTCCTGAGTGATTGGGAACGTGAGCAAGATGTGACTATGGCGATTCACGCCGCAGTAGCGGAAGCCAACACAGTCGACGCCGATACTCCGATTCCATGTTACTCGAATTCCAATTTTGCCCACTCCATCCCGGTCGGATCCTCGGGCGGCTCGAGCGGGCTCGATGGCAGGTCCCCTCTGAGCACCGGTTTGTTATATGCTCGCGGGGCGACATCGTTCGGTCCGCCGGGGGAGAACAGTGACGCGAGCAGTTGGATATGCCCACGCCCGACACAGAGTTCACACTGGCCCTCCCCGTAGATACTGATGTCCTGGTTCTCACAGTACTCGATCGTATCGAGGAGTGACCGGACGGTCCCGAACCGCGATGGGGCAATCGAACACCACCGCGGTTCGAACGGCACGTCACGAAGGTCGGCCACGCTCCTGATCGGCGCGCCCCACGAGAGGCGATCCGCATTCGCCGCAAGCAGGTCGCGAACGGCGTCGGAGACGGCAGGGTCTGCCACGACGGCGTCGGGGAACGTCTCGAAGACCCGTTGATAGAGCGTGGAATCCGGGGGCGGCCGTCGTCGGACCCCTCGGGCTGGCCGTTCAGGTCGAGGACACGGACCGCATCGGTCTCCGCGAGCGTCGCAAACGTCTCTGCAGTCCACGCGTCGGTCGGTTCGAGTGCGAACTCGCAGCCGGGGTTGCCCGCGAGTATCTCTTCGACTCGAGTGGTATCACCCTCCGGGACCGGTGGGCTGGCGACGAATCGAACCGATGGTCGCTCCCGGTCGAGGCGAGCAGCCAGAGTCGTGTCGTTTTGCTTGAGTGCGAGGTCGAGTGCAGCACTCTCGACCGCCCAGCGCCGATAGGTCCGCGAGATTTCCTGCTCGGGGGCTTCGTCGGGAAGAGGTCGACGTCTTCGAGCGACCGCGAGAACCCTTCGAGCGTATACTCGCCTTCGAAGTCGAACACCGGCGGCTCGGGCAACGCCTCGTGATCCACCGGGTCGTGCGTGACGTCTTCGCCGGCGCCGAACTCGTCGTCTGCCAGCAGGACAAACGTGGAGGTGACACGAGTCGCATCGCCCGCCATCTCTCGACGGCGGCTGGTCCGATCCGTGCCCGACACTCTCAACGGGAGGTCCGCAACGCGATTGTATAACGTCATCTCGCGGGCCCGTAAGTGTACGCGAGCGGCGACCCAGTTCCGGTGCCGGTACTACGGTAGAACACACTCGTGAACGAACACGACCAGTAGCCGTGGTGGGCCTGTAGTTCCATTGCATAGAGTATAGTGTGGTATTCACAAAACTATTGGGTTCCGCTCGGCAATCGGTATCCGGGCGGATTACCCCCGCACCCTCAAGTCAAAAGGAAATGAATAACAGGCCACTCAGGACCACGACACCCAGCACGACAGAGACGAGCCTCCCCAACATGTAGGTGCCGAGAATCCACGCCAGAATGGCTTTGAGGAACGTATTCGCGACCGCGGCGATGACGATTCCCGTCGTGGCGACCTCTGTGGAAACAGTGCCTTCCGCTGCGAGTTGGCTCAGCGTTATCGTCATCGCATCGACGTCGGCAAGACCGGAGAAGAACGCGGTCGCGTATATTCCCGACGAGCCGAACCACTCGTTAGCGGATTCTGAGACGAGCAACACGACCGCGAAGATGACCCCGAAGAGGAGGGCTGGCCGGAGGCGAAACGGGTTGCTGAGCTCTTCGGCTTCGACCGTCTCGTCGGACGCAGTTAGCCAGTACAACCCGCCGGCAGCGACTGCTCCGACTACGGTCATCGCTCCTAATGGTACTGCCACACTCGGGAGCAACTCGGGGTTGACGACCGCGATTTCGATGAGCGCTCGCGGGAACATCACGATGGAGGCGGTGACGACCGCGAAGGCACAGACGTGATAGAGCATCGCGCTCTGAGTCGTTTTCTCCGCCATCGAAACCGTCGTCGCGGTGGAGGAGACGAACCCCCGACGATTCCAGTGATCGCAATACCTCGCTCGGGACCGAGCGCCTGACCGAGCACGTAGGCCACGAATCCAAGGCCGGTGACGAACACGACCATCAACCAGACGAACCTCGGATTGAGTCCGTAGAGGAGATCGACCGACCGATCCGGCAGGGCAGGGAGGACAACGAGGACCACGAGAATGAACTTTGCCGATGCCCGTCGTTCGCTTGCTTCGATCTGATCGGCGAACTCGTGGACGGGATCTTTCACCGAGAGCAACACCGTGACAAGCCCACCGATGATGATCGCGACGACCGCTCCTCGGTTCGAGTGCATCGTCATCGCTCCGAGGACGACTGTGATGAGGGCCGCCACGAGCGTCGTCAGGCCGATGTCGCCTTCGTACCAGACTTTCCCGACGTACGCAATGGTAAGCGGCACGGCGAGTGTTCCCACAACGAGCGGAAGCATGCCCGGAAAGAACGCCTGAACGAGAGCCCCATAGAGTGCGATGAGCGGGAACGTCCTGCTCCCGGCGAACGATCCGCCCGACTCGCTTTGCTCTCGCTCCAGACCGATGAGTGCGCCGAGGCCACCCGCGAGAAGGAGATGGATGATAATTTCGGCGAGTGGAGTAGTCATAGGATCGATCATTATGTAATGTATCAATCCAGTGGGTTATCAAACAATAGTACGGGCGCATTGCGTGCGCTGATTCGTTTAATTCTGGCTAGCGTAGGCCCCGATCTTACGAGGGGCAGCTACCGCCTCGATTCGTAGCTCTCTCCAAGGGATCCGGCGGAACAATTACTGATACAAATGGTGGACAGAGAGAACATGAATCGATCAGTGCCGCCAAAAATTACCCTGTCTGATGCTTCCTCGTCGACGAGCCGTTATTTCACGTCGGAACTCGACGCACGGGAGAGCAGAATACACTGCGACACCACCGAAAAGGAGAGCGAGGATGGTCAGGACGGCCACACCGGGGACGACTCCATTCAGGGCACCATCAAACCACGTAACCTCGATGACGGTCATCACGTCCTGATCGACCATGAGCGAGCGTGTCGCATCGACGCCGTAGGTAACGGGGTTGAACCGGGCGAACGTCTGAATCCAATCTGGAAGTGCCTCGAGAGGGAGGAACGCACTCGAGAGAAACAGTAGCGGGAACTGCAGCAGGTTTGCACCGATGATCGTCGATTCCTGATCCCTCGTGAGAATCGCCAGTGCGTTCGAGAACGCGACGAACCAGAGCGAAAACAGAACGCCGATGGCGATGATGCCGACGACACCAACGAAACCAGTGAGAATCTCTGCGCCAAGCAGGACGCCAAGGCCGACGATAATCTCCACCTTGAGTTGGGGTTGCCGCTACCGACTTCGGAGTTAGTCGCTCTCGCTAGTTTCGGGACGCCATTCCCACTACCGCTTGCGTGAATCATTGTTCCCCAATAGCTTATCGCATGGTCTTACATCGAGGTCCACTGCTCGGGGCGCTTGAGCCAATTTTTCTCGAAAAGGTCAGTACCGTCACCGAGGTCGGTATCGAACTCGTCGAGCAGGCGCTCCGTGGGGGTAACGTAGCGGCGACGCTCCACGGCCCCGACAACCCTGGGACACGCACCTACGTTTCGGTACCAACACTACTCGTCACTGGTCAAGAGGACCTGCCCCACCGCTGACAGAATCCGTCGACGGGCCGAGCGGTTTTTTCCTCGTGTGCATCCTGTGTCACGCCCGCCACTAAGAAATGCGACAGATACGAGCGGACGTCCGGAGAATCAGTTCCGAAACCAGCACACAACGGGGCGGCCCTATCATCACGGATCTGTATCTCTCGTCGAAATTTCGGGGGCGAAAAGATTGAAATCTGTCCTAAGCGGCCTATACTGTGGGATGTGTGGGGAGTAAGCCCAGCAATTTGTTCTATTGAGAGCAATTAACTATAAAGTCTTACACAAAGGCAGGCGTATGAGTTCACTGGTAGTACTCAAGTTTGGCGACATGGACGGTGCGGAAGCGATGCGTGACAGGATGTACGATTTACAGAAAAGGGAACTGATCAAACTTGAGGATGCGGCGGTGGTCGTCCGCAATGAAAAAGGGCGCGCGAAGGTCAAACAGGCATACAGCCTCGTTGGCGCAGGAGCCCTCGGCGGCGCCTTCTGGGGTATGCTGATCGGGTTGCTGTTTTTCGCCCCGTGGCTTGGCCTCTTGGCCGGTGCTACTGCCGGTGCAGTCTCCGGAAAACTCGGCGACATCGGCATCGACGACGACTTTATCAAGGAGGTGCGGGACGCGATCGACCCCGGAAACTCCGCGCTGTTCCTGCTAAGCCGGGAGGGCAACCTCGAGCGCATCGAGGAGGAACTATCGGACTTCGAGTACGAATTCGAGATCATCGATACGAATCTATCACCCGAAGACGACAGGCGCCTCCGCGAGACCTTCGCCGCAGAAGAAGTGTCCGGGTAAGCCGACAAGGCCCCGGCCACCCCGGCGGAACCGATTTATACGAGCGGAAACCCCACCGACTGATTGTCTGGAATGCTTGTACGACTGGCACCTTACCATCACATGCGACTGGCCCAGATGTCGATCCCCGAGAGAACCCGATCCGCCCTTTTCGACGCGATCGGTAACCAGTTCACAGGAGAGGTCGACCGTAATACAATCGTTCGCGCCAGATATGTCGAGACGAATATATTTGCCGGGCAACTGCCGGAACTACAGACCGCGCAGGTGGTCGCTCCTGGGGCGACGCAATGAGTTCTGACGGGGATGAACTCCGGGACGAAGTCGACGACGTGGAAAAGCATCAGGGTGCACTATCGTACTGGGGTCCGGCCATCGCGGTGAGCTTGTCAATGTTCATCGCAGTCATAGATGCGACCCTGATGAACGTAGCTGTCCCCGCTATCGTCTCGGATCTGGACACCACCGTGCCCGTCGTGCAGGGCGCGATAGCGGTTTACTCACTCGTGATGGCGGCACTGATGCTTCCCGCTGGTAAGCTCCCATCGAGGTACGGCGTCCGACGGCTGATGCAGGGTACGCTCGTCGTCTACACCGTCGGGACGCTATTGGCAGCTGTCAGTTGGAGCCCTGCAGTCCTATATTTCGGCTGGTCCATCGTTGAGGGCGCCGCGGCGGCCGTGCTTATGCCTCTGACGTTTACCGTGCTCGTGGTCACCTACGAGGGGAAAGACCGCGCGAAGGCGCTCGGGCTACTGGCGGGGGTGAACGCTACCGGCGCGGCCATCGGGCCGATACTCGGCGGAGCACTGACGACATTTGCAGTTGGCGGTGGGGGTTCGCCCTCGAGGCAGTCGTCGTGCTCGTCGCGTTGGTGTTCGTCCGCTACGTGAGCGCGGCCCCGCTGACGCAGGATAGCGACTCCCTGGACATCGGTGGGACGGCCCTCTCCATGGTCGGCGCGACGTCGCTCGTCGTCGGCCTTCTTCTGGCTGGCAAGTTCGGGTGGCTGGTCGCGACGCGGCCGTTCGTTGTCTTCGGCGTCCAGTTCAACCCCTTCGGCACATCGCCGGCGGTCTGGGTGATTGGGCTGGGGTTGCTCGCGTTCGCCGCATTCACCCAGTACGAACTCCGCCTGGAACGAGCCGGTGGCTCACCGCTCGTCCCGATGGAGATTCTGACGAACCGCCCGTTCGTTGCGGGGTCGCTCACGTTCGGTGCCCGGTCGCTCGTCATGGCCGGGTTCATTTTCGTCATCCCGGTATACCTCCAGTCAGGGCTCGGCTACACTGCGTTCGAGGCCGGGGTCGCAATGCTCCCGTTTTCAATCGGGACGCTGCTCGTCTCGACGTTCACGACTGGCTGGAGCGCCTACGTCTCGCCGAAGATTCTCGTCCAGACCGGCATCGTGCTAATGGGCGTCGGCCTCCTGTTGCTGTTCCAGGGGACGACCCCGGACCAGACCGTCAGGAGCATGGCCCCCCCGATGGCAGTTATCGGCGTCGGCGTCGGATTGCTGATGCCCCAGCTCGTCAACACGACGCTGTCGGCCGTCTCACAGGCGAACTCCTCGGAGGCATCCGGCGTAATGAACGCTACCGGGATGCTCGGATACGCGCTGGGGACGGCCGTCGTCGGTGCCTTCCTGCTCGGGCAGTTCTACCGGGGAGTGATAGACGGCGTGCTCCGGGCGAGCGACGCCGCCGTGTCGGTAGAACAACGCGACGAACTGGCACGGACGCTCCAACAGGCGTCCGAGACGGCAACAGAGGCGACCCGGCAGGCGTTCATTACCCGGCTGACCCCTGCCGAACAGGAACTGCTAGAGGGCATCTTCAAGGCCGCCATGGTCGACGCACAGCGGGCGACGTTGCTACTCCTCGTTGTTTTCGTGTTGCTCACCCTCGTCACTTCGGCGTTCATTCCACGCGACTCAGGGCGGCCCTGATCGGCTCGGCCGCTCCTTGGAAAACGCTGCGAATTAAGGCACACGACCGCACCGGGACCTCTCGGGTTTCGTGATGGCAGCGATGAGACGCCAAGAACGGAGGTGGTGACACAGCCTGACCGCGTTCGTCAGCGGTTTGCCGACCTCGACTCGAGTCGATCCCCCAGTTGGTCGGAGATGCCGGTCAGGTACGTCGTCCCGAAGACGGCGACAAGTATGCCACCAATACTGTTGTACATGAGGTCCAGAACGGTGTCGTCAAGCCCGTACTGTGTGAGCACTTTGGGGATGCCGAACAGGTCCGCGCCCACGGCGATGTAAAACTCGAGGAGTTCCCAGATCACGCCGAAGGCTAACACGAAGATCAGCAGGTAGACGAACATGAACTTCGGTCCCAGATGGATGTGTTCAGTGTGTTCTTGGAAGGCTCGCGTCACCGCATAGCCCGAGGCGACGACTATCGACGAGGACAGCGCGTGGGTCAGATGGTCCCACCACCACGTCGCACCGTACAAACTCTGGAAGTCGAGTCCAGGGAGCGGCACCGTCCCGAGCGCATGCAAGAACACCGCCATCGTGATCCAGATGACGAGCCACACGTCCATGACGATCTGGTATCGACCCTCCAGGATTGCGGGTAACTGTGTGACGAAGAGCCCGATTGCGGCGTAGAACGCGAATACGACGTTGCCGGAATACAATCCAAACCCGAGCATGGCGACTAACAGGACCTGGAGGACTCTGACGATAACCACTTGCGTGCGATGAGAGACGTGCATGCGGGCCCGAATGTTCATTACGCACTCACCCCTTCGCCGCCGACGTGGTCGAGGTTAGCCTTGAGTTGCCGCTGGAAGTACAGCCGAAAGATGCCGCCGGCGACGAACGCTGCTAGTGCCGCGGCGTTGAAAATCATCATCAGCTCGTCGTTGGTTTCGACGAAAGCCGTATCGAAATAGTAGGCCGAACCCGCCGACAGAATCGCCCAGAGGCCTGCAGTCGCCATCGTGGCGAACACGACGAAGAACACGGCGAAGTTCGGCGTCATCCGAACTGACCCCGTCGATTGGAACGCAGCGACCACGAGCATCCCCAGCGCGGCGATACTGAGACCGGTGACGACATCGACGAAGAAGCTGATCCCGAGCGCTCCCGTCGAGAGGGGGATCGTACAGATCAGTAACAGCGGCCACGGAACCGTTCGAGTCCACGTTCTCTCGACGAGCGCCGGGGTGATGGCGACGAACGCCGCAAAGGCAGCGAGCGCCATCCGGGCGAGCAAGAACTCCAGAAACGCGGTTATCGCGACGATGACGAGAGCGCCGACGAGCACCCACGTGATAGCCGCGTTGATCCGAGTGTCCTCGAGAAACCACTCTTCGGGTAGTTGTTGACTCATGCTCGGGGTTGCTCCTTGAGACGATCAGTATGGACTGTGTCGAGCGGCGACTTCATCCTTGACTCCGTTGGGTGGTGTGTTGTGCGACCGAGTTACGACTCTCCCATCCGAGGAGGATCACCGAGACGCCGGTCACGATCAAATTAATCCCGAAGAGAACACCGATAGCCCAGACCGCGTCGCTCGGGAATCCGATCCAGAGGAGACCGCCGAGCACGAACGAGATGCTCCCGCTGGCGAGCAGCCACGCGGATCCGGGCCGGCCGCGGCTTCGTATCCCCCACGCGACCTCCACGATGCCGTCGGCGATGAAGAAGCCGACAGCTAGTAGGGTCAACGTCAACAGCCCGACAACGGGGTTCGCCATAAAAACAATTCCGGCGACGCCGTAGAGTACCGCAAGTATCACTTGACCGAGCTTGTCTCTGAGCGTCCCTGCAGAGAAGGCGTGTGAAACGTGCACAATCGCGCTGGCAACGAGGACAATGCCGAGTAAAACGGACAGCGAAATTCCTGTAACAAACGGAAATATCAGCGCGAGGGCTCCGAGTACCGCGAGCATCGCTCCGGCCACTGCAGCGGTGCTGCTCCCAGTACGGTTCGATTCTGGGTTGACTGTGTTAGCTGGACTCATCGGGTATATCTCGCCGGCTTACATTAAAAATAGTATATATCGTTCATTACATCACAGACCTAGCTAGAAGCACCTTTATTTTGATAAGTGATCCAAATTAAACATGTTGGCCGACTCAAGACGCCTTACTGCGGATCGTCGCGAGGGACTCCGGTTTTCAACCGAATCACGGCCCAATAGTGTAAAGTAACATATGATTTATGGCTACAATAACACAGAGATACCTCCGACCGGTCACGACTCGGTTCAGAGCGCGCCGATCCCCGCGTAAACTCACGAAAGCGACCGGTCAACGGGCGAATAACAGAGTGTAATCGATACCACTGGAACGTATAGATGTTCCTGATACAACAATGGGTTCCAATTGACCTGCAGCAGTTCATTCCGTCGCTCACGAACGCGATTGTGACGACGCTGCTATTCATCATCGTGTTTCTCGTCGTTTACCGACTCGGGCGGTCCCTCGTGACTCAAGCGGTCGAAAGTAGCCTCAAACGCCGGGACTTCGACGAGACGCTCGTCGGCTTCGCTGTGAGTATGACTGTCGGGGTGATGACCATCTTTGCAGCCGCGCTGGCCGCAACGATTGCCGGATTCGGGAGTGTTCTCGCCGCGTTTGCGACCTTGGGAGGTGCACTCACGCTTGCGATCGGCTTCGCCGCACAGGATCTCATCGCGAACTTCGTTGCCGGCGTGTTCGTCATCAAGGACAGGACGTTCACGGTCGGCGATTGGATCGAATGGAACGGGAACGACGGCGTGGTACGTGAGATCCACCTGCGGGTAACGAAACTCGACACCCTCGACAATCAACTGATGACGGTGCCGAATAGCGACCTCGCTAACGCGGCGGTGATCAACAACGTTGCAAACGATCGACGCCGGGTGTCGGTCGGGTTCGGCGTCGAATACGACGAAGATATCACCCGAGCACGGAACGCCATCGTTGAAGAGGGCGCCCGTATTGACGGCGTCCTTGCTGTTCCCGAACCGACAGCCCCCTCGTGGAACTGGGTGACTCGGCGGTTAGCCTCTCGGGACGAGTCTGGATCGACCCGTCTGAAAGCAGTTACCCGGCGGTTCGTTCGCAGTTTACCGAAGCAGTCAAACACCGCTTCGACGCCGAGGGGATCGACATCCCGTATCCCAATACGGAACTTTCGGGCGGCCTCGAGGTCACAAACGTCGCTTCCGAGGAGGGGAGTTCATCATGACGGGTTCTGATCCTGTTTTCTGGGTGATCGAACTTCCTAGTCAATCTTTTCGGCAACACTCCGAAGGTGCGACGCGATTTCGTCTCGGCTCTGGGCGCTCTCGGATTTGAACAGTACTTCTTCGTGGATACGCTATCTTGGTGTGTATTCAGACAGTTGACATCCTCCCCGTCCTGAACGGGGGTTTCGCCTGTTCCTCAGATGAACCTGACAGTCGATGGCAGTCCGAGTGGTCAAAAGCGGCGATAGATATCGAATCTTTTTGTTATCGCTCGACAAATTCACACATGTGAACCTCAGTAAGGGGTTTGTCCTCGCCCTCGTCGTCGCCCTGCTGGTGTTATCGGCCATGGTGATCCAGCCGTTTCTCCAGTACGTCCTCGGTGCCGTCCTCCTCGCCTACGTGCTCTATCCGCTGCAGATCCGTCTCGAAGCGTATGTATCGCCGATGATCGCCGCACTCTCGCTCCTGATTCTGGCAGTCGCGGGATTCGTCGTCCCATTCGTGGTGATCCTCGCGACAGTCGTGGATGGTGCCGACCGGATTCTGAAAGACTTCGACACGAACTCGCTGCAGATCGAAGTGGTCGAATCCCGGATCGAGGAACTCACCGGACGAGAGATCGATATCGCCGGAGAACTCGTCAGCTCAGGGCGGGAAATCGGAACGATCGTATTCGAGCGGTCGACCCAGGCGTTCGGTACGATCACCTTCCACCTCATCGGGATCGCGTTAGCGCTCTTTCTCGTCTACTACCTTCTCAAAGACGCCGATGACCTGCTCGACTGGCTCCACCGAACGATCCCCCTCCCGACGGACATCCAGCGCGACCTCTACGCCGAGATCAACGACGTGATGTGGGGTGTTCTCTTCGGACACGTCTTTGTCGCCATCGTCCAGGGGGTCGTCGCCGGAATCGGACTCGTCGCTACTGGCGTTCCCAATGCGGTGTTCTGGACGGCCGTTATGATCGTTCTCGCGATGGTTCCGCTCGTCGGTGCGATCCCCGTCTGGGGTGGGGCGGTGGTCTACCTGTATCTCACGGACGAACCGGTGCTCGCCGCCGGATTATTCGTCTACAGTGTTATCGTGGTTGGACTCACCGACGACTATCTCCGACCATTCGCCGTCGACAGGTACGCTAAGCTGAATCCGGCCGTCATCCTCCTCGGTATCCTCGGAGGCGCGTACGCATTCGGGATCATGGGACTGTTCTTCGGCCCCGTCGTCCTCGGCGGACTCAAAGCCGCTCTCCGCATCGGCTTGGATAACTGGTCACGGATCGACGAGAGAGAGATCGGCTGACCGAGCGTTCGTGATCAGTCGAACAACAGCAGTCCGAGCCTCGTCCTCAGATTCGGCGTGTCAAACCGGCGGCAAAACTCCAGGAGAACCTGTCCGGCGACGAGGGGGAGGACGTCATTCTGATGCCCGAGATTCTGAATATTCGGCTATTCAGTACGGATAAGACCACGTTGAGCAGGAGGAATACGACGAATCCAACGGCTATCCATCCCCACTCGAGAAGGGTGAGGGGAACGACTTGGTAGAACTCGTGAAGTGGTGTGTACAGGACTGCGAGGTGGACGAGAAGTGACACGCCGATCGCACCGACGAGCCAGAGATTCGAGCGAAGTGTCTGATCGTACCGCGAGCGGATCACCTGGATGCGGATCAGCTCGACGACGACGATGAAGGTGAACAGGAGCGACTGAGCGCGAAGGAGCGAGCCCGTGCGGTCGAGGGAGTAAAAGAAGATACTCAGACCAGTCACTGCTAACAGAACCGCGATAGTCAGTATCGACACGAGGACACGCGTGTTAATCACCCCTTCATCCGAGGGTCGTGGGGGCCGATTCATAAGTCCCTCTGCGTGTGGGTCCGCACCCAGCGCGAGCGCTGGAAGCGTATCCGCGACGAGATTGATCCAGAGAATCAGGATCGGTGTCAGAATCAACGCCTGCGACGTCCCAGAGAACTGTCCGGGGAAGAACAAACTCCCGAGCAACACACCCAAAAACACCACCAGTACCTCACCGGTGTTGGTCGAGACGAGATAGTTGACGAACTTGCGCACATTCTCGAAGATGCCCCGCCCCTCTTCGACGGCATCACGGATCGTGGCGAAGTTGTCGTCCTGCAAGATCATATCAGATGCCTGTCGAGCGACGTCGGTACCGCGCTGTCCCATCGCAACCCCGACATCCGCTTGCGTGAGTGCTGGCGCGTCGTTGACGCCGTCGCCCGTCATCACAACGTTGTGTCCGTTCTCCTGAAGCGCATTCAGAATACGGACCTTGTGATCCGGTGACACCCGGGCAAAGACATCGACATCCTCGATAGTTTCCCCCATCTCCTCGTCCGACTGCTCGGCGACATCGCCGCCGGTGAGCGCACCAGCCGGGTCAAGCCCGATTTGCTCGCCTACAGCCCTGGCTGTCATGAGATTGTCACCGGTCGCCAGCACAGTCCGGATGCCGGCCGACCGACAGTCGGCGATTGCGTCCTCGACTTCCTCTCGGGGTGGATCGAGCATCCCTTGTAAGCCGAGAAACACCATTTCGTCCTCGATTCGATCCGCGTCAGCCGATGGGTTCTCAACGGGCTTCAGAAGCGAAACCTAGCACCCGGAGTGCGTCCTCTGCGAAGGATTCCGTTTGGTTCAGGATCTCCCGGCGCTGTTTATTGGTGAGTTCGTGTACGTCGCCGTCTTCGAGGTAAGAGTCACATCGCTCGAGGACGACTTCCGGAGCTCCCTTCATGTAGGCCGTCGGCTCCCCGTCTTCGACGATAACGGTCATCCGCTTTCGCTCCGAGGAAAACTGGATCTCCCGGATCCGTTCTCCGCTCGGGTCGATCCCTTCGTCATCCGCTACTTTTCGGAGGGCAATCTCGGTCGGCTCACCACGATACTCGTCGTCGTCCGTTCGGTCCACGTTGTTGCAGAGAGAACCGCATCGCAATAGCTGGCCAACGTCTGGATCACGACTTTGATCCCCGTTCGCAACAACCCGCCGGCCGTCAACGTCACCATTCCCTGATTTCGAGTTCGATTTAGACAAGTTAACAACGGATCCCGAAGCGTATAGTCGAGTTACTGTCATACGGTTTTCCGTCACCGTGCCCGTCTTGTCGGTGACGATAACGTCGACCGAGCCCAGGCTCTCCACGACCGGAAGTCGTCTGACCAGCGCATTCCGGTCGACCATCTCCCGTGCACCCAGTGCCAGGGTAAACGTTACGACTGCAGGGAGCCCCTCCGGGACACCCGCAACGGCGAGGGTGATGCCCACAAGCAGAATCGCGGTCGACTCTGTCGCCGTGAACAAGAACTGGACAACGACGACCAAGACAATCAACGACACGACGAGTCCCCCGATCTGTTTGCCAAGATGTTCGACTTCGGTCTGGAACGGCGTCTGCCGGTCGTCGGCCTCCTCCAACTGGGTGGCGATCCCACCGACTTCCGTCTCCATACCGGTTTCGACGACAACCGCTCTTCCCCGGCCTTTTACGACGGTCGTATTCTTGTAGACCATATTGCGGCGCTCGGCCAGTGGCGTGTCGTCGTCAACGCATTCGGTCGTCTTCTCGACAGGTTTGCTCTCCCCGGTGAGTAGGGACTCGTTCGTCCGTAACTCCTCGGCGTTGAGTACTCTGGCGTCGGCCGGAATTGCATCTCCCTGTTCAAGATAGATGATATCCCCTGGGACGACCTGCTCTGCGTCGATTAGCTGTTTTTTTCCGTCACGGAAGACGGTCGCCTGCGGCGTTGCGAGTTCACGAAGTGCTTCGATAGACCGGGCGGCCTGGTAATCCTGGACGAATCCGAACACCGCATTAGCAGTGATAATAAGTACGATGAACACCGCCTCAGTGTAACTCGGCTCACCACCGGGAAGGAACCCTGTGCCGAGTGACAAAAGCGCCGCTACGACGAGCAAATAAATAAGCGGGTTACGGAACTGGGAGAGGAGTAAATCAAGCGTCGACGTCCGTTCGGCCTCGTGGATGTCGTTTGTTCCGTACTCCGACAGTCTGCGATCCGCCTCGTCTGTCGAAAGCCCCTCTTCGTCGGTCGCCAACGCCGAGAAGATGTCACCCATTGCTGTCGCATGCCAGGGTTCCGAAGGGGTCGTGTCCGCATTTGAACGAGTCATACTGTCAAAGGCTCCGATTGAGAAACGCCGTACTTCGGTTGGGTTCTATCCTTAGAGTCGTACAGTTCTACTCTCTCACATATTACGGGTGAGGTAAAAACACAGTCGGAGGACCAAAATACGTCCCGAAGACCTTCCATTGTATTAGTGGATTTCTTCTGTGTCAGGGTCGGGTGCTGGAACCGTCAATACTGGAATAGGCGACGTCCGAATAAGATACTCGGTGACGCTGCCAAGGACGTATCGGTCAAAGCCCGTGCGCCCGTGGGTGCCGACGACGACGAGGTCAATGTCGTGTTTGTCGATATACGCGAGGATCGCTTTGTGAATGGAGGCGCCGTATTCGACCGTTTTCGACGTTTGTTCGACGCCAGCGTTTTCCGCAACCGTCGCGGCCTCGTCGAGAAGTTCGTGAGCACTTTGCTCCAATAAATCCATCTGGATATCGGTACGGATATTAACCCCCAACGCCGCAACAGCAATAACAGAGAGGAGATGCAGTGCCGCCCCCTCGGTATCTATCAGATCAACTCCGAGAGCGAGCGCTTGATTCGCACAGTCGCTCCCGTCGGTCGGGACGAGGATATCCTGATGGGGATACGTAATGGTGCCATCAGCGTCTGGGTGTATCGTGAGCACAGGGACATCCGCTCGGCGGACGACTCGCTCGGTCGTGCTCCCGAGCAGAAACCGTTCAAGTCCCCGGCGTCCGTGCGTTGGCATCACGACGAGATCAAGCCCGTTTGTTTCGGCATACCCGACAATTTTGCGGTACGGCTTCCCCTGGAGAACCTCCGTGACGGTGTCGATGCCGCGCCGACGTGCCTGGTTAGCCGCCTCACTAACGAGTCGTTCCCCCTCCTGTACGAGTGCGTCAACCTCGTTTTCCTGCATCTGTGGGACGCTGACTGGTGTCGTATTTGCGACGTTAAGGATGTGGATGGTCGCGTTGTGGCGTGTCGCGAAATCTAAGAGATGGTCCAACGCGACTGCTGCCCCGTCACTTCCGTCGGTAGGAAAGAGAATTCGGTTGAACATAGCTTCGATAATGACACGAATACACAAAAACGGGTGTGGGGGTATCGCCGTGATGGTGACGGTAATGGCTCCTCCGGTGAGTACGAACGCTCGCCGATAGTGACAGCCGATAACACGCCCACGCTACTGAAGAAGGAGACCGGAATTGGGTAGAAGGCTGCTCAGTCCGGGTGAACGCCGAGGTTTTGAGTGGCACCACTGGTAGCAGACTCGGAACTCTCCCGAAATAGTTAGTAGTATAACTGGAATGGCCATCCAAGAGTTGAACTGAAGAAGTCGTCGGTCACAGAATCCACCGAAACCACGCATGACAGCACCAGTGAACTACCCCTGCCTACTCGGCGGCTTGCGCCGCCTCCTTGAGGCAGGGGCTTCCTGAATCAACGACGCGACTTGCAGATACGGCAAGCGTATCCACAGTGGTCGCAGTCTCCGCAGGCGTGTCTTCGGAGTGAACCACTCCTAGTCGAGTCCAACCACGTTGTTGGACGTTCAACGCAGCGTTCCAGTCTCGGTCGATTTCAGAAGCCGCACGACGGGCAAGAGTGCTCGCGGACCCACAGCGGCTTCGCGGTTTCTACACCGCATTCAGCGCATTCTTTTGTCGTGCCTCGCGCTTCGACTTCGACGACGTGACACCCGTTCTTGTTGCCGTGGTGTTCGAGAATCGTGAGGAACTCACGCCAGCCCACCTCGGCCTTGTTCCGAGCGCTCTGGTATCCTTCCAGCATACTCTTCACATTGAGGTCTTCGACGAACACTGCGTCGTACTCTGTCGTGTAGAAGTGTGCGAGTTTGTGCTTGAAGTCCTGTTTCTTGTTCGACATCCGCGCGTGGATTTCGGCGACGCAGCGACGCTGTTTCTCCCGGTTGTTCGAGCCTTCCTGTTTCCGTGACAGGGACCGTTGTTCGCGTTCGAGCCGCTCACGGTCACGTGACAGGTCGAGACGCTTCACTGAACGTCCGTCCGAATCGTGGATGAAGTTGAGGACGCCGAGGTCGAGTCCCACTGTGTCTTCAGGGTCGATGTCTTCAGGCTCGGGGTTCTCGGGAGCAGCGGTGTCGATGGTGAACGACGCGTACCACGCGCCCGTTGCGTCTTTTTTTAGCGTGACTTCCTTGATGGCGTCGTGGTCGGGGAAGTCGCGGTGAAGTCGAACTGGAATTTTGCGGGTTTTACCAGCAAGTTTCTTGAGTGTTAGGAGTGCGTGTCCGTCGGGGCCACTCTTCTTGTCGAGTTTGAAGCCCGATTGACGGTACGTGAAACTCCTGAATTCACGTGGTTTCTTCCAGTTCAGCGACCCTACCTTGTACCCTTTCGCTTTGAGTTTCCCGAGGTTGTTGATGTTGTCACGGATACGTTCAACGGCTTTCTGCAAGACTGTGGAATACACCTTGTTCAGGTCGGTCCACCAGTCTTTCAGCGCGGGGATGGTGTCGCGGACCATCCAGACGCGCTGCCGGAGTGTGCCAGCGTCTTCGGGGATTTTGTTGAATTCTCTGAGTGCGTGGTTGTAGAGTTGTCGTATGGTGTCGCGTTGCCAGTCCAGTGCGTCCTGTTGCTCTTCGTTTGGGAAGAGTCGGTAGCGTGGACTGTATTTCATGCGACGTGTCTCCAGCTATGACTTATTGATAGTTAAGTATTCTGATTAATAGCATATATAACTCGTGCGGGCGCTGTATCACCCGCCCTACTCGCTCCCTTCGGTCGCTCCTTGAGGACGGGGGCTTAGCGCCCACACTTTCAGCTAACCCCGCTGTTGTCTCAACTTTCAAATTCTAGCAGAAGTTGAGACTGGTGTTTTCAATGCACAGCTGGTAGCAATTCAATCCACTTCGATCGCTACTCCGTGATCAGTCCGACGACGTCATTGACAGTAAACAGATGAAGATCGTCCCGTTCCGATTCGGCTTCCTTGACTGCGGACGAGAATCCAGACCGACTGAATAGCGCATACGTGTACTCTGGATCACCACTGCTTTCTGGATGCCAATCTACTTTCGGGGCTTCAGATTCGAGTTGACTGAGGACATCGTATCCAATCACGTCCTGTCGGAACTTCACCTCACCAACGAGGAGTCTCTCTCCATTCGTCGGAGCCACGATGTCGATCTCGCTTCCACTACCATCCCACCAGTTCCCAGGTTCCTCTACGAAACGATACTCGTCGCCGAACGCGTACAGGACAGCGTGCTGGCACAACTGCTCGAACGTCCCACTGACGAAGTCCGGCAGTTCTGGATCGATGAGGTCGGTGTAGGCATCCTCGCCATACACCTCGTACCGTGCTGTCCGCCCATAGACGAATCTGAACTAGAACCGGAACAATGGATCTGTGATCGTATACCGACCTTTCCGGCTGCGATCCGGATCGACGGTGACTGGGTAGTCTCGTTCGATAAAGAAATCCCGTACAGCGGAGTAACCTGAGAACCAATAACGCTTTACAACAACTGCACTAATCTGAGGATATGGATAGGAATCTCCCGCTCGCCGTCCTCTGTGGGCTGGTGATGGGTCTCGGCATATACTGGTTCCTCTCCCCTGACTGGTTCGTTGCGGGGGGACAGCGGCGGTGCACGCTGGAGCGGGGTACTTTTATTTTGCCTTCGATATTTCTCTCCTTGGTAGTAGTATCCAATTTGACGATCGAATAGACAGGTTGGGCTACGCTATTGGCCTGTTCGGTCTCTGTGTGAGTCCAATGGCGTTCGCACAGTACTACGGGCAACAAGGCGCTACGACGCTCCCATTCGTGATTTTATTTGTGGGCGTAATTGCGTTTCTACTTTTCATCTCAGAAGCTCAGCGACAGACCGAATATATCCACTGAGACACGCTATCAAGTACGGCCAACGGGGCATCTGAAGACTCATTGGTACTGGCTCTGTCGACTGGTGTACAAGGATCCGCTGTGAGGTACTTTCACTGCATTGGAAATATACTAAGTTGTCTTTGTTGAAATCCTCAGAGAGTTACAGGTTCGCCCAGTAGTCCAACCGGATGGAAGCCCTACCGAAGTCGCGGTTACTCCGAATTGTTGAGCAAGCGATGCACTTGGGTCGTCGAGCTGTCGCTCGCTACTCCTCGAAATTCTCGAAACGACGGTACCCAGTTCAGCAACACATCGTCTTGCTCTGTCTCAAAGTTCGGAAGAATACGACGTACCGGACGCTTCTTGACGAACTGATCGAGATGCCTCGGATTCGGTGTGCCCTCGATCTTGAGGAAATCCCGTCTCCTTCGACGTTGTGTGAACTCGTTGTTGGCTGTCTCACTCACAACACCGACAAGGCCCTCTGAACGTTAGATGTAGTGTGTGGAGTTAGTACAGGTTGGTTGTGCTGTGTATCTATTGTGCCGCAAGTGTGTTCGCCACCCAACCACCGATGCGACCGAAGGACCACCCGAATACGGGCGACAAACACAGCACTACCACACCAGCAAAGGCGAAGAACATGAGTCTGGGCACCGACCACGTCGCAGTCACGGCTTCCATGAAGACAAGCGTGAAAATTGCGATGACACCACCGAGGAATCCTGCGCGGAGTCCAGCAGCACTCGGATCTGCCGAACGGGTGGCTGCGATAGCTCCAGCAATCGACGCGCCAATTATCATTACCGCACCACCAATGGTCGCTTCAGAGTTCGGTAGCCAATTCATCACAGCAGCAGCAGGTAGTGAGGCCCCCGCACCGAGAATTGCAATCCGCCATACTTGAGGAACGTTACGGGGGTGGAGGACTGGAAACATATTCCATCTAATACTGTACCTGAGAGACATCATATGGTTTTTGAAGTGTCAACCTGCGATTTGACTTGACCAGTGAGACCGCTGTTACATTCGCAGCTCTCAGTGCTAGATTTCTATATAGCACTATACGATATACAAAACCCATTAACTGCTTGGATAAGTGGTTAGAGTCTCTCTTCCGCCTATAATCCGCATAATCCTCCCTGTTCCCAATTGGTCGTGATTACACTGATAATCACGACCACTTTGAGGTACCCCACCGCCGTCGGTGAAGCACGAATTCTGTAATCGGCTCCCGACGCCGCTTCTCCCAGGGTAGAGCCGCCGAGACCAGGGGTCGAGTTTGGTCTTGCTCTCCGCAGGCGAGGTCAAGGCGATGGCCAAGAATCGAGTTCAGTATAGAACTAATGACCTCAACCTATATTTAAACAAAGCGCAAACGGTGTTATATGACCGAAGACGAATCGAATTCCGAGGACGTGATGGAACGCCAGACCACGGGTGAAGACCGGGTGCGGATGATCGCCCGACAGCTATCCGAGCCGCGGACGGCAAACTGGATCGGCTCCGAAGCGGGCTGGTCACACGAGCCGACCAAACGCGTCCTCGAACGACTCGTCGACGATGGGATCCTCCATCGTGACGAAGGCGGCACACACACGACGTACTACCCCGATCAGCGCCGCCTGCGATACAGGAGGCGATGGGTCTTCGAGACAGCGAGCACACTGTCGAGGAGCTCATGGACACTCTCGCCCACATGAAGGCGCAGATCCGGGACTGGGAGGACGAGTTCGACGTCGAGTCGCCGAACCAGCTTCGCGGAACGCTCGCTGACCAGGCACTCGACGTCACCGAAGAGGATCGTCCCCGTGAGATCGCACGCGAGTGGGAACACCTGCAGCAGCGCATCAAAATCATTGGATTCGTGATCCGCGAGTGGGACTTCCTCGCTCCGACGACAGAGCCTGCCGATGCTAACAGCTAAGAGATGTCGGTCCCGCATCCCGGAAGTGATCCGAACGCGAACCTCTACGCCCAGTTGGAGCGAGATGTCTCGACCATGTGCCACCGATCGGGACCGTCGAGTACGATCCTGACGATATCGAGGCCAAGCAACTACGGGCGATTTTCGATCCCGCCCGCCTTGATCCCCCGACAGGCCCCGATTCGCCGGAACTGACCGTCAAGTGGTATCGACAGGGCCCACACGATCGGTTCCGTATCAACTACACCGACCCGAACACTGGCTTTCACGCTGGCTGGCACCAGGACGAGGACCACCCCGAACTCGGGCAGGTGAATTTCCAGTACTCGGTCGCCAGTACGGAGGACCCCTGGGGGATCACGTTCGAACACGAGACTCCCTCCCTGATCCTCTGGGAAATCGTCGAAGAGTTCCTCGAGGACGTTCGTCCGAACGACCAGTACACGAGCGAGAAACCATGACACCCCGAGAACGCACCGATCAGTCACTCGAGAGTTCCTTCGAGCGCTACCTCCAGGACAAAGGGTAAGGCCGCGGTGGCGGCGGCGGGAACTACCGGCGGAACGCAGCACGAGAGCTCGAGCGGTTTGCCGAGTGGGCCACCACCGACCACTTCTTAGAGGATTCACTGGGCCGGGGTCTCACTACGCGCGAATCCGAGTCAGGGGAGAGCACCCGCCAGAGGATCCGTGGGTACAGGAGACTTGTCGCCGGTCGTTCCAGCCGAAAGACCCGCAAGAACGCCTCCGTCAACATGCCGTCGTCGTGGGCTCTAGCGACCAACCGGCCTGCGTACCTGTTGAGCAGATCGGTCGCGAACGGTTTGGGTCCCGTCGTCTGTTCGAAGGTAAAATCGTTGCCGACGGCCGTCCGCCAGGCCTCGTGGACGATGTCGTCGACTCGCTCGAACATCCGTGGTCCGAGTCCGTCGATCCCTCTCGGGAGTTCGTGATGGAGCGCAAGCGCGTCTAGAGCTGCGACTGACATGCCTTGTCCGTAGACGGGGTTGAAACTGGCGACGGCGTCACCAGTGACGACCAGTCCGTCCGGGAACCGAGCAAGGTCGTCGTAATGGCGGCGAACACTCGCGGGGAACGGGTAGCGTTGGATCTCCGACACCCACTCTCGGTCACGCAACTGCGTCGAGATGTCATCCATCGGGAGAGTGTCGGCCCAGTCGAGGAACGATTGACGGTCGACCGGCGCTCGCTCGCCGTGCAGTCCCTGGAGGAGAACCTCCCACCGATCCCCCTCGACAGGGAGCATAGCCGCACCGCGCGGTCGGTGGGGCTCAGGTGCGATGAGAACGCCGCGTTGTGCGTCCGGCGGCCGAGTGATACAGACCGTGCTGTAAGTAACGTCGACCGTGACCCGGTCGACATCAGGGGACGGATAGCCGTGTCGCTCGAGCCACGCCGGCGTCCGACTCGTCCGACCCGTCGCATCGACGGTGAGCATCGCGTCGAGTGCCGTCTCCGTGCCCTTCTCGTCTCTGAACCGGACGCCCGTGACACGGTTCAGAAGCCGGGTCGTGCTGGTAGTCGATGAAGTGACATCCCTCTCGAAAGCGGATCCCCGGTGTGTCGCGAACCCGTTCGCGGACCACGTGTTCGAAAAGCGGTCGGCTGGCGTACAGCGCTGACAGTGGCGTTGCTGACTCGGCAACGACGCCCCCATGGTCGTACCACGCGATATCCCTCGTCATGTCCAGTTCCAGTCCGCCGGCGGCCAACACATCGTTGCTGAACCCCGGGAAGAGGTCCTCAAGTGTGGCCCGTCCGGCTTCGAGCATCGCATGAGGATGGCTCGTCTGTGGTGCTCCGCCGCGGCTTTCCGGTCCATGGGGGAGGTCGTCGCGTTCGAGGATCACCACTTTGTCGACGACGTCGTGGAGGATACGGGCTGCACAGAGACCGGCCATACTCCCGCCGACGACGATGGCTCTGTCGCCAATCGGCTGGACCCGGGCTTCCTCGTACCGCGCCATCGTTGCCAACGTCATGTGAGAACGATCACTCATTTGTAAGTGCCTGACGGACAAAAAGGCCGCAGTTCCGGCCTGCATCGGGACGGCGCGGCGTCCATGTGGTGGTCGACATTTCTGACGGCAAGCACGGCTGTTCCCGTGTACACGACAGCGTGGATCGGGACGGGAGCCGACGGCTGCAGGCGCGTGAGAGTGACAAGGCAGTATCGCCGACGCGTTCGACGCCCGCCTCGTGTACTCGGATGCCATTCCTGGATCTTCGCGTCCGCGAGAAAGGACCTTCCACGCCGTCACAGAATCACGCATACAAGCTACGTCGGTCCGATAGTACCGGCAGCAGATGGTTGAAATGACCGTAGGACCAAGCCAAGATATGACACAGACCTACCCGATCAGGGATCTTCCGACGCCGGATCCCTCGCTGGACCCGGCGGAGGTTGTCGACATACAGCTTGATGCTCTGGCAACGAACGATGATCCCTTCGAAGACGCGGGGATCGGCGTCGCGTACAACTTCGCCTCGCCGGCGAACCGACAAACAACAGGTCCGTTCGACCGGTTTGTACGGATGGTGAAAGGGCCACAGTACGCTCCGATGGTCGATCACGTGGCGGCGACGACCGGCGAAATGGAACGGGACGGTAACAGTGCCACGCAGTCGGTCACGCTTACGGGGCCTGACGGTCGGACGGTAACTTACGATTTCGGGCTCTCGAAGGATCGACCCGGCGAGTTGGATGGATGCTGGCTCACCGATCGCGTCCTGATATCCTCCAGGTGAACGCAAAAGAATCCCGAGCGGAGAGAGTTTCAGGTTTGCAATCCAGTTAACTACGCGGGCTGATAGACGTCACCGGCACGCTCGTGTTCGTAGCTATCTTGATACAGAGAGACCCCCACCGTTTACGCTGGGGAGGAGGTCACCGAGTATCGGTATTGTCTTTTTGTCCGGTCGCATAGTCATGGTAGTGACAGGGTTCAGGGGGCGCTCATAGACTGCCTGCACTGTGATACCGAATTCGAGTCGCGCAGCGCGGCGCTTGTAGACAAGTACAATCTTGATGACGTGGCGGCAAGTGAGCCCCCGCCATCATCGGTTACAGCGGATTTCGATGTACGCGACAGGGAGTTACTCGGCCGCGTCCGGCGGTTCGACACTGCCCCGCTGGGACTCACGCTTGCCGGACCGGCCTATCGTGACAACCCCATCCTTTATTCTGAACGAGACGCTGAGAGAGTTCACCGGCTACCCGCTTGACGAACTCCGCGGTGAGAACCCACGACTGTTCCAGGGTCCGGACACCGAACAAGAACCGCTCAATCGGCTCCACGAAGCCGTCGACACCTGGACCGAAGTGACCGTCGAACTCTGGAACTACCGCCGAGACGGGAGTCGCTTCCGGAACCGCCTCACTATCGTCCCGGTTCCCGACGATAGCGGCATGATCGCCAACTGGCTCGGTATCCAAGCCGTCATCGACAGGTAGTTCCATGGATAGCGGCGGCACGGATGAACCGAGAGCGTCTAGACGTGGGCATTGATCGGTGGGCCCGAGGCGTCCAGGGGCAGCACACCTCTGCGGTGTTTCAGACAGGTTTGCGCGGAGCGGCGCGGGTAGCGGTTTACACCACGGAAAAGTGGCGATACACCGGGAGCAAATCCGGCAGTTTGGATCAACTGATCTCCGACTCAACGTTCAAGTTTGTCAAAGGAGTACCCGAGAACGAGAATGAAGCTTATCGAACGTGGACACGGGACTGACCGCGTGGCCATTGTCGGCGGCATTCACGGCGACGAACCCGCTGGCGAGCAGATCATCACCCGGCTGGCAGAAAGACTTCCCAATGACTGTCCGAAAACCATCCAACTGATCCTCGCCAACGAACCCGCCCTCGAACTTGGTGAGCGGTACACCGAAACGGATCTTAACCGAGCGTTCCCCGGCGACCTGGAGGGGGATGCGTACGAGACTGTACTCGCGGCTCGCCTGACGCGATTACTGGAGGGATGTGAAGCCGTGCTCGCGTTGCATACCTCCCACAGTGCTCCTCCGCCGTTCGCGATATACAGCAGGTTAACCGAGTCGGTCAGACGGACGGTAGCAGCGCTACCGGTCGATTACGTTCTCGATTCGGGAGCACTCCGCGACACGACACTAGATTCAGTCGTTCCCAACGCCGTCTCCTTCGAGACCGGACGACAGGGAAGTGAGGAAGCCGTCGAGGTCGGATACAGGGGTGCGCTCTCGTTTCTACGCGCCCATGGTGCCTTGACCGATGAGGAACCGACGTTCACCGAAACCACAGTGATCAAGGGGGACAAGGAGGTGCCGAAAGGAGGTGGCACACCACATCTGTACTACAAGAACTTCGAGGAGATGTCCAAGGGGAGTGTCTTTGCCGAAGACGACGTATACGAGCACCGAGTCGAACAAGACGGCGTCGTCCCCGTCCTTGCAAGTAAACACGGATACGAGGATATCTTCGGCATCTACGGCACCGTGGAGCAGACTCTCAAGCCGCCGGAAGCCCATCACCCCGAGGATCACTCGACGAGCGAACCGTCGTAGAAGGTCTCTCCCTGCTGTTGGATATACGCCCGCTGTGTGTCTCGGACGGCCACCCATGGCAGATCAGTTGCCGGATGCTCACCAGTTGCGAGTCCGGTCGGGAGTCCAGCGACGGCAGCCACGAGCACGGTCGCGTTGGGATCTCGGCCTCGATAGTCGACCCTGGCGTCTCCACCGCCCCTCCGACCGGGTTGTGTTCGTCGATGCTAGCGACGACTGGTACTTGACAGCGTTGCTGACGTTGAATGCAAGACTGAGAGCAGGGATTCAGCCAGAAATTTTCACCCTCATCTCCGTAATCACGACCACTTTGAAGTACCCCCGCGCCCTCGGTGACGCACGAATGCGACAATCACCTCACTGCGCCACGTCTCCCGAGGCAGAGCCGTGGAAACTGGGCTCGCAGGAACGCGGGGGCGCAGTCGATGCCTGATCGGGCACTCTCGACGCCGCTTGCCGACAGCTTCGAGCGCTACCTCCAGGACAAGGGGAAAGGCCGCGGTGGCGACGGCGGGAACTACCGGCGCAATGCGGCCCGCGAGCTCGAGCGGTTCGTCGAGTGGGCCGCCGCCGACCGCGGTGAAGACGACTGGACCGGAATCGTCACCGACGACGTCGACCGACGGCCAGCCTTCGATGACCTCGATGAGCGCGTGTTCCGCGGATATGCCCGGCATCTCGCTGGCGACCGGGGGCTCAAACAGAACACTGTACAAACCTATTATCGCTATATCTCTGCCTGGTGTGGCTGGTGTGTCAACGAGGGCTATCTCGAAGCGCACTACGCACAGCGGGCGAGTGCGATGGCGCCACTGCCGGACGACGACGGCCGGAAACCGGGAGATCAACAGGCATGGACCTCGGAACAGCGACATGCGCTCACTAGATACGTCGACGAGCGGGCCCGTGACGCCATCGAGACGTACACGAGACTCCCCGAAGATGCCGACCCCGTCGACAGACAGCGAGCACGATACAAGGCCCTGAAGACGGCCAGGGATCGTGCGCTGGTGTTCGTCCTCGCGTACACGGCGGTCCGCGTCGGCGAACTGCTCCGGGACCCGAACGATCCGCGTCGACGAGGCGTCCGATGGGAGGAGATATCGCTCGACGACGGGAGTATGGACGTCTACCGGAAGAAACAGCAGTGGGATGCCGCAAGCCTGCCCGACCCCGTACTCTCACCACTCCGGAGCTATCGGAAAGTTATGGCTCCGCCGACCGAGCGGTGGCCGGTGTTCCCGACGTTCGACCAGCGGACGCTCGCAACGCTCGTGAAGGACGAACTCGCCGACAGAGGGCTACGTGCGGAAGAAATCGACGAACGCCGTGATGGGCACGCTCGTGACCTGCTGTTAGCACTTGAGGAAGACATTCGTCCGCCGTCAATCACGACGGACGGGGCACGGTCGATTCTCCAGCGACTGTCGGAAGCCACAGAGATGGATATCGACCATCCGAAACACGATTATCTCGCTCCACACGGTGGTCGACGCGGAATGGGCGAGGTCCTCGTCCGCGCGTTCGGCTACACCGTAGCAGCCCGCTATCTCGACAACTCCGAAGAGATGGTTCGGGAGCGCTACTCACACATTGAAGCCGGTGAACTCGGTGACGTCGCTACCGAAGCACTCGACGAGATAGACGGCGGAAAGTAATTGGCCGCGACGGTCTGCTGTGTCGTCATCCAGCCTTCGAGTTCGATATCCCCGGAGACCGGTCCCTCATCCACACGAACAGTTGGGGATAGGCCCAGGGTGACAGAGTGCTGTGCAGGGACAAGTCGGCTCTCACCGACGCCAGCGAACGCTGCTGGTGCTGCGCCCGTGTTCGTTGTGGCATCGGCGATTCGCCTGAGACAACCAGCCAGCCCACCAATGGCCAGGAGGCCACCCGCGGCGAGCAGTTGATGGCGGTTAATGGTGTCATGTGACAGACCATCCGAGAGACCAGTTGGTTTTCGTGAACTCATCTTCAACGTCGGAAGGAGAGACGTAGTATAAGCTTTCTTATGATTTTGAGCAGAGAACGTAGTTTCTGGCGTCTGTACTAATCGTCAAAAAACCGGAATGAGGATCACTCACCCGGTCCGATGTTCTTCTACCACATCCGCCCACGGAATCGGGCCATCCTCCACGATAGTGTCCGGGCTAAGCGCAGGGGACTTCAGGACCTCGGCAGAACTCGGGATGTTCGGATCGAGACCACCGAGAACGCCGGCAATCCCGTTCTCTTCTGCCGGTGGGCGGCCTGTCTCTTCGGTCTCGAGTTCTGGGATCTCTCCTTCGTCCTCAGAGACGACGACCCGATGGACCATCCCGAACGCCTGATGTGGGAGACAGTAGAAGTCGTAAAGGCATTGGCGGTGAGAAGCGGTGCTACCCGTTCTCCTGCCCGACGAGTCAACGGATGCAATATCGCAAAAACGGTTCCTCAGTTCGATTCGGCGGAAGTGGATCTGATGAGTGTCCGTGTTCGGACTGGCGGTGACAACATCAGGGAGTCCACTCTCACCAGTATATTCAAGTCTCCGCCACAGGATATACAAAAGTATGGCCCCCGCGAATAAATACAACATTTCCGGTATTGATTTCGTTGACGATCAGTACACTGTAGAACAGAGCCTAATCCGAAACAAGTACGAAGCACTTGATTCGGCAGGTAACACAGTTCTTAGTGGCAAACAGAAGATGTTCAAGATGAAAGAAGAGTTCCCGTTCGTCGATGCGAACGGGGAGGACGTCTTCTCGGTGAAAGCCGCAGGCATCATCGATGTTGCAGGCGACTACCTACTGATAGACGCACAAACCGAAGCAGAACTCGTTGTTCTTTCTGAACGACTTCTCCATGTTTCAGGATACGTGGACAGTACGTGATGCCGAAACGGGATCCAAACTCGCCGAGATCAACTCTCGCGGAGCAGTAGTAACGGCGTTGCGGGGTTTTCTCCCGCTTGGTTATCTGATCCCGCACAAGTACGAAATCACGGACGCGAACGGTGATCACGTCGGATCGATCAATGGCCAGTTATCGTTCCGAGATCGGTACGAGATTACGATTGACGACGCTACCGATGTTCCAAAGGAACCGATTCTCGCTGCTGCAATGGTGATCGACGCGATCCAAAACAACTAATCAGTTATCCAATAGGGGGAATTATATCGCAGTATTTATTCAGTAGCGCGGCAGAAAGTCAAATAGATATGAACGACTGGTCGGTTATGAATACTGATCTATCTTTTTTGGTCTCGATCGAACATAGCCGAGACGAGCGGGTCTCCGCAGACTGATGGGCAAAGAGCTAGAGCGTGACCTGGGCCTACCTGCAGTGACGGCGATCAGCATCGGCGCGATGGTCGGCAGCGGTATCTTCATTCTGCCGGGACTGGCGATGAAGATGGCCGGTCCGGCGGTCGTGTTCGCGTATTTCCTCGCGGGGGTGCTGGTGTTGCCCGCAGCACTGAGCAAGTCCGAGATGGCGACGGCGATGCCCGAGGCCGGAGGAACCTACCTGTACATCGAGCGCGCGATGGGGCCACTGTTTGGAACCATTGCCGGCGTTGGGACGTGGTTCTCGTTGACGTTCAAAGGGGCGCTGGCACTGGTCGGCGGCGCGCCGTATCTGGTGTTGTTGTTTGATCTGCCAGTGACACCCGTCGCACTCACAGTCGCAGTCCTGTTGATCGTTCTGAATATCGTCGGCGCGAAACAGACCGGTCGGATGCAGGTCGTGATCGTCGCGGTGATGCTTGCAGTAATGGTCTGGTTCATCGTTGTCGGTGCGCCGAACGTCGAGAGCGCCCGCTTCGAGGGCTTTTTCGACAGCGGAATCGAGGGGATTCTCGGTGCGACCGGGTTCGTATTCGTCTCCTATGCCGGCGTCACGAAGATCGCTGCGTCGCCGAGGAGGTCGAGAACCCCGACAGGAACCTCCCGCTGGGCATCCTCGGGTCGCTCGTCATCACCGCGGGGATCTACGTCGCTATCGTAACCGTGATGGTGGGAGTCGCCGAGGAGGCGGCCCTAACCGACACTGAAACACCGATGCAGGTCGCGGCCAGCAACGCGCTGCCTGCAATCGGCGTCGCAGCCGTCGTCGTCGCGGCATTGCTCGCATTGATCAGCACCGCGAACGCGGGGATTCTCTCCTCGTCACGGTACCCGTTCGCGATGAGTCGTGACGGCCTCGCCCCCGACATTTTCGAGGACGTCAGCGACCGATTCGAGACGCCAGTCAACGCGATCACGATCACCGGTGGGGTGTTGCTGGTTCTCATCGCGTTCGTTCCAATCGACGATATCGCCAAACTGGCTAGCGCGTTCAAAATCCTGGTGTTCATCCTGATCAACGTCGCACTGATCGCCTTCCGCCAGGGCTCGATCGAAGCGTACGACCCCAGTTTCAAGTCGCCGCTGTACCCCGTTCCACAGCTAGTTGGGATCATCGGGGGGTCGTCCTCCTCCGGTACATCGGGTTCGTCCCGCTGGTCGGCGCCGTCGTCATTATCGCTGGTTCGATGGCGTGGTACTACCTGTTCGTGTACCGTCAGGGCGGTGTCGGCCGCGAGGGCGCGATGACCGATGCTCTCCGCCGGAGTGTGGGACGAGACGTCGTCGAGAAGACCGAATCCGAAGTCGAAACCGAAGGCAACGAGGTCCTCGTGGCGGTCACCGAACAGACGCCACCCGACATCGAGCGCTCGCTGATCGACCTCGCCGTGGATTTAGCGCGAACCAGAGAGGGCGGTGTCCGGGTCGCCCAGTTCGACGAGGCCCCCGACCAGACGCCGCTCCCCCAGTCGGCCTCGAATCTCACCGAAGCAGATCAAGCATTCGAGGCCAGATTGGCCGACCGAGCGACCGACTCCGAGATACCGATCCGGTACGGCGAGGTCGTCAGCCACGATACCCGGCATGCCATCGTCAACTATGCTGCAGATGTCAACGCCGATACCCTGATCATCGAGCGCTCGACCGAGTTCGAAACGCTGCTCGGCAGCGACGCCGACTGGATCGAAGAACACGCCCCCTGTAACGTTATCGAGGTCTCGAATCTCGAACACGACACAGTCGAGCGCATCGGCGTCGTCACCGACGAGGGACCGTTCGACCCTGCGAAAGTCGACCTGGCCGACACGCTTGCTACCGCCGTCGGTGCGACGGTTACCTTCTACTTCCCCGTCGGCGCGGACCCGCCCGAGAGTCGGCGGAACACTACCGAGGATTATCTCTCTGAACTGGTAGAGCTTTGTGAAGCCCCGGTCGAGACCCAGGTCGTCGAGGCGGATACCGACGACGTGATCGACCTTGCGGCCACCGACTCCGACGTCCTCGTCGTCAGCGGCAGTCAGCGCGCTCTCACGGACCGACTGTTCGGTCGCAGTTCGAGCCTGGTGACGGCTGGGACAGAGCACGGCACTCTGGTCGTGTACGACGCAAGCCAGCCGGGACCGCTCCGTCAGGCAGTCGAGCGGCGACTGTTCTAGGTCCCTACGTATACCTTCGTGCGGGGCAGTCATGATGGGTCCAAACTGGATCGTGTAAGATGCGTTGGACCGCCAATGGTAGCGGTTCGGGCTATGCATCGATCAGCAGTCCTGCCGTGATGGAGCAACCGGGTAAATCGAGAGACGGAGTGTGACGGTCTTACACGCTCGCGGCACCCCTAATAACCGATAGGGCGAAACCTGAAAGAAGCGACCTCAATGACCCCTTCTTTTGAGTCACCCGAGTGGGAGGGTACGACGGGTTCAGTTGTATCTGTGGCCGGTCAGAGTTCCCAGCCCATAGCCGGGACACGAGGGGTCGCTGTGTTGAGCACGCATGCCAGTAAAGAAACCACGGCGAGTCTGAACGCAGTTCGGGTGTTAAGACACGAACCCCTCTGGATCCATACCGAAAACGTCATTCGGTGGACCGAAGACGGCAGCGTCCGGTTCTCACCGCTCGTCGACATCGACCGCTGTCTGAACAGTTGGTGGGGTTCCACTACCGTTGGTACCCGACTAACCTTTCCCAGTGCTACGCCCATGAACAGACGAACCACTCTGGAGCACCTCGCCCGGATGACGGACGCTGAGCGAGAGGAAACGACGACCATCGATACGCTCGTAGCCGCGCTCGATACGGACAGACGTGCCGTCGAAGTACATTTAGCCGGGTTAGAGGCCTGCGAGCTGGCTCGAATCGACCCGGACGGCACTGCGAGAGTGACGGTCACCGGTGAAGAGTTCTTGCAACTCGATACCGAGGAGGCGATAATCGTCGACTCCGGACCTCCGTGCTCGGAGAAATGAGGGGGCTGAATTTATTGGGAGGCCACCTTTTTGTTCAACTAACGGGGAGAGATTGCCAATGTCTGAAAACGAACCGAGCCAATCGGGAGAGGACGTCGACGAAGTGCAGTACGATCCGGCGTCCAGCCGATACGATATATTCTGAATGCCCCGACTGCGACAACGTGGTGCTTGCACTCGGCCGCGACGAACCGCCGATGTCCTGTCACGACGAACCGATGGAACGCGTGACCGATGTAGAAATGAGTGTCAAACCGCCCGACGTGAGACAGGTGCTTCTGGAGGCGTTCGGCCTTCCAAAGGCAGGCCTCGATATCTGCCTGTGTGTCATCGGCGAAGGGCCAGTGTCGGCGAACGAGGTGGCTGACTCTCTGGGATACGATCGGAGTACGATCACCCGATATCTCAATAAACTCGTGGATCTGGGTCTACTTCGGCAATCCGAACTGAACCGTGAGGGTGGAGGTGTCGTCAACGTGTATCACTCGGTCGACCTCGAGCGGATGCGACGCGAGACCCTGATCGGGTTCTACGTCTGGGCAGGGGAAGCCGCCACACTCATCGAGGAGGCAAACCTGACCAAGCAGAACTATCTCGAAGAGAACCCCGACCGGGAACTGCCGGACGTGTTCTGGGACTCGTTTCCTGACGAGTAGGCGCACTACGGCGCTTGTGAAGTACCTCGGTGGCAAGTGGTTCGAGACCCGGAGCGTCTCGTCATCACGGAAATCGTAGATTTCCGTACGATCCCGAGGCACTCGCCTCGAACTGCCTGTAGATGTCTTAGCGACGTCTCGACGACGTTTAAAGAGAGGTAGTTAGCTACAGACAGTTGGCCTCGGCGGGATCCACCGAGACGGCGAAGATGAGCGGACCCCACGGAATCGAGACGCCGAGGTCAGGCGATGTTAGGGACGTCTCTCTCCATCGACCTCCGGAACTATCTCCCCGTCTCCGCACCACACGCTTTGCAGTAGGCAACGACCGCACCCTTGTCGTCAGTCCGTTCCAGGCGGTTGTCCGTTTCGGCCTCGTAGTCCGGGCAGAGACGGAGTGTACGCTGTTCACCGTATTCGAGCGGTGCACCGAGAGCGAGCGCGCGGACGCGTTCGTCGCCACGGTTCCAGCCGCGCTGGAACTCGCCGGGGGCGAATCGAATAAAAACGTAACGAGCAATCAAATCCGTGATTTTCTCCATCAGATACGTGTGCAGGTAGAGAGACAGGTGACGGTCCTGTGGGAGCGTGCATCTGGCCATAATGCGAATAGGATCGAACGATTCTTCGAGAGATACGAGCGGCTGGGCGAAAGCCGTTTATTTGTTGTAGCTGTCAGGGATCAGTACGACGCCGTGGAAATCGAAGAGTTCTGTGACGAACTCCTCGATCTGACCGAAGTCCGGATGCAGTGCCATTGCGGGGAGGTAAATATCGGTGTCGCTGAGCTGCGTCTCATTCTCTATCGTCTCTTTCATAACGACTAGTAGTTGCAGACCTGTATGCTTAGGTGCTAGCGCGTATTATTACGGGTGTTTAAGTGCGAATATAGGTCGTGATTATTCACTATATTTATCAATTTTTACAGAAGAATACCTCGGGTATTGACCCCGAGTATTCACTCAGATGTAACAATCTACACCAGGAACCAGCAGGGCGAACGGATAGTCTAAGATACCTGTCGGGATAAACAAGATGAGAGGGCTTCAACTTGACTTGACCAGTATCAGTCCGGTACTCTGAACGACAACCGTGTGCTTATAATACGAGAAAGTAACGCAACCACCCGGACAACTGCCTTTGGCATCGTTCTCGAACAGTACGTTTAATCCATCAGGGTTGATACTCTGACCAATGGGCGGCAGTGACTCTCGGTCTGCTCCAGTATAATCGGCAACAGCACTGACAACCGCTTCACTGATTCTTTGTTCACTGTCGAATCGTAGCGTGTAATGATCTTCGCTGACACCCCCTCGTGTGTTGATACCATGCATACTTCCAATACCGCTCATTAATACATGTCTGTGCGGCATATACCACATATATTTAAGTCTGCAAAGCCTTCTGATCCTCACATAATGCGATGCTGGGAGAACAGCCTCGTCCCAGCGTACAATACAGGCCCTCATAACGAGACACTGGCTGACGAATACACTGTCAATAGGAGAAACACAAGCAATATTGGAACACTCAATACAATGTTTCGCGGAGCTATCCACCCTGTAACCGAGGGAAGCCTCTGTCTCGAAGAGTCGATACGAACGGGATACGTTCGGTCGTAACATTAGAATATGACCAATACAACTGCATCAACACCTGATTCGACCGGCAGACAATTGAACCTCGAAATCAAAAACATTGGCGGAGTCTCTCATGCCCAGTTCTCACTGTCTTCGGGAGTGACGCTCTTTTCGGGAGAGAACGCCTCGAACAAGTCCTCTACGCTCCGTGCACTGGCCGGTGTGCTCGGAGGGCCACTCCCACCGCTGAAAAGTGACGCTGACACCGGCTCTGTCCGTATGAACGTAGGCGATGATAAATATTATCTCGATTTGACCCGAAAGGACGGTAAGGTTGTTGTCAGCGAATCTCGGGTCTACTCGGGGAAAGGCGATCTCTGTGAACTTTTCATGGCGCTGACCGAAATAAACCCGATCCGACAGGCCGTCCTTGCCGGAGACGACCTATCCGAACTGTTGATGCAGCCGATCGATACAGATGAGATAGAGGCCGAGATCCGACACCTGACCGAGGAAAAAGAGTCGCTCGACGACCGACTCGACGACCTCGACAAAATGGAAAACAGAGTCCCGGGGCTCCTGGCACGGCGAGATAGTATTCAAAAAGAAATTGAAGACGTTTCTGACTCTCTCGAGGAAACTCGGACGGAAATAGAGGAGTTCAGAATCCGAAATTGATCAGACAGACGAAGATACAGTAGCAATAAGTCCGAAACGAAACAAAAGAAGAGAAATTAAGCGACGGATCCGGAAAAACGAGTCCGCCGTCGAATCACTGACTGAGCAACTCAAACGAACCGAGGAAAAGCTGGATTCGATAGAAGTGACCGAGAACGGCGTCGATATCGACGAACTCGGTGAGGAGATTGAGAGACTCCATCATCAGAAACAACAACTCACCTCGACGATTAACACCCTCAGCCCGATTGCGGAGATGAACTCTCAGATACTCAACGAGGAGGACGATGTGCCAGCAGCGATGAAATCTGACGATATTGTTTCCGAACTCGACCCTGCCTCCCAGTCGGTTACGTGTTGGACGTGTGGTAGTTCGGTCGAACGGGCACAGATTGCGGATCAGGTCGAGACAGTCCAGGAGATCATGCGAGAGAAACGCAGTGAGCGAGATGCTCTCACGGAACGTATCCAGAAGAAGACAACAAGAAAGCAAGAACTTGAGTCGGAACGTACCGAGCGAGAGGATCTTCGCAAACAGCGGGCAGACGTTTCTACCGAGATAGAGACACGACGAGAGACACTCTCAGAACTCCGTCAGCACCGCCGGACACTGGAGGACGAAATCAGCGAGCTGCTAGAACAACATGGCAAAGAAACGGACCGGGAAGCCAGATTGAGCGAGCTTTACGATGAGATCAGCGATCTCGAATACGAACGCGGGCAGCTGTCGAACGATCTGGAACGTGTTGAAGAGGAGATATCCGAGATCAAGACAGCGCTGTCCACCCGAGAGACGGTCGAGAACGACCGTAAATCGGTTGCCGAAGAGCTCAGAGAACAGCGCGAGCGTATCGATCAGACCGAACAGGAGCTCGTCTCCACGTTCAATGAGATGATGCAACGTGTCCTCGATAGGCTCGAGTATAACGCGATCGAGCGTATCTGGATCGAGCGTCGCTCGTCCGGCACGCGGATGTCCGCAGAGTCCGAGTTCGAACTGCATCTCGTCAGAACGACTGATGAGGGCCGGGCTTACAAGGACACCGTTGACAGCCTCAGTAAGAGTGAGCGAGAGGTGATCGGTCTCGTTGTCGCGCTAGCGGGCTATCTCGTCCACGATGTCGGCGAGCACATCCCGTTCGTCATCGTCGACGCGATCGAAATGTTCGATGCTGACCGGATCCAGGGACTATTAGAACACTTCAATCAACACGCTGAATTCGTTATTACGGCGGTGTTGCCCGAAGAGCAGAACGAACTCGACGGACTGTACGACTCGATTTCGACAGCCGCTCTCGGAGCAGATTAGCTTTCTTTAGGCTGTCGACTCTCGGACTGGCACGAGCATCCCCCCGTTCTAGCAGCTTCGAGAAAGGATACTCGTCGCCGCATTCCGAGCAGCCGACACGGAGACTGAGTGTGACTGTTGGTGCCGGGATTGTCAACGACCCGCCCGTCTCCAGCCGGGCTATCATCTGGTGCGCGACCGACTCTGTTCGAGAGATGAGTTTGAACACCGTGTTCTGGGCATCACTGACGGTGAGCGTGGTGTCCCGAGCCGTGTCCACCTCCAGACAGTCATTGAGATGTGTTCGTATCGTCTGATAGCTCACGAAGTCCCCCGTGAGTTCCGCGGGGTCGAGTCCGTTCTGCCTGAGGCGCGATTCGACGTCGATACGCTCCCCTGGACTCACCTCGTCGTCAGTCAGGAGCCGGTATACGTTCGGTATTTCGCCGTCGAGAGTTTCTTGACCCGTCGCTTTCATCGCTGCTTGGAGGACGGCCTGATTGTAGTACGTTTCGAGGTCACGCAAACTGTCCCCGTCGTTTCGACGTTTCTGGAGTCGTTCATCTATCTCTGCCAGTTCCCATTTATTCGAAATCCGATCGACCTTACAGATGGGATCCGACTCCGCTGTCATCGTACCAGTAATATAGAACCTATGGTAATGAACGCACCGTCATTGATCCGACGCTGGGGACTTCCGAAAAGGCAAACTGTATATATAATTCTAAATAGCCAGAGTACAAAATGCCCTGTAACCCTAGCATGACAGACGCTATCCCAGCACGGCAGCATGCCCTCATCTACTCGTAACAATCACTAAGTTGGAATATCCATAATGTCTATTACAGCAAAAGTTCATATCGAGCACGATCGGCTCGCCCTTGTTCCGACACTGACCTCTCTCAGTGATGTCAATATTCGTGTCATAACGCAAGGGAATACCGATCCCGGTTCGACCAAGTTTCCATTCCTCATCGAGTACGACGATCAGGAGGAGTTAGAGGAGATGCTGGACGACGATCCGACGGTCGAAACGTACGACCTCGTCGACTGGACTGAACAGCAAGGAATCTACTATGTCGAGCACAGTCCGGAGACGGAACTGATCAGTACAGTCGTCACCGACGTCGGTGGATTCCTCGTCAATACCGAGACGAAAGGAAGTGGGTGGCTCGTCCATCTGTTACTACCGGACAGAGACGCACTCAACACTATCTGGGAGTATACCACCGAGAAGGACATTTCGCTCGATATTATCGAAATATACGGGAATACCGACACGGACGGGATGGAATCGTACGGGCTGACAGACGAACAGCGGGACGCGTTACAGATCGCGTACGCCCACGGCTACTTCGACGAGCCACGCAGTATCAAACTCAACGAGGCCGCTGACGAAATGGGATTGTCGTCGACAGCGATGAGCGGTCGTCTTCGTCGTGGGATCCGAAATCTCATTTCGACGACCATCGCTGAAGAAGAGACAGAGGAGTGAGACTGTCTCTCATAGCTATCATCGAAATAGTTGTTTTTCAGTAGGGTATAGTTCTCCATTGACGCATAGCCGATGGTCACTCACCGCGTTTTGACTTCTTCTCTTTATACACCGGTCGAAGTGCGGATATGTCCTTACTATATCCCAGCCAGACGCTCAGCACTGAGGCAACGAGGATGAGATACACTGGTAAAAGGCTGATAAGAATGTAACCGATGATTGGCAGCGAAATCAGACCACTCCAGTACAGTATTCCCAGTACAACACCTCCGGCAGCCAGACTAGCGAGAATCCCCAAACGAAACGCCTGGTCGGCTGCAGGACCGGGAGAGGTTTTGATTTTGTCCATACGAAATCTACACGCCCGAGACGAATAAATAGCGCGAGAGACGGACTACCACTGTACAACTGGGTAGCTTCGTTTGTTTGATTCACGAGACGAACGCGAACGATTTGGCCGTGGGTGAAGCGCTGCGTTTTCAAGTGTTAAATGCCCGAAAGCGCCCGCCTCAGTGGTAGTATCGACCAGATCGAATTAGGTTTTGTGGAAGCGAGGCCACGCCGGAACTGCTGATGGAGCTCGGTATTCAGCTCCGTCTTGACATATTATCAGTTTCAAATACTATCTTAGTACTTGAATTATTTGGTATCAAACACGCTCGATCGACCGTATATAAGTGGGTTCACAAGACAGATCTACAGCCCGAAGAGGGCCAGAATCCGGATCACGGTGCAGTTGATGGAACCGTGATCCGATTCAATGGACAGCAGTACTGGCTGTACGCTGCTGTTGACCTGAAAATCGACGAATTACTCTATTTACAGCCTAATCCGACCACTACAACCGTTCTCGCTCAATGGTTTCTTGCCACGCTGCGGGAGAAGCACGACGTTGACGACGCGGTGTTCCTCGTCTATAGCGCGACCTCACTCCAAACAGCCTGTTCACGACACAGCCTCTATTTTAGATACGAAAGTCAAGTAAATCGGACCAGTGTAGAACATATATTTTTTGAAGTAAAACAACAAAACTTTTTGTTTAGTAATATTTTTAGCCACGCCGAAGTTGAAACTGCTGACTACTGGTTCAGATCGTTCGTTTTCGCGTAGAACCAGCTTATCTGAACACGACCGTATCTACAGCCTGAAGACTGTGACATTGCGCTGGTCCTCCTGCAATGATGATTTGTGGCGATCACAACTTGTCGGATATCATCGGCCCGTTCGCAGTCAGAAACCTCCCCTGTGATAAATGCCAGAAGTGATCCACAGTATCTTTTATTATGATTTCCTATCTCGTCTTATAGGCATGACCGGAAATCAGGACCATCCCAATTATCCTAATGTCGACCAGTCAGATCGGAAAGTCCCACGCAATCTGCGCCAGACCGGTGACCCGGACATCGAGATGCTTGTCTCGACCCGCGTTCGGAAATCGCCGTTCTTCCACAAGTCCTTCAACGAGGAGGGTGCGTGGCGCGCCACCGTCTACAACCGACTCTATCACCCGCGCGGTCTCATCGAACCCGAAGACGGCGGTGTAATGAAGGAGTACGATGCGCTGACCAACGCTGTCACGCTCTGGGATGTCGCTGTCGAACGCCAGATCCGTGTCAAAGGACCTGACGCCGAGGCACTCACGAACTACGTCGTCACGCGTGATGTCAGTGAAATGGACGCGATGGACGGCAAGTACGTCATCCTCTGTAACGAGGATGGCGGCGTGCTGAACGACCCCGTTCTCCTGCGACCCGAAGAGGACGAATTCTGGTTCTCCATTTCGGACTCAACGCTGATGCAGTGGCTGCAGGGCGTCAACGTCGACAACGAGTTCGACGTCGAGATTGACGAGATCGATGTCGCTCCGATGCAGATTCAGGGCCCAAAGTCCGAGGACGTCATGGTCGATGTCGTCGGCGACAAGGTGAAGGACGTGCCGTATTACGGCCTGATGGACGCCGAAATCAACGGTGCCGACGTACTTATCAGCCAGACCGGGTTCTCCGGCGAGGCTGGCTTCGAAATCTACGTCAAGGACGCACACGAGACCGCCGAGCAGGTCTGGGATCCCGTTATGGAGACGGTCAAGGACCACGGTGGTCGACAGATCGCACCGGGCCACCACCGCCGTATCGCTGCGGGGATCATGTCCTGGGGCCAGGACCTCGATCACGAAACGTCCCCATTCCAGGTCAACCTCGGCTATCACGTTCCTGACGAAAAGGATGCCGATTACATCGGTAAAGAGGTGCTCGAAGAGCAGAAAGAGCAGATCAAAAACGGCGAGTACCCATTCACGCACAAGCTTATTGGGCTCAAGATCGCTGGCGATCCGATCCGCGACTACGCACCGGACTTCTGGCTCATCTCCGATCCGGAAACGGGCGAAGAGTGTGGCTACCTCACCTCGCCGTGGTGGAACCCGGACCTGGGCACAAACATCGGCATGGGCTTCGTGCCGGCCGACATGATCCAGGAAGTCACCGATACGCCGCTCAACGACGAGGTCTACGACGAGGAGTTGGACCTCGAGTTCCAGGTTCACCTCCCCGACGAGTACTCCGAGGAGCCTGGCGAGCCGACGTTCGCGACGGCCGCCAAGGTGCCGTTCAAGGAGTCCGTCAACCCGAGCGCGCGTGAACAGGCGAAGCTGAACGCACGGAAGGAAGCAGAGGCCAACCAGAACGGCGACTGATCGACGTCACGGCGTCTGTCCCAGTTGGTTTTTTGCGATATCTTTTTTGATCGTCGATAACGGGTTGACACACAAACAGACAGCCGTCAGCCGACCAGACCGCAATTGTGCTCCCCAGAAAAACCGACGATCACCGGCACGATAGCTATATTCTGAGATGTGCCGGTGGGTCGACGGCCTCGAGCTGTTCGAGCAGTCCGAGTCGATCCTCTTCGATCCATATCTCCGCGATCTCGTCATCTTCGATACGGTACTGGACCATGCCGGACCACTCGGCTTTGTGTTGGGTCGGTTCGATATCCTCGAACTCAGCGGTTTGGGTTCCAGATGCCGTGTATCGGACAGTGACAATGTTGTCTTCGGCGATCATTGCCTCAGTAGATCCTGAATAATCCGGAAACACGTCGAAGTGAGAGCGGTGGAGTTCGACGACTTCCTCCGGCCCGTGATGGGTATCGTGGATGCCATGCTCGACGACATCGTCTGCGAGATGCTCTTTGAGCGCCTCCTCGTCCTGGTCATTGAAAGCGGCCAGATAGTTCTGAACTGTTTGCTTGGCGTCGTCTTTCTGTACTGACATCGTATCACCTGATTTGAACACTCCGGTCCCCGTCCTGTCGCTGTGACGAGACCGAAGGTCGGTTTTAAATGATACAGCCGATATTGTTAATCGTTTCCATAGATGCAAATTGCTTTCACTTTCGACCAAGCCACCGCAGATGGTCCCTGCAACATCGTCCCGAGTCGTCGGTAGTCTCGCTAGCCGTCACCATTTTTCCATCGCGGGTTCCTATCTGATCGACGTGATATCGAACGCGTTGCTCACCGTATGGTGTCATATCAAATAATCGGCTGATTGTGTTGGGGCAAAGGTGTTTTTATTCCTCATCACGAGACTAGTTGTGATGACACAAGACCCCTGCTACAACTGTCCGATGTGCGGCGCTGTATTGAGCTACCAGACGACAAAACATACTGGCTGCCCGCAGTGTGGTTTCATTCCGTCCCACAGTGCTGATTAGCGATCTGTCCTTCGGAGGTATCTGTAGTTCGGACTCCTGACTCTCGATACGTTATAGCGCCGGCAGTTAGTTCGTGACGACAGCGTCACCTGAGTGACGACGTTCGGCACACAGTGACGATCAGTCGTATGGAACGACGAAGCCGGCTTTGTAAATTTGAATCGGACTGTCTCTCTTCTGACTGGACGGAGTGAATCCTCACTCCGTTAGTTCGTTCCAGCGATCGACGCCGGCCTCCGCAACCTCTTGATCCTGCGCAACTGCGCCGCCAGAGACGCCGATCGTCCCGACGATTTCGCCGTCGCGCTCGAGTGGGTAGCCGCCACCGAAAATGACGATCCGCCCCTCGTCTGTCGTCTGCAGACCATACAGCGAGTTGCCCGGTTCGGATGGTTCGGCCAGCTCGTGGGTCGGTGTCTCCAGCGCCGCAGCCGTGTAGGCCTTGTTCCGCGAGATGCTCACGGATGCGAGCCAGGCGCCGTCCATGCGATGCTGTGCTACGAGGTTCCCCTCGCTGTTCGCTACCGTGAGGACCATCGGATTGTCGATCTCTTCCGCCTTTGTTGCTGCCGCCTCGATCAGTTCTGTCGCTCTCGAAAGCGAGATGGACTCGACCATGCAGCTAGTGGACCGTAGACAGATGATAAAAAACCTTGTTCGGGCGTGAACCGGCAGCCCGTACGCCTATTAGTGACCTGATCAACGCCGATGAAAACGCCGTTTCTGATGGACGAATCCGGCGTGAAGAGCACAGCTCTCCCGGTGTGTGACACGGGACGGACCGACTGGCGTCTGTGGTACTGTACAAGAGTCGGTGATTCTGATATGACGATATCCGTATCATTTGCAATCTGGGACCAGGTGTGGCACAGTACGTGACTCCAGCCCAGGTGCGATTCATTCTATCCAAAATCGGTATTCCTGGAAACGGTTACATCCCGACTCCGAGCGATTCGTCCGTCGTCGACCGGCTCTCTTCTCCATCCATCGCCCCACAGAGTGCTCGGACAGCGTCGACACTCTCCGGAACGACATCCGCCTGCTGGTGGATCGCTTGGAAGAACGAGAGGCGCCCGTCACTCACATCGATCGAGTCGGCCCAGACACAGTTCTCCCAGACGTCGCCCCGCCGCCGGCCGGTATCGAGGACGTACTCCTGAATCTCCGCACAGCTCTGACAGCCTGACGCGGTGCTGATGAGCTCGATACGGTTTTCGTCGTTAAGTAGCTCTCTGACCGTCGCTGCTGTCGGGTCGGCTTCCAGTGACACGGTCACACTGTGGAGGTGCATCAGTGTGGCCGGGACGGTGACGCCTTTCGTCGTTACGTCGAGATCCGGCATAATCGCCTGGAGATCCGGTGCGTGATGTGACGGAACACCGATTGGATCCGGTAGGATGTCGTTGATGGGCCCCCGGTCGGTCTGGGTCGGATCGCCCCCCGTCTGATGAGTGTCGCATCGAGAGACTGGACACCGTACTGTTCCCGCAGCGGCGTTACTGCTCTCGCCAGCCCTGTCGTGTTACACGAGACGACCCGTGTTGCCGTGCTGTTGAGAGAGTCACTGTAGTTGGTCCGAGCGTTGAAACTGTGGGGCGCAACATCCGGGTCTTCCCCACCCTGGTAGACGACGCTCGTATCGTGCTCTTTGTACAGGTCGCGGTATGTCTCGCCAACGCCGGAGGGCGTCGCATCGACGACGACATCGCCTGCGGCGACCAGTTCGGAGAATGAGCCAGCGACCGGAATCCCGCGCTGCTCGAACTCGTCTGTCCGATCCGGGTCTGCCGGGTACAGATCGTACCCTATCTCGGTGGCAGCACGGGCTTCGTGGTTCGGTGATCGCTTGCTGACACCAACAACCCGCATGTCCGGCTGGGCCGACACGGCGTCGGCAACCCGTTTTCCGATCGTCCCGTAGCCGTTTACGCCGACTGTCATCATGATATCAGCACACTCCGTCCCGTGCCGTACCGAGCGTTCTTGACGGCCCGGGACATTGCTTCAGTCGGGAAGACCCCTGGGTTATCGACGCGCAAGCGATCCTTCGCGGCTGGACTGTGTCAGGTACCGTCATCAGCCGATATTTTCGGTGTCTTCGTAATAAACAGCCGGTACGATACCCGATCTGATTGTCAAACTATGTGTTGAAAAACTGTGTTTCAGGGTGTCTCTGTTGGCTCTGGGGGAAATACTCATTAACAGGTCCGCGGTACTCCACGGTAATGACGGTAGCCTGGTTCGAGGCGGTCAACGCCGACGACGTTGATATTGTCGGTGGGAAAGCGGCTTCGCTCGGAGAACTATCATCACATGGATTACCGATTCCTCACGGGTTCAGCGTCAGGGCTGACTCGTACCGAAAGTTCATCGACGAATCCGGACTCGGACCGGAACTGTTCGAGGCCGTCGACGTCGATACCGAAGACTCGCGCGCGCTGGCCGAGGCCGAACAGCAGGCCCGCGAACTCATATTGGAAGCCGACTGGCCCGACGGTATGCGAACATCGATCCTTGCAGCGTTCGACGATCTGGAAGGTGATCCAGTCGTCGCGGTCCGCTCGTCGGCAACCGCCGAGGATCTGCCCGACGCATCGTTTGCCGGGCAGCAGGATACGTACCTGAACGTCGGGCGCGAGGATTTGCTCGACAAAATAAAGCAATGCTGGGCGTCGCTGTTCACACAGCGAGCGATCTACTATCGCGTCGAACAGGGGTTCGACCACGAGACGGTCGATATCGCCGTCGTCGTCCAGCGAATGGTCGACGCTGACAAGTCCGGCGTCATGTTTACTAGTCACCCATCGACGGGTGAACCGGAACTGACAGTCGAAGCCGCGTGGGGACTGGGCGAAGCTGTCGTTTCCGGTGCTGTCTCGCCGGATCATTACACCTACGACCGGCAACAGAACGCGGTCAATAATGTCACTATCTCGACAAAGAAGGTGATGTGTGTCAAGAACGAGTCTGGAGAGACTGTCGAACGGCCGGTCCCCGACGAGAAGCGAGACGAACGGGTGCTCTCTGATGAAGAGCTCCACTCGCTCAACGATATCGGCGAACTTGTCGAGGAACAGTACGACCAACCACAGGATGTCGAGTGGGCGATATGTGATGGCGACATCTACCTCCTGCAGTCCCGGCCGATCACGACGATCAGCGACTCTTCCGACCGCACTGACACCAAGACCGGCGAGACGGCTGATGGGTCGCTCGTCGATGGAGTCGGCGCAAGCCCCAGTTCTGGAACCGGTACCGTCCGCGTCGTCGGCTCGCTGGATCAACTGGACAAGGTCAAAGACGGCGATATCGTGGTGACGGAAATGACGACCCCGGACATGGTACCCGCGATGAAACGGGCCGGTGGCCTGGTCACCGACGAAGGTGGGATGACGAGCCATGCTGCCATCATCTCCAGGGAACTCGGCGTGCCGGCAGTGGTCGGTTGCGAAAACGCGACATCTGTCCTGACCGACGACCAAAGAGTCACTATCGACGGCGATAGAGGCGTCGTGAGGGACCCTACAACAGAACCAGCACAGGACGATACGAGCGAAGGTGCTGAGACACCGTCTCCGCCCACCCAGAACCGTGGTCCGAAGCCGATGACAGCGACGGAAATCAAGGTAAACGTCTCCATCCCAGAGGCAGCAGAGCGGGCGGCTACGACCGGCGCTGACGGCGTCGGCCTGTTGCGGATGGAACACATGGTCCTGTCGACCGGTGAGACGCCGGAGCACTACGTGGCCCAGCATGGCGAGGAGGCGTTCGTCAACTCTCTCAGCGACGCGATGCGTACGGTCGCCGACGAGTTCTACCCCCGACCAGTACGTGTTCGGACGCTGACGCACCGACGGACGAGTTCCGACAGCTCGAGGGGGCGAATCCGAACCGGCCGAGCATAACCCGATGCTCGGCTACCGTGGCATCAGACGCTCGCTCGACGAACCAGCGACGTTCAAACTCCAGCTTGAGGCTTTCAAATCCCTCTACGAGAGGGGGTACAACAACATCGAAATCCTGCTACCGCTGGTCAACGACGCCGAGGACGTCTACCGGGCCAAAGCACTGATGGAGGCGGTCGGGATCGATCCGAACAAGCGACCATGGGGTGTGATGATCGAGACGCCTGCGAGCGCACTTAGCAGCGACGCCATCTGTAAGGCGGGGATCGACTTCGTCTCCTTCGGCACGAACGACCTCACCCAGTATACCCTCGCTGTCGACCGCAACAACAGTACAGTGGCCGGCCGGTACGACGCGCTCCATCCATCGGTCCTGCAGTTGATGACGGACACGATCGAGACGTGTCGATCCCACGATGTTGCGACCAGCATCTGTGGACAGGCGGCCTCTCAGCCCAGAATGATTGAGACCCTCGTCGACGCGGGAATCACGTCAATGAGCGTCAACATCGATGCGGTCCACGACACCCAGCAGAAAGCAAAGCGAGTTGAACAGCAACACATTCTCGACTCGGTTCGGTAGTGAACCGAACGTATGAGTGGCTCCAACGGCACACCTGAACCGTGGCCAGGCACACACAGTCGGGGGACCAAGACGGTTCACCAGTAACAGTCGGGAGCGTCATCGATTCGCTGCCGGCCGGTCGCTTCCAGCGACGTCTACTCCTCGTCACTGGCGGTATCTGGGCCAGCGTCGCGCTGTCTATTCTCGTTATTTCGTTTACGATCCCCGTTCACGTGGCAGTGTGGGGACTCTCGCCAGTCGAGGCAGGAATTCTCGGCAGTGGGACGCTCTTTGGTATGATCTTTGGAGCCAGCCTCGGTGGTAGGTACAGTGATCGACACGGTCGAAAACGGACGCTGGTTGTCGCAGTCGCACTGTTTACGAGCTGTACCGCATTGACGGGACTGGCGACCGGACTCCGCTCGGCCATCCTGTTGCGAATCCTGACCGGGATCGGCGTCGGGGCCTCGGTCACTGTGACTGCAACGTACCTCTCTGAACACGTCCCGACCCAGTGGCGCGGGCGGTATCTCGCGTATCTGGAAGGGTTTTTCGCGCTTGGCAACCTCGCGACGGTCCTCCTGGCGGCGGCCATACTCCCGGCTGGAGCCACCGATGCGACAGTATTCGGCATCGCAGCATGGCGCGTCACCTTCGTCGCTGCCGGTGCGCCGATAGTCTTCGTCGGACTAATCCACACACAACTTTCGGAGTCGCCGTACTACCTCGCACGGACCGGCGACCGTTCCGGCGCCAGCGATCGTCTGGCCGCTATCGCGGCCGAAAACGGACACACGTTCGATATCGAGCCCGAACAGTTAGCCGCGGGTGACCCGGAAAAGGCGTCGTTTCGACGCCTATTTCGTCCGGAGTTTCTTGGACGGACGGTACTCATTTCCGTAGTCTGGTCGGGGTTGAATCTCGGCTACTACGGCGTGTTCATCTGGCTGCCGGACACGGTCCAGGCAGCCGGGTATGTCGGCGGGCTGTACGTCTATCTCACGGTGGTCGGGGTGTTCCAGTTACTGGGTGTCCTGACAGCGTCGACGCTCGTCGATCGACTCGGTCGAAAGCGCGTCCTCGCCGGATCCTTCTCGCTCTCGGGACTCTCGACAGGACTGTTCACGCTCGCGCTCCCCGGCGTCGATGTGGGTCTCGGTATTAACGGTACTGTGCCGCTCTTGTCCGGTCTCTTTGCGACCGGGTTCTTTATTTTCGCGTCGTTCGCGGTCATCTTCGGATATACGACGGAACTGTTCCCCACGGGCATTCGATCATCCGGACTCGGCTTTGCCAGTGGTCTCGGCAAGATCGCTGCCGTCGCCGGGCCGATCCTAGCTGGATGGCTCGTCCCGTTCGGATACGCCGTCGCGCTTGCACCCTTCGCCGTGGCGTTGCTGGCGACAGGCCTGCTAGCCGGGCTGTTCGGTCCCGAGACGATGGGTGAAACACTCGAGTAACACTCTGATTGTTCTCGCCATCCAGAGATGCTGTGTCCGAAAACCGACGGCTATGATTGTGGCGAGACTGTCGGTGTGAGCGCGATTACAAGATATACCAGATCGGTCATATCGAGCTATCAATGGTGATCCCTTCGAGGGACCAAAACATCAAAAGAGCCGCTCTCCGATGTCCTGTGCATGGCAACGCAAGAGCAGCCACTCGTCAAAGATGTCATGTCTCGACCCCTGATCACCATTCCAGCTGAGATGTCACTGGTAGATGCGGCCGAAAAGATGCGCGAACACGACATCAGTGCGCTCCTCGTAACGACAGCACCACCATCGCTCATCACCAGTACTGACATTCTGAATGCGATCGCACAGGGAAAAAGCCCGTCTGAAGTCGTCGTGGGCGACGTCATGACGGAATCCGTTGAGTCCATTCCGCCCGACCTGCGCCTCCAGCAGACGGCAGCGATGATGGAGACGTTCCAGATCAGTCACCTCCCTGTCATCGACGACGATTACATCGGGATGGTCTCTTCGACGGATCTCACTAACGCGTTCTGGTAGACGGTTTCGGGGGTTGTTAACCTGTTTCAGTCGTCGGATTTCAGAACTCCTCCAGAGATGATAACGACGGTATGCACGACAGCCACGGCAGAATCCGGGCTACTCGTACAGTGTATACTCGTCGGTGAGTTCGTCGACGCGGTCGCTCACGCCACTGAGGACAGTTTCGTCGTGCGGTGCATCGACGACATCACAGATGAGATCGGCGACCTCTCGACAGGCTTCCTCGCCGAAGCCGCGGGTCGTGAGTCCCGGCGTGCCGGCGCGGATGCCTGAGGGGTTGAACGCCGAGCGAGTCTCGCCGGGCACCGTGTTCGCGTTCAAAACGATCCCTGTCTCTTCGAGCGCCTCCTCGACGTCCTTGCCGGTCGTGTCCGGATGGGATGGCCGGAGGTCGATCAAAACGAGGTGGTTATCGGTCCCGCCCGAAACGAGTGTCAGGCCACGCTCTTGCAGTCGGTCACCCAGCGCCGCCGCGTTGTCGACGGTCTGCTGGGCGTACCTTTCGAATGCGGGATCGAGTGCCTCACCGAAACCGACAGCCTTGCCGGCGACGCAGTGCATCGCCGGACCGCCCTGCGTACCGGGGAAGACGGCGCTGTCGATTTCGTCGGCGTGGTCGTCGCCACACATGATGATGCCACCACGACCGGCACGGATCGTCTTGTGTGTCGAGCCAGTGATGAAGTCCGCGACGCCGACGGGCGACTCGTGGACGTCGGCAGCGACGAGTCCAGTGATGTGTGCAATGTCCGCGAGGTGGTACGCACCGACGGCGTCAGCGGCGTCCTGAATACGACCGAAATCGACCTCGCGGGGATATGCGGAGTAGCCCGAGATGATGATGTCGGGCTCGAAGGTCTCGGCGGTCTCCCGCAGGCCCTCGTAGTCGATGTAGCCGGTCTCTTCGTCGACCTTGTACTGCTCGACATCGTACACCTGACCAGCGAAGTTCGCCGGGTGGCCGTGTGACAGGTGGCCGCCATGGGTCAGATCCAGCGAGAGGATCTTGTCGCCGGGATCGAGTGCGGCCAGGTACACGCCCATGTTTGCCTGTGAACCGGAGTGTGGCTGGACGTTGACGTGGTCGGCCCCCCACAGTTCTTTCGCGCGATCGATCGCCAGCTGTTCGACGTCGTCGGCGAACTCACAGCCGCCGTAATAGCGTTCGCCGGGATAGCCCTCGGCGTAGTTGTTCGTCAGTTCGGAGCTCTGGGCCTCCAGAACCGCCTCAGTGACGTGGTTCTCGCTTGCAATCATCGCTAGCGTGTCGTTCTGGCGGTTTCGTTCCCCTTCGAGCGCGTCGGCAACTGCTGGATCTGTATCGCGGACTGTCTCGTACGTCATACCCGTGGTACGGGTTCCGGTGTCAATAGTCTGTCCTCTGGCAGAACGTGTCGGGCGAGCGACGTATTGCAATTAACCCAGACGCGACGATTGCAGGACAATCGACAGGTGAACTCCGCCAGCGACGACCGAGCAGGTGCGCCGACGTAGTCGCTGGGCTCTCACGAACACCGGAGAACTGCAGGAATAGCAGTGAGGCGTGTCTGGGACAGTAGCAGCATGCAGTACAAACGAAGGCGTGCCCACGGTGGCGCCGTCAGGAATCGAGTCGGTCGTGCCGCCACGACTCGGTGTCCGGCGTCTGATTGAACGTGTAGATGTGGATGCCGCTGATGTTGTAGTACTCGTCGTCGACATGGGGTGCGAGACCGTCAATGAGGTCGTCGGGCTTGTACGTTCCGCGCGAGCCGACGAGCTGTTTCACGAATCCGAGAATTCCGGTCGTCTTTCGGAGGAACTTGATGGAGTCGCCGACCCCGACCTTCTGTGAGATCTGCATCAGCCGCTTGTACTTCATGACGCCGGGGATGCCGATCTCGACCGGGAGATCGACGCCACGGTCACGAATGGTTTCGATCCACTCCAGCACGGCGTCCGGGTCGTAACAGAGTTGCGTGACGATGTACGTCGCGTACGGCGTCTTCTTGTCCATCGACTCTGCCAGTGTCTTCTCGTCGAGGAAGTCGTGACCCTCGGGATAGCCCGTAATGCCGACTTCTTCGAAGGAGTACTCCATCTCGTCGAGTGCGGTCAACAGGTCGTATGCCGATTCTGAACTCACCCGCTGGTTCTTCACGATCACCGCCGGGGACGAAGATGTCGGTGATACCGGCCTCCGTGAGCCGTCGGGCGATCTCTTCGAGTTGCGCCCGGTCCTCGACGTACCGTGCCGCGATGTGCGGGACGACGTCGAATCCCATCTCGGCTGCATCTTCACTCCGATCGACGGTCCTCTCGATACCCAGTTGTGGCGACGTGGTGATCGCGATCGTCGCGCCGTCGGGCAGGTGCTGGATTTCGTCGTCGAAGCTCTCGAACGGCATCAGTTCGAACCGTGTATTGGCAAGGAGCGTCTGAACGCCACTGTGATCAGATGTGGCCCGTTTACCTAAAGACATGATTTATCGAATTATAGGGATATGTATACTTCCGTCTGTGGGTGGGTTACCGAACCCATTTAAATACACTATCGATCATCGGATGTATCAGTGTGTGGCCTCCTGGATTCGTTCGACCACCTGCTCGTAGGTGACTGACCATTCCGGATCGTCCGCGAGCGGTCGCAAGACGAGACTCAGGAGGTTGAGTTCCTCGAGGATAGCCCGGGTCTGGTCCCGGTTGAGTCCGAGGGTCTGCGTGACCTCGTACACTGTGACGGAGTCGATTACGGCACCGGCGACCTCTTCGAGATGCACGTCCTCGGGAAGGCCGAGACCGTCGGTCACGAGCTTTTCGTCGGGTATCTGTTCCACTGACTCCGGTTCGTCGGTCTGGGCCGACACGGTACCGGCAGCAGTTGTCTGCTGCTCGTGTTCTCCCGCGGATTCCGCTGATTCGTCTGTCGAGGACGTCTCGTTGTCGACTGCTGGCGACACTTCGTCGCTCGTATCGTACGTGTCGGGGTCGTGGATATCGGCTTCGATCATGTAGCGCCTGACGGTCTCCGAAGAGACATCCATCTGGATGTGTCGGCTCATCTCGGTAAAGTTGTCACAGCTATCGTAGAGCGCCTGGAGGTACTTTGTGTCCTCGTATGGCGGGACAGTGGCGTCACGCACCGCGGCGAACTCATCTGCGGTGTTTCCGGAAGCTGCAGCAGTCTTTTGCCGACTGACATCGTCCGGATCGGCTCGCTCGAGTTGTTCGGCGAAACTGATGGTCGATTCCTCGTCAGTACTACCCTCCGCTTCTTCGGCAGCTGCCGTCGCGGACTGAGGATCGTCATCTACTGTCCCCTCGTCGACATCGACCGGTCCTGTCGATACGGTTTCCGTTGGGTCGATCGTCACCCTGACAGTCAGCGAGAATCCCTCGTCGGTAACCCGAACGTCTTCTACGGTCGTCGAGACTGCGTCCTCATCTGTCGACGGGAGCTCAGGCAGTGAAAGGTCTACCTGGAGTCCGCCGTCATCGGTCAGTGCTGCGGCCTCCGGACTGAGCTCTCGCTCTCCTGCCGGTGAGCAGAGTGTGAGCGGAACGTCTAGCGTGGCATCGAGCACCCCTGCCTCGTCATCAACTGTTGCGACTTCGAGATGCTGGATCGAGTGACCCTCAGATTCGTACTGGTCGATTAGTTCCGAGAATAGTTGGAACGTCCTATGTACTCCCATGTTATAATAGCCCATGATACCTTATGTCATAGAAATACGTGAGGAATGCCAAACCCATTTAAGTACTACCACCGCATGAGGGGTGGCGATTTTGAGCTACCGACTTCGGTCCAGTCTTGACACCCTTCGGCGTCACATCTCTGTCGCGAGCGCAGCAATCCGTTCGCCGGCAACGACCACAGCCTCCCGCGCGACAGAGTACGCAACGCCACCCTCGTTTGCGGTGACCGTCTGGAGTCGGTCGTACGTAGATGGCGAATACACCGTCCCAAGTTCCGCCCCTTCGGCTACTGTGTCCCCGACGCTGATCTCTGATCGCAGTTCGAACAGCCCTGATGCCGCTGCTATGATATCGGTGCTGTTGTTCTCGAGGACAGTTTGGTTGGAAGATGCGACCGGATCGGCATCGATCACCTCGACCGCTCGCAGGAGGTTCGCCATCCCGTCGACGCCACTTTCGATCGCATCGTGCGTTATCTGCCGGCTGTTGGATAGTTCGGCTGTTATCGCCGGAATAGCTGCGCGAGCGGCGGCGGCTCGAAACGTCCCATCGAACGGTTCCTCGGTGGCGATCTCCCCCGTGTCGACGAGACAGTACTCCGTCCCGAAGGCCTCTGCAAGTCGCCGTGCATCCGCCTGGGATGCGTGATACCGGACGTGTTCGAGCATATCCGCCGTCCCGGTGTGGAGGTCTACTGCTGCGTCGGCATCTGTGACGAGCTTCCACAACTGTGCGGCCAGGCGTTCCTGGAGACTCCCCTCGCTGTCGCCCGGCCAGACCCTGTTCAGGTTCGGATTCCTGACATCGTACTCCGAAGGCATCATATACGAGCGATGATCGAAGGCCGGTGGATTCACCACGGGGACGACGAGAATAGTGCCCGCTATCTCGGTCGACAGTAGGCGATCGTGCAACCGACGGAGTGCTGCTGGGCCGTTGAGCTCGATCCCGTGCTGGGCTGCCTGCACGTACACAGTCGGCCCGTCGCCGCCGACATATCGGTGAACGGTCACGGAGAGGGTACGGCCCGACGGCAACTGACCGAGTCGCCGGTCAGTCGTCGTGTGGGTCGGTGGCTCGTACTCCATACGGAGTGTCAGCGACGGTCTTCGCATTACGTTTGGGGTCGTCGACGTCTGTTCACCGTCACTGTGACATTTTGGGAGCGGGAGGCTTTATACGTCTCCGGGCGAAGCGGCGCGCATGCAACTAGCGACCGAGACGTGGACCGACGCAGAGCGCACCGACACGAACCTGGCACTCCTTCCGGTCGGGAGTACGGAACAGCACGGACCACATGCTCCGCTCGGAACTGATACGTTCGACGCGGAAGCGGTCGCCGAACACGGTGCGGAGCGATACGACGACCCGGTCGTCGTTGCACCAGCTGTGCCCGTCGGGGTCGCCGAAGAACACCGATCGTTTACCGGAACGCTGTGGACCTCGGAATCGACGTTTCGAGCGTACATCCGCGATATCGTCGATAGCCTCGCAACACACGGCTGGGACCACGTCGTTCTGGTCAACGGTCACGGTGGCAACATCGCTGCCCTTCGAGAGGTCGCCGGGCGAATCACACGACACGACGAGGCGTACGCCATCCCGTTTACCTGGTTCAATGCGGTTGGCGACCACGGAGCCGATATGGGTCACGGCGGGCCACTGGAGACATCGCTCCTCCAGTCCACCCGGCCCGACACGGTCCACGAGGACCGACTGGACGAAGCGGCGGCGAACGGCAGTGACGGCTGGGGCGACTGGCAAAGTGGCGTCAATCTCGCCTTCGACTCCGGGGAGTTCACCGAGAACGGCGTCGTCGGTGACCCCCGCGAGGGAAGTGCCGACCGTGGAGAAGAACTGCTGGAACTGTCGACGACCGCACTTGTGGAGCTTCTCGACGCCATTGCGGACCGGCCGACCGGACCGCGCGACGATCGCTGACCGTCACATATCGCGGAGGCGTCCATCAGCCCCTCGGTCAGTGTTTGTGAGTTCGCTGTTGCAGGCTACTCCCACCTCACTTCACAATAGTAACGATGTTATTTCATAACTCTACATGACAGGTTGCTGAAAATCTGGAAACAGCGAGAGGGGTAGCCGATAACTATATTTGCCCGCCACAGTTCTTTTTATTCAGAATTATGAAGACGACAGAGAGCCTGCCGGACCAGGCCGACACCGTCATCGTCGGTGCCGGAATCGTCGGCTGTAATGTCGCGTATCAGTTGACCGAACTCGGGCGCGAGGATGTCGTGGTCGTCGACCAGGGGCCGATGCCGACGACGGGTGGGTCCTCGACACACGCGCCAGGGATTATGTTTCAGACGGCAGAGCCAAAGGTACTCAGCCAGTTCGCGGACTACAGCCGCCGGCTCTACTCCGACCTGAGGGCGCTGACGGCCACCAGGCCTACAACGAAACCGGCGGCATCGAAGTCGCCCGGAGCGAAGACCGGATGGACTTCCTCCAGCGTCGCGTCGAACACGCCTCGGCCTGGGGTATCGAGGATCCTCAGCTCCTCTCGCCGGAGGAAGTCACAGAGAAGTTGCCCCTCGTCGATGCAGACCAGATTCTCGGCGGGTATTACTCTCCCACGGACGGACAGGTATCCGGCGTCGTCGCCTGTGACGCCCTGGCACGCGAAGCGATGGAGCGTGGCGCAGAGTTCGTGCCACACACGCGTACGGAAGACGTCGAGATGGCCGATGGCGCGGTCCAGTCGGTCGTTACGGAAAACGGAACCATCGAATGCAACGAGGTTGTCGTCGCTACGAACATCTGGGCGCGCCAGCTCGGGGAAAAGCTCGACGTTCACCTCCCAGTAACGCCGGTCGAACACCAGTACACGATGACGGAGTCGCTGGACGAACTGGCCGACAGCGCGGTCGACATTACCGACCACCCGTTGTTCGAGAACTACGAAAACGTCTCCGGCGAGAAGGCAAAACGCCTGCTTGTCGGGCCGGATCGCCCGATTCTCCGGGATCAAGACAACGCGATGTACTACCGGAACCACGGAGACTCCTACGGGATCGGGTCGTACAACCACGAGCCGATCGTCCCGGACCCCAAGGAGCTGGGAACCAATGATCCCGACGGCGAGCAAGGCTCGGTCCACGAGTTCACCGACTACCACATGAACGTCGCAACCCATCCGGACCGGCCAGACAAGGCCCCGCGCCAGGCCAGCGACGAACTCGTTCCGGCGACAGCCGGGAAGGAACTCGAACACAAGTACAACGGGATGTTCGCGGAATCGCCCAACGGCCTTCCAGTGATGGGTCCGGTTCAGGAGTACGACGGCCTCTGGACGGCGGCGGCCATCTGGGTCACCCATGCTGGCGGGGCCGGAAAGGCACTCGCCGAGTGGATGGAGAACGACGTGCCACGGCTGCCCGACGGCCCGATCGACCTCGCACACTGTGACGTCAACCGCTTCGACGAACACGAAGGGAGCTGGGACTTCGCCCGCGATATCGGTGCAGAGGAGTACCGGATCGTCTACAACATCACGCACCCAAAATGGGTCTGGACGGACAAACAGCGTGATATCCGGCGGACGCCGATGTACCATACCCACAAGAAGTACGACGCGGAGTTGTGGGCCGAGGCGGGCTGGGAGGAGCCACACTGGTTCGACTCGAACGCCGACCTGCTGGCCGAGTACGGTAACCAGATCCCCGACCGCGACGGCTGGGAAGCGGAGTACTGGTCGGCGATCGAGGGGGCAGAGGCGCTGAACGTCCGCGAGAACGTCGGGCTCCACGATATGACCTCGTTCAACAAGATGGAGGTCGTCGGGAGCGACGCCGGCGAGTTCGTCCAGTACCTCTGTACAAACGACATGGACCTCGACGTGGGCGACGTCAAGTACACGTTGATGTGTAACGAGGTCGGCGGCGTCCGTGCGGACATCACCGTTACGCGGACCGACGAGGACCGCTATCTCCTACTGACGACCGGACGCGAGGTCGGAAACAACCACGTCGCGTGGGTCCGCGACCAGTCGCCGGATGATATCGTCGTTAACGACGTCACGTCCAGCCTCGCTGCGATGGTCTGTACCGGGCCGAAGGCGCGCGCGGTCCTCTCGAAGATCACCGACGTCGACCTCTCCGATGACGCCTTCCCGTTCTTCACGAGCCAGCAGTTCTTCGTCAAGAACATCCCCGTGACTGCGCTTCGGGTCTCCTACGCCGGCGAACTCGGCTGGGAGTTCTACACGCCGTCGGAGTACGGCGAACGGCTCTGGGAGCACATCATGGAGGCCGGCGAGGAGCATAGGATCCGCCCGTACGGGAACGGAGCGCTCAACGCCCTGCGTATCGAAGTCGGGTTCAGACTGTGGGGGAAAGACCTGCACACCGAGCACAACCCCTACGAGGCCGGCCTCGGTTGGGCAGTCGATCTGGAGACCGACTTCATCGGCAAAGAGGCCGTGGCCGCAGCGGCCGACGGCGACAACATCGACCACAAGGTCGCCTGCCTCACGCTTGACGATGAGGACGCGGTCGTGCTCGACAATCGACCGGTGCTCGACGGCGACGAGACAATCGGCTACCTCCACAGTGCCGAATACGGCTACACTGTCGGTGCCTGTGTCGCCTACACGTATCTGCCGCCGGAGTACACCGAACCGGGCACAAAAGTCGAGATTCTCTACGAGGGCGAGCGATACGACGCGACTGTCCGTGAGGAGCCCCAGTGTCCTGACGGTCTGGGCGAGTCTATCGCCGGGAAACTCCGGCATTCGTGCCGCGCAGGACGTCACGACTTCTGGCCGATTCAGTACAAGAGAGACCGGCCGACGCTTTCGCATCAGAACACAAGTAGCTCATGTAAAAATTTAGAGCCGTTGAAATACGGTGCCAACTGTCTTAATGATGAGAACAGTACTCTTATCGAGATGAATGGGGAGATCCAAATAGGAGTTGTAGTTGACGGTATACTTTCGGTAGAGGACTTACTGGTTGGCCCATCCTCTCCAGCTAGCACGATCACAGGGAGACGAGTAAAAAAAATAGGACACGGCCGAGTAACGGTTGGTTTGAAACACTGTCTCGGTGAACGCTGACATGAGCCTGATCGCAGTCGTTCACGTCGAACATCACAAACTGGCACTGGCACCCACGATCGAAGCTGTACCAGCAGTCGACATTCGAGTTGTTACGAACTGTATGACCGACCCGGAGACGGAGATGTTCTTCTTTCAGGTCCAGCACGAAAGTGGCGATTTCGACGAGTTCGAAGCGGCTTTAGACCGGGACGAGACGGTTTCGCATCCGCTCGTGGTCTCCGAGTCAGAGACCACCCGAATGTACCGGTTCAAACATCGCTCCGACACAGAACTACTGTCCCCAAAGATTACGGAACTCGGTGGACTGGTTATTGAAGCGACGGCAGCGCAGGCCGGCTGGCGACTTCGCATGCAACTCCCCAATAGAGGGACTATTGAAGAACTCTGGGAGTACTGCTCACAGAACGGGATATCCTTCGAGCTATGCCAGATATCCGACAACGACGCGGACAGCGCGTCCGCCACCAATGTGAGTGAGGAGCAACGGACTGCCCTCATCGAGGCGTACCGGAATGGCTACTTCCAGGAACCACGCAAGACTTCCCAGTCCGACCTCGCCGAGCAATTCGACATCGGTCCGACGGCCATCGGCGGTCGTCTCAGACGCGGCACGCGACAACTCGTCGAAGACATGCTTCTCGATGATGACGCAGACCGACAGGGATAACCATAGTACAGTCAACTATTGTAGAAATACGGCAAATATCTGCCGGGAGTTATTACCATAACACGATATAATTGTACGCGATAAATCACCAGTACTTAAAAACCGAGCCATCTGTGGTCAATCCCCATGTATGTGTTACACATACCCAGTAGTAGATGACGCGATGGAACACAGCTAACGACGACGTCGCAGCAGTAAGTCCAGATATCACCGACGAAACGAACGCGCTTCCAGCAAAGTACTTCACGGATCCAGAAGTCCACGAACTCGAAAAAGAGAAAGTATTCGGCCAGTACTGGGTCTACGGCGGACACGCAAACACGATCACGGAGCAGGGGAGTATTTCACCCGGACCATCGGCGGAAAGCAGGTGATTATTGTCCGTGATCACGAGGATCAGGTGCGTGCGTTCTTCAACGTCTGTGCTCACCGTGGTTCTGAAGATGGTCGAGGAGACTCCCATGACGGACCCCGGAAACATGGGTCGTATCCGCTGTCCGTACCACATGTGGTCGTACGATCTTGACGGTGATCTCCAGAGTACTCCCGAGAGCTTCGAGGAGGCAGGGCTCAACCCGGACCTCGAAGACGACGACGTTTGCAGTCTGGACGCGGGCGAAAACGGCCTCAGTGAGGTTCAGACAGACCGGATCGGTCCGCTCGTTTTCCTCAACTTTGCTGACGATCCGATGCCGCTAGCCGAGCAGGCAGGCTCACTCAAGGACGAACTGGAATCCTTGCCGCAGGCGAGTACGAGCACGCTGCGCGGTACGTCTCGGAAGTCGACTGTAACTGGAAGACGTTCGCTGGTAACTACTCCGAGTGCGACCACTGTCACGCAAACCACCAGGACTGGATCACCGACATCGAGCTCAACGAGTCCGAACTCGAGGTCAACGACTACCACTGGATTCTACATTACACCCACGACGAGGACGTCGACGACGAACTGCGGATCCATGACGAACACGAGGCCAAGTTCTACTACTTCTGGCCGAACTTCACCGTGAACATGTATGGGACTGCGGACGGGTACGGGACCTACATGATCGACCCGATCGACGAAGGTCGGTTCCAGTTGATCGCCGACTATTACTTCAGTTCCGCGGAGATGACCGACGCCGAGAGAGAGTTCGTCCATACGAGCCGTCAGTTGCAGGAGGAGGACTTCGAACTTGTCGAGCGCCAGTACGAGGGACTCCAATCGGGCGCGCTCGCACAGGCACAACTGGGGCCGAACGAACACACGGTCCACAGACTGCATCTGCTCGCACAGGAAGCCTACGAGGCCTGAGTCTAATGGCACACACGAGTACTCAGGACGCTCTGCCGTTCGTCGCCCGAACGACGGCGACCGACGAAGTGGTCGAGGCACAGACGGCCAACGAGGTCGTCGAGTTCTACCGCCGTCAGCAGGGACTCACGGGAACAGATATCGAGTGGGTCTTTGCAGAACACCCAGCTGTGACACAAGCACCGGCATCAGGCGATATCGAAGCCGTTCTCCGGAGGCTGGACGATCACTTCGAGAACGGTGTCCCAATAGGTATCGTCACCGCCGCGATGGGCAAGCAAGGAAAGACAGTCGAGGAGACGCTGGCTGCTCTCTACGACCTCCGTATGTCTGGCTCGCTCTGGGAACCACAGTCGGACCACCTTCGCCCAGTCTGACGGCGCGCAGTCCGTCGGATATCCTCCAGGTTGATCGCTGTGGGTATCGTCGTCCCTCTTTTTCGGTCCATCAAATCGAGACAGACTGGGTTTTCACCAGCTCAGTCCGTGAATCAGATATTGTCAGTTGTATACTACGCTGAGGTTTGGCCATATACATGTTTTGTCTGATTCTGAACGAGATTGCCCATTGTGGCCGTTAGTGGGTGTTAAATGGGTTCTACCGAGAAAACGCGCCAGTCGGAGACTCACACCACCGGTGTATTTATCACTATGACAGCGGCAGTGAAGAACGAGATATATGAGCACGCATACTCCTCCGTCACAGGCGGACACAGTCATTATTGGTGCCGGTGCCGTCGGCTGTAGTGTCGCCTATCATCTGACGGAACTCGGCGCTGAGGACGTCGTCGTCATCGATCAGGGACCGCTCCCCGTCACTGGTGGCTCGTCCGTCCACGCACCTGGAATCATGTTCCAGACGTCGCCGTCGAAGATCCAGGCGAAGACCGCGCACTACACGAGCCGTATGCTCTCCGACGCCGGCGTCTACGACGAGGTCGGTGGCATCGAGGTCGCACGTAGTGAGGAGCGCATGGACTTCCTTCGTCGCCGCGTCGAGTGGGCAACGTCCTATGGCCTCCCGGAGCCACAACTACTCTCGCCAGAAGAGGTCACCGAGCACATCCCGATGATCGAGGAAGACGAGATCCTCGGCGGCTACTACTCGCCGACCGACGGCCGCGTCGACGGGATCGGGGCGCTACAATGGTATATGGAGCACTCCTCGGCGTCGTTCTACGGCGACACTGAAGTGACCGACCTCGACGTCGAGGGCGGCCAAATCAATCGCGTGGTCACCGACCAGGGCGAGATCGACTGCGAGCGAGCGGTCATCGCAACGAACAACTGGGGCTACCAGACTGGACAGCTCGCCGGCCTCGATCTCCCGATCGCCCCGGTCGAACACCAGTACGTCGTCACCGAACCGATGGAGGAACTCGCTGATGCAGGGACATCTGTGGGCGACAACACGACCGGGCTCGAAGTCCCCGGCGACCGTTCCATCGCGGAGTACATGAGCGAAGGCCCGCACCAGCCCGTCGGCCGCGACCAGGACCATTCGCTGTACTTCCGGACCCATGGCGACGCGCTGGGAATGGGGTCGTACAACCACGAGACCCTTTCTGTCGACCCCGACGCAATGGGGAAGAACTCCGAGGAGAGCCAGGCGTCAGTTCGCGGATTTACCAGAGAACACTGGGAGACACCGACCCACCGCGGTCGGGACAAGTCCGCAAAACAGGCCTTCGACGAACTGCTGCCGGCCACGCAGGACATCGAGTACGAGGCGACGGAGAACGGTATCTTCGTCTTCACGCCGGACGGGATGCCCGCCGTCGGCGAGACGGCACAGGTCGACGGGCTCTGGACTGGCCTCGCCATCTGGTGGACCCACTCTGGCGGCTACGGACGAATCCTCGCCGAGTGGATGGAGAACGGCGTCCCGCGGCTTCCCTCTGGCCCGGTCGATACCGGTGGGATCCACGTCCGACGGTTCGAGCCGCACGCCGGCGAGAAAGATTACTTCGTCGACCGCGGTGCCAAACGCTACGAGCAGGTGTACAGCATCGTCGAACCGCGCTGGCAGCCCGACGACCATCGGAAACTCCGGACGAGCCCGTTCTACCACCAGCAGAAAGAACTCGGCGCGGAGTTCTATCAGAGCGGTGGGTGGGAGACGCCACAGTGGTACGAGTCCAACGAGGATCTCGTCGACCGCTACGCCGATCAGATTCCCGACCAGGACGGCTGGCAGTCGATCAACCGCTCGAAGATCGAAGCGGCGGAACATCTACACACTCGCGAACACGTGTCGATGTTCGACATGACCACGTTCAGTTCGATCATGGTCGAGGGCGAGGAAGCGAAGCGTTCCTCCAGTCGGTGTGTAGTAACGACATGGAGATCGACATTGGACAGGTCCGTTACTCACTGCTCCTGAACGAGGGCGGTGGCATCCTCGCAGACATCACCGCTGTCCGACTTGACGACGAGGAGTTCATGGTGACGACTGGCGGCGGTAATTCGCCGGGGATCCACGGTGGCTGGCTTGAAGACCACGCGCCTGAGACGGTCTCGGTCCACATCGAGGAGGGTGCGAAGTCGACAATCGGACTCTGGGGCCCCAAGTCTCGACTCTTGCTCCAGCGGTGTACTGACGAGGACGTCACGAGTGACGGCTTCCCCTACTTCCGTGCTAAGCAGATGTACGTCGGCGACGTGCCAGTTATTGCGCTACGCGTTTCCTACGTCGGTGAACTCGGCTGGGAACTCTGGACGCCGACCGAGTACGGCCAGCGTCTCTGGGAGACGCTCGAAGAAGCGGGCGAGGACCTCGACGTGCGGCCCATGGGCGGCGGCGCACTGAGTTCCATGCGACTCGAAAAGGGGTTCCGTCTCTGGGGCAACGACATCGACACGGACTCGAATCCCTTCGAGGCCGGCCTCCCGTTCGCGGTCGACATGGACACCGACTTCATCGGCAAGGAAGCACTCGAAACCGCTCGCGAGGACGGCGTCGACAGCAAGATCACGCCGATCACGCTGACGACTCGACGGACATCATGCTGGGTGGCCGTCCAGTGCTGAAAGACGGCGACGCGATCGGCTACGTACAGGCCGGTAACTTCGGCCACACGATCGGTGAGTCGATCGCCTACACGTACGTACCGACCGAGTACGCCGAGGCTGGAACGTCTGTACAGGTCCAGTGCGAAGGCGAGACCTATGACGCGACAGTCCGCGACGAACCGCTGTTCGACGCCTCGAGAGAGAAGATACTCCGATAACGACCGCAGATCACACGAAACCGACTCCACATTCAGGGCACGACGAACCTATGACATCAACCGAATCGACGGACCCACCCGTTACGTACGCAGACATCGAACAGGCTCGTGAACGCCTCGACGACGACACGGTCGTCAAGGAGACGCCAGTGGAACAGAGCACCTCGCTCGGCACGTTCGTCGGCGGTGATGTCTACCTGAAAATGGAACATCTGCAGTGGACAGGGTCGTTCAAAACACGGGGTGCGTACAACAAGATCTCACAGGACGTCGCGAACGGCGTCGACAAATTCGTAGCGGCCAGCGCCGGTAACCACGCTCAGGGCGTCGCGCTTGCGGCCACGAAATGTGGGGCCGAGTCGACGATCTTCATGCCGAAGAACGCACCACAGGCCAAGGTCGACGCGACACGAGACTACGGCGCGACGGTCGAACTGGTTGGAAGTGACTTCCAGGAGACGATGTCACACGCACAGGCTACCGTTGAGGAGAGCGACGCCGAATTCGTCCACGCGTACGACGACACAGACATCATTGCCGGGCAAGGAACACTTGGAGCGGAAATGTACCACGACTGTCCCGACGTCGATACGATCGTGGTCCCCATCGGCGGTGGGGGACTGATCAGCGGTATTTCGACCGCGGTCAAACACCTCTCGCCGGAAACTCGCATTATCGGCGTGCAGGCGACCGGTGCCGAGACCGTCCACGAGAGTCTGGACAAGGGGATGCCTGTCGTCCTCGACGATGTAGACACGATCGCCGACGGTATCGCGACCGGCGGCATCTCCCAGATGACGCTCGATATCATCGAGCGCAACGTCGATGAGGTCATGACCGTCTCGGACACGCAGATCGCACAGGCGATCCTCCTGTTGATGGAGCGGGCGAAACAGGTCGTGGAAGGTGCCGGTGCGGCGTCGGTTGCCGCCATCTTGAGCGACGACCTCGACGTGAGCGACGAAACAGTAATGCCGCTGCTTTGCGGTGGCAACCTCGACATGACACAGCTCCGAACAGTCTTGATACACGCGCTGACTGAGCGGCGCCAGCTCATGCGTCTTCGCGTGCGGATCGACGACCAGCCCGGAGTGATGGAAGATATCTCCGGGACGATCGCCGACTACGGAGCGAACATTCACAACGTCCGTCACGAGCGGTCGGTCGACGATCTGGAGGTCGGCGAGGCGTACCTCGTCTTTAACGTCGAGACAAGCGGGAAAGAACACGCGGACAGTATCGTCTCCGGTATTCAGGACACTGGGTACCCGGTCGAAAATATCGCGAAACTCTCGACTCTGTGAGCGGGGTCGGCTTTTGATCTTGCTAACTGATACACTGGGAAAAATTATTTACTTTTAGATTGTGACAGTCTATGTGAACTGGTAGCATGTACGAACACATACTCATCCCATACGACGGCAGTGACGAGGCAAAAAAAGGCGCAAGGCACGGAATCGAACTCGCGAACGAACTCGGTTCGTCAGTCCACGCACTGTACGTGATGGACTTGCCCGGTGCACCACGCGCACTCGCGCTCAGAGATGACGAGGAAGAAATCCGCAGGGAGTACAGAGAGTACGGCGAAGAAGTTACCACAGAGTTGTGTGAGATGGCCGCCGAACACGGTGTCGACTGTCAAACGGCAATCAAGACCGGTTCGGTGAGCGAGAACATCGTCCAATATGCAGAAAGCGAAGGAATGGATGCGATTGTGATGTCGTCTGCCTACCACGGAAAGCTCGGCGCGCTTCTGGGAAGTACGACAGACAAGGTTGTCCGGACCGCGACAGTGCCGGTTATCACCGAACGAATGCAGGTCGACGAGGTCTGAGATCGCCCAGAGTTCCTTCCGAGCGAGAGTACGGGCTGTCACTCTGTGTTAGATCCGGTAGGGAAGGTCGGATAGCGTTGATCAGTCCGATACCACACGCGTTTCCCTGAGATAGAGGACGAGGCTGACACTGAGAAAACAGAACCCGGCAACTTGAATATTCCCAGCGGACATCGCGAGTAGAGCAGCCGCGGCCAACGCTACAGCAACGAGTGCTAACCCTGTCGCCAACGGATTTTCCATACCAGTGCTACTCTGCCGGATAAAATAAATCCTCTCACGCTCGCAGGTCCCCATCGGACATCCAGCGAAGTCTTGATCACGCTACCGTCCCAGATAGCCTCACTCATACGAATGGCGGAACTCCCAGTGATACCGACAGCGATTACAGGTCGCCCACTCGGGGATATCGAACTTCTGAGGGTGTCGTTGACCGTGTTCCATCCGGTCGCCACAGACTGGACAGGTCATGAAGTCGAGTTCGAGATCTGGAAACTCAGTGTATTTGAACTCGGCGACACAGTGGTTGCAGTCGATATCCTCCCGAGGATCTACCTGTTTGATACCATCTCCACATCGCGAGCAGACGAGTGTGGCCGGCGGCCGCTCTGCCCATCCAATTCCGCCATCGACGGTCGTCGTATGTGCCTCCGGGACCGAGAGAGTGAAACTGGGGGCGTCCGGGTTCTTTCGCAGTGGCTCGGCGAGCTTGGCCGCTGCACGCTGCGCCAGACCGAACACAAAGCGTATCTTTTCTATCACTAACTGTTCTAATGACCGGACAAACATAATTCCCAGTCTCAGTCTGGTTCTGTTACTGGCCGCATATGTCCCGATTGCATCCTGAGTGGTCCACGCAGGTGTGTACGTTCATATCCAACTACGGGATGGCAGTTTTGCATGTACAACTATACTGATCAACAGTTGTTCTTGTCGCCCTCGAACGTCTGAATATGCACGGTATCGATCTGCTCACGTCGCTGTCCAACTCTACAAATTGTTGAATCATGCTAACTTTTATTATAATACCGGCATTTGTAGGGTGTGAGGGTATGTGACATTCCCCAAACGACGAATCCGTGAGGGGCTAGAACCAACCGGTGGACCGCTCCAGCCCGCAGCTGGTGGGTCTCCTGGAAAAAAGACCGGTACGGTGAGTCGGCAACCGAGACGGAATACGAGATGGCGTATAGTGCGTGAAACGAAGCGGTAAGACGAATACACGGTTCAACATGAAAACCATGATACCAAATCGAACGGTAGAGCATTGGTGGATCGATAAAAGACAATGACAGATGGTGAAGACAAACCGGTTGGAGAGACTTCTGACGGACTTCAGGTAGAACTCTTCCATCCGGATTCGGAACGAGAACCGGGCGACACAAATATACAGAGATGGGGGTTCGACGTTCATCCAGTCGTCTTCCCCGTTGCGTTGCTGTTGATCGGGGTGTTCATCACTGCGACGCTCGTTCTCGGTGAACAGGCTGCCTCGACCTATTCCAACATCCGTAGCTTCTTCGAGGGGAACTTCGGCTGGTTTTTCCTCCTCGCAGTGAACATCTTCATCGTAACGATCCTCTACTTCGCGCTCGGGAAGTACGGAACCATCCGGATCGGCGGCGTCGAAGCCGAAAAGGAATTCAGCGACTTCTCGTGGATGGCGATGCTGTTCAGCGCCGGAATGGGGATCGGCCTGATGTTCTTCAGCGTTTCCGAGCCGCTGTTCTACTTCCAGAACGTCCCCGGCTTCTTCGGTGCTGAGGGGGAACTGGCGCAGCCGCCTCGGCGGCCATGGCCCAGACGTTCTTCCACTGGGGTTTCCACCCCTGGGCGATCTACGGTCTGGTTGGCCTGGGGCTGGCGTTCTTCTCGTTCAACCGAGGGCTACCGCTGACGTTCCGCTCGGTATTCTGGCCCCTACTGGGTGACCGGATCTACGGCTGGCCGGGTCACGTTATCGACCTCGTCACCGTGTTCGCGACCCTGTTCGGGCTGGCGACCTCGCTCGGCATCGGCGTCTCACAGGTCAATACTGGCCTCTCCTACGTCGGTGGCGACATGCTCGGACTCGTCAACATTCCGATCGGGACGAACATGCAGGTTCTCCTGATCGCCGGCATTACCGCAATCGCGACCCTGTCGGTCGCGGCCGGCCTCGACGGCGGAGTCAAGCGTCTCAGTACGTTGAACCTCTACCTGATGATGGGACTCCTCGGATTCCTCCTCATCGTCGGCCCGACCGTCTACATCTTTGGGGCATGGGTCGAAGGTCTGGGTGCCTACTTCGGCAGCCTGCTGTCGCTGTCGTTCTTCACAGGAACGATGGGTACAGGCCAGGGAACCGTTTCCGCCTGGACAGTGTTCTACTGGGCCTGGTGGATCTCCTGGTCGCCGTTCGTCGGAATGTTTATTGCACGGATTCTGAAGGGTCGGACGGTTCGAGAGTTCGTTATGGGCGTGCTGTTCCTGCCGGCCCTCTTCTCGACGCTCTGGCTGTCCACCTTCGGTGGGAGTGCGCTGTTCAACTCTCTCGTGGGCAACGGTGCCGCATTAGCGACGTATAACGAAGTCGGACAGACCGTCGCGATGTTCGCCCTGCTGGAACAGTTCCCACTGGGCGCTATTTCCGGCGCGCTCGCGACGCTGCTCGTGATCACGTTCTTCGTCACGTCTTCCGACTCGGGGTCGCTGGTCATCGATCATCTGACTTCGGGCGGCAAGCACGACGTTCCCAGAGCCCAGCGGATCTTCTGGGCCGTCACTGAAGGCGCCGTGGCCGCGCTCCTGCTGTACGGTGGTGGACTCGGTGCGCTACAGACCGCTGCAATCGCGACTGGCTTCCCGTTCGCGCTGATCCTACTCCTGATGTGCTTCACCGTCTACATGGGACTCGATAACGAGTACGAGATACTGGAGTCCGAGCAGTTCGCTGACCGCATCCAGGACATGACTGCCGAAGGCGATATCGATGTCGTCACGAGCGGTGACGAGGTTGTCACTGATATTCGAGGTGATCCGGAGGGAACAGACGACTGACAACGTTTCGTCACGGGCTTGCCGCAACCTTCTTGTCGCTACAGTAGCTCACACCGCTTTTTTACCGTAGATAGGGACTACCAGTCGCCGACATCCTCCCGAACGCTCGGCTATGAGAGGAGGTCATGAACAGGTACAGTCAACAGTTCTAATACTTCCAATCGTCATCGTCGGACCCGTGCTGGACCTCGTCGTCGGTTTCCTCTTGATCGTCGGGCCAGGTAATCCCGTCGCCACGGAGGCTCTTGTATACGAAGGCTCCGAGGGCGACGAGCATGAGCAGTAGGATCACCGTACCGGCAGTGACGACGAACTGGCTGGCCGTCTCGAACAACCCCGAGTCGAATGCCTGGATGATCAGTGTCACACACAGTATTGTATGCCAATGCGTATCAGTGTTACTTCGATCGGACTGCTGACTGGCTCTTCGCGAGATCCCGCTGCGGTAGCGGCTGCGTCTCAGGTAGCGGCCAGGCGTATCAGCTCCGGTCGAGTTTCACGGTGTCGTCGTGAAGCCACAGCCTCGCGGGACCACCGATCCCAACTGCACCGACGCTGAACCAGACGGCTACACCGACAACGGCCGGCAGCAAGAACCAGACGAATGCGCCGGCAGTCCCGAGGCCGATCAACCCGAGCCACGGATCGCGCGGTCCAAAAAGCTCCGACAGCCAGCAGCCAACAATTACGAAGCCGAACCCACTCAGGGTGAGCAGGAGAGAGATCAAGATAATGCCAGCAACAATCAATACCGCTGTCGATGTGACCTCGATCCGGAGTAACTGGCTGTAGGCGTACCCGACGAGAAAGAAGGCACCGCCGTACGTCATTATCCCATAGAGTGTTGAACTCAGCGGGCTCCCCATCGAGGCGTCGACGGCACCATCTAGACGCCCGCCATACAGGTAGATTACAGCCCCGCCAAACAGGATCGTCGCAAACAACGCAGCCACGGCCCGGACCGAGCTTGGGGCGTTGAGCAATGTATTCGGGTCGAATATCTGTGTCGTCAGCGGCCAGAAACCGAGAACGAGCGACGTAGCAGCAGTCGCCGTGACTTCAATTACCATGGCTTCTATTTTCGACACACAAGGTGAAAAGCTACCGGTCATAGTGCCGACGAGGCGTCCGGCGCTTGTCACCAGTCGTTCGTCGCGGCCACCGTGCGAACTGTAGCGACGTTCTCGGCAACATCGTGGACGCGGACGATATCCGCGCCCCGCTCGGACGCCATCGCCGTCACAGCTGGCGTCGGGTGGAGCCGCTCGCCGTCGGAACTGACGGACTCGAACATCGATTTCCGCGAGTGACCGAGCATGATCGGACACTCCAGCGCACGCAATTCTCCGAGACGGTCGACGAGTTCGAACGACTCCTCGGCGTTCTTTCCGAACCCACACCCAGGATCGACGATAATCTGTTCGCGATCGATGCCAGCCTGTTCGGCGAGCAGTATCTGCTCTATGAGCACCCGCATAACGTCGCTACCCACGTCGTCGTAGATCACGGATCGCTCGGGATCGACCGGTGCGGAGAGGCTATGCATGAGCACGACTGAAGCGTCGTGGTCGGCAACGACGAACCGCATCTCCGGGTCTGAGAGACCGGACACGTCGTTGACGATGTCGGCCCCTGCGTCCAGTGCGGCGTCGGCAACGGCTGCCTTTCGCGTGTCGACCGAGATCGTCACGTCGAGCGACGAGATCGATTCGACGACGGGAACGACACGCTCGATCTCCGTTTCGATCGATACCGGCTCTGCGCCGGGACGCGTACTCTCGCCGCCCACGTCGACAACGTCTGCCCCCGCTGCGACCATCTGTTTGGCGTGGTCGACCGCCGCCTCGAGCCGATCGTACTTACCGCCGTCGTGGAAACTGTCCGGGGTCACGTTCAGAATTCCCATCACGGCCGTCTCCTCGGTGTCAAAGGGTGCGGACAGTGCCCGCCCATCGACGACTGCTTCGAGTTGCTGTGCAACCCGCGAGAGACCCAGCCCGTCAGCTGCAAGTCGATCGACGAGTTGCCGTAGCTGACCGTCTGTCCCGGATATCGTAGTAGACACGAGTTTCTCCGGCATTCCCTTGCTTGTACTGGCGAACTCGCCGCCGATTGTCTCGAATCGTCGTTGGACGGTCTCGGCCTGGTCGCTACGGAGCGTGAGCGAGAAGGTCCGCTGTCGCACACGTTCCTCGGCGACCCGTGTACTCTCCTCGCTGGCACCCGTCGAACCGACGGGTGCCCTGGGATGGCGGTCTTTAGGAACGACTAGCCGAATCCAGCGGTCTCGTGCCTCGGCGACGGCGTACAGCGATCCGGTGACGAGCACGAAATCGTCATCAGAAGCCTCCTCGATGGCCTGCTCTGTCGCTTCGGGAACGGATTCGACCTGGTGGACCTCTTCAGCCCCATCGTCGAGGGCCTCGGCGAGCGTCGCAGTGTCGGCGGCCCGATCAACGTCGGGGCGAGTGGCGAACGCAGTGCCAATCTCTGGCAACGTCTGTACCATCTGCTCGTAGGACTTGTCCTGCATCGCCGCGAAGACGACGTGTAGATCGTCGTACTCGTACCGTTCCAGGAGGTCTTCGAGCGTTGCCATCGCACCCGGGTTGTGTGACCCGTCGAGAACCGTCATCGGATCGGTCGACCGAATCTCGAACCGTCCCGGCAACGTCGCGTCACGGAGTCCGTCGGCTATCTCTCCAGTCGTGGCATCCGCAACCATTCTGGCCAACGTCGCTGCAACCCCCGCGTTCGTGGCTTGATGTTGGCCGAGCAGTTTGAGATTCGTCTCCAGTGACCACTCCGGAGCAGTGATCGAGATACTGTTCTCGATCTGCGAGCGCATGCCGTCCTCGATGGCCGTCACGTCGGCGTTGCTTCCACCGACGGTGATCACGTCGGTCTCCATCCGGATCGCGTCGAGGGCCGCCCCTGATGTCCCGGTCACGAGTGGCGCGTCGGCAGGCGCGACCTGTGCCTTGTCACGGGCGATCTCTTCGATCGTCTCCCCGAGCAGATCCGTGTGTTCCAGGCTGATGCTCGTGACCGCGCTTGCGACCGGATCGACCGCACTCGTTGCGTCGTAACGACCGCCGATACCGACCTCAAGCACGGCGATATCGACGTCTTCGGCAGCGAAATGATAGAGAGCGAGCGCAGTGAGCACCTCGAAATGTGTCGGCATGTCGTCGTCCGCCCGGAGTCGCCCGATGCACGGTTCGATCTGCTCAACGAACTCGGTGACGCGTGCCTTCGGGATCTGTCCACCGTTGACCTGTACCTGTTCTCGAAAGTCGTTCAGTCCGGGGAGGTGAACGACCCCACGTCGGCACCGGTCGTTCGAAGAATACTCTCGACCATGCGGGTCGTACTTCCCTTGCCATTCGACCCGGCGATCTGAATGCAGTCCATCTCCGCCTGTGGATCGCCCAGATGTGAGAGCATCCTCGCTGTTGTCTCGGTGCCTAATTTGGGCCGCCGCCGCTGTAATGACTGCAGGTACTCAGCAGACTCGTGATATTCCATAACACATATCCCCGGTGCGGAGTTGATTAAATTGTCGCTGACGGATCAAAACACGTGATTTATTGGCACATCTTTCCACCCTGATTATATGATCGACAATGCTCCGGTAAACCGATCGTCGCAGGAACCGTACGTTACGTCGTTCAGAATCGCAGGTCCGGTCGATCGACGGCCGAGCCCTGACCCTCGAAGAAACATACTTTTACGCCGAGGGTGGGGGTCAGCCCGCCGACAGAGGAACAGTGGCCGGTATCGACGTGGTCGATGTCCAGAAACGCGACGGCGTGACTGTCCATACGCTCGCCGAGGAGCCGGATATCGGCGCCGGTGATACTGTGGAAGGGTCCGTCGACGAGTCGTTCCGCACGTACAGCATGCGCGCACACACCGCGAGCCACGTCATCTACGGGGCAGGCCGGAAACTGCTCGATAGCCACGGCTACGGCGGCTTCGACATCGGCGAGGACAGCATTCGGATGGACTTCGCGACCAGTGCGTCGGATGACGACCTGAACCCACTTACCTTCCAGCGGATGGCGAACGAAGTCGTCTGGGACGGTCTCTCGGTGGACTGGTACGGGATGGGAATCGAGAGAGCACGGGACGACGACCGCATCGTTTTCAACCTTGGTGACGACGTCGACACGACCGATACCGTCCGTATCGTCGAGGTCGGCGACTGGGACATCTCCGCCTGTGGCGGCACGCACGTCCGGAACACGGCCGAGATTGGACCAATAAAAGTCCTCGGCGTCTCGAATCCAGGTGCAGATCTGGTACGGGTCGAATACGCAGTCGGCCCGGCGGCGATCAATCGACAGATCGACGAGACCAGAAACGCGACCCGCGCGGCCAAAACGCTCGATACGAGCGTCGACGACCTTGCCCGGCGGGCCGAGCAACTCCTCGAGGAGAAGCAATCGTTGCAGGCGGAGCTGGACGAACTCGGCGAGGAACTGCTCGATGCCCGTCTGGCAGCGCTCGCTGAAGACACACAGACAAGAGACGGCGACGAGTGGCTCGTTGGGACCGTCAATGCCGTCGGCCCGAACACTGTCGCGGACCGCATCGGCGAACTCGGTGATGATACCGCTGACGTCGTCGTCCTCGTCGGCACCGACGGATCGACCTTCATCGTTGTCGGAACAGGCGGTGAAACGGACGCAAACGCCGTTATCGACGACGTAACCGGCGAGTTCGGTGGTGGCGGTGGTGGACGCCCCACACTCGCACAGGGCGGCGGTCTCGATGCAAATCCGGATTCGGTCGTCGAGTATCTTCGGCGAGACTGACCGGCGCGCCACTGTGTCCAAACTCTTCTTATCACTCAAATAAACAAATATGTCGGCGCTACCCACGATTGAGTGGGACGAACACATCCTATTCCGATTTTGTCAGCTATACTAACATTATTACGATGGTGCAGGGAATATCCTATCGAGATGACTTCACAGAACAACAGTAGCTCATCTGAGGAGAAACCGGAGCCAATCCCGACTGACTACGACATTGCCCAATCGACGGATATGGAGCCAATTTGGGAACTGGTCGAACCGTGGGGACTCGGCCTCGAGGATCTCCAGTACTTCGGAGAGTACACTGCGAAGGTCAAACAACCCGCGATCGAGCGACTTCGCGACGAGGCAGGCGACAGGGAGGAGAACCTGGTGTTGGTAACTGGGATGACGCCGACACCAAAGGGCGAGGGCAAAACCGTAACGACGGTCGGCCTGGGGCAGACGCTCAATCATATCGGTGAGGAAGCGATGATCGCCATTCGCGAACCGTCGCTTGGCCCAGTGTTCGGTGTCAAGGGCGGTGCGGCCGGTGGGGGCCGCTCGCAGGTGCTTCCGATGGAGGACATCAACCTCCACTTCACGGGCGACCTGCACGCACTCACCTCCGCACACAACCTCATTGCCGCGATGCTCGATGCGAAGATCTCTCAGGGTGACGAACTCGATATCGACATCAACAACGTCGCCTGGCCGCGAGCGATCGACATGAACGATCGGGCCCTGCGAGAAACCGTCGTTGGACTCGGCGGCAAGACGGGCGGGACGCCGCGAGAGGACAGCTTCCTGCTCACGGCCGCCTCAGAACTGATGGCCGTGATCTGTCTGGCGCGGGACCTCGGTGACCTCAAAGAGCGCATTAGCCAGATCATCGTCGCTTACGATGAGGACGGCGAGCCGGTCACGGTCGACGACATCGAGGCGACAGGGCCGGCCACGATGTTGCTCCGCGACGCGATCAAGCCGAACGTCGTCCAGACGATCGAGGGCACGCCCGCGTTCGTCCACGGCGGTCCGTTCGCGAACATCGCCCACGGGACGAACTCACTGGTCGCCGACAAGACGGCCTTCGGGATGGGTGACTACCTCGTTACCGAGGCTGGGTTCGGCTCCGACCTCGGTGCGGAGAAGTTCATGAACGTTGTCTGCCGAATGGGCGACATGACGCCGAACGCGGTCGTGCTGGTCGCCTCCGTCCGCGCGCTGAAGTATCACGGACTGGACCAGTGGCCGGTCGACTACGACGAGATCGGTGAGGCCGGTGTCGATGCGGTCGAGGCCGGCTTCGAGAACCTGGACAGACACGCACAGAACCTCCAGAAGTTCGGCGTCCCTGTCGTCGTCTCGATCAATCGTTTCCCGGACGACACCGATGAGGAGATCCAGGCAGTGCTCGACCACTGCCGAGACGACCTCGGCGTCCGCGTAGCCGAGTCGAACGTCTTCGCCGAGGGCAGCGAAGGCGGCGTCGACCTGGGAGAGAACGTCGTCGAGGCAGTCGAGGAGAGCGACGAGGAGGATTTCGAGATGCTGTACGCCGACGAAGACAGTATCAAGGACAAGATCCACACGATCGCAACGGAGATCTACGGTGCGGACGACGTGAAGTACACGGGTAGCGCGCTCGACGACATCGAGCAGATGAACGACCTGGATTTCGACGACTACCCGATCGTCATGTCCAAGACGTTCCACTCGCTGAGCGACGACGCGAGCCGCAAAGGTGCACCGGAAGACTGGGAACTGGAGATCAGCGAGGTCTACCCCTCCGCTGGTGCCGGCTTCCTCGTTGCACTCACCGCCGACGCTCTGACGATGCCTGGCCTGCCCGCCCGCCCGGCAGCAGCCGACATGGACATCGACGAAGACGGAAACATCTCGGGACTGTTCTGAGAGGACCGAGTGTCTACCTGCGGCGGATTTCGCCACTTCGAGATGGCGAAATCCAGACAACGTGACAGCCTGTAGTGCGAGAACGCCATTCCGATCGACGATTGCTTTTTTGTGGCGATTCGGCCAACTGGTGTCGGTCTGCGGTAGTAGCCCGGATCTCCGTCAGCGCCACTTCGGCGTCCGCCTCGATCTCGGCGGCCTGCTGTTCGGTCTCCGAAACGAACTCGTCGTCATCGATCGCCGCGAGGTTCGCATGCACAGTGGACATACAGCCATCGAGTGCAGCGTGTGCGAGTAGTGCGCCGACAGCAGCGTCCGGAACAGCGACTGAACGCCCCTCTCTGGTAACTGTGACTGCGGCTTCGACGATATCAAGACACGCAGTGGCAGTCTCCAGTGGGACTTCGGTCGCCCGTTTCGAGGTCCGCTGAATCCGATCGTCGTCGCCCGATGCGAACGCCGCCTGTACGTCGTCGACGATAGCGGCATCCTCGTCAGCGAGATCGAGCAACCGGCTCCGGCGGTCGACGAGCGTGTCGCGAACACCGGCCAGGTCCGCCCGAGGATCGGCTTCGCCCGCCTCGATCGTATGGATACACACCATCTCACAGAGTGCTGCCCCCATCGCTCCGCCGACGCCGGCAACTGCGCCGCCACTGGGGGTGACCTGTTCGGAGGCGATTGCTTCGAGAAATTCGCCGATCGTCTGGTCGGCAAACGTCACAGTCGCCCCCTTTCGTTCGTCCTGAACGACTCTCGTCACCACGCACCGTCGACGTTCCCGGAATCTCTCCCCCACAATCGAGCCGTAATCGTTCGCTGTGTTGCACAGGCGGATGTCCGTGTCGACCGACCTAACGCTTTTGCCGAACTGTCAGAGAACAGTAAGGTAGGACGGGTTCCAACATTTCGAGCGGTCACGTCCGCCCCTGCTACTGAAGCGTATACAGTGTATGTAGGTATTCAACGGCCTCTTTTCGAAAGAAATATTCGGGAGCGATCAGCCTGTCTCGTCCAGCATCTTGTTCAGTTCGGGAACGATCTCGTGGAGGTCGCCGACGACGGCGTAGTCCGCTTTCTGCATGATGGCTGCTTCGGGATCCGTGTTGATCGCGAGGGTGGTATCCGCACCCTTGCAGCCGACCATATGCTGGACCGCGCCGCTGATGCCACAGGCGATGTACAGGTCCGGACTGATTTTGGTCCCGGTCTGGCCGATCTGGTCGTCGTGTGGTCGCCACCCCTCATTGACCGCCGCGCGGGACGCACCAACCGTTCCGTCGAGATGGTCGGCCAGCCTCTCCAGTTTGTCGTACCCGTCTGCACCGTCGACGCCACGGCCTCCACCAACAACAGCACGGGCTTCGGCGAGCGACACGCCGCCCGTGTCGGACGATTCGATCCGGTCGACGACGACACGGAACGCCTCTTCGTCAAGTGTCGGCTCGAACGACTCCACTGCCGGATCAGTCGCGTCGTCGACGGTCCTCGGCGAAAACTCGTGTGCCGCGGCGGTCAGCAGTTTCGTCTCGCCGTCGAGGTGTGCGTGTTCGACGAGACTCCCACCCCAGCGCTGGCGAGCGAGTTCGTACTGCTGGTCGCCGTCCACATCGACTTCGATGCAGTTCGCCACCATCGGCAGATCCAGTCTGGCGCCGACGTGGGCCAGCAGTTCCTGACCGCGGTCGGTCCCTGGTCCGACAACGGCCGCCGGATCAGTGGTTTCGATGAGTTGGCAGATGCTTTCCGCCCAGGCTTCAGGTGCGTACGTATCCAGGCGCTCGTCGTCGACGTGGTGGACCGTCCCCACGCCGTGATCGCCGAGATGGTCCGTGGTCGCCGCTCCTCGGCGCCTATGACGACGGCTTCGAGCGAAGAGTCCGTCTCAGTCGCGACCTCTCGGGCCAGGGTGAGCATCTCCTGGGACGACTCCGTTGGTGCGCCGCTCTCGTGTTCGACGACGGCGAGAATCACCATCAGATCACCTCCAGGCCGTCGGTAAGGAGTTCGGCAACGGCCGGAGCCGCGTCTGAACCCTCTCCGAGGATTTCTGCGTCACCACCCTGGCTCTCCGATGCCTCCAGTCGGATCTTTTCGAGGCCGCCGTCGAAATCGGCTCTAATCGGCTCTCGGCGTTCGATCGACTGCTTACGCGCCTGCATCTTTGCACGCATCGAGGCGTACCGCGGTTTGTTGACGCCCTCTTTCACGCCGAGAGCCGCCGGGAGGTCGAGTTCGTACACCTCTGCCCCACCAGTAACGTCGCGTCTGGCGACGACAGTATTCCCGTCGATACGGACATCGGTTACGCCTCCGACGAACGGGATATCGAGCGCCTTGGCGACGCGAACGCCGACCTGGTGGTTCGCAGCATCTGCCGATTCATTGCCAAAGAACATGAGGTCGAACGAGAGGTCGTCGCCACCATCAGTACGTATTGCGTCGGCGATGGCGGCTGCCGTCTCGCGGGGCCGCCACTGATCGTCGTCGGTCTCGAGCAGGGTCGCTTCGTCTGCCGTCATTGCCAGTGCGGTCCGGAGTTGCTCGCCAGCGCCGTCCGGGCCCACTGACAGTACGGTCGCGCTACCGTTGTGGTTCTCGGCCTGCTGGATCGCTTCCTCGATGGCACACTCCTCGTGTGGAGCGATGGTGAATCCGAGGTTGCTGGTGTCTATCTGCTGTTCGTCGTCGGTCAGTATGATTTTCGCACCGGTGTTCGGCACGCGCTTGATACAGGCTAGCGTGTTCATGTGGTTCGGGTTTAGTGTCTGTTTGTTGCTTGTCTTAGCTTCTGATACGTTCGTTATCGGGATCGAACAGCGGACGGCTCCCGACGACTTCGACCGTCACCGGGTACTGTTGACCCATGTACTCGACCTGGAGGCTTCGCCCTTCTTCGGCGACGGACTGTGGGAGGTACGCCAGCAGAAGGTGTTTGCCGACGCTTGGCCCGGTACCGGCACTCGTCACATAGGATCGACGACCCTCGTCGTCGACGAGGACGTTCCCCGCCTGATCCAGGACCGGTTCGTTGCCGAGCATGAAGCGACGCTCGCCCCCGTCGGGCGCGTGATCATCGACGGACAGCGTACACAGCGTTGCCGCGTTCTCCTGTTCGATTGCCTCGGCATAGGCTTCCTTTCCGACGAAATCGGCGTCCTTGACCCCGTGAAAAGCAAGTCCTGCTTCCGCAGGATCGTACTCCAGTTCCAGCTCGTGCCCGAACAGCCGGTACCCCTTTTCGAGACGGCCGGTTGTCCCGTAAACGCCCATTCCGGCCGGACGAACGTCGTGGTCCTGACCGGCCTCCCAGAGCACATCCCAGAGCCGACGCCCCTGTCCCATCGGAGCGTAGATCTCCCAGCCTCGCTCGCCGATGTAGGAGAGTCGCATCGCCCAGGCGTCGACCTCGCCGATCGTGACTTTCTGTGCGGTGTACGGTTCGAACGCCTCGTGAGACATGTCCTCCTCGGCGACGCTGTCGACGAGGTCCCGGGCGTTCGGTCCCCAGACGCCGACCGTACACAGCGACTCGGACCGATCGATCAGCGTAACATCTGCCTCGTCCGAGATGTGGTCGCTGAACCACGCACGGTCTGAGCCGCCGGCAGCACCGCCGGTAATGACCCGGTACCGCTCCGGACCGAGTCTGGCGATCGTCAGGTCGGAGACGAACCCGCCGTTCTCGGCGAGTATCGGCGTATAGACTGTCTTTCCCACGTCGACATCGATACGACCGACGGCCATCCGTTCCAGATAGTCGACGACATCCGATCCCCGGAAGTCGAAGATGCTGAATCCCATATCGCCGATCATCGACACGTGTTCGCGGGTGTGGAGGTGCTCGGCGAGGATGATCGGTGACCACCAGCGAGCGTCCCACTCGTTCGGTCGGCGGAAGTCGGCAGTTCGTCTTCGTACCGATCCAGCAGGTCGCTGTTGGACTCGTACCACTGGGGACGCTCCCAGCCGGCAGTCTCGAAGAACCGCGCCCTGAGATCCTGCTGCCGATCGTAGAAGGGACTGGTCCGGAGTTCGCGTGCGGACTGATACTGCTCGGCCGGATGGACGATATCGTAGATCTTCTGGAACCCCTCGCTGGCCCGCTCCTCGACGAAGGATCGAGAGTTCCCATACCCGTAGAAGCGGTTGACATCTGCGCCGTGAAGATCGATATCCGACCAGCCGCGGGTCATCCACTGGGCGACCGCCTCACCGATCGCCGGAGCCTCCTTGATCCAGACCGCGGCACACGACCAGAGTCCCTCGACGTCCTGGAGCGGGCCCAGTAGCGGTCCGCCGTCGGGCGTCTGTGATAGTAGCCCGTCGATCTCGTGGCGGATACCGGCCAGCGGATCATCGAGGAGGTCGGGGACCATCTCCAGCGCGTCGGCCATCGACTGTTCGAACGCGTCTTCGGTTAGGGGCGGTTGTGTCGGGGAGAGTGGTGCCTCGTCGATCGACGGAACGTCCTCGATATCCCAGAGGATCGGGCGGTGCTGGTAAGAGCCAACCTCCAGGTCGTTGCCGTGCTGGCGTTCGTACATCTGGGTGTCCATGTCTCGGACGACTGGGAACGAGATCTCGCCCTCGTAGTCCTCGAAGAACGAAATGGGGCCGACGCTGACCATCTGGTGGACTGCCGGCGTCAGCGGGATGTCGACGCCGGCCATCTCGGCGATCTTCGGACTCCAGAGCCCAGCCGCGATGACAACCTCGTCGGCAGCGACGGTGCCCCGATCGGTCTCGACTGCCGCTATTGTCCCGTCCTCAACGTGGAGGTCGAGTACTTCGGTGTTTGGCGAGACGTGGAGACCACCGTCGGTGTACTCCTCGGCCCGCGCTCGCATCACCTCGCCGGCGCGGAGGGGGTCGCAGGTGCCCGCGCCGGGACTGTGGAACCCCGCCTCGACGAGATCAGTATTCACGTATGGGACCAACTCCTCAACCGCCTCCGTCGTCAGCAGTTCCGCAGGTTCTCCCCACGCTTTCGCCGACTGGACCCGTCGCTTGAGTTCCTCGACACGCTCTTCGGTGCGTGCGACCTCGATGCCGCCGCTTTCGGTGAACGTGTCCATATCTCTGTACTGCTCGATACTCCGCTGAGTAAGGTGGGTCATCTCCTTCGAGTGCTCCACCGGCATCAGGAAGTTCGAGGCGTGGCCGGTCGACCCACCGGGGTCAGGAAGCGGCCCCTTGTCGATGACGACAATGTCTTCGCGTCCCTCCTGAGCCAGATGGTAGGCGAGACTGTTCCCGACGATGCCGCCGCCGATGATCACCGTCTTCGCCTGTGAGGGCAGCGAGTTCGAGCTCATTGATGTCCCACCATCGTTTGATATCTCTGTACGCTGCACTCCCGGTTCCCGACTACGGCTTGCGGACTGGTAGCTTTCGACATCGTAGTTCCGTCTCGGAATAGGGTGGTTCGCCGGATAAATCAGCCACCACTGTACTGAGGGTCTTTAAATTACGGTCCGGTATTATACAATCTCAGCGGCTCTTCTTGCCGATCATGACAAAGACAGACCAATCACCTGAATCCGGTTCGGACGGTATCGAAACTCGTCATAATCTTTTTCTGATAGAAAGGGGGACTGTGCTGGGGCTGTCAATCCGATTCGCCGTCCTCGATGACGGTGTACGAACCGAAATCCTCGACAGAACCGACCAACGGTGCACCGAACGCAAACCAGACGTGCGTTTTGTCCGTCGTCCGATTGAGTAGATTTCACACTGTGTCGGGATTGACACGAACGATGCCCGATCGGGGGATATCGTGGACCTCCCCGTCGATAAGGAACTGTCCGCTGTCAGCGCGACGAACACCTCCTCTTGGCCGTCATGAGCGTGACCGTCGTCTCGCAACTGGTGAACTGGTCGTCTGGTACCGACGCCGGTCGAACAATAGCGTAGCTGTCGCTCAGAGACATTCCGTCAATTACGGCGGTCAGTGGCCGCTCGTGTCGCTACGCCGGACCGACTCCCGGAACTGTTCGCGGTCCTCGTCACCGAAAGTCCCCACCTGCTCTCTCGTCGTCGTTTCGGTCGCTGTCTCGACGCCACGCATCACTTCACACATGTGGGTCGCGGTGATCTCGACGGCGACGCCGTGGGCGTCCAGTTCGTCGGCCAGTCCAGTTGCAATATCCCTGGTCAGTGTCTCCTGGGTTGTCAGTTGACGCGCCGTCCACCGCACGTAGCGGATCAGCTTCGACAGACCAACCATCTCCTCTCCTGGCCGGTAGGCGACGTGTGCGACGCCCTGGAACGGGAGCATATGGTGCTCGCACATGCTATTGAGCGGGATACCAGTCTTGACGACGAGACCGTCACTCTCGCTCTCGAACGTTCGCATCTCCGGCTTTGCCTCGGAACGTGCTCCCTCGGTCAGCGTCTCGAACATTTCGGGCACGCGCCGACTCCACGTGTCGGAGATCCCGCTTTCGTCGGGGTCGCGTCCGATGGCCTCGAGAAGGAGTCTTGCCCCTTCTCGTGCCTTCTGTTCGTCGAACTCCCTGTCGGCGATCGTTTCGCTGCCGGTTTCGTATCCGTGATCGGGGTGTCGCTCCCGTGAATCCATTATAGATACCAAGTGGCAAACGAGATATAAATCCTCTGACGACCGTGGAAAGTGCCACCCTGTGAGGCCTCGGCTAACAGTATTAACAGTGTGAAATACAGGAGATAATCCGCCGAATATGTCGAAAGGAAACAAGGAATTGTTTGGGCACCAATTTCGCCGGGTCGTCATACCGGAGCGGCGGCTATCGTCACGCCGAGAGAGTTAGCAAGGTCAGTCGTCGCCGGGGACACTCCCCTACCGGCGTCCGGTGTCTTCAGGACCGTCTCGTCCGTCTCCGGGCCGATGGGGTCGATGCGGACGCTCGACACTTTGTACTCGGGGATGCCAGCCGTCGGGTCGAAGGTCTCTCCGGTGAGTTTGTTGACCGCCCCGGCCGCGAAGTGCATCGGGATAAACAGCGTGCCGGGGCCGACGCGGTCGGTGATCTGTACCTTCACGACGATATCGCTCCGCCGGGACTCGACACGGACGTACTCGCCATCGTCAATACCTACCTGGTCGGCAGTCTCTGGGTTGACTTCGACGAAGCTCTCGCCGACGTGGCTCATCAGGCCCTCGACACGGCGGGTGATCTGGCCGGTATGCCAGTGGTAGAGGACCCGTCCTGTCGTCAGCGTCAGCGCGTACTCCTCGTCAGGAATATCGCCCGGATGGCCGCCGTCAGCCGGGACAAACCGCGCTTTGCCGTCCTCGAAATTGAAGTTGCCGTCCTCGTAGTCGTAGAGGTACGGCGTCCCATCGTGGTCTTCGTCCCAGCAGGGCCACTGGAGGCCGTGTTGGTCACCTTCTTCCAGGCGATCGTAGTTCACGCCCCCGTAAATCGGGGCTAACGAGTTGATTTCCTCCATGATATCGCTGGGGTGGTCGTAATCCCACTCGTAGCCCAGTCGGTCGGCCAGTTGCTGTGTGATCTCCCAGTCCTGGCGGGCTTTCCCGGGCGGGTCAGCCGTCGGCCGGACTCGCTGGATACGACGTTCAGTATTGGTGAACGTGCCGTGCATCTCCGGCGATGTCGCCGCCGGCAGGACCACGTCTGCGTGGTTGGCTGTCTCGGTAATGAAGATGTCTTGAACGACGAGGAAATCCAGTTTCTCGAGTGCCTTTGCGGCGTGCTGAATATCCGGTTCCGAGAGTGCGGGGTTCTCACCGACGACGTACATCCCACGGAAGTTTCCTTCGTGGGCTTCGGAAAACATTTCGGGAACTTTGAGGCCCGGCTCTTCTGGTGGGCGCTCACCCCACACCTTGGCGAACTTCTCGCCGACTTCGTCGTCGCTCGGGTCCTGGTAGCCGGGGAGACTTCCGGGGAGTGTCCCCATGTCGCCGCCGCCACCTTGGACGTTGTTCTGGCCCCGGAAAGGTGAGAGTCCGGCACCAGGCTTGCCGAGCTGGCCGAGCACCAGCGCGAGATCGGCCATTGCGAGCAGGTTCTGGGTACCGTGGCTCTGCTGAGTCATTCCCATTGCCCAGCCGAAAACGACGCTGTCGGCCTCCGCGAGGGTCTCGGCGGCCGAGGCGAGCTCCTCCGGCGGAACACCGGCAAGCTCTTCGACTTTCTCGGGCGTGAACGCCGTGACCTTCTCCGCGACGGCGTCGAAGTTCTTCGTGTTGCGCTCGATGAACGCCTCGTCGTGGAGGTCGTGCTCGATGATGTACCGGATTATCCCGTTGAGCCACGCCACGTCGTAGCCGGAGTTCGTCCGGGTGTACTGGTCGGCGTGATCGGCGATGCCAACTTTTCGGGGGTCGAAGACGACGAGATCTGCACCATCCTGGACGTTCTGCTTGATGCGGGTCGCGAGCACCGGGTGGGACTCCGTGGTGTTCGACCCACTGATGAGGTAGGCATCGGCCTCGCCGATGTCCTCGTTAATCCGGTTGGTCATCGCCCCGTAGCCAAGCGTTTGCTGGAGGGCGGCGACCGTCGAGGAGTGACAGAGCCGCGCGCAGTTGTCGATGTTCTTCGTTCCCAGCACCTGGCGGGCAAACTTCTGGACGAGGTACGCTTCCTCGTTGCTCCCCTTCGAGGAGGCCAGGCAGCCAACCGCGTCGACGCCGTGTTCGTCCTGAATCCTCGAGAGCTGCTCTGCGACGTAATCGAGTGCGTCGTCCCAGCTCGTCGGTTCGAGTTCGCCGTCGTCAGTACGGACCATCGGCTTCGTGATCCGCTTCTTGCTGTTCGAGAATTCGTGGCCAAATTTCCCTTTCACGCAGGTCGAGTAGTTGTTCGCGGGTGCGTCGTCGGGGTCGTCGACCGGGACGACACCCAGCGAGTCGCCGTCCTTGCCCCACATCTCGAACCGGCAGCCAACCGCACAGAAGCCGCAGGTCGTCTCATGCTTGTCGATCTTGCTCAGTCGGTAGTCACTGACGTCCGTGGCGATATCGAACAGCCGGCCTTCTGACAGCGTATTCGCAGCAATGCTCTCGGCGGTGTGTTCGCCGGCGAGGAACGCTTTCTTGCTGTACTCGTTCGCCAGGTCGCCGGCGCGGCGCTTGGCCGCCGACGCGAACTTCGCGAGCCCCTGTTTCTCGTCTGCGCCCGCCTCGGCGCCGAAGGTCCGGTTGGGCGCAGACGTGTCGTCGATCGTCTCGGCGTCCTCGTGTTCGATGATCTTCCCGATGGAGTTGCGCTGGGTGAATCCCGGGAGCGGTAGTGTCGCCGGGCCGCCGATCCCCTTCTCGGTGAGTGACCCCGTCGGACAGACCGTGGCACAATGCCCGCAGGAGACACACTCCGAGTCATCCATCGTCTCGGCCTCGGACTGGAACCCGATCCGAGTGTCCTCGCCGTGACCTTCGATCCGGAGCACGCCCTCAACCTGGACGTCGTTACAGGCGTCGACGCAGCGATTGCAGAGGATGCACTTGTTGCGATCGATCTGGATGAACGAGGAGGTGTCGTCGATCGGTTCGTACTGGTCGCGTTCGTCGAAGACACCGTAGCGTGGGTGATCGACGCCCTCGCTGATCGCCGCGTCTTGCAGTTCACACCGGCCGTTCCCGTTACAGGTCGTACACCGGAGATTGTGATTCGACAGGACGAGATCGAGGTTGACGCTTCGGGCCTCCTCGACGTCTGGCGTATCGGTCGAAACCTCCAGACCGTCGAGCGCCGGGAACAAACACGATGGGACCATTCCGTGGTCCTCGGTCTCGACCAGACAGGTGCGACAGGTGCTTCGCGGGCCGCTCTCGTCGCTACAGTCTCCATCACGGTCGTAATAACAAAGCGCTGGAATGTCGGCGTCGTCTTCGACACCCTCGGCACCCGGGTCGACGCTGACAATCTCGTCGTCAAGATGCTCCAGGGCGTCGATGATCGTCGACCCCGGCGTTACGGTGACAGGGTTGCCGTCGACTATGAGTGTCGACGGATCGGTGTCGTCAGTGCCGACATCCGGATCGTTGGCGGTCCCCGTCTCGAATTCGCTGGTCACCGGTGTTTCGGGCTGGGGATCGACGAGGTCTGGGACTCCCGGGAACGGTTTGTCGCTACTCATAGTTTCTCCGTACAGGTGCCGCTCGGACAATGGCCGTCGATGTGCGCGCGAAACTCCGGTTCGAATTCGTCGATTGCGGTCGTCACGGGTCGGGGTGCGTGGGCCCCGATCTGACAGTTGCTCGACCGGCGCATCACCCGTCCGAGTTCCTGGATCTTGTCGGTCTCGAACGAACCCTGGTAGATATCACGCAGGAGCTCGGCGAGCTGCTTGGTGCCTTCTCGACCGGGAACACACCGACCGCTGTTTTCTGTGGCCGCGAAGCGTGCGCGTTCGCCGACGGTCGCGACCGCACAGCGGTCGTCGTCGAACAGTTCGACCACGCCGTCGGTGCCCAGATCCGCGGCTCGCAGCGACTGAGCGGTTGGCGCAACATCGAGATCCCTCGTGATACCGCCGAGGATTCCGCCGACACAGGCCATCTTGAATCCGTTTGGGAGGTCGACTGCCTCGCGTGTTGCATCGAGGCTCGCGGCAGATCCGAGTTCGATCGTCGCCGGATCAGCCACGTCACCAGTGACGGTGACGATTCGAGTGCCGGGGTCGGACGAGTCGGGGTCGACACTGTCCGTCCGTGCGATTACCCGCTGGACCTGTGCGACCGTCCGTGGCGAGTGGACGACCGTCGGGCGACCGTAGAGACCGTATTTTGCCGGCGAGGGCGGCTGGAGGCGTGGTTCGATACGGTCGGCCCCTTCGAGGGCCTCGATCGCCGCAGTTGGTTCACCCGCTCGGAACTCGTCCGGACCCGCAACCAGCTGTGGAACCACAGGCAAAGACCCTGCTGCCGCGTCTACGGCCCGGCGGAGGCGGTCTTGCAGTGCGGTGTCGTCCTCGTTCAGGAGGATCACCGCGTCCTCGGCGCCGACGTAGTCCGCAATAGCTGCTAGCCCATCAAGGACGGCCATCGGTGCCCCGTCAAGCAGCGTATCGTCACTCCGGGGAGGGTACTTGCTTCGTTCGCGTTGACGACGACGACCGGCTCGCCATCGGCCTCGCGTGCAGTCTCCCAGACATCCGCGACGGGATCGTCGGTAGCCGTGTCACCGCGCCCTCGTCCGAGGAGTCCGGCGTCGGTCGCTTCGGCAGCCGTCCGATCGTCAGAGACGAACGACCACTCGTCCGGACCGAGCGGATCGATCCAGCCACAGGGCCCCAGTACCGTGCGTAGCCCGACCGCCAGGGGCCCATCGTCGGGCATCGGAAGCGATGTCGCTTCCGGGTCGTGGTCGACGACCGCATCGGCACCGTCTGTCGGCAGCGTACCACTTTCCAGTGTTTCGACAAGTTCTCGGACGACCGACGGCTGTGGGTCGCCGTAGAAGGCTGTCCGGCCCTCGCGGGTAATCATGACAAGCGGTGTGTATGCGACAATTCCTGTCGGTCCGGTTTCGATGACCTGGGCAGAATCGGCCGCATTTTGGGCCGCAGTTACGAACTGCTCGGCAGCGACCCGGCACTCGGTCGAGATCCGAACAGCTGTCGACCAGTTCGGGTCACTGTCATTTTGTGACATAACAACGGGTATCGACTGACGGCGTAAAAATCCCGACACTACCGCTGTACTGTCATTAGAACAATCTGTTCGGGTTCATGTTGGTCACCATCCTCGAATGACCATATAAATTATACGACGCCGTCGGATAGGCCACGCTGAAGGTCGAGGTTCTTTGAATGAGCAAGCCATTACCCAAACCGTGACGACGAATCCACACTTCGAGGAGGTCAAAGACGAGGCGTCGGAGGCACTCACCGAGGAAGAGTTGCGGTCTGTCTACACGGGGATTGTCCACGAAGACGGCCGCCACGAGTACTATCTCGGGAACGATACCGAAACAGCAGAGGAACTACGGGAATCTGCGGCAGTTCACCTCGGAATGTTGCTGCGTGTTCTCGCCGACCGCTCGGAGAGCAGCGTAGACGAGCTTACTGATCTCGCCGCCGAGCGGGCTGATCAGATGGAACTGCGGTAGTCTGCGAGCGCTATTCTGTCGACGCGATCGCTTCGATCTCGACGGCGGCGCCCTTCGGCACTGCACCTGCACCGATCGCACTCCGAGCAGGAGGTTCGACCTCGAAGAACTCGCTGTAGGCTTCATTGAACGCATCGAAGTCGTCAATGTCGTCGAGGAAGACGGTCGTCTTGAGGACGTCCTCGAGCGAAAGTCCCTCGGATTCGAGAATCGCCGCGACGTTTTCCAGACACTGTCGCGTTTGGTCGCCGACCGACTCGTCGTCGAGCAGTTCGCCGTCTGTGGTCAGTGGCAACTGGCCAGCAGTGATCAGGATATCGCCGTTCGTAGTCGCCTGGCTATACGCGCCCACTGCGACCGGTGCATCGTCAGTGCTGATAGTACGCTTCATCTAGCGACTCGTACCTCGCCACTCGTCATAAATCCCGGTCGCTATCGGGAACTCTCGCATATCCTGCTTCGCTGCTAACCATTTGTGTTAGATCGGTGTTCCGCACTGGGACTACTGGTTGATGATCAAGATAGCCGCCACCGCCAGCCCGATACCCGCTATCTTCGTGCCCGTTATCGGCTCGTTAAAGGCGACGACGCTGATCACAGCAGCGGTGATAAAGTACATTCCTCCGATCGTCGAGACGACGGTTGTCGAACCAACTGTCGTACCGACGAACGTCGAAACGACGCCTACCGCCGCTGCGATGCCAGCAGCAGCCGCGAGGAGGATCCCTCGATTCGTGACGACGAAGGATGCGTCGGTACCGACCGCGTAGATGCCCGTTACGACAGCAGCGGTCGCGTAGGAGATGAAGGCCGCCGTTTCCGGATCCATCGTGCTTGAGGCCGCGCTGCCGAACGCGATCCAGAACCCCCATGCGATCATCGTTCCCAGGCCAAACAGGACGGCTGGGTTCATAGACACCCACCGGATAGTGGAGTCGCTCGGTGTCTTCGGTACATAGACTGCCGCCCGTTAGCGGTCGGTCGCTGTTGTCGGGACATTATTGATTCGGTATGAGAGCCTGATGTTTCACTCTACTCACTGACGCGTGTCTTTTTATATCGAGTAGTATAACAGTATGATTGTGGCAGACGCACGAGACGGACCCTCTGAACCGGCGCTGGACGAGGTATTCTACCATGTCGAGAGGGTCCCGTTCGTCGAATGGGGCGAGTTCTCCGGTGCCAAGCCCACAGTGATCCTGACCGGCATCGTCACACTACTCGCGTTCGTGACGGGGTTGTCGAATCTCAGCCAGGCCACGCTGACACTCAACGGGCCCCTCACCGCAGTTGTCGACGTACCGATGGGATTCGCACGGTTCGGTGGCGTCCTGTTCGCGTTCGTTCTCGGCATCGTAACGGTTGGCCTGCAGCGACGGAAGCATCTCGCGTGGCGGGGCGCAATCGTCGTTGTTCCCGGACTCTTGGCGCTCCTTCTCACAACGGTACAAACGACGGACATCCCACTGATTCTGACCATCGCCGTGACGTATCCGCTCTTGCTCCGTAATCGAGAGCGCTTCGATCAGGGAATCGATCTCTCTCCGCTACAGATCGCGTCACTGTCGGCAATCTTCGGCGTCGTCCTGTACGGGACCGTCGGCGCGTATGGGCTCCGCAACCAGTTCCTCGAACTGAACAGTTGGAGCGATGCGCTCTACTACGTTATCGTCACGATTGCCACCGTCGGATACGGCGATATCACACCCCTAACAGCCCAGGCCCGATGGTTCTCGCTCTCGATCATCATGTTTGGCACCGGCGCGTTTACCGTTGCCGTAGGTGCGCTCATCGGTCCAGCTATCGAATCGCGAATGGCGAAAGCGGTCGGAGTCATGACTGCATCAGAACTCAAACTTCTCGAGGACCATGTGGTCGTCCTCGGATATGGCGACGTCACTGAATCGCTCCTCGACGAACTGACTGACGAGACGGAAGTCGTCGTGGTAACACCAGATGAGGAAGTCGTCGCGGAACTTCAGGGACACGACGACCTGAATTTGCTTACCGGCGATCCAACCGACGAGAGTGTCCTCGAAGACGCAGGCGTAGACACCGCAAGCGGGGTCGTCGTCGGCAGCAACGACGACGCAAAAGATGTGTTGGCAGTTATCGCAGCAAAGAACGTCGATCCCGAGATCCGTATCGTCGCGGCGGCAACACAGGAAAAACACATCGAGAAGTTCCGCTCCGTCGGCGTCGATGAGGTCATCAATCCCCGATCGATCGGTGGTCGGCTCCTCGGCCAGTCGGTACTCGAGGGGGCAGAGTCACAGACACTGCTTGGCACTGACGAGGTGCAGCCAGAGGACCCCAGCGAGGCCGATACGGCCGACTGACCCGTATTGGGGGTAGTAATATACGTATTCGTTACATAGCGTCGAAATGTGGCTGCTTCCAACACCCGTGGTATCGAGGCAACTGTCGCCCGACTGTTGATACCACTATGTGTAACCTCGGGCGCAGTGATCCTCGCGGGGTTCTTTTTTCCGACGTTCGTTGGAAGCGCGGTGACCGGTCTGGCGTGGCTCTCGCTGTCACTCGTGTTCTTCAGTTCGGGACTCGGATACATCGCGCTCATTCCATACTCGTCGGACGCCGAAGAGACATCGGCGGCTGAAATTCTCCTCCGGGTTCGTCAGACGAAACTTCGGAACGCTGCCTCGGAGTTTTTCTCCCGGAACGAACCCGTGGCGCTGCTCGTCCCGGTCACGACGTTCGCCCTCTTTTTTGGCCTGCAAATCGCCCTTCCGGCACAGACAACGGCGGCCGTATCGGGCGTCTCAACGGCGGTCCTGCAAAACGGCGGGCCGCTGTTTCTCGCTGCGATGCTTCTGGCCGTCTGCTACTGTTTCTTCCTCCTGCTCGGACCCTGGGGTGATATCAAGCTCGGCGGGTCCGAGACGGAGCCGACATACACGTATCCCACGTATTTCACGCTGATTTTCACCGCCGGTATCGCCGCTGGACTGGTGTTCTGGGGGCCGGCAGAGGCGCTCTTCCACTACGAGAGTCCACCGCCATACTTCGATGCTGCGGCCCAGTCGGGTGGCGCTATCGACAGTGCCCTCGTGTACAGTCTCTTTCACTGGGGCGTTTCCGCCTGGAGCGCCTACGCCGTCATCGGCATCCCCATCGCTTACTTCGTGTTCAACCGCGGCGCACCGCTTCGCGTCTCGACGATTCTCGCCCCGTTTCTCGGGATCGATGGGCTCGATTCCCCGTGGAGCAAAGTCGTCGACACGCTCGCCGTGTTTGCGACGATCGGGGGCATCGCTACCTCGGTGGCGCTGGTTAGCGAGCAGTTCCTCGCTGGCATCGACTACCAGTGGGACGTTTCGATGGGCGAACTCGGACCGATCCTGTTCGTCGGCGGGCTGACGCTGATCTTCGTCATTTCGAGCGTCACCGGGATCCATCGCGGTATCAGGCGGATCGCAGGACTCAACATCGTGTTGTTTGCTCTGTTTGCACTCCTCATCGTCGCCGTAGGGCCACGTGATTTCATCGTCCAGCGCGGTACGGCGGCGCTGGGGACGTACGTTGCCGAGTTCGCCCCACTCAGTCTCCACATTGGGGACGAGTGGGTCGCCAATTGGACCGTCTGGAACTGGTCGTGGTGGTTCTCCTGGGCCCCCTTTGCCGGATTGTTCATCGCCGCACTCTCGCGAGGCCGGCGGGTTCGAACCGTCGTGTTCACGAGTGTGATCGCGACCTCGGCTGCGACGATCGTCTGGTTCCTGCTACTCGGCGGGACGGCACTGTTCGTTCAGCACTCCGGACAGGCCGACGTACTCGCCGCAATCGCAGCACGCGGTGGGTCGGAGGCCGTCGCCGGCTTCCCGTTGTTTGCCTCGCTCCCGCTCGGTGAGCTCCTGATGTTCCTTTTCTTGGCGCTTATTCTGGTGTTCATGACTACCTCGGCGGACACGTCGACGCTCGTCGTCTCGATCCTGTCGGCCCGACGCGGCGTGTCACCGTCGACCAGCCATATCGTCTTCTGGGGCGTATTACAGGGGACGGTCGCTGTGGCGGTGCTGACGATCGGCGGCGCGGAAACGCTGCAGGCGCTCGCTGTCCTCACCGGAGGTCCATTCGCTGTCATCTCACTTGTTGCGGTGGGCGGGTTAACCGTCACCTGGTATCGCCACGAACGCGGCCACACGTCGCTGATTAGGCGTGTGCTCGATCGACTGCCGACGATTCAGGCGCACCACGATATCGACCCACCAGAAGAGGACTAGACAGACAGGGCTGGTTCGACGCCTACGCACTCGCGATGTTGGTACAGAAGTTCTCGACGATACGCTTGCCCGCGTCGGTGAGGATGCTCTCGGGATGGAACTGGACCCCGATGTGAGGTCTGTCGACGTGCTGGACGCCCATGACGATCCCCTCTGTATCGTTCGTGTGTGCGGTCTCGGTCAACACGCCCGGGAGATCCTCGTCGTCGACGGCTAAAGAGTGATATCTGCCGACTTCGAAGGGGTCGTCGATACCGTCGTACAGTGCCGTGTCGTCGTGGCGGACCTCTGAAGATTTCCCATGTACGACCTCCGGTGCGTGGCCGACGGGTGCACCGTGGGCGGCACAGAGGGCCTGGTGACCCAGACAGACTCCCAGCGCCGGGTACGTCGTTTCTGCGAAGATATCGACCGAGACGCCTGCATCGGCCGGTGTGCCGGGGCCGGGAGAGACAATGATCCCCTCTGGATCGAGCTCGCGGATGCCTGCAATGTCGATCGCGTCGTTTCGCCGAACGGTAACGTCATCGAATTCGCCGACGTACTGCACGAGATTGTAGGCGAACGAATCGTAGTTGTCGATGATGAGTATCATCAGGTCCCCTCCATCGGATCGGTAGTGGATTCGACGGAGAACGAGCCGTGTTCGCCGAGCGCCTCGTCGACGGCCGTCACGAGTGCCCGCGCTTTATCGAGCGTCTCTCGGTACTCTGCCTCCGGATGCGAATCGTGGACGATCCCACTACCCACTCGGAGCCGGTACTCTCCCTCGTAGTGGACCAGAGTCCGGATCGTGATGTTCAACGTCGCCTTCCCGTCGAACCCGAAGACCCCGATACTACCGGTGTAGGGACCGCGCCGTGTTTGCTCGACCTCGTCAATGATCTCCATCGTCCGCGGTTTCGGTGCGCCGGTGATCGTCCCACCGGGGAAGACGGCCCCAACGGCGTCAGAGATACTCACCTCGTCACGTAATTGCCCCTCGACAAGGGAGACGAGATGCATGACTTCGGAGTACCGATCGACCCGGCGGTACTCGTCGACATCGACGGTGCCGTACTCGCTTACTTTCCCGAGATCGTTACGCTCCAGATCGACGAGCATCGCGTGTTCCGCCCGCTCTTTTTCGTCACTACAGAGGTCTTCCTCAAGCTCCTCGTCGGCTGCCGGGGTCTCGCCGCGGGGGCGCGTTCCCGCGATCGGTTCGGTCAGGAGTTGATCACCATCGACGTCCAATAGCAGCTCCGGGCTCGCACTGACGAGGTCGACACCGGGGAATTCGAGTAGTCCAGAGTAGGGTGCCGGGTTCACTCGTCGGACGGCGTCGTAGGCCTCGACCGGGTGGACCGCCGCCGGTGCGGTCAGTCTGTGGGAGACGTTCGTCTGGAACGTATCACCGTCACGGACATACTGTTTGATCTGGCGGACTCGGTCGGCGAAGGCCGCTTCGCCACACTCGCTCTCGAAGGCTGCCTGATTCATCGCCATCGGCTGTGCCTGGATGTGCCTGTCACCGTGAAGCGCATCTTCGGCGAGCGTCCGAGCGGTCTCCAGACCGTTCTCGTACACCTCGGCGAGGTCCCCGTCGACAACAGGACACGCTGTCACGCGCAGTTCAGTCTCGCCATCACGGGGTTCCGTCCAGGCTGCGACAACGTCGAAGACCCCTAATTGGAGGCGGGGAGTCCATCGGCGACCGTTGTCGTCGGTAGCTCCTCCAGTTCCCGAGCGATGTCGTAGGATAGCCAGCCGAACGCCCCGCAGGGGTACGGAACGTCGCAGTTGCCCCGAACTAGTTGCTCCCGATTGAGGAGCTCATCGATAGTCTCGATGCTCCCACTTCCGTTCTCGCTGCTGTCCGCCATTTCCGGACTGACCTCGACTCGTTCGACTGGATCGACACCGAAGTAGCCCCATCCCGACTGCCCGCCAGTCGTTTCCAGGTAGAAGCCATCAGTATTACTGTCACGCGCACGACGGTACGCCTCGAACGGGTCTGAAACTGTGACTCGCACTTCGATCGGAACGCGAGCACCGACCGGTGCCGACCTCGCGGTCTCGACGAACGATATCTCGTCGGTAACGATATCTATGTTATCCATTTTTATAATTTTATGTTGAGAGATAGTTTTCTCTCAAATATGTGCCTGTGTACCACAAGCGCTGATCCGGACAAAAACCTTGCGTACGCCGCATACTTCGAGATTTCATCGCCGCTCCGCCGATGGCCGATCGGCTCAATAACCGACGTTATTTCAAGGGGTGGACTATTCCACAGTGTCGGTTATAATACATGGTGCCGAGTAAGATAGCGAACGCTGGACAGCAAGCCGGGAGCTGATTGCCTATCAGTTTCGACCGTGCCACCGGATACTGCCTCGCCGACAGCGACACCACCCAAACAATGACCACAATAATCGACGGCAACGAGATTGCCGACCAGATCACGGCCGATGTAACGGCCTGCACCGAGACGCTCGCGAGCGAAGACGTAACACCGGGACTCGCGACGGTGCTGATGAGCGACGATGGGGCCAGCGAGACATACGTCTCGATGAAACAGAAGGCCTGTAAAAAGATCGGCATCGAGGGCTTCCACCACGAGATCGATCCGGACGAGCCCGCAGAAGTCCTCTTCGACACGATCGACAGTCTGAACGAGGATCCGACGGTCCATGGCATCCTCGTCCAGATGCCCGTCCCCGATCACATCCCCAAGCGTGAGGTCCTCGAGCGCATCGACCCGATGAAAGACGTCGACGGGTTCCACCCCGAGAACGTCGGTCGACTCGTCGCTGGCAACGCACGCTACAAGCCGTGCACGCCACACGGCGTCCAAAAGATCCTGTCGAAATCCGGGATCGAGACGGAGGGGAAAGACGCTGTCGTCGTCGGTCGGTCAGACATCGTCGGCAAACCGATGGCGAACCTGCTCATCCAGTATGGAGCCGGTGGGAATGCGACAACGACAGTGTGTCACTCCCGGACGAAGAATCTGGCCGAGAAGACGCGGAGAGCCGATATCGTCATCGCTGCGGCCGGTGTCCCCGAAATGATCGACGGATCGATGCTCTCGGAGGGCGTGACGGTGATCGATGTCGGGATCAATCGCGTCGACGCTGACACCGAGAAAGGGTACGAACTCGTCGGCGACGTCGAGTTCGAGAGCGCCAAAGAGAAGGCCAGCGCGATCACGCCGGTGCCAGGCGGCGTCGGGCCGCTCACGATCGCGATGCTGATGTACAACACCGTCAAGAGTGCGAGCCTGCAGTCGGGTGTCGATGTCGATCTTCCGTAATTCTCGTTGACACGCCCGATCGATGGGCTCGTTCATACCACTGAATCTTTCTCAGCAACGAATTTCGGTATCTCGCAACGATACTGCTCGCGCCCGCAGTGACGACGCAACCGTGATATGAAATTTGTTTTATAGTTTGGGTTCTCCGGATCGGTCTACACCGAACTCTAGTATGACAGAGTAGCCCGATCACCGCTTTTCCACAGCGCTACACACGGGACACGTTATTTCGACAGTCCCGCTTGAATCCCGGCCCGATTCGATCATGTTGTGGCCCCGTGCACAGCGTTCGTGCATGTACACCTCATGATCACCGTGGTCCCGCAGGAGGAGATCAGAGGTCTCCGCCGTCAGGACGATGCCGTTACAGAAGTAACACTGTTTACTCATGGGTGATACATACCGAGTCCAAATAGAAATAGCTATTCCCGATCCAGAAAGGATGGCAACTCCCCGATTTTGATTCTCGATAGCGTCCGCCCTCATCTGTAATTATTTGCTTTGGGAGCGACAACAACTAATCATGAAATACAGTTACACTGGCGACACGCACGAACAGTTGTCCAGCGCCTATCAGGCCGACACTGACCCGTTCCCGACCCACACACAGATGGAGTTTCCTGAGCGGGAGCACCGACGTAGAGAGGTCGAGATTCTGAAGGAGCTGTTCTTTCCCACATGCTGGAACGCGACCAATCTGGTCCGTAACGAACTCGCAGTACTGAGTCACCTCGACGAACTCGGTGGGCTCTTTTTCGCGGGAATCAGGCCGTACGCGAACACCGACCCTGCGGAGAGGGTCGCCGTCATCATCGATCGTCTCCCGTCGATCCGTGCACGACTCAAAAAGGACATCGAGGCGGCGTACAAGGGCGATCCCGCGGCCAAGACGTATATGGAGATTATCCGGTCGTACCCCGGTTTCCTCGCGATCCTGGTCCAGCGGGTCGCTCACGCCATCTACGATACCGGGGCGACTGAGTACGCCCGGGAGCTAACCGAATACGCGAAGACAGAGACTGGGATTGACATCCACCCCGGTGCCGAGATCGGCGACTACTTTTTTATCGACCACGGGACTGGCGTCGTCATCGGTGAGACTGCGACCATCGGCGAGTGGGTACGAATCTACCAAGACGTAACACTCGGAGCACTGCACTTCGAGGAACACGAGAGCGACGAAAACGCGTTAAAAAAGGGGTACAAGCGACACCCGGACATCGGTGATCAAGTCGTTATCGGGGCCGGGACCAAGGTGCTGGGTGCGATTACCGTCGGCGACCACGTCAGTATCGGCGCGAACTCGTGGGTTACAGAGGACGTCCCAGACGATACGAAAGTATTCGTTACCGATCACCCGACTCAGGAGCGAAAGGATACAGACCGTTGAGGCTGCGATTCAGCTGGGTCGGACGAGCATCCAGACGGTAGATGCCTACCCACTGACCATCGAGATCGGTGTTCTGGGCGTGGGCGCCAATCTTGGTGTGACGTCTGTTAGTTGCATTTTGGCACACCTACTCCTTCAATATTATCGGGGCAAATGGTCGACACACGAGCCGTCGACGACGCCACCGTCGAAACGTGGCACCCCCAATCTGTATGAATTCACTCCCCTACCCGGTGATCGTGACCGGCCGGTCCGCTGAGAGGAAGATATCCTGCGTCGTGCTTCCCAGCAGTACTTTCTGGACACCCGATCGTTTCCGACCACCCATCACGATACTATCGGCATCAGCGTCGTCAGCATGTTCGAGAATTGTCTCAGCGACCTCTCCTCCGGTTGCAACCCGCTCGACAGCGAATCCTTCGGCCTCCAGATGCACGGCGGCCTCGACGGCTGCGTCGACATCAGCGAACTCGTGCTCGGGAGCCCCCTTGTAATCTTGATGCGGGAATACGTACAGCACTGTTATGTCGATCTCTTCTGGGTTGCTAGCGAGCTTAGTTGCATATTCGGCCTGTTTCAGCGCTCGGTCCGTGTCAGTGTCGACGGGGACGAGCAGGTTCTCAATGGAGTCACCGAATACCATTCCGTCACCAGTTATTGTGACTGGCACCTCTGCGGAAAGCGCAACGTCTTGGACCGTACTCCCCAAAAGCATCTTCGCAACTCCAGACCGCTTTCGTCCGCCCATGACGATTTCGTCGATACCGCGCTCCTCTGTCATATGCATGATCCGACTGGAGACGGTCCCGTTGTCGATGACCCGGTTGACAGGGATATTCTGTTCTTCCAGATACTCGGCCGCTTCGACGGCCGCGTCCACTTCTGAAAACTCCACGGTATCAGCTTTCTTGAACTCGTCAGGGGGTGTTACATACAGTACAGTCACATCGACTTCCGTGGCCGTACGCGAGAGGCGGGCAACGTGTTTTGCCTGATGGAGTGCTCGATTTTCGTCTGTATCGACTGGAACGAGTACTTCGTACATCACAGTTATATATCCACCCTTTGTGACAAATAACCAAGGGGGAGAGTTTCCCGCCCCCTGTTTCGAGGAGTTCTGACGGACAAGACGATAGCGACTATCTGGATCGGGAACGACGCTTGAAAAGGCATCCAACAGTCCAGATGTAACTACCCTCTAGTGCACGTGTACATGGGTCGAACGGCCACGGGGATTATTATCACGCCGCACCCAGAGAAGCCATATGAATGAAGTTGATTTACTGGTTATCGGCTCCGGATCGGGACTAGATGTCGCAAGCGTCGCCGTGAATCAGGGCCAATCAGTCGCAATCGTCGAGAAAGGTCCACTTGGGGGGACATGTCTCAACCGTGGGTGCATCCCGTCGAAGATGCTGCTTTACCATGCGGACATGGTCGAAACGATCGAACGGGCCGCCGAGTTTCATATCGATGCCGAAATTACCGACGTCGAGTTCTCGGAGATCGTTCGCGAGGTGAACCAAGATGTTCAGGCTGATTCTGAACTCGATCCAGCGGGGGTTGCGTTCGTCCGATCAACACGATCTGTACGAGGGGAAGGCAGATTTGTCGACGAACGGACAGTCGAAATCGTTAGCGGCAACGACGAGGGGAGTCGAATCCGGGCCGAAACTGTGCTTATCGCCGCCGGGACCCGGCCCGGAATTCCGGACACTGAGGGGATCGAGGAGGTCGACTACCTGACGAGCACCGAAGCACTCCAGCTAGAGACCCCACCGGACCATCTTGTCATCATTGGCGGGGGCTACATTGCGGCGGAACTCGGCCACTTTTTCGGGACGTTCGGGAGCGACGTGACGATCGTCGGACGTCGGCCGACGCTGCTGCCGGAAGCCGACGAGGAGGTCGCAGAGGCATTTACCGAGCGCTACGACGAACGGTTTACAGTTCATACCGGCCACGCGGCCACCGCGGTGTCGGAGGCCGATGGATCGGTAACTGTCGAGGCTCGGCCCGACGAGTACGGTGAGGATCCCGGCGTCGTCGGCGAGGAGTCCGTAACGGTAACCGGGGACGAATTGCTCGTCGCTGCGGGACGGACACCGAACACGGATCTCCTCGATCTGGATGCTGCGGGCGTCGAAACGGACGACCGCGGGTTCGTCGAAACCGACGAGTATCTCCGGACGACAGCCGACGGAGTGTGGGCGCTCGGTGATATCGTCGGAGAGTACCTGCTGAAACACAGCGCAAACCACGAGGCGCAGGCCGTCGCCCGGAACATCTTCGGATCCGAACTCGAACCAGTCGATTACACGGCGATGCCCTTTGCGGTGTTTGCCTCTCCAGAGGTTGCCGGCGCCGGTGCACGCGAAGGAGAACTCAGGGAAGAGGGCAGCGAGTACGCCACCCGGACGTACCAGTACGACAAAACGGCCCGTGGCAGCGCGATGAAGGCCGATGGATTCCTGAAGGCGATCATCGATCTCGATGGGGAGATTCTGGGCTGTCACATCATGGGCCCGGAGGCCTCGAACCTCGTTCAGGAGGTCGTCGTGGCGATGAAAGCCGGCTCTGGCAGCGTTCAGGACATCCGTGATTCGATCCATATCCATCCGGCGCTGTCCGAAGTCGTCCAGCGCGGCTTTTCGGGACAGTTCGAGCGCGGAAACGGCGGTCACTCACACTGATCGGCGATTGACTGTCCCGGTGAGCCGTGAGTCGGGGACATAGGCACTGATCCTTGTTGACACGGGCTGAAGATGATATATAAATCTTGCTCGCAGTCGTATCTCCCTCACACGACTACATCCAACATATACCGTCACGACCAGTAGGAAAAGACGTAATGACGAAAGCAGCAGTTATCATTCTCGCAGGGACGGAAGGCCACGAAAACGTCGGTCGACTGGTGAACGGTCTCGAAACGGCCAAGGAGTTCGCCGAGACCGACGGCGACGACGTCGAGGTAATCTTCGACGGGGCGGGGACACAGTGGGTTCCCGAACTCGAAGACGAAGACAGCGACTATCACGACCTGTATCAGACCGTCCGCGATGACGCCGCCGCCTGTGAGTTCTGTTCCGGTGCGTTCGGAGTCGAGGACGCCGTCGCCGATTCGGGCGTCGTAACGCTCGATGACCACGACGGTCACCCCAGCGTCCGTTCGCTGGTCGACGACGACTACGAGATCATCACGTTCTGAGGACCACCTGCGACCGTCCGGCTATCCTGTGGCTGCTCCTGGCGGTGCTCCGCCAGCTGTCGGTTCATGCATTGATCGGCGGCACGGCCTTGCTCGTGGCACCCTCTGGAGGGATGGTCGACCTCTCAGCGGCCCCACTCGACGGGACGCCATTCGGGGACTTCCTCGTCACGGGGTTCATACTCTTCGTCGTGTTTGGGGTCGTCCCGGCAGTCGTGTGCTACGCACTATACACGCGACGCTGGTTGGGGTGGCTCACAGGCGTCGGCGTTGCCGTCGCGATGCTGATCTGGGTAGTTGTAGAGGTGGCCGTGAGCTTCGATCGGCCGACAATTTACCTGAACCTCGGAACTGCCGGGGCGATCCTGATGCTTGCCTCGCGTCCGTCAGTTCGCCTCAAGGGGCTGGACACAGAGAGCTCATGACTGCGGTGAACCTGCGACGCGATTTTAAGGGAACACCACTGATTGGACATACGATATGGAACTCGTTTCAGTCGCTGCAGTGGCAGCAAACGGCGTCATCGGACGGGGCAACCAACTACCGTGGCCGAGTATTCCGGCCGACAAGCAACAGTACAGGAACCGGATCGCGGACTGGCCGGTGATTCTCGGTCGACGAACGTTCGGCTTTATGCGCGATGACCTTCCGGGAAGCGCTCAGATCGTGTTGAGCCGATCAGAGTCCGACTTCGATATCGAGTCGGCCCATCACGCAGCAGGGGTCGACGAGGCAGTCAGGATCGTCGACTCGCTCGGGGAGGGTCGCGCCTACGTAATCGGCGGGGCAGACATTTACGAGCTATTCCAGCCAGTCGTCGACCGAATGGTGCTCAGCCGTGTGCCCGGCGAATACGACGGCGATGCGTACTTCCCGGACTGGGATCCTGACGAATGGGAGGTCGCCGAACGCACGTCATACGACGAATTCACCCTCGAAGAGTGGGTCCGAGAACGGCGCTAACTAGCGTGTGGCCTCTTACTCGTGGCGACTGCCAGGTGAACGGCGAACACAATATATCACTCCTGGTACAACTCGAGCGTGTAGATGCGCTGTCTGGCATCCATAAACGAGATCCGTGACGTGACGATGTCGTTCTCCTCGAGTTGGGTGAGCGCAGAGCGAACGGTCCGCCGCGGGAGGAGCGTCGCTTCAGCGAGACTTGCCTGTGTACTATCGCCCTCGTATTCGAGAACCTTCGCGACTAGCTTTGCACTCGGCGGCAGATCGCGTAAGTCGGACGATTCTGGCTGGGTTGAGTGGGATGACTGGTCGATCATTACTACCAGATACACGAGTGGAACCGTTTTAACAGCAGGTCGGATATGCAGCTCAGTCGCACATCTGTCCACTCGTCGGCCGTCACTCGCCCCCAGCGGCCCACTCCAGAAGCGGTTCGAGCCGAGTGCTCACTTCCTCACCATCCCGGGTCAGCGAATACTCGACACGAGGGGGATCTCGTTGTACTGGGTTCGAGAGATCAGACCAGCGTCCTCGAATTCATCGAGTCGTTTCGAGATGGTGGACGTACTGGCGCTCGCGAGATGGTCCTCGATCTCCGCAAATCGGAGTGACTCGTGAGCCCCGATGATACTGATCAGTTGCATCGCGTATTTCTGACTGAGCGTGTCGATGACACCGGTTAGCGGACAGTAACAGGTTCCGTCCACATTGCAGGTGGGAGCGGGTTGTGAGGTTGGATCTGCCATAGCTTCGTAGCCTCCTACGTACTCCATTGCTTTGGACTCTACAGTATAATTACTTCGCATTCTAAATCAAGCGTAATGACTCAGAACGTCCGTTCGTATGACCTCGTGATTCTCGGCGGCGGGGCGGCCGCCTTCGCAGCCATCACCGAAGCGAGTCGCCGCGGACTCTCGACGGCGATGGTGAACACGGGGCTACCCATCGGTGGGACCTGCGTGAACGTCGGCTGTGTCCCCAGCAAACACCTCCTCGCGGTCGGCGAGACCGCAGCCACTGCTCGGGAGAACCCGTTCGATGCCGTCCAGTACAGCGACAAACCGACAGTCGACTGGGCAGCGCACTTGACGGTACCGACGAACTCGTCGACCGGTTCCGACAGACCAACTACGTCGACGTCGCCGACCACTACGAGACCGATATCTACGAGGGGTACGGACGGCTGGTCGACAACAAGGAGCGTAACTCCTCCGGCAATCAGCCGAGAGCAGACAGTACCCGGACACGGTCCGGTCCGACTATCGAAGTCGTCGATGGAACCGACGCAGGAGTACGGATTACCGGCGAGAAGGCGCTCGTCGCTACCGGGAGTTCACCATGGGTACCGTCAATTGAGGGCCTCGACGACGTTGACGAGCGAAGCTCGTCAGCCCATCAGACGCAGTCTGATGACGTCGAGTACTACACCAGCGAAACCATCCTCGACGAGCGCGACTTACCCGAAGACATCGTCATCATCGGCGGTGGATACATCGCGCTCGAGTGGGGGCAGATCCTCCACCGCGTTGGCGTCGATGTCACTATCCTCCAGCGTTCCGAGCACGTCCTTTCGGACATGGAGGGCCTGCTGGGGCGGGAGATACAACGGTCCTTCGGGGAGCAAGGTATCGAGGTGGAGACCGGTACCGACTTCCAGCGCGTACACTCGCCGGAAGTCAACGGGACAGCGCCACAGGACGGCCTCTCCGTCGAGACCGTGATCGACAGCAATACTCGCGAATTCGCAGCCGAGAGCCTCTTTGTCGCGACTGGCGTCCAGCCCAACAGTACAAACGCCGGGTTGGACGAGGCCGGCATCGAGACTGCCACCGACGGCACCGTCCGGGTCAACGAGTACTTCCAGACGACGAACCCCGACGTGTACGCGGCCGGTGACGTCATCGGCGACCCCGAACTCGAGACAGTGGCCGCCAAGGAGGGTAACCACGCTGTCAGGAACGCGTTCGGCAACGCGGAACAACGCTCCGCGGGCCGTTCGAGCGGCCCACGAGAAGACAACGAGGGGGCCACTATCGACTACGGTGCGGTTCCCGAAGTCGTATTCACCAGTCCAGAGGTGGCCTCGGTGGGCATCACCGAACTCGACTACGCCGACGAACACGGCACCTGCTCGTGTCGAACCGTCCAGATGGCGGATGTCCCCAGAGCAAAAGTGGTCAAAAACACCGACGGCCTCGTTCAGGTAGTCAAACACCACGAGACCGATGAGATTGTTGGCGTCCACATGGTCAGCTCCCGCGCCGCCGACATGATCATGGAAGCCACCCTGGCTGTGAAGTTCGGCCTGACCGTCGACGACATTATCGATACTGTCCACCCCTTCCCGACGTTCAGCGAGGCGTTCAAACAGGCCTGTCAGGCGTTCCGGCGTGATACGTCGACGATGAGTTGCTGTATCGAGTGAGACACGGCCACGGATCGGAAAACCCGCTCCATCACCCGCCCTTCCAGATCAGCCACCGTGGGTAGCGTCCCCGACCTTCCCTGACCGCGGTAGCTAGCTCCGTTTTGTGATCCGGTAGTGTAATTCGGCCACCAACACGGCATGGGTTGATACTGAAGCGCCTTCCTACTATACGTGGATGATAGTACTACACGCGACGTTTCCACTCGACCCAGCGAGCCGCGATGATGCACTCGACCTGATCGAGAATCTCGTCGAACAGTCACAAGAGGAAGACGGGATTATCGAGTACGAGGCCGCCACGGACGTCTCAAACCCAAACATGGCTCGATTCTTCGAGCAGTACGAAGACGACGCCGCGTTCGAGGCCCACTCTCAGACAGACCACTTCCAGGAGTTCGAGGAGGCACTCCCCGACCTGCTCGCGGGAGAGCCCGAAGTCCTCCGGTTCGAGGTCGAATCAGCGACCGAGCTCGAACTTTAAAAGGACTGTTCCGCACGTGTTTTTTGCCGTGAGCAGTTCGGCACGCACTGGTCAACAGAAGGCGTTCTGGTGAGTTCTGCTACGACCGGGGAAGCGTCGGTTTCGTTCGGCAAACCAGACACGGGAGCGGATAGTGTAAACAAGGCAGTCAAAAAATAATACTACGAACTCACCGCCAGCGTCCGTTTCGGCTGTCAGCGAGGTCGCTTCAGCACCGCGCTCTCGAACGTGGCCGGTACTGGTTCGAGTGCCGTTATCGATTCCCACCTCCGAGTGGTCGGACGTATGCGACCGTTAGCAGCGCTATAACTGCCACGGTGATCCCAAATCCGGGGATCGTATCCGACTGGTCGCTATCGGCGTCATCGCTCGTTCCGTCGTCCGTTTGCTGCTCGGTCGTCGGGTCTTCTGTGCTGTCGTCCGGAGAGTCATCAGACTGATCCTCATCGCCCTCGTCTGCCTGCTTATTATCACTGTCGTCGCTATCGTCACCAGTCTGGTTCTCCTCATCGTCGTCCCCACTGGTGTCATCCGCACCGTCATCATCCTGGTCCCCATCACTGTCGTCTCCGTCCTCGTCAGCCGGTTCCTCGTCGTCCGCCTGCTCCTTCTCGTCCTCATCGGACTGATCGTCTTCATCGTCGTCGATGAGGAACGTCAGGTCCTGTTTGACGACTCCATCTGCGTCCGAGAGTTCGATGCTCTCGACGGCCTGTTGACCGCTCGGGGACTGAACGGTGAACACTACCTCCTCACCGGCACCGCTGTCGACGGTCAGTTTGCCGTCACCGGCCGCGGGGCCACCGAATGCACCGTTTCCTGAAACCTCGACCGAGTCCTGAACCTCGTCGTCGACGATGGCAAAGACCGTTGCGCCCGCTGATACCGGAGCGCCCGACTCGTCCTCGGCCGTTCCGTAGATGTTGATTGGTTCACCGGGAGCCTCCTGACCGGCCGCGACTGCAGGCCCGCCGAGCAACGTAAGCGAGACGAGGACGACAGCCACGACGGCACCGATTGCGATGCGTGTGGCCTGTGTACCGTCTCTACACCGACGACACGCATCAGATCTGGCGAGATGACATCGACTCATATCACCAATTGACCCGAACATGGCCACGCTGTCTACGCGCCCCCGTTACGAAGTTCGAAGAGGCCAGGGAACGCCTCGGTGTCGAAATCGTCGGTCACCGGAACGAACTCGACTCCGTCGTTGCTTTCGTCGTCCTGAACCTGATCGTCATTGAATCGGAACGTAGCACCCAACGCATCAGCAATCTCGTTGTGATTAGCTGTCTCGTCGAAGTCATTGTAGTCCGACTGATCGTGAAGGAAGACGACGCCACCGTCGTTAACGAACGCTGTCAGTGCGGTGAGTTCGCTGTCCGTGAACGCTCCCGGCGAGGTGATCACGACCGCGTCGGCGTCCGGGAGATCGTTTTCGATGTCCGTCGTCGCCTGATAAGTGTAGCCGTTCGCTTCTGCTGTACTCGCAAACGTGGCGAAGGAACTCCGGTCATAGAACTGACCGTGGCCTTCGTCGTGGAGTACGGTGCCACTTCCGCCGAGTTGGTCGTCGTAGAGGTTCAACAGGAACTCGTCGTTACCGTAGGCCTCGAAGTCGGTGCCGTCACCGACCAGCGGCGCGGTTATCCCGACGACAGTACCGTCAATCGCAGCGAGAGGAATGTCAGTTCCGTCGGGATACGAGACGGCGTCACCGTTTCCATCGCTGTCGGTGTTGTACGCGGTCGACTTCGCAGAGACGGCTGTCACCGACTCGTCAGTGAGTGGCTCGCCGTTCTCGTTCAGCAGCGTCGACGCCGAGTCGAACACCAGTGGGTCGATAGTCTCGTTCGTCACCGGTTCCGTGGTTGATCCGTCATCAGTGACGGGTGTGAACAGCCCCGGGAACGCGTCGTCGAAGTTAGCTGTAGTCGGTACAGCCGAATCGCCTGCGAGGTTGTTCGTCTCATCGGTGACAGGATTCGCTGTGAAGCCGACGTCCGTCCCGAGGTCGGACAGCAACGGGTCGAAGTTGTCGAGCGCGTCCGTGTCCGCAGCAGTGCCGACGAGGATGGCTGCCCCGCCAGCGTCGGTGTACTCGTCGATCAGGGATCGTTCGGCGGCAGTCAGTTCGCTCGTCGGCGTCGAGATGATCAGCGCACGGGCTGCCGGCTCGCCGCCGTCAGTGAGCAAGTCAGGTCCAGCCTCGCTGGTCAGCTCCGTCGTTGCTTCGAGTCCAATGAACTCATCTTCGGCCGTCGATTGCCCCTCGAGATAACGCATGTAGTATGCGGTGTCCTCAGCGGAGACCGCGAAGTCGGCGGCGAACTGGCCGTGACCGCCGTCAACGACGACCGGGCCAGTCCCCGTTCCGACGGTGTCAATCACGTTCGTCATGAACGGGTACGCACCGTATTCGTCGGTCCCAGGGCCACCCTCCCCGCTCTCGAAGCCTTCTTCGATCAGCGGGCCGCCGACGACTGCAACGCCTGCCTCGGCATCAAGTGCGACCAGTGGGTCGCCGTCTTCCGAGCGAACCGGAACGTCACTGCCGGTTACTTCGACCGGGTCCGGGAAGAACAACTGTTCGACAGGCTCGTCACCGACTTCCGGTGTGGCCGCCGGATCGGAGATGTTCCACATCCCGCGGTTCGCCTCACGCGCGCTCGCTTCGAGGTCCAGATATTTGTCGTGACGCTCGAGTCCGGAGTCGTACACCCGCGCCCAGCCGTCCTCGATCACTGCGGCGTTGTAGACGGTGCCATCCGACAGTTCGAGAACGCCGAGCAGTCGTCCGAAGTTCCCGCGAAGCCCTTCGTTATCGTCGAACGAGAGTGTGACCGTCTCGCCTTCGAGGGTGTCCTTCGCGTACGCACTTGCGCTGTCAGCCTTCGTTTTGAGCGCCGGTCCATCGTCGATTCCCTCGTACTCCACGAGTCGTTCGTCCGTAGACCCGGTTTCGGGCGTGTCGATCCCAAGAATGCGAACCGTATCGACTGTCCCGTCCTGGAACTTGACGTCTGCAGTGTCGCCATCAGCAACGCTAACGACTTCGACCTCGTAGCTCTCTGACGTCTCGAGTTCCTGGCCGAGGCCGCTTCGGTCGACGAACAGTTCGGGGAACGCTTGGGTGTTGGCGTTCGTCGTCTCCGGCAGGAAGCTACTGCCGGCGTTTGCCGTCTCGTCGAACACCTGATCGTCGTTGAACCGGAACGAGGCGTTCACCGCATCAGCAATCTCGTTGTGGTTGGCCGTCTCGTCGTAATCACTGAAGTCCGATTGGTCGTGAAGGAAGACGACACCACCATCGTCGACGAAGTCGCTCAATGCGTCGAGTTCGCTGTCAGTGTACGCCTCCGACGGCGAAGTGATCACGACCGCATCGGCGTCCGGAAGTTCACCCTCCAGATCCGTCGTCGCCTGGTGGGTGTAGCCGTTCTCCTCGGCGTACTCTGCAAACGCCTGGAAATCGTCACCGCCGTTGTCCGCGAGGGTGTAGTACTGGCCATGGCCCTCATCGTGAAGCACGGTACCGCTTCCACCGAGCAGTTCGTCGTGGAGGTTCAACAGATACTCCTCGTTGCCATACTCCGCGAAATTGGTCCCAGTCGTCGCGAAGGGGCCAGTGACGCCGACGACAGTGCCGTCGACAGCAACGACGGGGATGTCCGCCTCGTCGGGGTAGGAGACGGCATCGCCGTTGCCATCTTCATCGCCATTGGTCGCCGTCGACTCGGCGCTAAGCGCGATGATTGAGTCGTCAGTGAGCGGATCTCCAGCATCGTCAAGCAGGCTCGAAACGGAGTCGAGAATGATCGGGTCCGTGGATTCAGCCAGTTCGAGCGTCGCGGTATCCTGATCGTCGGGCGTCGAAACCGTGTGCTCGACCGTCTCACCGGGGCCGGCCCCGAGCGTGCTCGCGTCGACCACGAACTCGACGGTCTGGCTATCGTCACTGGCAACGGTTACATTCTGCGTCGCGACCGTTTGGTCCGCGACGACGAGTTCGACATCGACACCAGTCTGCTCGGTATCAGCAGTGTTCGTCACCGCTGCCGGAATGGTAATGGTCTCACCTGCAGGTGCGACTGCTGGCGCGTTGTTCTCAATCGTGAGAGCACTCTGTGACCCACTACCGGCGAGAACTCCCGTTCGATCCACACGGTCGTACGGCGGATCGACGATTGCCCGGTCGACCCCACTGTCGGACCCGACGTACACCCAGTAAGGCTGGTACGCACCGATCTCTGTGCTCGGAGTGAGTTGTGAGTCGAATTCGACATCGAACACCGTCAGCGTCCCGGCATCGACGTCGGGAAGGTCCGTCTGGAGCGAGCGCGAATCGCCCTCTTTGGAACTGTCGATTGCGAAGTTCGAACCGACGAAGTTCCATCCTGTAGGCATTTCGACGACCCCGGGAGCCGGGGCGTCGTCGGTGTACGTGTAGCCGAGACGCGCCTCATCGCCGTTCGCGACCACGTAGATCCCACCGTGGAGGGACCGCGCGGACTCGAAGGTGAAATCTGTGACGGTGTCGTAGGTCCCCTTCTCGGCATCCCAGGCGTTCACCGCAGCGACGTGCTCGACCGAGAGTGTCGCTGACTGCGGCACTGAGGCGAGATTGTAGCCATCATCGAGGTCGACCGCCTCGTGCACAACTGTGACCGTTGTGGGCTCCGAGACTGTGGCACCGGCAAGTCCGACCTCGGAACTCTGGTTTGCGGCTATATTTAGCGTGCCAGGGTCAAACTCTGCCGAGGCGGTTCCGCTCTCGACAGTGGTCTTTGCAGCTACCTGGTCACCAACGGTGAATGCCACCGTCTCACCGTCAACAAAGGTACCGTCTCTGGTCACATCGTTTGCCGTGACAGTGACCATCCGTTCGTCTTCGACCGTACCGAGGAACTCGACGTCTATCTCGGTCGAAGCCACCGAGAGATCCGCAGTCTTCTCCTGAGTATCCAACTGCGAGAGCGATCCGTCGACCGGCGCGCTCGAACTTCCCGCCATCGCACCGACCCCCGCCGTGGCCGCCATGATTGTGAGTATCAATACTGCTGCGAAAACTGACAGCCGGACAGCCGTGGAATACAATGAATCGTCAGGAGTCATACGATTCCCCTCCGAAGATACCAGTCGCCAACCAGTTTCTGTTCGTTACCTGTGCCGACATCACAGTTGAGTGACTTATCACGTTTCCAGGATTCGCTTGGTGGTATTTAATTTCTACTAGTTGTAATATATATCAGTTATTCCAGTATAGAATACTATGTTCCGGTCTGTTCGGGTGCCAAGGCTGTACAAAACTCTGTGGAGTAGAGTGCGCCCCAGCAGTCGGCCGCAGATTTATTTGTCCAGATGGGTGATTTCTACCGCTGAAGGTTCCACCACTCCTCCTGTGTGAAATACCCCGCGCACGGTGGCGCGGGGCGTCCGTGTTTAGTCCTGCACAGCTGAGGCAACGGTCTTTAATTCCTCTCGCGCTTGACTCTGAGAGTCTTGCGCCGACGTTCCGTGTCGGTGAACACCCGAAGCGTAAATTGCTCCGTGAGAGTCGGGGCCTCCACCAGCCCCCGATGCCGCCCGTCTCATCTTCTTCACGCGGGGAAGCTTGTTGAGAGACGGCACATTTCCAGTTTCTTCGTCTAACCAGTTCTGCACAACGCACACCGCCGCCTTCCTATCAGCGTGGTCTTGAAAACCACACTTCTCGCACTTGAACCGTTTCTTGTGGCGATTCCCTCGTTCAGTGTGCTGGCACTCCGTTCTCGGGCATCGCTGACTCGTGTACTCAGGGTCAACCTCGTCAGAGGGAATCCCGTCCCACGCAGCTTTGTACGACACCATGTTTTGGAGTGCAGCGAACGGCAGTGAGTGGAGGCGACGGTTCATTCGCGTTCCGTAGTCGATGGAGTCTCGCATGTCTTTGAGGTCTTCAAAGACAAAAAGCGGGTTCGTGAACTGCAACACCCATTCAACTACTCGACGCGATACTTTGTGCAGACAGTCGTGAACATAGTCGCGTTCTTCAGTTTGAACGACCGTCTCGAACGCGGTCTGTCCTGCTTTCTGCATCCGCTTTCGCTTGGTGAAAAACTCGTGGCGCTGTTCTTTCACCGACGGATACTCAAACACTACTGAGTCCTTTATTGCGCCGTCACGACTCATCGCAGCGAGAGCGATGCAGTCCTCGTTCACATCTACGCCAACAATCGTATCTGCATCGACTTTGTTGGCGACTCGATGCGTCTCGTGTGTGACGGTAACGTGGAGCCGCCACTCGTCGTGTTTGTGAACAACTTCAGCCGTTCCAACCCGCCACTCATCGTCGTTGAACGCTGTCTGGAGTCGGTCGAAGTGGTCGGGGCTGCCACGGAGTTCACCTTTGAGGTGGGTGCCTCTCGTGGCCGTGACTCGGAACCGAATTAACCCACCATCTTCGGGGAATAGGCGGTAGCCTTCTTCGTGGTTCATCACCATCGGGTACATCCCGTCGATGTAGGGGTATGGCCGACCCCAGTCGTCGTCTTTGTTGTCGTGGTACGTTTCGATTTCCCCCAGTGCCTTGTCAACGATGAGTTGACTGGTGTTTTTGACGTGGTTCGCGTTATCCACGACAGTTGATTTGATGTCACTCCAGTCACCGCCTTGTCGGTCGAGGCGGTTGGTTTCGTTGCGGATACGTCGTGATTCGAGACAGCCGGTTTGCAGGTCGTCGTCACTCCCCGTGTGGATGTCTAGTCCGAACGACAAGGTTTGGGTGAGTTTGGACGACTGCACTGTATTCTGGTATGATTTGGGACTTGTTAAAAGTTCGTGTTGTGACGCGCTTCACCCCCGACCACGGTGGGTCGGGGTACTCGCGCTGCTATCCTTTATAGATATTCAGTTTTGGATTCGGGCGACTAGTGCCGGCCCTTCCAGCTGTTGGAGACGACAGAAAAGGATCCTCTGGGAACCGGCTATGGAACGTTCCGACGACCGTTGCTAACGTTGCACTCCGAGCGGATTCTTGCAGCTTTTGCAGAGAAAGAGATCCTTGTTCTCGTGGAGATTGAACCCGCCGTCATCCTCCACCTCGAACTCTGGGACCTCGTGTTTGTGTGCCTGTTCGAGTTCCTCCATCGATTCAGCCTCGTCACCGCATTCCGGACAGGTGATTGTGTCACCCATACACACAGATTATGCAGGGAAACAATATAAAAATAACCACGCAGTGCGGGTCGGATATTGTCACACACGCTGTGTGACACGCCGAACCCGTGCGCGACTGGCACCTCGGACGCCGTTCCGTCCCTGAGGTGTGAATAGCTCAAATATCGTTGTTGACCCCTTCCCACGTCTTTATCCCACGGCTAAAGCCGTGGGCTTTCGCCTGTACTTTCGTAATGATTCGTTCACCAAGGAAGTCACAGTTGGGTTTCTCCAAACGCTTCAGGAAAAGTCTGGCAAGAACTTCATCATGGTACTGGATCAAGCGCCGCATTTCATCGGCAACAAGATCAAGGACTTCGTTGAGGAGACAGCCATCGACGTGGCATATTTTCCCGCAGGATCGCCTGATTTGAATCCAACCGAAACGTGCTGGCGACAGTTCAGGAAGACCGTTGAAAATCAATACTTCGGAAGTCTCGACGAACTTCGAGCCGCTATCCGGCCAGCACTGGGATCAATCGATCCATCTTGAATCTATCATAGCTCTGTCGATGAGTACAGCTTTTGTGGACCCAGAGCCGATACCGGAGCTACTGATGAGGCCCGGTATTCAGCACTATCTCGCTAAATTATAACTTTTAAATACTATATTAAGAATTGAGCTATTTGTTGTTAGATGTGTTTGATCTACCGTTCATAAAGCCGAACTACAGCCCGAATATCCACAGAGCCCGAATCACATTGCGGTTGATAAAACCGCGATCCTCCTCAATAGCCAGCAGTATTGACTGTATGCTGCTGTCGATCCAGAGACCCACAAAATACTCCATACACGCTTGAATCAGCCACTATTTCCGTTCTCGCTCAGTCGCTCCTCGCCGCACTATAGGAGAAACACAATATTAAGAAAACGGTGTTTCTCCTCGATGGTGCGACCTCACTGCAAACGGCGCGCAAACGACCGACCACGATTTCAGATACGGAAAACGAGGAAATCGAAACAGTGTTGAAACTATAATTTAAGATATAAAACGACCAACTTCTTTGTCAAAAAATAATTTTAGACACGCCGGAACGAAAACTGCCGATGACTAGCACCGATCCTTTGCCTTCACATGGAATCAGCGTATCTGAACACGATCTATTTAATAAGCCTCGATGCATTGTACCTCACTATCGAACGGACCCGAAGCAGTGATCGCAAATCGAGATGGATGTTCGTAGTGTAATTCGACGATATACCTAAGTATACTACCATTATTACGTCGTTTTCTTCTATAAAAAGACTATAGTTAGCCATTGAATCGTTGGTCTCGGATGATTGATAGGCGTAGTTTATGAAGGAGGATGTTGTGGTATTTCACCAGGCGCAGTAAAAACACGTTTTCGGATTCGGAAGTTTATGACTGCTAATAGCACAGATCCGTTTGAAAAGACGGATTTAGACCCGAAGTTCGAGGCGCTTGTCGAGGAGACTCCCGACTTTGCGCTTTTTTTGCTCGACCCCGATGGATACATCATAAGTTGGAACAGGGGTGCCAGACAGATCACGGGATACGATACCGAAGAGATCCTCGGTGAAGAGGTCTCTATTCTTGCTCCTACAGATCTCGACGAACGCAACGAGCCATGGACCGCAATCGAGGAGGCGACCGAGAATGACGGATATCGTATCGAAGACTGGTGCCGTCGAAAAGACAGGTCCTCATTCTGGGCGAGTGGAGTTATCAAGCCAATCCAAGCGGAGGATGACTCGCTTCGTGGGTTCGTAGTAATCGCCCAGGCCCTCACTGAGCGCAAGGAACATACGGGCAATCTCGAGGCCATTTTCGACCATACGGTATCTTCCACCCCCGCCTCAGATGAGTAACGGTCTGTACCGGCGTCTGGATCGTGCCCGTACTTTCAACACTCATTAGTTTAGTTATACAAACTCGTTTTCGGTTACGGTTAACTATCCCCTCGATCAAAAAGACATATGCTCATCGTAGGAAGTGACGATGGAATATATCGGACGGATACTCTCGAATCAGCAACCGCTGCTACCGCAAAAAAGGTTCACGATACCGGGCGCGTTCTGCGGGTGCGGGAGTTCCCTGACCACCGAGGCGTGTTCGCTGCTACGAAAACCGGACTGTATTATTCGACAGACGGGACCGAATGGACGGACCTGAATGTCCCGCAGGAACAGGTGTATTCGGTAGGTTGTCGCTCCCGTGATCAGACATTGTTCGCGGGCACGCGGCCAGCGCACGTCTTCGTCGCGGATACGGCCGATCAAACCCCACCGTATCAGGATCTGGAGTGGGAAGAGATCAACGCCTTCCGTGATCGGGCGGAGCGAAACGAGTGGCAACTGCCTCGGCACGAGAATACGGCACAGGTCAGGGATGTTCTCGTCCCTTCGGAAACCCCTGATCGAATACTCACTGGCATCGAAGTCGGAGGAGTCCACATCAGCGACGACGGAGGCGACTCGTGGCACAAGTCTGAGGGTGCGGACGACGACATCCACGAACTCCACGTCATCGGGCCGGACGAGTTCGTCGCGGCCACGGGCTTTGGCCTCTTTCACACAGAGAATGCCGGGGAATCCTGGACGAGGCTCGATACCGACTACGACCAGCGATACTTCCGGGCCGTGTTTTCCGTCGACGACACGGTGTATGCCGCAGGCGCGCTGAAGAACTCGTCGACGTGGGACGACGATGACGCCGATCCCGAACTGTTCATTTCGTCCGACGGAGGGACGATCGAACCAGTCGCGCACCCGTATCCGACCGAGACAGTTACCGGGATTGCGTCGGTAGACGGCTCTGCTCTCGTGGCAACACATCGAGGGAACATCCTGCGGGAGCGTTCCGACGGGTGGGAGAGAGTCGGATCGTTCCCGGTCTCCGAACAGACCACAGGACGGTATACCCCGCTTCTGTGTGTCGATTCGTGACTCGATCCGCATCTCTCCTTTGAGTTCAGCATGTCACTCCTGGTCGTCGATTATAGTATTTTGCACATCGCCCTCATCTGCCGAGTGTTTTAGATTTTATACATGTTTTCTCCAAATTTGTCGACGAACATCTGTGATTCGAGTTGAGATGCGACAGCACGGCACAAAACTAAACCGATGAATGTTAACATGATAATTTACCAGCACAGACACTATCGAGTGTTTTAAACTGGATCTTGAGTGGATAAACCTGCATAAAAAGGCTATATCCCAATTCGAGAATTGTATGATTATTCATCATTATGTAAATCGTTCAGACTATCTATGTCTCTACAAATACTTTCGTCACCTGTCTCGACGGCTACTGAATTATTCTTTGAAAAAGTTCTTTGCCACCGACATTTCCATCCATGGTAGTTAGTTCGCCGAACAGACTCGCATCGAGGGGGACTGGGTTGACACATCGGCGATCCACAGCAGCGACGGTAATGTTCGATACCCCGCCGTAATAGGCCTCTATAAGCAGATCCAGACTCCGGACAGCGACACTGGGCATATCACCAAGCAGTATAAGGATAGCATCCGCGTTGTGGGCTCGTACTGCTCTGACACCTGCTCGGACTGATGTGCTCTGTCCGGTATTGTTATCAGTGTTTTCGATACATTCGGTGGCGTGGTCGTCCAGCGCTGGCTTGACGCGCTCGCTATCGTACCCAGTCACTACTGACACCCCATCGACGAGACTCAGAACGACGGTTTCAACGGCGTGTTCGACGACAGGTTTCCCACAGTATTCTGCGAGTATTTGTTCACAGTGCCGAACCGCTGACTGCTGCCAGAATCTCTCCCCAGACCGCTGGCTGTTCCGGGAGAGTCTCCCCGGACAACTGGTCGGGCGTAAGAACGGGCGTCGAATCGTCGGTAGTAATACAGCGGAAACCGTGTTGGCTTCCCATATCAATCCGCCGACGGTTCGGCTTTGGATGTCTCAGCCCCACCGTTCATATACAGCCCCAGTTCTTTCTTGTTCGTCTCGTCCGGCGACATGGTATGGACGATCTCACCCTCGTACATCACCGCGATACGATCACTGAGTTCGATGATCTCGTCGAGTTTTTCGGAGATCAGGAGGATCCCTGTTCCCTGTTTACGTTGTTTGAGCAGGTTCTCCAGAATCGACTCGATAGCACCGACTGATGCGTTCGACCATGCGACTTCGCTGGGTGTCCACTTCTCGTAGGCTATCCCCACAGTCGCAGCCGGAACTCGAAACCGAAGTTCGGGAACGATCTCGTTCTCACGAAGCGCAGTCTCGTGGGGGGCAGTGACGAACGATGCACCATCGAGTACCCGCTCACCATCGACACCCGTCACGGCGACGTCCGGATATAGCAGTGTCACTACAGTGGGAGGATCTGCCTCCGCCAGTGCGCCACAGAAAGTCCCGCGATTTCTCACCTGGACATCTCCGATGCTCTCGGCCACCTTCGACAGCGCGGGAATAGTCTCCGAGACGGCATCGTTCGTCGCCACATCGACGTGGCATGCGAGACAGCCGATCCAGAGTTGCTCTGCATCACGTTCGACGTGCGATAGCTCGTCGATCTCGTTGATATCGACGAGGATATCATAGGGGAGGTCACGCTGTCGAAGGTGTGGGATCAGGCTCTGTCCTCCGGAGAGCACTGTGGCATCTTTCACGTGTTCCGCCAAGAACGAACAGGCTGCCTCGACAGTTGTAGGAGCCGCGTACTTCACATCGGACATTGATGATTCACGCTAAACTGCCCGGCTACCGATATCTAACTGTATCAATTCTCGTTCACCGGGCGTGAATATTATACAATTAGATTTTCTAAGCAGAAAATCAACCCGGATATACAGTATTTGTTCAATGGATTGACCGTTTACTGTCGTAGCGAACGCCGCTATCTTGGACGAAGCGCGCTATTTGGGAGAACGAAGACAGCGAGTGAGAACTTTGAAATGTTCAGTATAGGAAATTCCGTCCACGCCAACGATTCTCATAAGATAACCAACGGCCTGTCGTTACGAAAATGGAAGTCGGCCACACGGCTTTGATTTTACATAAGTACTGTCGTAAATCTATCCCGGTGTCCGGGTGAGCAATTATTGATATAGGACCCCGAGAAGCAAGATACAGCCGTGTTGTTTCCGGTTTGGGCCGCGTCGACGACCACGAGTACGTGCCTTGCCGTTATGTATCACGGAACGGATTGATCGGCGGCACGCAACAAAGAGATCATCACGAGATTTCTATACTGGGAACTCTCGACGGATTTTTGGTCAAATATTGACATCGTTACCAGTATAGGGTTCAGATACCGATTGTTGGAAATTCACCGCTCATATACACTACAAACATCGACTATTCCGCGATATCTTTTTATAATCCTACTCGATAGTGAGACACACGCAATGTCGGGTGCCACTAGATCACCAGATCAGTTCGTTCAGAACCTGATGGACGAGCACAAGTCAACAGCCGAACAGCTCGCAGACGAGTACTACAATGACGAGTATTTCGACCGACTCGGGGGCCCGAGGCCACGATCCATACGGAGTTCCCAGCATTCGCCTGGAAGGGGTTCTATTACGGACTGTTGCCGCCCGTCCGTCAGATCGACCTGATTTACCGGAGAGGCGATCCCTACTACAACGATCGGAAGCTCATCGTCGGACTCGGTAAGCAGATCCAGGACGAGATCAAGGACGCGCGTGTATTCTCGAACCTGTCCGCTCAGTTTGGCGTTGACGCCGACAACCGCGCCTTCGACAGGACGGATCCGGAGACGTCGATAGACCTCGGCGAACTCGCGAACATCGCGATGCTCGGCAACTCCGAAACGCTCGGGCCCGAAGAGGAGGGGCCCGAGGCGTTACGTGGGAGCATCTCGCTGGTTGGTCGCGGGAAGTACCGGAGGTCGAGTTCGTCGACCCGGACACCGGCGGGGGAACGTCGCTCACAGTTACACCGTCGGCGCACTGGCTGTCGTCGTCGACGTCGATCCGCGAACCGGCGATATAGACGTCGCCATCTGTGAAGACATCGGGAACGCGATCAACCCGAGGCTCGTCGAGGGGCAGGTGCAGGGAACGATCGTTCAGGGCCTCGGTGAGACGCTGGTCGAGGAGTACGCTTACGATGAGGATGGGAATCTACAGAACGGATCGATGCTGGAGTATCATCTCCCCACGGCGGCCGACGTGCCGATGATAACCAACATGGAGAAACTCGAAAATCCCGATCCGACGACCTCGCATGGGCAGAAAGAGGTTGGCGAGTGTCCACTGGTCCCGGTCAGTGCCGCCATGACGAACGCCGTCTGTGACGCGACGGATATTCGCTTCACGTCGCTTCCCCTGACGCCACAGCACGTCTTACCGAAGCAGTGCAAGCCGATCTGCGGGAACTCTGAACAGCGGTTTACAGGAAAACATCGAATGTTGTTCGCAGCCGCGATGATCGACTACTCGTCCGATGGAGAGTCTCGTGGATGGATCGGGGTATCCCGATCACGGAGGTGGGCTGGCTTGCAGTCGTTGTGCACGGTTAGGACCTCCGAGACGATGCTCATCGCTATCTGACTGGGCTCTCCACCACCGAGAGCCAGACCGATCGGCGCGTAGAGCCGGGCCAGCTCGGCATCGGAAATCGGGCCCCGCCCGTTTTCCAGTGCGTCCCGGATCTCTCCAAATCGCTCCGACGGACCCATAATCCCGATATACGGCGTCGGCGTATCGAGCAGACAGTCGACCGCCAGCCGATCGTCGACGAGGTTGTGACTCATCACGACCGCGTACGTCTCCCGGTCGAACGAGAGCGTCTCGGTGAGGCGAGGTGCTGTGGCCGAAACAACGCGGTCCGCACACGGGAACTCCTCGGCGTTGGCGTGGCCGCCCCGGAACGTCGCGACCGTGACCCTGAAACCAGCCCGTTTCGCGAACTTCGTGACGGGATAAACGTCGTTCCCGCTGCCGAAGACGTACAGGTCTGGCGGGGGCCGAATCGGATCGACGAATAGGCGCAAATCCTCGGATTTCGCCGGGAGAGAGAGTAGTTCCGATCTGTCGCCAGCGACACTGTCCTCAACTCGCTTGCGGATCCGCTTGTCAAGCCACGCCGGGCGCTCGGCAAGTGCATCGAGGTCCCCGTCCGGAACGTAGAGTCGATCACGGACGGTTCCGTTTCCTGCCGACCCGTCGATCAGAGTCAGTGACAGGCCAGTACTGCCGTCTATATACCCGTCCACGAGGCGACCGAACCGGTCGTCGAGCGGTTCGAGGAGCAGATCGATCACGCCGTTGCAGCCGAGTCCCAGCCCCCACTCGTCGTCGGTAAGGTCGAACCGTTCAGAATCGTGGCTCGTCTGAGGCGCGAACGTCCTCTGCGAGTCGAAGCACCTCGTCCTCGATGCATCCTGCCGTAATGCTGCCCGCACCGGACTCGTCTGTGACGAGCATCTTCGCTCCGGGACGGCGGTAGCCGTTCCCGTCGACGGCGACGATTGTCGCCACTACGCCGGGCGTATCCGTCGCGAGCGCGTCTTCGATCCGCGCCATCACTGTCGGTTCCGAAAGACTCCAGTCGTGGGGCTGTCCTGGGTGTTCACTCATATCTTTGTGGTGGATCCGGGGGACTGATTCTGTGATACATTGTTGTTTGTTCTTCCCCAGTCGGTATTATTGTTTTCGACGAAGCCATTGCTTCGGCTCGCGTGCATGGCCCGTGGGATCGATCCGTCCTGATCAGTGTCGAGAGCGACGTCGACGTCACCCTCGACGACGGCGACAGCAGATCCCCCGGACGAACCACCAGCGAGGTGTTGATTGCTGTGTGGGATCAGTATCGGTCCCATTGCCGTGGGCACCCCGCTCCCCGAGACCGCAAGCTCGTCCGGGGTCGTTTTTCCAACCACCTCCGCGCCGGCATCGAGAAGCCGAGTGACGATAGTCGCATCGAACGAATGAACGAATCCCTCGAACGCTTTTGATCCGGCGGTCAGTTCGATCCCACCAACAGCGATGTTGTCCTTTACTCCGACAGTGACTCCCGATAGAGAGCCTGTCTCCGCTCCGTCGATCAGACACCGACGGACAAACGCATTGAGTGGGTCTTCCGATGAATCTGGGCGGTAGCCCATTTGTCGATCTCTATGATGAGTCGTGCCCGTAGGCGATGGAGCAGGAAGTGTCTCTAGCTGTTCTAATACGCCCAACTTCGAGCCGATGAGATCAGCGTATTCGGAAGCTTGATCATCAGTTAATCGTATCCCATGTTTTGACGCATATTGTAGGACATCCCCCGATGTAGGTGGTCGTATGAACTGTTGTTCCCAATTCATGTGTAGGACTTACACAAATGATATATAAAGCCACCGGCACGGGCAAGTGTAATCGACGACATCAAGCCCGAAGACACTCAGAGCAGCGGCCAGGGGTGCATAATTTCACCCAATTGATAGTCGATCTACCAGTTCAGCATGATGTAATATCAGTTTATAATTCTGGCAGAAACGCTCGGATGTCGCGCGTCGAATATCCCTCAAACTGCCTGCTCCAAAGATCCCCGCTCGCGATAGAACTCGGATCGGATGAGCCGCGGCTCTGATCCACACAGCACCCACCGGCACGGGAGAGCTAGTGCTTCGAGAGTCTCTGAACCGCTTGTCTCGCTGGTACCGTCGAGTTTCTCCGTAGCTTCAAATACCGTGCAGAACAGTAGTGGGATGCCCCAGCGACCGAAATTAAGGTAGCTCCCCAGATATATATGATTCGTAATCGAAGCACGGAGTATGGACCGCCAGGCCGCACTCAAGGAGACTCAGTGGGAGTTGTGAGATGCAGGGGTTCGTTCGCCGATATCTGCTGGTCGTGGTCCGGTTTTTCCCCTTCGCCGTAGCCTTTCTTCGTGACCGACACCGGTTCATCTTCGTCGGTTCTCCACGCCGGGTCGACGACCAGCGACATCGTCGCAGAGCCGAAAAACTCCGAGACACGCTACTGGAACTCGGCCCGGCGTTCATCAAGATCGGCCAGGTCCTGTCGACACGTCCTGACATCGTCCCGCCGACGTATGCTGCGGAGTTCGGAACGCTTCAGAACGAAGTCCCCGAAGTGGCTGGCGGCGACCCGAAGACGGTCCTGCAAGAAGAGCTCGGCGACGTACTCGACCTCTCTGCCGTCGAGCCCATCGCCGGAGGGTCGCTCGCCTTCGTCTATTCGGTCACCTACGAAGACGAACGGATCGCCCTGAAAGTGCGCCGGCCAGGCGTGAAATCGATCATCGAACGCGACCTACGTGTCGTTCGTGGTCTACTGCCACTGATCAGCCCCTTCCTCCCGGAACGCCAGCGATACTCGGTGCGGAATGCAGCCGACGATTTCGAGGAGGTGATTTTCGACGAACTCGATTTCGACCGGGAGCGGACGATCATGACCGAAATTCGGGCGAACTTCTCCGACGACGAACGAGTCCTGATTCCCGACGTCTATGAAGACCTCTCTTCCAAGCGCGTGCTGGTCATGGAGTACCTGACTGGTCGGAAGATTACTGATGACGACGCGTTCGACGGCGTCGACGTCGAACCAAACGAGATGGCGACTCGAATGATCAAGATCTATATGCAGATGGGAATCGTCGATGGCGTGTTTCACGCCGACCCCCATCCGGGGAATCTCGCCGTCACTGAGGCGGGCCAGTTACTGATCTACGATTTCGGGATGAGCGAACGGCTCTCAGAGACAGTCCAGGAGGACATTGTGGGGCTCTACCGTGCGCTCGTCCGGCGCGATGTCGACACGCTTGTCGACGCGCTGATTGCACTCGATGTGCTCGAAGCGGGTGTCGACCGTACCGAGGTCAGACGTGTCCTCTCCCTCGTCATCGAGACGTTAGAGGGCCAGTCGGAAGTCACCTGGCGTTTGATCATCACCGAGTTGACGACACAGCTTCGGGACTTTCCGTTTCGTCTCCCGCCAAACGTGATGTTGTTGATCCGAGTTGGGACCGTCGGCGAAGGCGTCTGTCGTCAGCTCGACCCGGAGTTCGATTTTCTTGCGGCCGTTCGGTCGTTCCTCATCGAACAGGGCCTCATCGAGAGCGAACTCGAGACGCTCATCGGAGAGTCGTGGGGCGATGTCCAGCAGTCGATACCCGCACTGGCACGCATTCCTGCCCGCCTCGATCGAACGCTGGATCAGCTGGACCGGAGCGAACTGGTCGTCCGAACGAAGCCCGTTGACACACGCGGTCGGGGTGACCCGCACCTCGGCTACGCCGTCCTGCCGGTGCATTGACCGTCACCGCCGCCATCGTCACGATATACGACCCACTCTACGCCGTCCCGTCCGGACTTCTCGCCGTCATCTTCCTGCTCGTGTATGTCGCTCGCCGTCGCTTGTGATAGCGCAAAGTCGTCCACTCGAACTAAGACATAGGACACGAACAATATTATACTATGTTAGCTATGATACGTGATGAGAAATATATTTTAAATGTTTTGTTAACCGTATATTTCATATTTGAGCGTCTCGGTCGAAACCCTTGCTGAGAAACGTGACAAGCGAGTAACGCAGGGTCAACTGTATGCCTCCTGAAGTGACAATGTGGGGGTAGACCGCTGGTAGAGGGCGAAGAAGTCACTACCCGAGCACTCGCCCTCCAACTCCATCTCGATGAGGACGGGCAACTACGTCTGTGCGATATCTCTCTTGAGTCCGCCGTGCGAGAAACGAAACTATCCGCCGGGTTTGCATTAACCAACAAACCTATCATACTGGTGTCTGTTGTTGGTTAACAGAGGACGGTCTCCAATGTCCGAGGAACAACCGACACCGCCGGCGGATCTCCCTGACGATGTCGTCGATACACTCGACGAGGCTTCCACCGAACGTCTCCGAGAGATTGCCGAGTACGCGGAGGAGCTAGCAGAGTATCATAGCCGAGAACCAAGTTCTGGCGAGGACGACAGAGTGCAAGACCCGTCCGAAGATCGTCCCGACGAGGTCCCATCGAGAGCGACGGTGACGATCAAGGAGATCAACGACAACCGATACTACTACTGGCAGTGGCGCGATGGAGAGACGATCCGGTCCCAGTACAAGGGGCCAGTGGACTCAGATTGACATCCTCCCCACCCTAAAGGACGGGGCTTTCTCCTTGAATTTCCGTAACAGGAGGAGTTTTTGGGGCTACTGTATATGTGAGGTCCCGACGGAAAGAACAGTATGCGTCCGAGTTCACTCATGCTGTTAGCGCTAGCACTCTCGGGATGGGCAGGGGCACTCATCGCACAGGTGAAAGCCATCCGGGCGGATAGTGCGGAGGCAAAAACGAACTGGACAGCAACACGCAATCGGTGTCTGCTTCTGTCGAGCGTCTCGATGAACTCGCTGGTGCTGAAAACCATGTATCGGTACACAAAACGGCTCAGGCGCTGAGGAACGCACTTGGACGATCCGATTTCGGTGTTCTACCAGGCCTGCTTCGTTGGTAGCAATGTTAGCTGATTACAGGCGGTAAGCCCCCTTCCTCAAGGAGCCGCCAACGGCGGGGAGTAGGCAGGGGTAGTTCACCGCGTACGGATCTGAGCATCCAAACATGATACTCTGGTAAAATGTCCTGTTTCGCATCAAAATGTACATGTGGATTGTTACCGAAGTGCACAGTATGAGGTATTTCGTGACCGGAGCCACGGGATTCGTCGGGACAGTCCTTGTGGACCGACTCGTGAGCAATAGCCACGAGGTAATCGCGTTAACTCGCGACAGCACCAATGCCCGCCATCTCTCCGAGTCGGTTACGGTAATCGAGGGAGACATTACCGACAAGGGGAGCATGCGTGAGGCGATGGACGGCGTTGACGGTGTGTTCCACCTCGCTGCTTGGTATGAAATAGGGCCGGGTCCATGGAACGAAAACACTGCCGAGCGTATCAATGTCGACGGGACACGGAACGTCCTCGAATTGATGGACGAACTCGAGATTCCGAAAGGCGTCTACACAAGCACCGTCGCGGTGTATGGAAATACCGGCGGCAACTACGTCGACGAATCGTATCGTTCCTCGAACGCGTTCCCGACGGTCTACCAGCAGACGAAATGGCGGGCGCATTACGAGGTCGCGGAGCCGATGATGGAGGACGGGTTGCCACTCGTGATCGCTACGCTGGGGGCGATCTATGGACCGGGGGACAAGGACTACGGCGGCACTCCCCGAACTGCCTTTCAGGGACATCTCGAGCAAGACCTCTCCATGGTCCCGGACGATTTCGTGTTGCCGTGGGAGTACGTCGAAGATACGGCTGCAAACCTCGTTCGAACGATGAATGACGGAACGCCTGGGGAGGAGTACATCATCACCAGCGACCCACGGAGCGTCGCTGAAGTGCTCCACATCATCGAAGACCTGACGGATATACCGGTACCTCGGACGGTTCCAGGGACGTTCTTTTACTGGTTGAGCCGTGTCGTCAGTGTCGCCGAAGCGGCTACACGACCTCCGGAAGGATTGAAAGTGAACTGTTGGAGTTCTTCAGTAGCGGCGAGGTTCTTGTTGATAACTCGAAGGCCAGACAGGAACTGGATATCGAGCATCGGCCGCTGGAAGAAGGGATGCGAGAGTACGTCGAATGGGAAATGGAGCAACTGGGAATGGAGATGCAGACAGGACGAAAAACGCCCGCGTAAGATCTGTTCTGTTTCAGTATATGGACTTGCTAAACGAACTGAAAAGATTTTTTGGTCGAGATCGTACGTGATTCGTGTAGTTGCCTGAAAACTGATTAACCACGATCATCTCGGCTTGGTTTCAGGCTCGATATACACCTTCCGGGCATCCGGGTAGGCGTGGGTAATCGCCTCCTCAATACCGTTGATACGGGTGTCGATTTCCTCGGTACCAAGACCCGAATCGAAGACTACGTCTGCGGTGACAAGCACGTTATCAGGGCCGAAGTAGACAGTCCGAAGATCAATGAGATCTGTCACACCGTCCGACTCTCGGACGAGCTCACGAAGCCGTTGTTCTTCGGACTTAGGGAGGCTTTCGCCCAACAACAGACGCTTGTTCTCCCACGCCAACGCGACGGCGAATCCCATCAACATGATCCCGATAAGCAGGGCAGCCGTCGCGTCGTATATTGGATTGCCGGTGAAATCGGAGAGGAATACGCCGACCAGAGCCAATGCCAACCCGACCAAAGCGATAGTGTCCTCGGTAAAGGCTGTGAGTGTCGTCACATTCGACGTTTTCTGGAACGCCTCAACAAGCCCACTCCAGCCGTGCTCATCAATGTCGGCTTGCATACCCGCGTATGCCTTCTTGAAGGCCCACCCCTCAAACAGTATTCCACCGGCGAGTACGGTGTAGTTCACCCAGATGCCGGGGAAAGAGAAACCGAACTGTGTCACAGTCCCAGCCAGTGCAGCCGACTCGTGATGCAGGACAGCGTTGTACCCGTGTTTCGCACTCTCCCACCCCGCAATTCCGAATAGGAGCACCGAGACGAGGAAACTGTAAAAGAATTGGGCTTTCCCGTACCCGAATGGATGTGCACGGGAGGCTGACTTATCTCCGTACCGGATGCCGATCAGCAAGAACACCTGGTTGCCGGTGTCGGAGATAGAATGGTATGTCTCCGAGAGCATCGCGGGGCTTTGAGTGAGAATAAAGCCGACGAACTTCAGGATAGCAATAGCTCCGTTCGCAACCAGAGCAGCGAGTACGACTGATTTGCTACTTGCCACTGGACAATCGTTCGGCCGTACACCTCAAATAACTTTCTCGGTTATTCGGGCCTTTCCGAGGAACTTGCGTTTCAGCATCTCTTTATTTTCGCATATATACTGAAATCTATACTGAATAGACGGTATCGGTCTGCTGAGCTCACCCTCTGTATCTTACACGCGGTTTCTTACACGACGTAGGTCAGTCGGTACTCTACGTCGGTATGTGGGTCATGTAGGAGGACTGCAACCGAGTCAGCATATATCACTTGCGGGGGACTTCAACAGAGCCACCGATTCAGACCTTTTTGGCTTCCTCAGAATCCCGACTCGAGGAACGCGAATCCATACGTAAATAGGCCCCGACGTAGCCGCCAACGCCACTCAGTGCGACGACCATCGACAGCAGCCAGAGCCCCACGTCATACGTCGGTTCCTCTGTCGTGTCTCTCCCGACGGTAACGAGGAAAAAGGCGCTGATCAGCAGGTTGATCCCGGCCAGTATCGCGGAAAGGACCTGATCGGCTGGCTGTGTGACGAGGAGGGCAATTGCGATGATCAGAAAGAGAAACCCGGCTCCGACTCGTTGCCGTACGTCGATCTCTCTGAAAACGGCCATCTGGAGAGTATCGAATCGACGCTTATAATCCTATCAGGCAGTTCAAGTGCGCAGAGAATAGTCTGAAGAGACACGAAGACGCTGCGGCGTCGAACGTACGATCTTCCCTCGGTGGCGGTCGGTGACACAACCATGGCACAAACACGACAGGGGCAACTTCCCCAGAACCTGACGCTCCACGTGGGCGAGGAGGAAGCGATACTGGAGCGAATTGCTGAGGCGCCAGCACGGACAGAGTTGGTTCTGACGCCGGTGGAGCTACATCGACGGAACATGCAGCGGCGGCTCCGCGAGTCACAGACGCCGAAGCAGGGAGTCGAGTTTGCCGATCCGACGGCGGTCGGCGAGCGGCTACTCACCACTGCAACGCTGTCGGCGAGTACGCTCGACCGGATCGATCGGCTGTCGGTGATCCGCGCGGTGCTTGCAGACGAGGAGGTGTCGATTACGCCGCCTGCCGTCCCGTCGGACGCCCGGACAGTCGAGCAGATCCGGACGGAAGTCGAGAGCGTGACCGGCTTTCACCCGGTACGACTCGACGCCATCCAGGACGTTGCCGAGGGGCTTGTCGCCCCCGTCGACGCCGACGCGATGGAACTCGTCGAGGTAGCGGTCGACATCGAGCGAGTACTCCGACAGCGTACTCCGAAGGCGGTCTCCGAAGTCGAATCGGTCCGGCGTGCGACGAGGGAGCTGCTCAGGTCGGACGGGGAGGTCTGGGACGCGGCGTACCCGGCGGTAGAGCGTGTCTCGCTCGCTGGAATCAGCAGCATCCCGATTGCCGATATCGACCTGCTGCACGCGCTCCTGGATTCGACGTCCGTCCCCGTCGATATCTACTGTCGACGCGGTACTGGGTCGTTTCTCTCGCGCCGCGTGGCCGAGATGCTTGACGTGGCTCAACCGGGAGCAGTGGTGTTCGAGTCGTGACGCCAGCGGACCGTCTCGCGCTCGCGGAGCCCCTCGATGACGCCGACGTACCAGTCGCGGAGATGGAGGCGACGACCCGCCGGGCAGAGGCTCGCGCCGTGATGGCGACCGTCGCCGCGCTCAGGGGCCAGGGCGTCCCTGTGCGCGATATCGCCGTCGTCGCGCGTGATCTCGACGGCTACGAAGCACCGCTGTACCGGGCGGCGATCCAGTACGGACTCACGCCGGTGTTCTGGACACAGCTACGGGTCACGCAAACGCGTCCGTACGCGCTTGTCGAAGCCGTGTGCGAGACGCTCGACGGCGGCGAACCCACCGCGGAGACGCTCTGCCGACCGCTCGAACACCGATGGAGTCCGGCGTCCGAAACGACACAGCCGTGGCCCCTCGATCCGAAGGACGTCGGGGCGGCAATCGAGGCGTTACCCGACGGTTCACGAACGCTTACGGAGTGGCGTGACGAACTCGCGGCGAATCCGACAATCGACGAGCGGTTCGAGCGCTACGTGGAGTGGCTCGACGACTGTCCCGAACCAACACCGGAGGCTGTCACTGACGTCCTCGACGCTGTGATCGACACGTACGAACAGCGCGGCCTGCCCGTGACGAAGGCAATCGATACGCCGGCCCTCGCAGAGACCGAACAGGACGCCCGGGCGGTGGTTCGCGTGAAGACGCTCGTCAGGCATCTGGGCCACAAATACGCGGATCGACTCGAGGAGGGAACTATCGAGCGGTCCTGGAGTGCCGTCGCGGAACTGGCGCGGCTGATGGTCACACAGCGCCCGGGGCGGCGAGAACACTCGAACGCACGCGCCGTGGACGTCCTCGAAGCGAACGACGTCTGGTTGCTGGACATTCCCTACGTGATCGGCGTCGGACTGGTCGATGGCGAGTGGCCCCAGCAGACCGACAGTGTGGTGCCGCCGGAACTCCAGGAAGCGATCCTTCGTGGGGCAGGTCGAGCAGGCACGCTTGCGCCACGGGCGGCATGGACCGACGGCCGTGACCGCGATCAGTTCGACGACACGGTACGGGCTGCCGGTGCCGGACTAATACTGACACGGCACACCGAGACGACTGCCGGAGAGGAACGGCGTCCATCCCCGCTACTGGAGTATCTCAGCCCCGAGGTCGTGCCGGTCGACGAGCGCCGGCGACTCCTCAGCGACGATCCGCAGCTTCCGACTGCGGTGCAGGCGATGTGTGAGGCTGTGGAAGGTGAGAAAAACGAGGACCGACGCAATAGCGAGGAGGGCAGACGATGAGCGAGGAGCCGATCCGTCTCGAGAACGCCCAGCAGGCCATCCGGGAGGCGTACTTCGAGCACGAGTCGGGACTGTTCACCCTCAACTGCGTCCCCGGGTCGGGCAAGTCCGTCGTTGCACATCACATCGCCGCAGAGGAGATCCTCCGCAGATACGTCGCAGGCGACACGACGCCCGAGCAACACGTCGCAGTCGTCTCGTTCAACCGGAACGAGGCGTCGAGCATCGTGCCGGAGATCCGCAGCCGTCTCCGGGAACTCGTTGAACACGACCTCGTCCCGGCTGCAAGCCAGATCTCGACCGCCGAACTCGATCACCTGGTACAGCGACTCAGTCAGGCACCACACGTCGGGACGATCGATAGCATCCTGCGGGACGTCGTGAGCGAGATTGCGGCCGATCTCGGCTTCGACGAGATGCCAACCGTCGGTAACGAGGCCCGGTTGCAACGACTGCACGCGACGTGTTACATGCGGGTTCGCGAAGCGCCCGATATCGCACAGCGGCTCGACAGGCTGGAAGCGGCGTATCCCGACGCCGAGTACAAAGACAGTGTGCGCGAGATGCTGACGGCCGCCGTCTCTCACTGTCGGGACCGTCGCCTCTCGACGCGCGAGTTCCGCGCAGAACTCGACGGGACTCTCGAAGACGTATACGAGGGAGGTCGGCCGGAATCGTTCGACGACGTCGTCGCCGCGGTCGAACGCTGCATCGGGACCTCCGGCGGGGCGGGCAGGTACGACGACCTCGACGAAGGCGAGCGCGAGAGGATCCGCGATGCGGATGCACGGCTACACGACGACTGGCAAGCCCGTCTCGACGACTTCTGTACGGTGTTTTCGGCGTATCGCAGTATGTATCGCCGACTCCTCCGCGATACTCACATCGTCTCGCATACTGACGTTGCCTATCTCGTCGACGCCTACTTCGACGGTCGTCTCGACGACCGATTCGAGGACGTGAACGACGCCCATCGCGAGCGGGTCAGAGCGCGCTACCACACACGGGTGCAGAGCCTGATCATCGACGAGGCACAGGATGTCTCGGCGATCCAGCACGCCGCCCTCTCGCATCTTGTCGCAGCCAGTACGCGCGTGTTCTGTGCTGGGGATCTGCTCCAGAGTATCTACCTGTGGCGGCACGCGGACCCGACGCTATTCGAGACGGCGACCGTCGACGGCACCTATCTCGGGCACGACTGGGACGTCCACGAGCACCGGACGGCGACGACGACATACCGGTGTCGGCCCGACGTTGCCAGTGCGATCAACGAGATCGCAGAGCCAGTCCTCACGGATCCAACACGCGGGGATATCGGCGACCTGAACGTGACCTATCCGGGCCTCGACGCCGACCGGGAGCCGACCGACGAAAGGAACGTCCACATCGCCGCGTTCGATCCGATGAGCGCGAGGCCGGACTCCTACGCCTGGGTGGATCCGGTCGACGGGATCGGCGAGGCAGATATTCTGGCGACGCTGCTCTCGAACGGGCTCGGCGACGGAACGTTCATCGACGAGGACGGCGAGCCGCTAGGGATTACCGTGCTGTTCCGGTGGTCCTCGAAGATGGAGACCTACGAGGAGACGTTCGTCGAGGCAGGTCTCAGCGTTCGCAACGCCAGCGAGTCGCTGTTCGAGTGTAACGTCGTCAGGAGCGTTCTCGATGTGTGTAAGTGGCTCGTTGCCCCGATGGCACCGGATCGGACACGCGAGCTCGTGCTGGAGGCACCGCTTGGTCTCGAAGCGCTTGCGGACGAGTTCGAGGCTCACGAGTGGGACATCGACGCCGTCCGCATGGAGTGTGCGCTCACTGACGAGCACCGGCACCTACTCGATGCGTTTGTCGCACTCCGCGAGCGATGCGACAGTTTCCGCTCCCGGCCTGCTGCGGCGTACGTCGAAGACGCCATCGAGCGGCTTGCCCTCCGGGCGGATCCTCACGACATGTTCGAGGTCGAACCGTCCCGGCGCATCGCCAATCTCGATGCGCTCGTCGAGACGCTCGAGGAGTGGGAAGCCGACGACCAACTCACGCCGGCCGAACTCACGGAACTGCTTGACCCGTTCCGCGAGAACGCCCATATCGGGCCGAACCAGCCCAGTACCGCCGAAGCGGACCACGACGTCGAGTTCCGAACGGTCCACGACATGAAGGGGGATCAGGACGACGTGGTCGTCATCGCGAACCCCGGCTTCGATCTCTGGAAGCATGGCCCCCACGCCCAGCGGTTCATTACGCAGGGACGGATCGCAGGGCTCGCCCCGCCAACGGAAGCCGATACACAGTCAGTGAATGCCGACACACCCACGGACATCTCACTGCCGCCGTACCGGAACGGTCTGTACGATCCGGACGACACGCGGGCCCGCGACGTCGGGCTACGCTGGGCGACGGCCCACTGGTCCGACGATTTCGGCGAGTCGAAAACAGCACCCTCACTCGTCGGCCCCGACCGGCTTCGTCGGACGGCGGCGAATGAACGCGCCGAAGGCTGGCGTCTGCTCTACGTCGCGCTCACGCGCGCACGTGACCACCTCGTCATCCCACTCCCGCGGTCGGACCCACACGAGTACAGTCCCCGTGACCGCTGGCTCGACGCGATGCAGGAGGGACTCGCGTTCACCGGCGACGAGAGCAGTGGCTACACCCGTGATACTGCGGCCGAATCGAACGACGACGCGTTCGAGATCGGTATCAACGACGTCACACTCGGTGCCACGTGGTCGAGCGCGACCCCTGCAACCACCGAGGACGTCGCCATCACCGCACCCCGTCGCGACGCGCTGGCTCCGTGGGTACCCCGGTTCGTCAACCCGAGCACGATGTATCCACTCACCGAGGCCCCGGAGGAGTACGTGCTCGATCATCTGCTCGGGCGGGCGCTGCATACGGACACGAACGACGTTCCCGAGGACATCCCCCTGCAGTTCGATCGACTGGGACCGGACGATGTCGGTACCTGCTTGCACGAGGTACTGACCAGGGTCGTCGAACGCGAACTGTCGGAGGACATACTGCGATCGGCAGACGGCGAGGTCCGGCACCTGTTCGACGAGGTTCTCGATGACGAAGCTCCCAGATCCGGCGTCGACGAGCGCGAATCACTGTTTGCGTTCTTTCAGGAGGAGATCCTCGACGAGTTCCTCGGGTCTGCGCTGTGGGAGCGACTCCAGTGTGCTGTGGACATCGCCGTCGAGACACCGATAGATGGACTCGTCACCATCGACGGCGTCGAGGTGGAACTCCACGGAACGGCCGATTTCGTCATAGAAACAGCTAGTGGCGACCGACACGTCGCCGACGTGAAGATCGCCCTTACCGATCTAACGCCGGACACCCGCCGTCGCTACGAGTTGCAGGTCGCCGCCTACGCGTACCTCTTCGAGCAACACGAGCACCAGCGAAAACACCACCACGAGCAACACCGGAAACAGACTGCACAGGTCCGTCGGGCAATCGAGACCTTCGGCGTCGAACGCGATACGATCACGTCGTCGTGGCCGCCAGCGGTCGTCGAACGGCGATTGGCCATGCTGCTGACCTGTGAATGTCAGGTTCATCACTGCCGGATCGAGAGGGATAGCACCGACCTGCTTCGGGGGTGGAAGGCAACGACGCAACTGCGCAGTAAAAGGTACATACTGTACGCCTGATGGGGGAGACGGTTAACGAGGTCAGCAGAGAAACCGTCCAATATGCATTCCTTAAGATGGGGCACACCTCGAAGTGGAGAGCCCCCGTTTTCACATCGATGACGGGGGTGCCGGTGAGTTACACTTCGATGCCGGGGTGTATGACGCGCGGCATACACTTCGACGACGGGGAGTAGCGAGAGAAGTTGTCGCGTGAGATACAATTGAGTTCGTAGAAGTCGAATCTCCATCAATTTACACATCGATGACGGGGGTCTCCCCTCGAATGTACTTCGGAGACGGTTCTAACCGATTCGAGTCGGACCCGCCGAATACAGGGGGTAAACAGAGTATACCGTGTGTATAAACATCGACGGAGGTCAATCTTTTTAACCCTCCAACGTACAGAACCTGTATGGCCGGCAACGATCAGGATGAGACCGCTCGCTCACCCCCTGATGAACAACTCCGTTCGGACCTGGACGACGATGTTGACCCAGTTTCTGAGACGATTCCGGAGGAGGTCGACGAGACAGCCAGCAAAAACCTCGATCCCGAGACCGAGGAGGCGGCTTCTGGGGAAGGAAGCCAACGATCGATCAGGGAGATGCTCGACGACGAGGGAGCGGAGTCCGTCTTCGTCAATCGCGACCTCGTCGAACCCGACACGATCATCGACGAGGAGCGGATCGTCGGACGGGACGATCAACTCGAATCCGTGGTCTCGTTCCTGAAACCGACGCTGCAGGGGAACCGTCCGCCGAATATGCTGTTATACGGACCCGCCGGCACGGGAAAATCGCTCATTATCGGTGCGGTGACCCAACAGATCATCGATCTCTGCGAATCGAAGGGCGAACGCTTCGGCGTCGTCGACATCAACCTCCAACCGATCAACACCCTCGATCAGGCCGTCTACGAACTCGTCCAGACCGTCGCGAGCGATGTCGGTGCGCCGGTCGGTGTCCCCGAGACCGGCGTGTCGACGAAACGGAAGTACCGTCGCCTGTACGAACTCATCAACGGCTACTACGACTCGGTCATCTTTATCCTCGACGAAATCGACCTTCTGGTCGGCCGTCGCGCCAACGACGAACCCGCCCACTCGAAGCTACTGTACCAGCTATCGCGTGCCAGCAACACGAACGAGATCGAAGGCCGTGTCTCCGTCGCAGCGCTGACGAACGACCCGAAGTTCATGCAGGATATCGACGGCCGTGCCGAGAGTTCGTTCAACCCTCGCGACGTCTACTTCCCCGATTACGATGCGACACAGTTGCGCGAAATTCTCGATAATCGCCGGGACGCCTTTCGCGAGGACGCCCTCGAGGACGGCGTGATCCCACTCGTCGCCGCGTTTGCCGCACAGAGCCACGGCGATGCTCGAAAGGCGATCGACCTGTTTCGTGGTGCCGGCGACCTCGCCGACGAGCGTGGCGACGGCGAAGTGACCGAGGATCACGTCCGAGAGTCACAGGAAGAGATCGACAAGGACCGCTCTCTCAAACTCGTCGAGGGACTGACGATGCAAAAGAAAGTCTCGCTGTACGCCACTGCCGCCGTTGCATCCTATTCGAACCAGTCACGAAGCTCGGTTCCGAGTCCGGTCGGCTTCAAGATCTACCAGTGGGTCACCGACGAACTCGATGCCGACCAGATGACCCGCGAAACCTACGTCAAGTACGTCAAAGAGCTCTCGACGTATGGACTGATCTCGACATCTCGAAAAAGTCGCGGTCGTGGCGGCGGCATGTACATGGAGTTCACGTTCACCGGCGATCCCGAGGGCATGATGAACCGCATCGTCGACGATACCCGGCTAGAGGCGATCGCCGAACAGGAAGAACTGCTTCGCACAGTCGTCAACACGCAGCTACGAGACTTTCACGAGCAGTGATTCTTTACGGGCAGTGATTCTTTTCGCGAGCAGTAAATCGCTTCTCCGGATATTCTACGGGTTCTAGGCGTCTTACTCGGGGAATTCGGACGACGTCGTGGGAACACCCCCTCCGTCATCGATGTGTAAACACGAACGAGATGGAACCACTCGTCCCCACACACCCCCCGTCATCGAAGTGTAAACTCGGGCAGTATCACCGCGGAAGACAGATATCGTCGACACCCTCCCCCGTCATCGATGTGTAAACAGCAAGGAAGCAGGGGTGGGGGTCGGGGCGAGAGCGGGAGGGTCGAGGCAGGAGTGAGAGTTCGTTCGTCGAGAACGGGCTGCTAAAGGGCGTCTCGCTGAGGAATACTCCGGTCAAGAGACGAACCGTCGACAGGGCAACGACCAACTGAGTTACTCGGTCTTACTCGGTCGTTCCGAGAATATCTCTTCACTTACTCGTAACTAGGTCTATTACGGATACTGTTCAAGCTCTTGCTATATAAAACCCCGTCAGACTATAGTTACTTTTTAGATAATGTTGAAAACTATTGTCTAGGAGTTCATCGACCGTCTTAACCGTCGATGTCGTTCAAACCGTCGTTCCACACCCCCCTCCCCCCACCCTCCTCTCGTGGTTTTACACATCGATGACGGGGGAGGGAGTGGGGGTCGTTCGCTCCATGCGAGTTTGTTTGTGACGTCTCCCGAAGTGACGTCTCTTGAGTAGTCGCTCTTATGTAGAGCTGCGGAAAGCCCCGATAACAAGACAGTCAATGGCTGAATCGACGGATTTACCAGATAGATTGAGTGAGCGGATAATGCCGAAGGTGTGAGCGGCCTGTTCCAAGCCCTGCTTGGACAGGCCGCGGAACTTCTGCAGCCACGGCTGGACAAGCGAAAACAGGCATTCAGCCTGGTTAATATGGATGCCTTCGGGCGATACGTATCTCTCCTTGTGAACGACTGTTTGGTGATCAAAGTCCATTTGTCGGTACGCTTGGAGTCCGTCGGTCCAGACCTCTCCCAGCGGCTGGGAGAGGTCTTCAGCCTCTTGAATCACTGGTTCAAGATTGCCTTCGTAGTCGATGCCGAGTTGGCCGCGAATTACCCGAAGCGAGTCGCGGCATGCCGCGACGAGCGTCAGCTGATCACCATGCCGTCCCCGCCAGCGTGATCGGCCTGTCTGGGACGAGCCGCCGCGAGAACGACTGTTTCGCGGCGGCTCTTGGCCTTTGTAGCCCGAACAGACTCTACCAGACTCGTCGACTTGTGTTGGTCCGTCGATGGTCTGGTTGAGCAGTTTCCAAACAACGGGGAAGCCGCGCTGAACCGTGGCTTCCACCTCTCGAATCGCCGTGTGAACGGTTTTGTAGGCTCGGCCGAGGAACGGCGCAATCTGGTTGATACTGAGCAGCGTGTCCGCGTAGAGTGTGAACGCGAGAAGCACCTCACCGCAGGAGAGGTGCTTCTCGTGGAATGGCGTGCCGTGGGTGAAAACCGGCTTAAAATTGCAGTCACGGCACCAGATTCGGTCGATTCCCTCCCACGTGACGATGCTCTGGTGACCGCACCGTGGACAGGATGTATTCTCCCAAAATTCCTTGAGTCGCCGCTCGATGCGGGCATCAAGCGGCTCGGTATTGATTTCGATGACGCCCAGCTCAATCAGCTGCCGAAACATCCCGCCGAACGCTGGCTGAGCAGAAGCCATATCGCCAAATTAGCGTCGGTTTAGTGTAACTATACGGTCTTTCCGCAATTCTACATAAGAGCGATTCCTGGTGAACGCCGCCAGACTCGTCTCGTGGGTCCCAGCGAGTTCCCGACGAATCTCCGTCCGATCCCACCCTAGCGATGAGAGGAGGCTCTCGACGGCTCTGACGAGTTGGGTCTCGTAGTACGAGGCGTCGTAGGTCTTGACGTCCTCGTGAGCCAGCGCGACACGGGCACGAGTCGATTTCTCGTCGTCGACGACCACGTACTCGATATCCTGCCCCGGGTGGACTGCCAGATCTTGCTCCCGAGCCCGTTTTAAGGCCGCCATGTTCTGGGTATTCTGCGAGTAGCCTTCCAGCGGCTTGGAAACACGATTTCGCTCGACGAGTCGCTCCACTGCTACGGTGTCCGCCTGTAGTTCGTTGATTGCTCGTTCGAGACGCCCGATTACGGCGTCCGGTGACCGCGTGGCATCGAGAATTTTGAGACAGTCCCGCTGGACGTCTTCGATGAACGACGGGGTCGACCGTTGTCGGGCTTCGATCCCGCGGAGTTTGAACTCGTCCTCACCGGCGACTTTGCCGAAGTACTTCGTCAGCGCGCCGGCGTCGCTGTCGCGCTGTGGGACGAACGCCACCCAGTCGTAGTGGGCTTCGTGTTCGAGCCGTATCTCGACAGCCTCCGTGATCGCCGTCGCGAGGATGTCGAGATCCTCGCGGTCATCGTCGTCGACGTCAGGATCCGGCGTCACCCAGATCGAATCGACGATGCCGTGGACGACGCGCCAGCCGCCGGCCTCCAGGCGCTGTTTCGCGGTCAATAGGATCTCGCGAGCGTACGCGTTGATCGCCTCGTGGCACTCGATTCGGCCGAATTTGGCGTTGCTGAACCCCTGGTAGCCAAAGCAGGCGACGAGGATCCACTTGAGCGCGCCCGAGCGCCCGTCGAGTTCTGCGAGCCGTTCCTGATCGGGCTCCTCACGCTGTTGTTCGCGACGGATCTCGGCCTTGATCTCGTCGCGAGCGTCGATGATCGGCTGGAGGACGTCGACGAGGTAGCCCCGCTCGTCACAGATCGAGTAGCCGAGTTCGGGCACGTCGTTGCGACCCGTGTGACAGTCACACCGGATCACGTCCGGCGAGACGTTCCGCGTGCAGATGATGTTCGGATAGAGGCTGGAGAAGTCGAGTTCGTGGACGTCCTCATGGAGGCCGACCTCGGGGGCGAAGATGAACCCGCCGCGGTCGGCGTCGTGGAGCGTTCCCATCGGCTTGTAGAACTCGTGGCGCCAGGAGTTCCACGGCACCAGCACGCCGCGGTCGTGGGCCTCACAGATCTGGATCGCGGTGAGGACGTTGCCGATTGACGCCCATGCGAGTTCCTGGACTGGCTTTTTTGATCGGGAGACGAGATCGAGCGCGCCGTCGAGGTTCGTCTCGCCGTAAAAGAACGTGTTCGACTCGTCGATGATCGCCCGGCCGGGCACGTTGTACCGGGCGGGGGAGTGGCCGACGCGGCCGTAGCTCGAATACGTCGACCGACTCGCGAGCCGTTGGTAGTCGACGCCGGGCCACCGACTCAGCGAGAACCCCTCGTTGGCGTCCGTGGCCATTTCGGACAGCGTCGGGATGATCTCGCTCGTCGAGCAGATCAGGATATCCGGGTCGTGTATATCGAGTGCCGCCTGGACCGCGGTCAGGATGTCCTCCGGTGGTCCCACGACGCTTTCGCCGCCGACGGAGAGTTCCGTGTAGGTGTCACCACCCGTTTCGGTCATCGGCACACCCAGTCGGAGCGTGGACAGGTCCGCCGCTGGCGTCGGATCGAGTCCATTCTCCAGACAGTACCGAAACTCCCGGGAGAGGTCGACGTTGAAGCAGGCGAGATCCCCGACCGGCGACGTCGATAGCTGGCGCGCCTGCCGGGCCAGCGACGTGACCCGGTCGATGTGGTCGACGTCGACGGCGAGTACCGCTTCGTCGTCGCGACGGAAGCCGGGACGCCGGTCGAGCACTTCGGTGCTGACGACGTCAGGATGGCGCTCGTACACTGGCTGGAGCCTCGTGATATCGCCGGCGGCATCGGGTGATCTGGGTGCGACGTAGAATCGCGGCGTGTAGCTGTCACACTCGGTTGCGACGGCGCCGTCGGCCGTCGCCGCCCATTCGAGGACACGGCCATCGTCGAGAAAATCTATCGTGAACGGCATGACCCCCGGACTCCTTGCACATATCATGCAGTAGAGAACTGTTCCGGATGAGTGCTGGCGTGTCGCTTCCACGTTTCCGGAATCAACAGCTACGGGGAGTGTGCCAGCCATGGACCGACGTCGCGTCCGCAAAACACCCACATTATTAATTATATTAAACTCGAATTTCAACTGGGATGAGCACCGACGAACATACCCACAGTACGGAGGATCATGATCACGAACACCATGAAGTCGAGGGGCCGGGGTATCCGACGCCGGCGGCAATGCGAACCGAGAGCGGTCGGGAGAAGACGGCCTACGTGATGGCACCACGAGTCGGCATGGAGAACGCCGGACCCGACTTCGTCGGCATCGTCGACCTCGATCCGACATCGGACACCTACAGTGAACTTATCGACACAGTCGAGATGCCCAACAGGGGCGACGAACTCCACCACTTCGGCTGGAACGCCTGCTCGTCGTCCTGTCACGCCGAGGGGCTGTCTCGACAGTATCTGGTCGTCCCCGGCCAGCGGTCCTCGCGAATCCACATCATCGACGCGGAGGACCCGCGCAACCCCGAGATGGTGAAAGTCATCGAACCTGAGGAAGTGTTCGAACACGACCTGTCAGCACCGCACACCGTCCACTGTGTCCCCGGCGGCAAGGTCGTTATCAGCATGCTCGGTGACGCGGAGGGCGAACTCCCCGGTGGCTTCCTCCAGTTAGACCAGGACGACTTCAGCATCGACGGCCACTGGGAGGCCGACCGTGGCGACATGGAGATGAACTACGACTACTGGTACCAGCCCCGGCACGACGTTCTCATCTCCAGCGAGTGGGCCGCGCCGAACACGTACTATCCGGGCTTCGACCTCGAAGACGTCGAAGGAGGAGAGTACGGCGACAGCATTCACATCTGGTCGTGGGACGACCGCGAGCATCTCCAGACGCTCGAGTTCGGCGAGCAGGGCCAGATCCCGCTCGAAGTTCGGATGAGTCACAACCCCGAGGAGACGCAGGGATACGTCGGAGCGGCGCTGTCCTCGAACATCATCCGCTTTTACGAAGACAACGGCTCCTGGGACTGGGACGTCGTCATCGACGAGGAGCCACGCGAACACGAGGACTGGGACATGCCAGTCCCACCGCTCATCACGGATATCCTGCTGTCGCTGGACGACCAGTACCTGTTCTTCTCGAACTGGCTCCACGGTGACGTGCGGATGTACGACGTGAGTGACGCGGCCAATCCGCGACTGGTCGATCAGGTGTGGGCCGGCGGCCTGTTCGGCGACCGACAGCAGGTACAGGGCGAGGAGATTCGCGGCGCACCGCAGATGCTCCAGTTGTCCCGGGACGGACGGCGACTCTACTGGACGACGTCGCTGTTCTCCTCGTGGGACAACCAGTTCTTCCCGGACATCGCTGACGAGGGGTCGCTGATGCTCAAGGCCGACGTCTATCCCGACGAGGGACGGATGGAACTAGACGAGGAGTTCCTCGTCGACTTCGGCGACGCGCCGGGTGGACCCGCACGCGCTCACGAGATCCGCTGGCCTGGCGGCGACTGCACGAGCGACGTCTGGCAGTAGATGGCCGCCACCCACGCCGTCGAACTCGTCTGGCCGGACGGGCGGACCGAGACGCTGCGAGTCGGGGACGACGAGACTGTCGTCGACGCGGCGAACGAGGCCGACGTGGCGGTTCCGTACGGCTGTCTGTACGGTGCCTGTGGCACCTGCACCGCAGCACTGCTCGACGGCGACGTGTCCCACCAGAAGCCCGCGCGAGCGCTGAAACCCCGCTCGCTGGACGCCGGGTACGTGTTGCCCTGTATCGCCACGCCCGACTCCGACTGTCGACTGCGCGTCGGTCACGAGATTCAGGCCGAAGTCGTCGGCACTCCCTGGAAGTGAGCGAGGGACTCCCCCTGGAACTGTTACCCCGTCTGTTCGGCAGTCTCCGTATTCTCCGCCCCCAGCAGGGCCGATGCGATAGAGGCGTTCGCCCCGGCGAACGCGTTCAGAATATGGAGGGCAGCGAGTGCGAGCAGGGCCCCAGCGGGCACTGCAACCGCCTGTTCAGTCGTGGTCTCGATGCTCTGTGCGACCTCCCAGCTGCCGACCGTGATGTTGAACGCGCCGTCGGGGAACACCGGCGTCAGCATCAGTTCGATGCCCGTTCCGAGGAAGGTGACCAGGAGAATAAACGAGAGTATGCCAATCCAGAACTTGAGAGCCACGAAGCCCAGCCCTCGCCACGTGGAGGCGGCCTGGATATACGCCTTCACAGTTCCGACGATACCCTCCCCGCTTTTCTGGACATCATCCGGAGCCGCGATGTTCGTTCCGAGGAGCGCGTTCGCGAGACCGCGCTCAAACGAGGCGATGTAGCGGAGTCCGATCACCGTTACCAGCAGGATGCCTGCCCGACGATCAGCACCGACAGCCCGAGGCCAAGCGCGAATCCAACCGTCAGGAGCACGTAGTATGCCAGCCCGAGGGGAAGGCAAGCATGAGGTACAGCAGGTTCTTGTACGTCTGTGCGTCCGCGACTACTCCAACGATACCCGAGATGCCGTCTCCAGTAGTTGCACTGGCGCTCGTTGATTGGCCCATCTCGTCATGGGATACGACGACAACAAATAAAGCGTACTTGCAGAGTTTCGGAGCGTGAAACTCCGCTCCGGAACGGGTCAGTGATCATACCGATCATTCTGCCCGTTCTATTCGTTTCGTTCGTTTTGTTCGTTTCTCACAACCCCTCTCAATCCCGTATTGGGGTTTCTCTCCGGCTCGTCGGCGGTGCCGCGGCGACGATCGACGTCGCACAGACAACACGGTCACTTCCCCGATTCGGACACAGATCGAAGACTCAGCTATCTACCACAGGGTCGAGCGATTTCATCGAGAAGTCAGACTTCGAGCAGTAGCGCTCGGCCAGATCCATCAGCGCCCGCGTTCGGCGGATATCTGCGACGTTGTGCAGTACGACCGCCTCGAACTCGCCGGCCTCCCAGGTGTCGACGGCCTCCGCGCTGTCCTCGAACGGATCGAAGTCACTTAGCCCGTCCCCGAGGAGTTCGTCGTAGACCTCCACGAGCGCGTTTTCCGTCGTGTTAAATCGGGATTCGAAGACCTCCATCGCCTCGATGTATGGGATGTCCTCGAACGGCCAGCCGAGGTCGTGGTAGTTGAGTCGCGTCCGGAGAAAGGGGAGATCGAAGCCGCCGTTCCACGTCTCGCCGTTGTACGCAACGAGTTTGATCTCCCGGTCGGAGAGCGTCGACTCGACGAAGGCGGCGACCGCTTTCAGGAGTGCGTACTCGCTCTCGTGCACCGAGAACGATACGGGGGTTCCCACCTCGTTGTTGATCCGTTGTTCGAGATCTGGCGGACACGTCTCACCGTCGGTGTTGAGAAACACGCGGGAGCTGATGGCTGCGTCGAAGCCGACGACCGTCAGCCGGTCCGTCGTCCCGAAGCCGGTCGTCTCGATGTCGAACGCGACGGTCGCCAGTCGTGTCATCGCGGGGGCCGGTCAGTTCGGTCCTCCGTGCGTTCCTGTCGGTCGCGTACCGTTTCGAGCGCCTCCTCCAGGTCGTCGAGCCGTTCGTCGTGGGCATCCAGCCGTGTCTCCTGTTCGAGGTCGATGCTGAGAAGCGCCGGCAGGAGCGGGTTCTGGTGGTTCAACAGCCCGCTGGCGTCGGCGTGCTCGCGAGCGTACATGAATAGCTGATCGAAGCGGGGCTGGTCGCGACGCCGGAGCGCTCGCCGGAACGTCGCCCAGCGCTCCTCGATGGCCCGCAATGCGTCCCGATACGTCGGATTGGTTCGGCCCATCGTCACCGCCCTCCAGTTCCCGCTGCGGTCCACGCGTCGAGTAACGGGTTCGCCGTGAGCGTCGCTGTCTCGCCGGCAGCCGTTACACCCGTGCCGACGCCCCCGGCTTCCTCCCTCCCAGAGGGTCTCGCCGGCTCCACCCCGACCTGCGTTGCCCGGGCGTCGAGTAGTTGCCGCCAGTAGGCGAACGTGGTCTGGTAGTACGCCCCGCCGTCGACAGGATAGACGAGCGTCTCGAACTCGTCGCCGACGAACCGGGGCCCCATCCGGGTCTGCTCGCACTCCAGACGCTGATTGGCAGCCGTTGCGACCGGTTCGGTGAACTCGTCGACGCTACTGCGAGTGACGAGCACCGGCACGTCGTAGCCGTCGGCGTAACTGGCCAGCCGTGCGAGCGTCCGCGCCTGCAGCGTTTCCGCGTGTGCCGCCCCGAGCGTGTCGTCGCCCCGATACTGCGCGTCGACGGCTGGCGCGACGATGAGCGAGGGGGTATGCGGCGACGAGCCCTCGTCACGGTCGGGCGGTCGTCGATGTCGTCCGGCGGCAGCGGTCGTTTCCCGGATAGACTGATTCACCGCTGTCGGGAGGTCACAGACCGCGCCGTAGTGCTGGTAGGCGGTGAAGCCGCGGGCGACGTGGATGCGGTCGAGCAGCCGCCGGCTGGGTGCGATCCGGCTGAGCGTAGTCGTGGTCGCGTGGCCGTTCGCGTCGACCCAGAACGCAGGCCCATCGTGCAGGAGTAGATGGTCGAGAACGAGCGACTGGAGTACCGGGACGCCTCGCCCGCCGTCGACGTCCAGAAGCGTGATCCCGTCGTCGAGCGAGGGAAGCAACCGGTGCTCGCTTGCCGGATCGGCGCGGTCGACGAGGTCCTGATTGCGATCCGCTCCGCGAGTCGGTCGGTCGACTGCCAGTCGGCTCGGCGTCGATTGGGACTTTTCGTGCATACTCCACTAGATGCCCACAGCCCCGATAAGCCGCGGTGTGTCGTTTCCGGATTTCTGGAAACACTGTCGTGAGGGCCGATTACGGCACTACCGCCGTGTTTCTGTAGCCCGGTAGGGTGTTTCCGAAAACGGTTCTCGGAATGGACTGTCACGACTCCGACCCACGTAGACCGCTGGCTTCGAGCCATGCCGCTCGTCGACGATGTCGGACGGGAGCAGTCGATGAGAGGTCGGCGCTACTGCGCTCCCGGAGTCAATCGCTCGTATATGTTGAGACGGCGGAGACCATCCTCTATCCCTCCCGCAATGAGCAGGATGCCCAGATACAGGAACCAGGCCCCGAAGTAGAGTGCGTGGGGGTCCTCCACACTCGCTGTGAACTCTGCCCGGACGTCGAGGATGATAAACAGCACCAGTAGCGTCGCCGGCGCAATTAGCTGATGACGGACCAGGAGATAGAGCGGCACAGCCGCGAGTATCCACATTCCGACAGCACCGAACAGGAACAACAACCACTCGAAGCCACCCGAAAGCGTCACCCCGAGGCGGGCGGCAAACCAGGTCATTACCGCAGCATGCACTAGTCCACCCACAGCAGCGATCGCGGTCGCCCGCCGCTGGCTAGCGGGAATCGACAGCCACGAGACGGCCTCGGGTACCGACGGAAGCGGCTCCCACGTGTTCCGGACGACGTACTCGAGGACCGCGAGGAACACGAACCCGACCGTCCAGACTGACGCATTGACCATGTAGCGCACGATGTAGAGGCCGTTCTCCACCACCATGATGCCGGTTGGCTCGGCAAGCCCCTCGAGTTCGGCGACGTCGCGAAAGGTGGGGCCCGGCGGTGTAAGCTCCATCCAGAGGACGTATCCAGTCGTGAGGAGCAGCGCGAGGACGGGTGTGACGAGGCGATGTCGCATCGCGAGCCATACTGGAACCGCCGCCACGACGACCAGGCCACCGTATCGCCAGCCGACTCCGAGAAGCGAATAGTTCGATAGGCCGACATCGTATCCAAGCCCGGCGGCAACGACGAGGAGTCCTCCCGCGTGCACCAGGCCGAGAGCGAGACTGATCGATAGCGCTCGTCTGGAGGGCATACGTTCGACTTCGTCTGCATCCGGCTTTGTTGTTACCCCTCGCCGGGGACGTAGTCTACAGGCGGAGCAGGCTGAGTGCCTCGTGGTCCTACGGAAATCAAAGATTACCGTGATGACGAGAATCAAAGATTCTCGAACCACCTGACCCCGAGGCAATTCACCTCACCACCGAGACCGAACTGCTTCCGAAAAGAGTGTTTCAAAATCGGCTGTTCCTGCCGTATTGAAATCCTCACTAAGTTATATATTTCAGAAGCCGTACTGGATACAGAGTGCATGTTTCGGACCAAGCCCTGCCTGAATTCAGGTCGTACAATTGGGCAGTACAGGTCTGTATCGAGCAGTCTAAAAATCTGTCCGATCAAGATTCGGCTTTGAATGTCCCGTCCTATACGCCACACTCACTGCCGCCGAACTCTATCCCCATTTCACTTTCACTGGAGTGGATATATAAGAAGAAGTTGTTCTTGGAACTCTCGCGCTGGTTGCACGTTACCTCGTAGCGACCCCGATAGGTTTCGCCGTCGAGGATCACTCGGGCGTTAATGGCGTCGCCGTTTTTCACCTGTGTCACTTCCTGCAGGTGGACCCCCGGTGGGTCCTCGTGATCGGGGCCGTTCGCGGCGATGTCGACCCGGCCGTCGATTAGCTTCTCCTCGTCGTTCTTGCGGAGCGTGAGTTCGGCTGTGTACTCCCGTTCCCGCCAGTTGGTGATGCCGAAGTGGAACGGACCTGCATCTTCGAGAATCGAGGAACAGCCAGCCGTCACTGCAACACTCCCGCTTCCCGCCGTTGCGAGAAACTGTCGTCGGTTCATGTCAAATCCTTGTGGCGGTCCAGAAATAAATGCTCTCAAAGATCAAACCTCGGTTTGACCTTTCGGCAACCCCGATTTACACGGGCTACGCGGAGGTAACGGTATCCAGGTCGAACAGTTGCAGATCGTCCCGCTCGGACACGGCTTCCTGTACGGACCGCGTTGCCCCGCTACGGGTGAATAACGCGTATTCCGTGTCGGTGTCGCCGGTCTCCGGCGTCCCTCGGCTCTCTGCAGCATGCTCTTCGAGTGAGGCGAGGGCGCTGTAGTCGAGCGGCGAGTTGATGAACTTGCATTCCCCGACGACCATCGTGCCGTCTGTAGTGACTCCGACGACGTCAACCTCGTACTCGTTGTACCACCATCGACCGATATCGAGGAACGTCTCCTCCGGGTATAGCCTCGGCAGGGCATTCTGGCAAAGTCTCTCGAATTCCTGACTGACAAAATCCGGGACCTCCCGTTCGATCAGCCGCAAGCCTAAAAACACGCTCTTCGGGAGCGTAATCGTCGGGAAGGAACTCCTGGGCAGCGGCGAAGCCGAGCGGCCGGAGATCGAGTTTCTCCGTGAACCGTCCGTACAGGGGACTGTTCCCCAGTAGCGTCGCTTCCTCCATCATACTGATCGACGACCCGACCAGGACAAGTGTTCCTGACGTGTTCTGGAAGCGCTGGTCCCACAGGCGCTGGATACCTGATGGAAGGCTTTCGTCGGCATCGATGAGGGAGGGAATTCGTCGAGGACGACGATACCGCCCTGCTCACCGAGATACCCCAGGAGGGATTCCCAGCTCTGTTTGATCTCCGTGATCCCGGGAAACGTCTCGGCGGCGACATCGACGAACTCGTCGAGTTGTATCTGCGACGTGGTTTCCGTAGCCTGATAGACGACGGCGTCGTCACGGTCAGCAAGCGAGTGCTGGACGAGTTGAGTCTTCCCGAGACGCCGTCGGCCGAAAATAACGACTATCTCGGCATCGTCAGATTCGTAACACCCTCGTAGCCGCGAGAGCTCCTCTTCCCGATTCACGAAGTATCTCTGCGTTCGTTCGCCCGGAAATAATACTTCCGGATAGACTAATCTGGAATAGCCTATCTCAGAATAGCCTATTCTAAAATAGGCTAATTTGGCTCTGTTGAAATCCTCAGAGAGTTACATGTTCGCCGCATAATTCGACGAGATGAAGGCCCTCCCGAAGTCGCAGATTCTTCGTTTTACTGAGAAAGCGATCCATCTGGCACGCCGAGCAGTCTCTCGATACTCCTCGAAATTCTCCAAACACCGCTATACACTCCCGCAACACGTTGTTCTGTTGTGTCTCAAAGTTCGGAAGAACACAACCTATCGTGGCCTGCTTGACGAACTGATCGAGATGCCACGCATCCGTCGTGTTCTCGGGCAGCCGAGCTTCCTACGCCATCAACGCTCTGTAAGGCATTCAATCGACTTGATATGGCCGTATGGCGTATCATATTGACTCTCTCAGCGACGCTACTTCCGACGAGCGGAGTTGTTGGAGTTGATGCATCAGGGTTTGACCGCAGTCACGCTCTGAAACACTACACAAAACGCGCTGAACTTACGATTCAGCAGCTCAAGATGACGCTGCTGGTCGATGCGAAGGTAAACGCGATTCTCGATTTACACGTGACGACGACTCGGAAACACGATAGCCAGATTGCTCCGTCGTTGATCAAGCGCAATCCTGAGAATATTGACATTCTGCTCGGTGACAAGGGCTACGACGACCAGAAAATCAGGCGACTTGCCCGGCAACACGAGGTTCGGCCACTGATTAAGCATCGTGAGTTCACGCCACTCCATCGGGCATGGAACGCGCGCTTAGACACTAATCTCTACGGCCAGCGGAGTCAATCAGAGACGGTTAACTCAACGCTCAAGCGGAAGTACGGTGCGTTCGTCCGGTCACGACGCTGGTGGAAGCAGTTCCGCGAACTCGTTATAAAGTGTATCGTCCACAATCTGGAGCGAAGCCTCGCCACTTCACACGAAAGGGGCGAATGTCCATGATTCCGAGAGAAACAGACTGCTAAATATTGAGAGAAGGTATAGCACAGCACTACCGCCAGATGAATGTACTGCGGAACGGAAGTCACTCCTCCTCCCGGTGAAATCTACTCGGGTGTCTCAACATTCCACTCCTCGTATTCCGTGGAAAATTCACGCCCTGTACAATCCGTGTCCTCCAATCCAAACAGGCGGAATTCAACGTCTTCAAACGGAATTCCCCACACTCCAAGGTCAGGTGGGAACTGAGCATTCGACGCTATACTTGCGTATGCTTGCTGTTCCTCCTCTTCCGGAATCTCGTATAATTCTCCCGTGATGATAATGCTTCGCCAGATCGACTCGTCTTGAGCATCCTGTTCGTACACAGTGAGACAGACATTCGGATTCGATTCAAGAACTCGATTCTTCCGACCTTCGTATCCACCACCCCATTGCATTGGGAACACTGGTTTCTCGGAATCGTATCCAAAAGACATTGGAATCGCATATGGGTGCGCACTTTCAGCCATTGCGAGGACACCAATCCCTTGTCGAACGAGTACCTCGTCCATTTCTTCCTGTGTAAGACCCCTCATATGGGAAGAAAACTCGGCTGTATTGTCTTAGTGTTATTCCATCAGCAGTCAATTACCTCGGAAAATCGCTGTGCATTCAGCAAAATTGCTGAAACCTATCATCAATAAAGGATTTCAACAAGGCCGCTAATTTAGAATTGGCTATTTTTCCACTCAATAACGCCTCTCCACTACTGCGAGGTAGCCGTCGAGTCGACGAGCGAGTACTCCCGATCCCGACTCGTCCCCGCCGCTTCCAGAAGGTTGTACTGGGCCATCTTCGAGAGATACGTTCGGATGGTTCGCTTCGTTCGCGGATCGTCGATCTCCTCGGAGTAGCGGTCGTGGATCTCGCTCGGGCCCAGTGGGCCGTGCTCGCGAACGATCTCGTAGACCACCTGCTGGTGTGGGGTCAGCGAGTCGAGACTCTTCTGTCTGATCTGGGCGCGTGCATCGCCTGCGGCGTCGCGCAGGAGGCCGTCTGTGATGCGTTCGTGATTCTCGCGGTCGGCCGTGCTGGCTGCCGTTCGGAGGATCCCGATCGCGAGTCGCGCGTCGCCGGCGGCGGCGTCCGCGATGCGATAGAGTTGGTCGTCGTCGACGACGTCCGGATCGAGCCCCCACTTCGCGCGGGCGGCCAGGATGTCGTAGAGCTGTTCGTCGTGGTACTTGTCCATCCGGACGTGCTCGCTCGAGCGCAGGCGGCTCACGAGCCGGTCGTCGACGCGGCTGTACAGTTCCTCTTCCTTGTTGGCGATACAGATGATCGCAAACTGTGGGAGGCTGTGCAGATCGTAGAGGACGCCCGGATCCTCGAGTTGATCGACCTCGTCGAGAATGATGACGGCTCGGGGCCCGTCGTACTGCTGGAGCCGTTCGATCAGTTCGTCGTGCGGGGTCGACTGCCGATGGATGTCGATGGTCTTCCCCAGATCGTCGAGGATCTGGTAGAGCGCCCGAAACCGAGTGTAGTTCCGCCAGCAGTTCACGTAGGTCCCTTCGACGTCGAGGACCTCCTCGCGAAGGCGCTCGGTGACGAACTTCGAGATACAGGTCTTGCCCGTCCCGCTGGGCCCCGTGACGAGCGCGGTGTCAGCCGGTTCGCCGTTCGTGATCGGTTCGAGGACGCTCGAGAGGTGGTTCACTTGGGCGTCGCGATGCTCGACTTCCCGTGGAACGAAGCCAGCACGCAAGACGCGAGCATCGCGGATCATCTATCGAAGGTGTTTCGCGTCGAGTTGTAAAAGTGTATCTGGGCTGTTTCCGGAAAGAGGGAAGTTCGGCCTCTCGTAGCACCCAGGCGTTATCCAGTCCTGCGGTTGCTGGCTCCGAAACGCATCGCTTCCTGAAAGTTTCAGGGCAGTCTCTAGTTGCTGCCGAGTTGCCCTTTTAAGTAGAACCGTTCGACCTCGCAGTGGTCGTTCCACCGGCACTCGACGCCCTTGGTCATGTACAGCGAGTAGAACTCCTCGCCAGCCTGCTGGACCTCGGCGGCTGTGTACGGCTCCAGTTGTTTATCGGCCACGTCGTCCTCTGTGGGATAACACTGGGGGGCCAGCGAGAAGCGGTGATGACAGGCCGGACAGGTGAGCGGCCGGTGAAACTCCAGGTCCTCGGCGTACCGGTCGCGCGCCACGGCCGTCGCAGTGGCCTGGACCCACGTCGTCTGACAGTGCTCACAGGTTCCAGTTGCCGTCTCGAAGCCGAGCCAGTCCCCGTACTTCTCTCGTAGTTCTGCGCGAGCATCGTCCCGGTTGGCCGGATATCGAGCGTCGTCGGCCAGGATCGGATACCGGTCCGGTTGCATCGGAATCGCAACCGTCCCCTCTCCACAGCGACACTCTACGTGAAACACTTTCTCCCCGGCATCGGCTGTCGTCTCACTCATGGCCGTCCCGTCATGGTTCGTGCCACGGACAGATATACTGCTGGACGGCCGTGAGCCGACCTTCCGATCAGCGTCCGGTGAAGTAGTCGGCTGCCTGGGTTCCGGGACCGATTTCTTCGACGGGTTCGCCGTCACAGTTGCAACACTGGGGTGGTCTCTCGACGTCCGCATACACCGTCTCGCACGCACCACACATGAAAAACCGGAGTCCTAGCACAACAACACGTTGGGAACACGCGTTCAAATCGATGTCGGCGATACATGCCCGTTCGGCCGCTGTATCCATCACCCGCTACCTGATCGCAGTTCGGCACACTGATCCGGAGCGTACAAAACAGACACAGATCTTGCACGGCCCTAAATACCACTTTGCGGATCTGATCCAACCGATTTCACTCGGAGACGCCGACGACCTGCTTGCCGATGTTGTCCCCAGAGAACAGTCCGAGGAACGCGTCCGGTGCGTTCTCGAGTCCATCGACGATCGTCTCGCGATGGGTGAGATCGCCGGAGGCGACCCATGTACCGAGTTGTTCGCTGGCTTGCTCGAATCGGGTTGCGTAGTCACTGACGAGGAGTCCCTGTACTTTCGCACGAGATGCGATGAGTTGCGGGAGCTTTCGCGGCCCCGTCGGGACGTCTTCAGCGTTGTAGTGAGCGATCTGTCCGCAGACAGCGACCCGTGCGTCGAGATTCAGTTTCGTGAAGACCGCATCCGTGATCGGACCGCCAACGTTGTCGAAGTAGACGTCGACGCCGCCGGGTGCGGCATCGTCGAGTGCCGCCCGATAGTCGTCGACGTCTTTGTAGTTGATTGCGGCGTCGAAGCCCAGCTCGTCGGTGAGCCACTCGACTTTCTCATCGGAGCCCGCAAAGCCGACGACGCGACAGCCGTTTAGCTTCGCAATCTGGCCGACGACGGAGCCGACTGCACCGGCAGCACCGGACACGACGACTGTGTCGCCGGGAGTGGGCTCGCCCACGTCGAGCAGTCCGAAGTACGCTGTCCGACCGGGCATTCCGAGCGCGCCGAGGTAGGCGGGGAGGCCGGCGATAGTCGGATCGACGGGGGCGACGCTGTCAGCGTCGAGGAGGCTGTAGTCCGCCCATGTTCCGTTGCCCGTCACGAGGTCGCCAGTATCGTAGGTATCACTCTCGCTTTCGACGACTTCGCCGACGACAGCACCGTTCAGCGGTTCGCCGATATCCCACGGCTCCGCGTACGATTCAGCGTCCCGCATTCGACCCCGCATATACGGGTCGACAGAGAGGTAGCGTACCCGGACAAGCAGTTCACCGTGTTCCGGCTCCGGAACGCCGCCCTCGTGCAGCTCGAAACTGTCCATATCCGGCTCACCATCGGGACGCTCGGCAAACACCCACTCGCGGTTCAGAATCTCGCATGCCCCGCCGTACGCTTCCCGGACCGAAAACGGTGCTGTTTTGGATAGACTGGCCGCCCTCGGCTGGAAACTCGAACAGGACGGTCGGACCGAAACCGACGGCCGACCTCGGAACTGTTCCCGGGCTCAGGCGGAGCGCTCGCCCGGCGCGAGCCCGAACGGCTCGCCGCGAACGTGGTTCTCGACGAGCAGCAGGTACGCTGCCTGGCTCCACTGGAGGTTCGAGTTCCACCGGACCCGTCCGCTCCCGTCGACGCGCTCGGGGAGCAGGCCGGCACTGGTCGTCCACTCGATGGCATCCTCGAACACGTGGTCGGCGACTGCATCGGGATCGTTGCCGCCGAGCCACCGGGCCACGTCTGCGTACGCCTCGCACAGTGGCCACCCGCCATCCTCGGCGGTCCCCGTGGGTGTGTAGTGGTCGCCGGGATAGCGGCCCAGACAGGGCGTCTCTCCCGCTACCCACGGTTCCTCGTCGGCGAGCGAGAGCGTCGCCGAGATGGTCTCATCGCCGGCATCAACGACGTTCCACGGCCAGACAGCCATGAACGCAGCGGCGTCCGGTCGGGCGTCAGCCGGCGGGTCGGACGAGGTCTCCGGGCTGTCGGCGGTGACGAACGCGTCACCGTACGGCGTGGATTTGAAACAGTACTGTTCGATGTTCTCCGCCCAGACGTTTGCTCGGTTGCGACACCGCTCGGCGAACGTCGGGTCGCCGTGCGCCTCCGCGAGTTCGCTCATCGCGCGAAGCCCGGCGATCGCGGCGGCGGTGCCCTCGGTGCTGTGCCCCCAGATCTCCTCCCACGGATCCTGGTGTTTCTCCGGGAAGCCGTACTGGTTGTCGTACGAGAGGAGGAACTCCGCCGCACGACGCGACATATCGTAGTGGGTGGCCAGCAGGTCGTCGTCGCCGGTCTCCTGCCAGACGAGCCAGTGGGCGTATATCGGCCCACCGACCTGGTCGAGCTGGAGCGCCCGCCAGTGCGGCTCGCCGGTGACGAAATAGTTCTGCCACCATGTCCCGTAGCGATTGATCCCCCGGCTGTCGACGACATCATTGATGATCTGGTTATCGTCGAACCACCGAAGCGCAAGCCGTGCCTCCTGCTCGGCGCCGGCCGCGATCAGCGCCTGCGTGATGATCACCTGATCGCGCGGCCAGATGAACTTGTACGTCATGTCGATCGGCTTGAACGCCCCCGCGATGACGCCACAACAGCCGTCCTGTGCGGATTTCATCGCCGTCAGCGACCGCTCGTACAGGCCGTTGACCGTGGAGTCGTCGGTCGGGCCGTCCGAGACAGTTGCGTGCCACGTCTCCCACGCGTCCGCGAACGATTTCCGCTCTGACTCGTACCCACGGTCGAGGACCGTCAGCGCGTGCTCGACTGCCGCATCGGCCCCGTAGCCGAAGCCGACACCGGTGAGCCAGGACGCCTCGTCCGTCTCGCCGACGTACAGTCCCACACCAACATCGAGGTTCCCCTCGCCCCGTTCAGTGTCGTCGATGAACCCGTCGGACCCCTCGTATATATCCGCCCACGCGCTCCGTCCCGGGCCCGTCGATACGCCGGTGTGGCCGATCCGGTTGCCGTCGAACTCCCGGCGGCCGTCGTGGTCCTGTGCGATCGCTAGCCACCGGTCGCCGTCCGTTGCGACAACCAGTTCGGCACCATCGCGCTCCGTGACGTACGCCTCCTGGACTGCGTTCGGGTCCTCGTGGTTGTGGCCCTGGATTCCGAGGTCGGTGACGGTGTAGAACGTTCGCTCTGCGACCGTCTCGAACGCGGCGTCAGTGCGGAGCAGCAGCGCACAGGTGTCGACGCTTGCGACGACATGCTGCGTGAGCGTCCCGGTCGATCCGGCCTCCTCGAAGCGGTTCTCGAGGGTTATCTCGGGGACTCGGCTCGACGCGAACGAGATGTCGCTCTCGACGGCATCGTCCCGGGCGTCCAGCGTGTGTCTCTCGTCCGCGTTCCACGCCAGCGTGTGGAGGTCGTAGAACAGTTCGATATCCGACCGAAACGCGGAGGTTTCCTCGATGATCGACCCGTGGCGGTCCTGCTCGGGGTCGTCGTACCGGTTCGCGGTCAACATGACGTTCGCGCCCTCGTCGTGTGGCGCGCTGAGGATGGCGTCCTTGTCGCTCGGTACATCCGGCGCGTTCGACTCGACTGGCATGGTTGGTCGACGACTGACTGATCAATAAAAGCGGGGCGACTGTGTAGCCTCGTTACCAACCCCCGGTCACTCGTCTTCCGATGACGAATCGACTAAGATACGGTTCAGACGGTGTATCGTTCTGCCAATGTAAGCAGTGTCACTGCTCCTGACTCAGGGTAACAGAAAATCCTGAATCGCCGTGACCACGCTGCCTGAGGAGTCCGTATTCGCTCGCTCTTCAGTAACTTGTTCGATTTCGTCGAACAGCGTTTTTACTCTACGTCCGATTTCGTCTCGAATCTCGCGGACGGTTTCCAAGTCCTGCCCCTCGGGATTAGTGAGATCCCATTCATATGATTCGACGCCATACTGGGCAGGATCAAATTCCGAAATGAAGCAACCCATCGTAATCAAGTAGTCAGTTTCCTTCAGGTCGTCAAGGTCGGCGATCCATTTCGGACTCCGGCCTGAGATATCTATTCCAACCTCGCCCATCGCTCTGACGACCTCTTCGTGAACGGTATCGCCCGGCTCTGTCCCCCCAGAGTGTATTTCGATGACATCCTCTAAATCTCGCTCGGAGCGCTCACGCTCGGCGAAGGCGGCTGCTATCTGGCTCCGCCCTGCATTGTGGACACAAACGAAATCAAGCCGGATCTGGTCATTCGACACCATAGTAGGGAATAGACTTGCATGTATAAAATGGATTATATGAGGCGTACATATTCATATATACTTTTGACGCCGCCAGCATTCCGTACGACTTCTGCATAGCGGCTGTATCACCGCCGAGAACGTGAAATGAACAATGTCGCTTGGGTAATTCCCTTTCTGTATCATCTCGATGACAATCAGAGACGCCTACGAGACGACGTTCGACGAGAAGGCACGGTGTAAAACAACGACAAGCAAACCCCCGAGTGCAGTGGACAGGTGCGATCGAGCGGAACCGAGAGCGACAGCAAGGCCGTCACTGAGTGGAGCGATGCCCGCAGGCCCATGTATGTCAGCCCTCAGCCATTCTGGTTCGCTGGAGCGAACAATTGAGGGGCAGGCGGCAGTACAAAAACCGTCGCCCATCGGATTCCCGGCGGCCGCAGGCGCCAATGTGACCACCCGAATTCGGACGCCAGCAGGGAGAACAGTGGTGGGGCGAAGGGTATCTGTGAGCGCATGAGTCTCATCGATGTCAAGCCACTCGCTGGGCAGCTTAGCTCCCGACATACTCCGTCATCTCTGCTCGCTCCGGAGCGACCCCGCCGGCCGGTATCATTCGCCGTCGTCGAACGAGTTCGCCTCTGCGGTGAGCGACTCTGCAATCTCCGACAGCCACGCCTCCCGATCGCTTGCGTCGACGAATGCTGACGCCGCCCCAGCAGCATCGGCGCCGTGGTCGAGACTCGCCAGGAGATCGACTTCAGTCGTGTGAGCAATGCGGCCCGGGAGAGCGCCGACATCGCTGGCGACGCTTCGGGTGTGACTGCGACTGCCACCGGTCAGGACGTCATTGTCCAGGTACAAATTGACCTGCTCACGGAGAACATTCTCCAGACGCTCGTCATCGCGCTGGTCGTCATCCTCGCTCTCATGATCGTCCTGTACCGGGTTAAGGAGGGGACGGCCAGTCTCGGCGCACTGACTGTGCTTCCGATCGGGATGGTGGTGGCGTGGGTGTTCGCTGCGATGTTCTTGCTAGACGTGCCATTGACGCTGTTCACAGCGTTACTCATGAGTTTGGCCATCGGTCTCGGAACGGACTATACGATCCACATCAGCGAGCGGTTCGCACAGGAACTGGAGGGAACGCGGAAGTGGCGGAAGCGCTCGAAACGGCTGTCGCGGGGACTGGCGGCGCACTGCTCGGCAGTACTGTCACGACGGTTGCTGCCTTTGCCACACTCTCGCTCTCAACATTCCCCCGTTGCGCCAGCTGGGCATGCTGGTAGCGATAGCCCTGCTTTGCTCGTTCGTGATGGCAGTGTTCGTACTGCCGAGTCTCCTCACGCTGTGGGTGCGATATGTGGGGTGGGAGCCGACATCTCCCGAGACGAAGTCCTCCGCTCCCCCGAGTGAAACCGAAGCGATGTCTGATGACGGGTTCGACCGGCGGTCCGAGACCAGCGGCGGCGGCAAACGTGACTGAGGACAGTCCAGAGCCGGCCAAACCTGGCGTTCCAAAGGGCTCCAAGTCGTTCGATGCACTGTACGATCGCTCGGTCGAATCACTCCTGAACGTCCCTGTATCAGACGAATGTGTAGACTCGACGGGCGGCCGGACCCACCTGCTCACTGCTGGTGATCCCTCCGCGTAGCCAGTGATCGTCTTTCAAGGGGGCAACGTGACGACCCCGGTGATCTTGTCCTGGGTACAGAAGGTGGCTGATGACTACTATCTCATCGCGCCGGATACCCCAGGCCAACCTGGAAAGACGGCTGTCGATATGTCCGCCAATCTCGGGCCGTGGGTCGTTGAGGTCCTCGACGAACTGGGACTCGACAGCGTGGCAATGCTTGGAATCTCCCACGGTGCCGGAATCGCTTTGGAGGCTGCTGTCGAAGCACCGACCCGGATCAACGCCGCTGCGTTGATCGCCCTCTCCGGCTTTGGAACGTCGCTCTCTCTCTGAATCTCGTGCGGATTATTCTCAGATAATAAATTCGAGATCGAAGAAGGGAGCGGCGACGACGCACAGCAAAACGAGGATTGCCGCGAAACGGAGTACGCCTACCGCCTGTAGCTGGGTCTCTGGGAGGGACTCGGCGATTCCGGACAACGCAGTTCCGACGATAATAAATAGTAACCACCGGGTTTCGCCAGCGTCGCCGACGCTCCAAGCATACACGAACATGCACAAGAAAGTAAGCGACACGCCGAACTGAAAGAGTGCCATAGGACGGCCTTGTGGCTCGTTGAACAGCACCTCGCTGATATAGGGGACCATAAGCGACGCGTTCCTGCTTAAGATACAAAATAATTCCTCAACGCGATCCCAGTAAAACATCCTCTCTCATGCTACGCGATTCCTCTGCAGAGACGGTAGGTGACATACTGCGAGATGCGCAGTCTTCAGCGAACAGCTGTTTTGGAGGAGAATATGTCTGAAGAAGAGGATTTCAACAAAGCCCTGTATTCCAAAATTCAGCCCAACGACTGTTGCGCGTGGTTAGCTGGCATAAAATTGCGAATTGATGGGGTAGTGTAACTGTTACAGATCCCAGTATCTATAAGTAACTACCAGTAGTAAACAGTAACATCAGATGCCACGGTCGTACTCAATTGGCGAGTTCGCAGAGGAACTCGGTGTTCACGCTCAAACCGTCAAACGCTGGTGTCGGAACGACGACCTCGATTACACCCGAACACCGGGCGGTGAACGACGTATTCCACACCGGGAACTCCGTCGACTTGCTGGTGATACTCGTCCGACAGACCGTGTTGCACTCTACGCTCGTGTCTCCAGTCACGGCCAGAAAGACAACGGCGACCTTGACCGGCAACTCGACCGACTTACAGACTACGCCCACGAACACGGGTGGAGCGTCGAAAACACCTACACCGACGTTGGCAGTGGCCTCAACGAAGACCGTCGTGGCCTCAACTCACTCCTTGATGACGTACGAGAAGCCAACTATGGACGCATTCTCGTCACTTACGAAGATAGACTTACTCGCTTTGGCTTCTCGTATCTCGAACGGTACTTCGAGTGTTACGGTGCCACCATCACCGTTATCGAAGACGAGACGGACAAATCAGCACAGGAAGAACTCGTTGATGACCTCATCAAGCTCGTCGCCAGCTTCTCCGGCAAACTCTACGGTATGCGTTCGTCAAAAAAACAACAGATCGTCAACACCGTCGAATCCGAGGTGAAACCCGATGAGTGACCACCTCTCGCTCCCGATTCGCCTCCCAGATGAGGACAAAAAACGATTCGAGCGACTGGCAACACTCACACAGAGTGTCGCCAATCATGTCCTCAAAGATCACTGGTCGCCAGTCCATCTAGACGGCATTTCCGAGGCATCGCATCAAGCGTGGAAATACTTCGATGAACACGAACCGTTCGAAGAACTTGGCCTGTATCTTCCCTCGCGGTTTCGACGGTGCATCTTGCAGAAAGTCGGTGAAACGCTCCGCAGTCACGCCGACCGCCGAGACGCCTTTCAGTCCATCCAGTGCGTGTTGCCCGACCACAAAATCCGACGCATCCACCGTCGTCGCATCAAAGATCAGCTCTGGGAGGGCGGCGACTACCTCTCGTCAGGCTACGTGGACATCCTCATCGACCAACTCAACAGCTACTACGACCGCCACGGCACGTATCCAAACAGGTATCTTGAGATGCAGGACTCCCCGGAGTATGACAACGGAGTACTTCCGTTCTCTGCGGATGACGGCCCAACCAGCGGCCAAGCCGTCAAATACCAGTACGACTCCAGTAGCGAGACGCTGACCATCCGACTCAAAACGCCAGACACACTTTCACCGGAGACACGGGGCGATTGGTCGTGGACAGAGTACGAGCGCGACGGCTACGAGGCATTTCACGATCTACTTTCCTACGGCGATCTCTCGGCTCCCGAGTTCCAGCCGTCTCGTCGCAAAACTGGTGACGCCTACTACGAACTTTCGTTCCCCGTCGAAGTTGAACACGCAGAGGCGACTGACGGCACAGACTGCGTACTGGCGCTCGACGCCGGGATGCGAAAAGACATGACTGCCGTGGTGGTGACTGACGACGGCGAACAACTGTCCACGCCACAGTTCATCCAGTTCACTGACCGCGAGAAGATGCGACGACTCCACCGTGAACGAACGCGCCTGAACGACCGCCTTGCCGCGTTGCGCCGTGACGGTCGCTCGCATACTGACGAGTTCGCTCATATCCAGAGCGAATACGAACGGGTGAACAACAAGATTCGACACAAGCGCGAGCAATTGACACACGACGTGGCCAACCAAGTCCTCGCACTCGCCCTCGTCTACGACGTGGACGCGATAGTTCACGAGGATTTGCGCTCGCTTTCTCCGCCGAGTGGCGAAGGCGCGTTGTCGTGGGAGCTGTCGTCATGGGCACGACGGAACATCATCGAGAACATCGAGTATCGGGCAGAGAGTGCTGGTCTCGCTGTTGAGCGAGTCTACCCGGAGGGAACGAGTCGGTCGTGTCCTCGGTGTGGCTCGACCGGTCACACCTGCAAGTCACCCGATCATCACCACGGACAGTGGTGGGGCGGGCATTTTCGGTGTGATAACGCCCGGTGTGGCTTTGAGGGCGACCGCGACTACATCGGGGCGCTGAACGTGGCTCGCGTGTTCTTCAGCGAGACGGACGAGCTGACCACGGTTTCACGTCCTCCTATACGGGGGATTCTGAAATCGTGCAGCTGGCCGTTCCGCTGGCACGCGGCTCACGTTCGGGGCTGGCATCGTTGCCTACGAACCCGAACAGGTAGCGGCGACCGCTGGTGGTGGGTCGGCTGTCATAGCGCCCGCTGTCGCCTTGCCCGAGTCGAATGCGGATGGTAGTGATGGACGTGGCCCAGTCGTCCAACAGTGTACCCGTTTCCTACGGTGTGCTACTGAAAGCTACTGAAAATTGGAACGGTTGAAGTCCGCGAACAGCGTCTACGAGTCGGCTGATTGCATTCTCTATATTCTGGAGGAGAAAACGGACCGTCCGCAAAGATCGCTCTAAGTAGTGCTCCACCGCGGCGTCGCTCGGTAGCGCGAGGCCCACCGATTGCCGTGTGTCACTCGGTCGCTCGGAAGTGAGCATCGAGGCGTTTGGCCCACGATTCGTTGGCGTCGCGCGTTCGACCGGCGATGTGGGGCGTATGGACGACGTTGTGCCGGTCGAGCAGCGGGTCGTCCAGCGGCAGCGGCTCCTCGTCCCAGACGTCGGCAGCCAGCGCAATCTCGTCGTCGAGGACGCGCTCGCGGACCGCTTCCATGTCGATCACGCCCGCGCGGGTGATCAGGACCACAACGCAGCCCTCGGGAAGCGCGTGAACGTGCTCGGCCGTGATCAGCCCCTCGGTAGCGTCGGTCAGGGGGACCGTCGGCGCGAACACCTCGGCGTCCTCGACGAGTGCTTCGAGCGAGTGCACCCGGTCGGCACCCGAGCGGTGGAAACAGGGCTCGTCGGCGTAGGGGTCGTAGGCTGCGACGTCCGCACCCAGCGAGTCGACGGCGTCGGCGTACGTGCTGCCGATGTTTCCGACGCCGGCTATCCTGACGCGGGTGCCGGCGACGGTGCCGTTCGTAAACGCGGGATCGTCCGCGAACTGATGGCCGTTCGCGCCCGGCACCTCGTTGTCGAGCTTTTCGAGGTCCCACGGGGCGTGGCTCTCGATCATCCCGGCGTGCTTTTGTGGGATCTTTCGGAGGGCGTCGATCGTCAGGCCAAGGCCGAACTCGGCAACCGACTGCGCCCAGAACCCCTCGTCGGTGTGGTCATGGACGGCGACGTCGCGGCTCTCGAGGCGCTCGTGTGCGTCGCCGTCGACGGCGTACATCGAGTCGGTCATGACGAACGCCGACTCCAGCGCGGTGAGCTGCTCGGCGTCAGTCTCGGTGACTGGCACGCCCAGCGCCGCGAGTTCGGTTACCTCCCCGGTTCGTCCAGGACGTCGACGAGCCGATCCGGTGTCTCGTCGAGGCGCCGAAACTCGACAGAGCCGCGCTCGGCCCACAGCTCCCGGAGGTGATCGGCCGCGAGCGGCCAGACGTCATCGAACAGCGGGCCGACGACGATCGTCCGGGTCATCGTCGGTCACCCTCGTCCTCGAAGAGGAACGTTATAGTGTCGAGCATGTCCGCGGGCATGCGCTCGGGGAACGACGAGTAGGCCGGCACCTCTACGGTGATCCAGCCGTCATAGCCGATCGTGTCGAGGGTGTTAAGCGTGCGCTCCCAGTTCACGTCACCCTGGGGCGGGTAGGTGACCCGGTGGGCGTCCGTGAGCCAGTCTTTGACGTGGATCTTCGCGATGCGGCCATCGAGTGTATGCAGCCACCGGCTCGGTAGTCCCGAACGGAGCGCGTTCCCGACGTCGAAGTACGCCCCGACCGGGCCGGCGTCCTCGACGTCGTCGAGAAACGCCGCGAACTCGTCGGGAGAGGGCAGGAAGTTGTTCTGTACGTTCTCGATTGCTACGCCGACGCCACAGTCAGCTGCGTAGCTGGCGAGCTTGCGAACCGACTGGACGGCGCGCTCGTAGTCGGCGTCGTAGGTCATGCCGTCTTCGATCACGGCAGGGACTATCAGTACGTCTTCGGCGTCAGCGCCGCCGCGGCGTCGATCATGTCGCGGCTGATCTCAAGACCGATCTCACGCAGTTTCTCGTCAGCGCTCGAGAGTGGGTACTCCCAGTGGCTGATCGTCGAGATAGCGGGCACCTCCAGGCCGTGGGTTTCGACCACCTCAGCTACTTTTCGGCGTCCCGCCTCGGTCGTCAGGGGGCCGTCGCGCTCGACGTTCGGTTCGATGCCGTCGTAGCCCGTCGCGGAGAGAATCGAGCAGGTTTCCTCGAACTCGTCGGACGGGAAGCCGGCCTGGTTGAGTCCGTAGCGCATTTCAGTTCCTCCTCCGACCAGCCCTCGGGCTGATCGAGTACGATCCGGGTCGCCTCGATGTCTTCGAGGGTCGCACCACGGCCGCCGATACCGTACTCCCGACCGTCGGCTTCGAGTACGATCGTCGCCTGGCCGGCGAGCTGTGTCAGTGTCAGGGAGCCGTCGTCGTTCGGTGGGGCTGCCGAGATGATCTCGGTGATCTCCCCGAGAGGTTGACATCCTCGCCCGTCTGGAGGTCGAACCCGTTAACGGTGGCTGGGATCGCTGTCTCGTCGTTGACGATCGGCGCAATGTCCTGGACACACTCGCGGACGTTGACATACTCCAGTTTCGTGCCCTCCGCGACTGAGTCGTAGACGTGTGGCCAGGTCCCCCAGAGTGCGCCCTGGAAGTACCAGTGGAACACGTACGTCAGGGTAAGATCGTCGATGATAATGCCGTACTGATCGGTCGGGTGGGACTGCGAGGAGAAGAACGTGTGTGAACGGTCGATCAGTGCGGTGAACGGTGCCGGGAGCGTTCGGTGGCGGACCTCGGTGGCAACGTCCGCGAACTCCATCTCGTCGACGGCGTGGGGATCCTCCAGCCCCGTCGCCACGCAGAGCTTGACGAACACGCCGCGGTCGATGGCGTCTTCGAGCGCCGGTCGGACCGCCTCGAACTGCGACGGCGAGACTGCGATCTGGATCCGGCTTGTCGCGTCCTCGGCCGCGGCTCTGAACTGCTCGACGACGGAGTCGAATCGCTTGACGATCGAAATCTTGTGGCCGCTGATCTCGGGGCGCTCCCAGCGATCCTCGATCGCCTCCGCAGTCGTCGCGAGCTTGTTCGCGCGCTGCTGGAGGTCCGACATCACCTCCGAGGGATCGCGCGGCCGTGCCGACAGCGTCGAATCCTGCTCGAACGTCTCGACGTAGTCGTCGCGTTCGAGGTCCTCGATGACATCGTAGATCCGGGATTTCGGGATGCCCGTCTGCTCGGCGATCTTGACGGCGGGCGCTGTACCCCGCTCCAGCACTGCGAGGTACGCGTCGGCCTCGTACTGGGAAAGCCCGGCTTCCCGTAACCCGTCGCGGAGCTCGTCCTCGTCCATTATCGCACCTCTTGGTAGCAAAGGGACTTAGATGCCGTGCCGGTCGCGGTCGGAGGAGCTGGGCAATCAGTATTCACTGTAGTAACCAACTAGTAGCAAATGTATATATGTTTGCGTTAGATAGCCGCCCTTTGAGCAGCATCTTGGCGTTCACCTCCGTCACACCGTCATGGGGTACACGCACGATTAGCCGCCGACGTGGGATCTGCAGCGCGGAGCAACCGGGCGACGCTATTGCAGTGGGCGGGTCCCAGCGGATGGACGATGCTGGCGCTTGATACCGGGGAGTTTCGGACCGTTCTGCTGTGCTATTCGGCCGGTTTCGATCGTAAGTGAATTGAGTAGTTACTCTAGTGAATACAGTGGCCCAAAGATTTAAGTGGTTGTTCCATACATTTGATGATGGATAACCATGACAGATCCGAAGACCGGACGCGAACGGCGAACGGTGCTGAAAGGGATCGGCGCAGCGATGCTCGCCGGTGGACTAGCGGGCTGCATAGGTGGGGGCGGAGACGATAACGAAGACACCGAGACGACGTACTGGACGACGCAGGTCGAGCAGGATCGCCAGGAGGTGATCGAGGGCCTGATCGAGAGCTTCGAGTCCGAGAGCGACGGAACGATCGACCTGGTCCCCGTCGAGGAGGGGGACCTGCCGACCCAGATCTCTTCGGCGACCGCATCGGGGACGCTACCCGCGTTCGGCGAGTGGGGGCTCGACCCCATGCAGAACCTCGGGAGCGAGGACCTGCTATCGACGGAGTCGGCGGAATCAGTCGTCGATAGCATCGGGCGCGACGACTTCGCCGAGGGCGCGCTATCGCTCGCGACCTCAAGCGACGGGAACCTGCTGGCCGTGCCGGCACACGGCTGGGTGCAGGGGTTCTGGTACCGCCAGAGCGCATTCGACGATGCGGGGCTGGACGCGCCGACCACCTGGGACGCCATACTCGACGCCGCGGAGACGCTACATGACCCGGACAACGATGAGTACGGCATCGTCGTCGGCTCCGACGAGACGCCGTTTGCGCGGCAGTGTTTCACCCCTTACGCTCGCTCAAACGGCGCGCGAGTGTTCAACAGCGACGGGGAAATCGTGTTCGACAGCGACGCGATGGTGGAGGCGCTCGAGTTCTACGGCTCGCTGGCGGAGTTCAGTCCGCCCGGTGCCAACACGTTTGAGACGGCTAACAACACGTACCTCAACGAGCAGTGTCACATGATCATGTACTCGTCGTACATCATGGGCGACGTTTCGAGCAACACCGATGGGATGGCGGACGACACGGCGTTCGCACCGTACATCGAGCGCGATCGGCGCAGCTCGTTTGGCCAGCTCGTCCTGTTCAACATCCTCGATACGGCCTCGGACGCCAATCGCGAGACCGCCGAAGCGTACGTCGAGCACGTGCTCAGCGGCGACCAGTATGTCGACTTCCTGCACATGGCTCCCGGCGGAATGAACCCCGTGCTCACGTCGACGGCCGAGAGCGAGGCCTACCGCGACAACGAGACGCTCCAGGAGTGGGGCCAGGAGACACTGAGTAACATCTCCGGGGCGTTCGACAACATCGAGCGGTTCGGCTACGTCGACGGCCAGATGATCCCCGCGTTCGGCGACATCACGAGTCGCAGCCTCATCGCGCAGGCGGTCAGGCGCGTCTCCGAGGGCGAGGATGCCCAGACGGTCGCGGACGATGTCGCCAGCGAGATGCGCGACGTCATCAACTGACTCCCCGTAGCTATTCTGAACTATGATCTCACTAACCCGTAGCGGCGATCGAACGATCGAGGAGAAGGAGGCGTTGCTGGGGTACGCGCTGATCGCACCGGCGTTACTGTTGATCGCTGCTGTGATCCTCTATCCGGTGCTGTACAACGTCTACCTGAGTTTCACCATCGTACCGCTGCGGCCGGACGAGGCGCCACAGTGGATCGGACTGCAGCACTATTACGATCTGTTCGGCAGCAGCGCGTTCTGGTCGGCGCTCCGGACGACGATCATGTTTACGTTCTTCAGCACGACCCTGGCAACGCTCGGCGGCCTCGGGGCCGCGTTGCTGTTCAATCGCTCGTTCCGGGGTCGTCGGTACCTCCGTGGAATGGTGCTGTTGCCCTACGTCGCGCCGCTGATCTCGGTTGCCTTCGTCTGGCGGTTCATGCTCGACCCGCTATACGGCGTCCTCCCGTTCCTGGGCAGCGACGTGTTAGGGCTGTATGCCGGCCAAATAGACATTCTGAGCAACGGCGACACCGCGATCTGGGCGGTGATCCTCATTGACGCCTGGCGATACTTCCCGTTCGCGTTCTTGATGCTGATCGCGCGCGTGCAGGCGATTCCCGGCGACATGTACGAGGCAGCGAAGATCGACGGCGCCTCAAAGTTCGCGCAGTTCAAGGACATCACGCTCTCGGAGCTGAAGTACATCCTGGCGACGGTGTTCTTGCTGCGGTGGATCTGGAACTTCAACAAGTTCGCGGATATCTGGCTACTAACCCGTCGCGTCGAGACGCTACCGATCTACGCGTACCAGGTGGCGTTCGCAAACTACGATCACGGACAGGCGGCCGCGATCTCGATGGTGCTATTCGTAGCGCTCATCGTGTTCGTCCTCGCGTACGTCGCCTGGGCGCTGGACTGGTGATACGATGAGTACGAAACAATCCACTTACCGACACGTCGTCGACTCGTTCAAGACTGCGCTCGGGCTCAGCGAGAGCACGCTCGAGACGTCACTCGCCGAACGCGTCGTGTTCTACGTCGCGCTCGGGCTGACGCTACTGATCACGCTGTTCCCGTTCTACTACATGGCGCTGGCGAGTCTGCTACCCGAGTCCAGCCTGTACACGCTGCCGCCGACGCTAATCCCACAGAATCTGACGCTCGAACACTACCGGACCGTGTTCGGGCCGGAGACGTTCCCGTTCCTGACGTACTTCAAGAACAGCTTCGTCATCGCGACGACTACCGCGGGAGCGTCGGTGCTCGTCGCCACGTTCGGCGCGTACAGCTTCGCCCGACTCGACTACCGGGGGCGCGGGATCATGTCCCGTGGCGTCCTGATGGTGTATATGTTCTCGGGCATTCTGCTGGTCGTGCCGATGTTCCAGGTGATCGTCTGGCTCGGCTTCGTCGACTCGCTGGCCAGCCTGTTCATCACGTACCTGGTTCAGACGCTGCCTGTCTCCTTGTACATGCTGGGCAACTACTTCCGGTCGATCCCGGAGGAGATCGAGGAGGCGGCGATCATGGACGGCTACTCGCGGCTAGAAGTGATCTTCAAGATCACGCTGCCACTATCGGCACCCGCGATCGTGGCCGTGTTCTTCTTCACGTTCATGATCGCGTGGAACGAGTACCTGTTCGCCAGCATCTTCCTCCAGTCCCAGAGCGTGTTCACGCTGCCGATCGGCATCGAGGCGCTGTCCTCGAGCTTCCGGCAGGTCTGGGGCCAAATCATGGCGGCGTCGCTGCTGACGAGCATCCCGCTGATCGTGATGTTCACCTACCTGGAGAAGTTCATGGTTGAGGGCCTGACCTTCGGGGCGGTGGAGGGATAACATGGCGACTGAACGCACCCCTACCGCCGCCGACGCCGCGGACGCCGCCTCACTTAGCTCTGACGAGAACTCGGAGGTCCGACTCCGGGGCATCACGAAGCGGTTCGACGACCTCGTCGCAGTCAAGGACCTCGACCTGACGGTCCGGGACGGCGAGTTGCTCGTCCTGCTGGGCCCCTCAGGCTGTGGCAAGTCGACGACGCTGCGGATGATCGCTGGACTGGAAGTACCCTCCGAGGGCAGCATCGAGATCGGCCGCGAAGAGGTCACCGAACGGCTGCCCCAGAAGCGGGACCTCTCGATGGTGTTCCAGAGCTACGCGCTGTACCCCCACAAGACCGTTCGGGGGAACCTCGCCTTCCCGCTCGCGAAGATGGACGTCAGCGAGGAGGAGGCCGACGAACAGATCCGCCGGACCGCAGAACTGCTGGAGATCGACGACCTACTGGACAACAAGCCGGGCCAGCTCAGCGGCGGCCAGCGCCAGCGCGTCGCACTGGGACGAACCATCGTTCGCGAGCCGAAAGCGTTCCTGATGGACGAGCCCCTGTCGAATCTCGACGCCAAGCTCCGGGTCCAGACCCGCTCGGAACTACGCAGCCTCCAGCAGCGCCTCGGCACGACCACCGTCTACGTCACCCACGACCAGGAGGAGGCGATGAGCCTGGCCGACCGGATCGCCGTGATGAACAACGGCGAACTCCAGCAGATCGGGACGCCGAAGGAGGTCTACGAGAACCCGGTCAACGAGTTCGTCGCCGGGTTCCTCGGAGAGCCGTCGATGAACTTCCTCGATCCCGACCGTCTCGAGCGGGGCGACGCCGACGGCTCCGTGACCGGGCTCGACGACCCGTTCTCGGGCACGGCGACCGTCGGCATCCGACCGGAGGACGTGACAATCGCCGAGGAGGGCGGCCAGCAGGCCAGCGCCGGTCGGGCGTACGAGCTCGACGGCGAGGTGCTCGTCGTGGAGCCGCTGGGCAACGCCTACGAGATCGAGGTCGACTGCGGCGGCGATTGGGTCACCGCACGACTGCGCGACCGGCCCGGCGCCGTCAGTTCCGGGTCGACCGTGACGCTCCAACTGCCGGACGACGCAGTCCACCAGTTCGGCGCCGACGGCGAGGTGATCAGATGATCCCGGACGGCTGCGCCCTGGCGGTCCGCGACGGCGCCGTCTGCGTCGTTGGGGAGTACGGAGACGTCCGGTCCGATCGCGCTGAAACTGGCGTGTACGCCAACGACACGCAGTACCTCGGCGAGTTTGAGGTGGCAGTAACCGACCACGACGAGCCCGAGAACGGCTGGGACCGGCTCGACCGGCGGGCCGGTCCGGACGGCGTAACGACCGTGCTGATCGGCGCCGCGCCGGGCGAAGGTCGAGGCGATGCCCGCAAGTTCCTGGTAAAGAAGAATGTCGCCATCGACGGCGACGTGATGACCGTCGAGACGACACTCCGGAACTACACGCCGAAGAAGCGCGTGGTCGACGTCGAACTGACCGCTGCTTCCGACTTCCGGCACGTCTTCGAGTCTCCGGGCTTTTTACGCCGCGCGACCCGGTCCATCGCGACCTGAGCGCGACGGACTGGAAGGGCGGCAGCCGACTGCCGGTACGTCGCCGGACGGGACGACCCGAAGCGCAACAGTCCAACTGGCAGGAACGAGCGACAGCACGGCCGAGACGGCAGCCGACGCCGTCCGCACGACGGTCAGCCGGACGCTCAGGATAGCGCCGGGAGAGGAGGCGTCGGTCGTCGCAATGGCACGGTTCGGGCCGACGCGCGGCCGGGTCGACCTGTCCTTCGATCCGTCGGTATCGATGACGTCATACCCTGGACTGTTCGACGCCGCGGCCGACACCCTGCAGGCGCTCTTGCTGCCCGAGGGTGTCCCTGCTGCGGGTGCGCCACGATTCGTCGCGCCGTTCGGGCGGGACGCACTGCTGGTCGGCTTCCAGACGCTGCCGTTCGCCCCGGAACTGACCCGGAGGGTGCTGACCTACTTCGCCGGGCGGCAGGCCTCGACGACCGATCCCGAGACGCTCGCCGAACCGGGCAAGATCCCCCACGAGGGGCGACGGGGCGATCTGCCGGCGCTCGGCCGGTCGATCCGATCGCCGTACTACGGGACGGTCGACGCGACGCCGTTGTTCGCGGCGCTCGTCGCCGCCTACGCTGAGTGGGCCGGCGAGGACGCGATCACCGACGAACTGTACGACGCTGCCCTCGGGGCCGTCGAGTGGACGGTCACGACCGGCGACGAAGACGGATTCGTGTGGTACGAACCACACGACCACAAGCACGGGCTCACCCACCAGGGGTGGAAAGACAGCGACAGGGCAATCGCACGGCCTGACGGCACCCCAGCGACGCCGCCCATCGCGCTCGCGGAAGTACAGGGGTACGCCTACCGCTCGTTCCGCGGCGTCTCCGACCTCGCGGCGGCCCGTGGTGACGACCGGCTTGCGGAGCGGCTGACCGAGCACGCAGAGCGCCTCCGCGAGGCGTTCGATCGGGAGTTCTGGCTGCCTGACGAGAAATGTTACGCGCTCGCGCTCGACGCCGATGGCGCGGTCGACGCCGTCGCCTCGAACCAGGGCCACGCGCTCTGGAGCGGGATCGTCCAACCGGAGCGTGCTGACGACGCGATCGGGAGGCTGTTGGCGCCGGATATGCTAACCGACGCTGGACTCAGAACGTACTCTGCGTCCCACGACGCGTTCGACCCGCTGTCCTACCATCGCGGCAGCGTTTGGCCGCACGATACCAGCATCGCCGCGATGGGCTGTGCGCGCTATGATCGCGCCGACGCCGCCGCGGCACTGGTTGGGCGGGGACTGAACGCACTGGAGACCGGCGCGACCGCCGATCCCGGCCACTGGGGGTTCCCCGAGTTGCTGGTTGGCCTCGACGACGTCGACGTGGACGCGGGCCGGGCCCGCCACCCCGATTCCTGCGAGCCGGCTGCCTGGAGCGCCGGGAGCGCCTTCGGCTTCGCCCAGGCCGCGCTCGGCCTCGGTATCGAGTCGGGGATGCCGACCGTCGAGCCTGTCACTGGCTTCGGCTCCGGGCAAGGGCTCGGAACGACGGAGGTGACGCTCCACTGCCACGGGCGGCGCTACGACGTTCGTCACAGCGGCGATTCGACGGTCGTGACGCCGACAGGGAGGGCGGCGGGCAGGGAAGCGCCCGACGGCGACCACGATCACCCGGAGGTGACTACCGATGGCTGAACTCACGCTACACGACATCACGAAAATCTACGACGACGCCGAAGGAACCGAGACCGCCGTCGACGAAGTGTCCGTGACCGTCAAGGACGGCGAGTTTCTCGTCCTTGTCGGGCCCTCGGGCTGCGGCAAGTCGACGACGCTGCGGATGATCGCCGGCCTGGAGACGGTGACAGAGGGGACGATCGAGATCGCCGACCGAGAAGTGCAACACCTCGCGCCAAGCGAGCGGAACGTGGCGATGGTGTTCCAGAGCTACGCGCTGTACAAGCGCATGACCGCCCGCCAGAACATGGGCTACGGGCTCAAGCATTCGACCGACATGTCGGCCGACGAGCGCGAACGACAAGTGCACGAGAGCGCGGAGATGCTGGGCATCGAGGAGTTACTCGACGACAAGCCCGAGGCGATGAGCGGCGGGCAGAAACAGCGCGTTGCACTGGGCCGGGCGATCGTCCGCGACCCGGACGTGTTCCTGCTTGACGAGCCGCTATCGAATCTCGACGCCAAACTCCGGTCACACATGCGCACGGAGCTCCAGCGCATCCAGTCGGACCTCGACGTCACCGCGGTGTACGTCACGCACGACCAGACCGAGGCGATGACGATGGCCGACCGGATCGCGATCATGAACGACGGCGTCGTCCAGCAGGTCGACCCGCCGGAAGTCGCCTACGATCACCCGAACAACGAGTTCGTCGGCGCGTTCCTCGGCAGTCCGGCGATGAACGTCTTTGACGCCGTCGCCCGCGAGGATGAGGATGGGTACGCCATCGATGTCGGAGGCACTACGCTCGGCAAGGTTCCCCGCGAGGCCCTCGAGGACGACATCGGTGGCGAGTCGGTCCGATTCGGCGTCCGGCCCGAAGATCTCCACCTCGACGAACTGCCCGAGGAAGCGACCGACGGCTCTCGGTTCCCCGCGACAGTCACGGTCACCGAGTATCAGGGGAACGACAACTTCGTCTATCTCGACGTCGGTGACCGGTCGCTGACGGCGCGCGTGCCGCCGGGCATCTACCCCGACCCGGACGACGAGGTGACGGCCCGAATCGCCGCCGAAGACGTCTATCTATTCGATCCGGAGACGACGGCTTCGATCAAGACGCGCGGTGTCAGCGGTGAGCGCACCGACACGCAACCTATCACTCGCGGCTAATCCCCCGCTTTCCCTACCTATGAAACACTCGCAGCAGCCGACGACGGACAGTATCGTTTCCCAGCATGTCGACGCGCCGATCGACGACCCGGCATTCCATCTCGACGTGCTGGACGAGCTGAGTTACGACGCCGACGTTGACGGCGCGGTGCCCCTGGCTGCGATCCCGACAACCGGTACCCCTACGTCTACCCGCGCGACGTCGCCTCGATCACGCGCGCCTGGCTGACGGCGCTTCGCCACGGCGTCAGGCCGGACGCCTGCCGTAACCGTATTGTCGAGGCGGCCCGCTTTCTGATCGCCGTCGAGGACGACGGCCGGTGGTACCAGCGGTACGGGCTCGACGGCACCGACCAGTCGATCTACCGCCAGGAGGACAACGTCGCCCACGGGATCAGGATCATCTCGCACGTGGTGCTTGCACTTGACGCGTCCGACGACCTCGAATCGGCGGACGAGGCGTTCCTGTCGGACGCAGTCGAGTGTATCGACGCCGCAGTGGGGGTCGCCCGCTCGGAACTGTACGACGCCAACGCCCACCTGATCGAGAGCACGACGAGCATCCACGAGGGAGCCATCGAGTCCGGCTACACGCTGTGGGTGAACTGCGCGTTCCTCGCCGCCGTACAGCAGGCGGCCGACGCGCTCGACCGGATCGAAGCCGCCGGGCGAGCGGGGGATGTCGCCCGAACCGAGAATAGGGCTGGAGGCGTTGATACGGGCGCCCTCGACGACATCGCCGAGCGGGTCGACGAGCTTCGATCCCTGCTGGAACCGGGCATCGAGCGCTGCTTCGCCGTCGACGGGACCCCCGTGCCGCGCCGGTACACCCCCGACGGCGAGCGCGACGAACGCCCGGATATTACGCTGCTCGCACCTGCCTACTTCGGGCTCGAAGAGGTGTTCGGCGAGCACATCGAGCGGGCGGGCGAGCGGGCGGTAGCGAGCCTTCAGGACCCGCGACTTGGCGGGCTTCAGCGGTTCCGCGGTTTCCACCGCGATCACGACGTCCACCAGCACGGCGGCAACGGACCGTGGATGCAGTACACGGCCTGGCATGCGCAGTTCCGCTACGACCGTGGCGAGCGCGAGCAGGGCGACGAGGTGCTCTTGACGATCACCGGCCACGCCGACGCGGCGGGTCACATTCCAGAACACCTCTCGACGCGCGAGCGCTTCGAGCAGTTCGTCGAACAGGAGTGGGATACGGGCATGGACTTCGAGAAGGAGTTCGACAACGACGTGCTCCGGGACGTTCCGTTCGACCGCATCGCGGAAGAACTGGGCCACATGCGCACGGCGTACAACGAGATGGCAGCCGCCCTCGAGAAGCGAGACGTCATCTCCTTCGCTGCGCCGCTGCGTGGTGTCACGCCGAGTTCCTGACGGCACTGCTCAAGCGCGAGGCGCAGTCCTGATCCGCACACCTGACGTATGAACGCACACAGGATTTCCATCGAGAATCGATCGGCGCTGGCGTCCAGCGACGCTGCAGACGTCGCGCTGGACTGTCTCACCGCCGGGATCGAGGCGGCTCATCCTCGGACCGTCGTCAGCGATACGCTGTCGCTCGACGAGGCCGTACTGGCAGTGAGGAGCGTCGACGGCGCTACCGCGACATACGAGCTCGACACCTACGAGCGGGTTCTCGTGCTCGGCGGGGGAAACGCCGCTGGGCACTTTGCCGCAGCGCTCGAAGCGCTGCTGGGCGAACGCATCGACGGCGGTGCCGTGGTGACGGACGATCCCGTCGAGACCGAACACGTCGAGGTGCTTCCGGGCGATCATCCCGTGCCAAGCAAGCGCGGCGTCGAGAGCGCCGCCCGTGTCCTCGATCTGGCTGACTGCGTCGGATCGGACGACCTCGTGATCGGCTGCATCACGGGCGGAGGCAGCGCACTGCTTCCCGCACCTGCGGGCGAGCTATCACTTGCTGACCTCCGGACAACGACGGATGCCCTGCTGGCCAGCGGAGCGCCGATCGAGGAGATCAACGCCGTCCGGAAACACCTCTCGGCGATCAAGGGTGGACGGCTTGCCCGCGCTGTGGCACCGGCGACCGTCGTCGGACTGGCGATCAGCGACGTCGTCGGCGACGATCCCGCAGTGATCGCCAGCGGGCCGCTCTCACCGGATTCGACGACGTTCCGGGACACGCTCGACGTGCTCGACCGCCGTGACGTCGATGTCCCGGACCCGGTTCGCGAGCACCTCCGTGCGGGCGCAGGCGGTGATTTTCCCGAAACGCCAACGGCGGACGACACGTCGTTCGATCGCGCTGCGGTGCACGTCGTGGCGAGTGCACACACTGCGTTGGATACCGCCCGCGAGGTTGCGACCGAGCACGACTACGAGACGATGGTCCTCTCCGCTCGCGTTCGAGGAGAGGCCCGCGAGGCCGCGAAGACCCACGCCGCCGTTGCTGAGGAGATCGCTACAATGGGCGACCCGATCGAGACGCCCGCGATCGTCCTCTCGGGGGCGAGACGACCGTCACGCTCGGCGACGACTACGGACAGGGGGCCGAATCAGGAGTTCGTCCTGAGCGGAGCGGTCGAACTCGGTGTCCCAGCAGTCGTCGCCGCGGTCGACACAGACGGGATCGACGGTGCGACCGATGCCGCCGGCGCCATAGCGGACGCCGACACTGTCGACGATACGGCGGCCAGAGACGCACTCAGCCGGAACGATGCCTATCCGGTACTCGAGAACGCCACCGCCTTGCTCAGAACGGGAGCGACCGGAACGAACGTCAACGATCTACGGGTACTCGTGGTCGAAGAAAGACAGTAGATAGCGGAGTGGCGTCGGCATTTTGATAATCGGATTGGGATCCCGTCTTTCCGTTCGGCGAGGTCGACGTCCAACCCCTCCTCGATCGTGCCGGGGTTGTGGTCTCAAAGTTCCGTCCCGCGGCAATTAATTGGTCCCGTATTTCGCCATTCGCCATCCGCGCACACCTCCTTTTGATCTCAGTGAATTGGTCGGAGCCGACCAATATGATCCAGTCGTCGAACTGCGGGCGGAGTTGGTCGCCAATTCGTCGGACGCTGTCCGTCGATTCGACGAGTGGCTGGAACGTGTTTCTGTCCCCTTCGAACCGCTGGTCTTCGAGATCACTGACGACTGACTGGACGGCCCGGTGGGCAGCAGTTTTGTCTTTGTCGACATTCACCAGTAGGTCGATGTCGCCGGATTCGACGCGGGTGGTGAACTCGTCTGGGTCGGGGAAGCAGAACTCCCGAGCAATAACACCCACGCACCGGTCAACGATTACGAGAAGCTGCGGTCGGTAGACGCAGACGCAATCTGGGCGTTCAACAACCGAGAGACGGCCGTCGAAGTGCTGGACCGACTGGCCGACGCGGACCGGCTCGAAGAGAGCGTCAGCGGACGGGACGCCCGGTCGTTCTCGACGATCCAAGACGCTGTGGCGGACTTCGATGCAGCGGGGATGACCACCGTTCGAGGGTTCAAGAATCTCGATCGGGAGGTCAACCAATGACGTGGCGACAAGCGACTTGCGAGGAGATATACGCGTACTACGCCGAGGAGTTCCCCCGCTACATCGACAACCTCCCCGGATTCATTACGTCGACCGGCCCGAAACAGTACGCCGTCGCCTTTCGAGAGCCGCACCCGGTTCGCAAAGACGCCGTCCCTGACAAGGACTTCATCCGCCGGGATACGTGGCAGACGGATGCATCCGGGGAACGGATGATCCCCGAATTCGGCGACTTCGAGGACGTTGTGGAGTTCATTCGGCACCCGGCTCGCAGCGACCCCCTCGGCCGAAGCAAGTTCGCGCTCGCTGACCCGGAGGTACTGGAGCAACCGGATCCACGGCCCGACGCCGTCTACTACGCACTGGATCACTGGGAGCGGCCGTGGGTTCTCCTGATCGATATCGACGCGAAAGAGATCGCCAGGGACCGAGCAGCGGACATGGTCTCGGAGGACCTCGGCAACCGGGACGACGATGCGCTCCTCGACGCCGCAGGGATCCTCGACGCCGCTCCCGAGGGGTATCCGTATGCCTTCGAGGATGTCGACCGCGCCATCGAGTACGGGTTCGAGGTGCGCGACATCTTTGCGGACGACTTCGACGCCGAGGAGACGATGGTCGTATACAGCGGGCAAGGTGTCCATGTCTACCTTCTAGATACCGACTCCGCACATCGGTACGACGAACAGAGTCGCGAAGTGTTGAACGACCTCCTCCTCGAGACCTACGAGATTCCCATCGACCCCGTCGTGACGGCCGACCGCCGGCGTGTCGCCCGCCTGCCTTACTCGCTTCACGCCGACGTCTGCAGCATCGTCCAACCCATCGAGAGCCCGGAGTTCGACGTCCGGTCGGCGACGCCCAAGGTGATCGACGAATGAGTCCCAGTACGCCTACCGAGGACGAGGACATGGCGTATCGAGTTGCGGCACTCCCGCTGGAGAACGGTGATACCCGTATCAACCAACTGTTTACGCGTGGCTACAACCGATACGTCGTCGACGGTGAGGATCAACCCGAGGACCTTGTGAACGATATCGAGCGGTTCGGGACGGCCGCGTTCAAAGAGCAGGTTCGCGCCGACGCCGCCGAGGAACCGTTCGTCGACGAACCAGGGACCCTCGCCGTGCTCGCCACGTTAAGCGCGACCTGTGTTAAGAAGCATCCGAAGTTCGAGCACGCATCGGCCCGGAACATCCAGGTGCTCTACGATATCCGGGAGCTGTACGTCAACAACCTCGCCTCACTCATCCGCGCCCACGGCGATGGGTCGCTCCAGCAGGACATCGCCGACGTCCTGTACAGCAAAGAGCCCGGCGAGGATGGCCCGCATCCGGGACGGGTCTGTACGGGCATCGCAGAGATGCCGGAGTTCGGGGATGGTCTGTACCTCGAAATCCCGATGGCGGCGGCGTCACGGAACTGTCTCGTTCGGGAGGGCGAGGCATCGACGGGGATTGACGACGGCGAGGAGATACTGACGCGAGTGAAAGACAACCACCTGTACGTCCCGGTCGGTGATTTCGACAGACAGTATCGTGACTACGCTGAGCGGGCGTTCAAGAAGCTCTTGCGGGTGCAGGAGGACGGCCTCTCTGACGACCAGCTAACGTGGTTGACCACGAACGAGTCCGCGATTACGGAGCGGATCGACCGCTTCCTTGAGACGGGCCATCACGAACGGATCTGGCGGAACTGGGATCGTGGCGAACGAACGATCCGCGTGCTCAGACGAGCCCTGAGTGAGGCCCCCGACGACGTCGCGCAAACGGGAGAGTTCCACACCGCGAAAGAACTCTACCGGGCGGTCGACGCGTACGATACCGATGACGACTGGGAATCCTCCGTAACGGACTGGATCTCGAGTCCGAGCAGTCTCGCGAAGACGCTGGCCGACCACGAATCCCACTCGGCCGTCACGATCGACCGCGACGGGCGCGTCAACACGTACCGGATCGGGCGAGCCGGGGCCGGCGCAGAACAGATCGAGGGGCGGGAGATCGAGGACCTCTTCGAACTTCCCTGTATGGCCAATATGGAGGAGCGGTTGCACGAGAAGAAGCCGGTGCGGAAGGACCTCTACAACTTCGCGCGAATGGTGATGTGGCTCCCGCAGTATCAGGACCGCAGCCTCGACGAGATCGTCGCGGACCTCAAGAACGTCTTCTCCCGGTGGCCGTGGTACGACGAGCAGGAGACCGAGTACCAGGTTCGCTACGAGTTCTCGAACACGATCGACGGCGACACGCCGTTGCCGATGAACTGCGACAACGACGATCTGCAGCGCTACTGTATCGGCCAAGACCAGTGCCCTTACTCGATCTGGGGCAGTCTCCCGTTCCCGGATGAGATGTACGAGCAAGTTGACGAGGAATCAGCTGGATCTGCTGAGCAGTTCTTAACCACAGATTTCCTGCTCTGTTGAAACTATCAGTCACTGAAAATTTGTTGTAGCCATGCTGAATACAGGGTGCATATCGCGCATCCACGAGTGGTTATAAATGCGCGGTGTTTACGAACAGTAATCTTTTTTATACCGCTCCAGAAAGTTACACTGTCTTTTCCCGGTCGTAGCTGTAGCACTGTGCTACGTACGACCGGTCGCCAGCCGACACCTGGCACCAACCTATGAAGACAACAGTTGAAAAGAAATTGGAGAAGCACTTCGCCTCGCATAGAATCGTTCGCCAGCTGCACGATGTCCCACCTCACGAGGTGTACGAGGTATCTGTTGACGGACGCCGGGCGGTCTACAAGGGTGATACCGGGCTGACAGGGAGCGCCGGTATCGAAGGAGGTGTCACCGCATTCGTCGGCCAGCAAACGTCCGTTCCAGTCCCCGAGATTCTGCTGACAGAGGATGACTACTACGTTGCCGCATGGCATCCCGATGCGCCGACACCCGACGAGGGTCAGCCTACAGACGAGGGGTGGGCATATGCTACCGGACGAGGGCTGGCGACGTTACATACCGAGACGGCCAACGTGATCGAACGATATGGCCAGTTCCGGTCCCAGAACGGCAGCGTTACGATCTCCGGATACGACGAATGGGATGCTGCCGCTCTTGATTACGTCCGTTCCCATCGCCCAGTCCTTGCTCGACATGGCCACGTTGATATCGCAGATGCTGTGATCGACTTTTTGAGTGAGCATCCGGATACCTTCGAGAACACAGGCGAGCCAGTCTGTTGTCACGGCTGGGCAACGCCGGAACATGTCGCAGTGGTCAATGATCGTGTGGCGTGCATGGTTGATTCTGAACACGCTATCGCGGCGCCGGGTGAGTTTGATTATTGGCGAACGTGTATGCCGACATTTGATTCCAGGTCCGAGAACACGGAACGTGCCTTTCGAAGGGGCTACGAATCTATCCGCTCGCTTCCGAGAGGCTTTGACGACCGAAAACCAATCTATGTCATGTTGAATCTGATCTACTATTTCGAGTCCCTCTACGTACAGGACCAGCACGGACCGGGAGAAACAGCTGAACGCGCCGAGAGGCTTCAAGACAGCGTAACCGAAATGTTGGAGAAACTGTCTTAGCGGTACTCGAGAGAACAAAATATGACTTGCTGAATTCAGGCTCTATATCGGTCATGCAGTACCTGACAGCATATCGGCAGATCGATGTGGGCATACAAGATAGAACGCGCGAATCCTGTACTCCAGATCGTGCTAAAATAGTCAGTAAGCATACCCGCTTTGTTTTCAGTCTCGCTTCAATTCATCCATGCACTCGGCGCAAACTTTCAGGTCACCCTCCCCGGCAAAGTCTTCTTTGCCGTGATCGATTGAGTCGACTAGTTCCTTCGTGATAGCATCTGGCGAGATACTTTGAAGATCATCCACATCACGTCCGCATCGAGCACATTTGACCATGTGATTAAGTAACAATATCACAGCTTATTATCGTTGGCTACGACCCCTACGGTTAACGCTGTACCCTATCGTTACGGATGTGCGGAATTCATCCTCTACATTCGGCACGTTAGGTCTGCCAGACTTTTATTATTTCATCGGAGCCAGACTTCCCTCAGAATTTTGAGGATTGGGTTGTAGACCAGAATCAGATCCTTCTGAATCCCCGTCTGGCAATTTTCAGCGGCTAACACGACCGGAATCGTGGGAATCGGGGATGTTTCACACTCAGAAGTACTGAGCAGGGGGTCCTCGGGGTGCCCCGAACATGTGGAGCAGCGAACCGAAGAAATCCAGATACGCCCGATATCACCATTATTACCCCGCCGTCGAGCAATTTTTGGAATCCTAGAATTATCCCCGAACTCGTCGAGGTGTTTTCTACTGCTTCAAATCGGCCCGACGGGGCTTTTCTACGATCTGCAGGCGTGATACCGCCTTGCATATCGCGGATTTCGTCCAAAGGAAGAGGCGATATGCAATGTGCGAAGGCCGCTGGCTCTCTCGGGCCGAGGGGCCGCCCCAGACGTGTGGATTCCGAGATGTATCAGATTTAGTGGATAGATTGAGCGAGTGGCTCCCGGTGGTGTTTATCGCCCCCACCAGGGGTGGAGGGGAACATCACGTGCCCTCCGAGAGACGATGGCTTTAGAACGTACGACCCAGACACAGACGACGCATCGAGAGTCAACCAATCCTGATGATGAGGGCCCGTGGTCGGACCTCGAGCTTACGGTTCCGAACGACCGTGATCGTGTGTCGATCGTCGCGCTCGTTGAGTGTGCTCTCGTCGAACTCACGCATGAGGACGTAGGGGCAGTACTCGTCGAGCAGCAGGTGGGACGCACGAAGCGCACCCAGTACGTGACCATCGACGACGTCGGCAAGCGCTTTCGGAAGCGGTACTTCGACGACCGGCTGGGCTGGCATGAGACCACCGTCCCCCGGCAGACTACACGAGATGAGCTCGTCGCGTGGCTCACTCGATCGCCGTCGAGTGTAGCCGGATCAAGCGGCGACAGTGAGACGATCAAACCGGATATCTTCACGGTAAAGCCGACGCACGTCCTGTAGGGGCGTCATCACAGGTTTAACCAACACTACTGGTTGGGAGGCGCATTTTGTTGGTTAAACACGTTGGAAATAGAGGCTCTGTTGACATCTTCTTCATTAGACAGGAGCGACGTGTTGAATATGGGGCGTGAATCTGACATGGAATCGCCTACAAATTCGATCAGACTAATTCGGTCGATACAGGGTCCACACATACCGCGACGAGTGACCACCTATCTGGAATCCATCAGAACCTCGGTGAAACATGCAGAGGATATATTCAACGATTTACCCATTGCTCTGGTGATCGGCAGAAGGGTCAGTTTCGACGTTAGAATCGACGACTAGGGAAAGTCTGTTGTATTCCGTGAGGGGTGTTTACATTCAACGGAGATAGAATACGAGTATGGGTCCCGGTACTGCGTTGCGGGTGTTATCGTGGAATGTCCAGGGTGCGGTTCCACCGAACGGGAGTATCGAGCGAATCCAGAATCAAGTAACATATCTTGAGGATAGTGCGGGCCTGCCGGATATTGTGTTGTTGAATGAGGTGACGACGATTCAGCGAGAGCGTTGGCGAGACCTCTTAGCAGAAATTGGATACGGGGAGAGTGTTGATTCATTAGAATGGGCGGCAGAACTGCGTGAAAGCACTATCCCACCCCATCAAGATTACAATCACGTGAACGGTAATTTGATCGCTGTCCACAAAACGAGTCCTGCAAGCAATCTTGAGCGGATGTCGGCGAGCATCCGATATGGGCCATGGGAGGGGGCAGATCTGAAGGATTGGGATACGAACGTTCCTGAAAAAATCCTGAACGCCAAAGTTTCACTCGGAGATACTACGCTTGAGTTGTGGAATGTGCGGGCGGTGCCGGGCAGTATGCATGGTGAGGAGAAAATCAAGATTCTGGAAAATGCGTACAATCGAATCGTGAAAGGGAGCAGTATGCCTTGTATTTTGGCGGGCGATTTCAATAGCCCGAATCGAGAGTTGGCAGATGGGACGATCATTCCTTGGCGGTACGAGGATGAAGGGAACATCGCCGAACGGTGGGTAGAGGCTGAAATGAATATTCTACGTGGATTAGAGGAAAAGGGGATGGTTGACGTATTCCGGGAGCAACACGGTTACGGCGATTTGGATATTCTGGACGTGAGTCACGCTACCCAAACGGAGGAACCGTTAGCTGTGTCACCAGCGGAGGTTGAAGGAAAGCGATTTGACCATATGATAGCTTCGACCGACCTCAACCCGCAGGAGTGTTGGTACGAACATGAGGGCTTCAGTTGTAGTGACCATGCCCCTCTCGTTGTGGAGTTCAGTCCATAATCGGGAATCTCTTCGGTGACCGGCCCGCGCATTGTATCTTGCATACCAGTACCGATATTATTCTCACCTGTTAGTATCCTCACCGAACAGTTCGCACAGCTACTGAGCGGGTAGTTTACCGGATTTAACGTGAAACAAATAAGGTCGTTGTGCTGCATTCACCGTCTATATTCAGCACTGCTGTAGAGAATTATCACTAGTTGAAGATTTCAACAAGGCCGAGACAGGGAATTACGACCCCGGTGAGTTCGCAGTAGGTTTGTTGTCCCCTGATGAGTGAGGGGACCTGTTCAAAAGCGTCTCCTCGATTGTTCGGTGATTTCGATGGCGATCAGAGATATCTACGAGACGACGTTCGACGAAGACGTACAGAGTAGACCAACCACAGACGAGTGCCCCGAATGCAGTGGGGCAGTGCACCCGAGCGAAACCGAGAGCGTCTGCGCGTCGTGTGGATTGGTCGTCGACGAGCAACGGATCGACCCCGGGCCGGAGTGGCGACCGATCGATGACGACCAGCGAGCGCGCACTGGTGCGCCGCTCACGGTGACTCGGCACGACCGAGGGCTCTCAACGGAGATCGGCCACGGGGGCGAACGCTCGACGACACAATCCCCGAGACGACGGCGACAGGTCCACCGGCTTCGACGCGAGCACAAGCGGGCACAGTGGCGCTCGAAAGCGGAGCGCAACCTTGGCCACGGACTCGGCGAGGTTCGTCGCGTGACGAGCGCGCTGGAGCTTCCCGAAACTGTCCGAGATCGGGCCTGCGTCATCTTCAGGCGGGCACATTCGGCAGATCTCCTCGTGGGGCGGTCAGTCGATGGGATTGCGGCAGCCAGCGTGTACGGGGCCGCGAGGTGTCTCCAGCATCCGGTAACACTCGACACAGTGGCCTGTGTCGCCCGGGTCATACAGAACCGGGTTGCGAGTTCCTACCGGACGCTGAACGCTGAACTCGAACTCCCGACGAAGCCGATGGGGCCAAACGCCTACGTGCCCAGGCTCGCCTCGGAATTGGATGCATCGGCGCAGGTACGCCGACGTGCCGAGCGCCTCGCAGAGGCAGCGGAGTCAGCCGGAATCACGATCGGCAGCAATCCGGTCGGCGTCGCTGGAGCGTGCATCTACCTGGCGGCGTGCGAGGCGGGGCAGGCCCTGACACAAGCTGCGGTTGCGAACGCGGCGGATGTCTCGACGACCACGCTGCGATCCCATCGAGACGCACTACGAGAGGCGCTCTGAGTAGGGCCACAATGCATCCACTTGAGCACCTTTCGTACACCGACCGTGTTGCAAAGCGTGCCCAGTACGAGGCCTACGAGTTCGAGCTTGTCCCAGACGGCGTCCGCGTTCGGAACTGTAGTCACGCCGATCCAACAGCTCACGAGTACGTGGTGACTGTCGAGAATGGCGTGCCAGCCAGTTGTGAGTGTCCAGCGGATGAACACTACGAGGGCGCCTGCAAGCACCGGGTTGCGGTCGCCATTCGCCAGCCGATCGTCGACGCCGCTGTGGAGCGGCAGGTCCGTGCCGACGGTGGGGAAGTCTCTCTCGAAAGCGAGACGGAGCGAGAGTCAGGCAGGCCGGACCAGTGTCAGTGTTCGGACGATCCGGATCGGCTTCCCTGTTGGGAGTGTGTCCGGACTGGACGGCGGAGTATATAATAAGGAGCTATTGTAGAGCTAGACTTCACTCTTGCTCGGAGAACGAATCGAGTTTTCGTAGGATCTTCGTGTAGACATCAGGGGCACAGTACCAGCCTTCATCAATCATTGCATCGATCACTGTCCGAGCTTCATCGACGGAGATTGCGTTGGACTGTGCGAACTTCAAGATGAGAAAGGCTGTTCCGCGAGTCGTGATCCCTTCGATCGCTGCAACGTCGCGACCATACGTTTCATCCATCACAGCTACACCGTCGTGAGCATCAGCACAGGTCAGGACAGCGGCGTCGGCCTCACTGAGGTTTGGATTCGACTGCAGCTGCGAAAGTAGCGGGGTTGTCTCAACTGATTCAATGTCGAATAGAGTAGTTTCGACCCTCTGCTCAATGCGGCGGGCATCCGGATATCCTGCTTCGATACCTGCTGTGACGACCTCCTCATAGACTCGTTCGGGGATCACACATGGTTCATTCAGATGTTGAACCAGCGCGAGTCGATCAACTTTCGCGAGGTAGATGAGCGGCGTCGCGTCGAAGACCCACATTCACAATGCCTCGAGGTCGTCGTCGATATGGTCGTCAGCAACCCACGTAATATCGTGTTCCTTGGCGAGCTGAGCGAAGTCCCAGACAGACATCCCCGCCAGTTCGGCCGCTCTATTGAACGTGATCTTACCAGCCGAAAGTTGGTCAAGTGCCTGTTCGCGACGCCACTCTTCGAGGCCCTCAGAAAGGAGCTTCCGGACCGCAGTACTACGATCAAGACTCTCGTCCTCGAGATAGGCCTCGAGTTCAGCCTCTAACTCATCAGGCACGCGTGCCGAGATCGTTCCCATGCTGTATACTTTGTATTCATCGTATACATATGCTTCGGCAACTCAACTAACACCGACTGAACACTGCTGTACACGGCCTGTTTGTTCGCGCCAAGATGCGTGCAGCGCGCAACAGTGTGGGCAGCGTGATTCATCATGAGAGGTCCCGATCCCCACGACGACACAAGTGCCGACTGCGAACAATTCGAGCGAAAGCTACTCGCTCAGGACCACAACATAGCTAGCATCGAGACGGCAGACGTCGACAACACGACAGCTCGCAATTTTATCAGCGAGCTCATCGACGCTGACGTCGTTGCACCCGTTCCCGAAAACCAAGTTCTGGTTCACGAGCCGAGCGGCACCGCATTCGACTCATCGACGCAGCTGGCCGTCTTCCACCGGGGCTGGACGGCCGATCGCGACGTCGATGCGGAGGGCAAGTGATGCAGCTGACGCTCGTCGGCTGTGCGTTCTGCGACGCTCCGTCCAGCACCGAGACTGGCGAGGTCCATACTTGGGGCCAAGACGAGCGGGTCACTCACCCGATCTATGTTGATTGCGTCATCCAGACGCGACCGGATCCCGACGAGCGTGATCACGTCGCCTGTGACGGGTGGGGGCTGGTCGTCGATGCCCTCGCGGCACTGACGCGGTTCCGCGTCGAGTTCGGCCACCTCGAAGGCCCGTTGCAGCTGTGCGAACACTGTAGCCCGGGCGGGCTGGCGACGTACTGGACACGCGATCTTGAGAAGCATATGGTTGAGCAGTAGGCATCTCCCGCATCTCCTCAAATGTCTTTAAATTGTATTATCTAGAAATACGTCGATACATCTAATACACTTACTGACAAAGAAATACATATGCCCATCGACATCGAGACGTTCAGAATCCTCCCCTGAAGACCGACTCCAGAATGGTGGGGAGACGAATGCCGACCGCGTGATGCGGTTCCTCGCCGCCCACCCTAACCAGGCGTTCACCCAGAGCGAGATTCGCGAAGCGACCGACGTGAAAGCCGGGAGCATCAGCGTCGTTCTCTCGCGCCTCGAGGAGCGTGGGCTCGTTCGCCACAAAGGCAACTACTGGGCCCTCGGTGAAGCCGACGACGTGGCCGCCTACACCAGTATGGTCGAGAGTTCGCGCGCCGCAAACGACCGCTTCGGTGAGGAGGACATGGACGAGTGGCTGGAGCACGCCGTCGACGACGAGGATACTGAATGACCTATCAGCGCGGCGATGTCGTCTGGGGGCCGGATCCGTTCAAGTCGGGTGAAAATCCGCGGCCGTGGCTGATCCTGAACAATGACAGCCATCCGTTCGGCGACGAGGAGTACATGCCGGTCACGCTGACGACCACCCCCACGACGAAGGGATTCCTCTCGAGGACGCCGACTGGGTCGAGGGCGGAATGCCTCGGCAGAGCTACGCCTCACCGTGGGCTGTTGCGTCGCCAAAGCACGCCGCGATCGTCCGGCGGCAGGGTCGCCTGAATGAGTCGTTCGTCCGGACCGTTGTCGACGCTCTCGAAACCTACCTCGAACCACCGACCAAGGAATGACCGACCATGTCCCCATGTACGATGTCCAGGAGCCAACTGGTAACCCAATGCACGCGTCCGTTAATACGGTCTGTGAACGCATGCTCGAACGGGCTACAGATCCACGAACGAATCACCCGGATGCGCATCTCGATGCTACGATAGCCACGGTAGTCGACCGTTACGGGGATGCAATCGTCCGAGCGGTCATCCGCCTGATTCTTGTTGACGGCGTCCTCTTTCGGACCGCCGCTGCTAACAACGATGTTGCTGCACTCGATGGGGTTCGAATTGGAACGGTCGCGACCCGGGTTCTTAGCGAGCTGAATACAGAGTCCCAGACATAACTCTGTGAAAGCCCTCGGCCGCTCGACGTCCCGCGACCGCGCGAGACGCAGTCTCGCTGCCCTCGTTTGTTTCGTCGCCGGCGCGTAGCGCCGGCTTCCAGCGGGACCTCCGGTCCCGCACGGCTCACGAGAACACCGCTGTGCGCCTCGTCCCTGCGGTGCTTGCGGGGTCGGGGGACGTTCACGGCGCTTTGCGTCGTGAGCTCGGGAGACGGTGTCTCCCGGTGGCCGAGGCGGCCTCACCCTTTCTGAGTCCGCCAGGACGGTAGATGGCTGGCCGAGCAACGTGGCCGGCTGACAGGTATGTACGTGACGGCCCGCCCCGCTCGCCGCTGCCGCCCTCCGCTTGCTCACGGCTCCCTCCGGTCACCGTTCGCATCGCGGCGCTCACGATGTTCGCGCCGCGCTTCGCTCGCGACCGACCATTCCGGGCTGGCGCGATCTCGCTCCGCTCGACCGCGTTCCGGGCTAAAATGCATGTGCCCTCGGCGCCAGCACCAAGCTCGCTTTCGGTTGCGTCTCCGTCGCTCCCGCTGGTCACTCGGTCGACGGACACGAAACCGGCTTGAGTGCTGGCCGCTCGCTCCGGGCGGGTCGCTGGCGCGCGGTGCTGGTTGGGTGGCCTTCCTTTGGCGCTCTCGCTCGCGCCCAGGAGGGCGCTCGCGAAGGCGCGAGCGAGAGCGCGCAGATGGTTCTGTCGGTCATTGTCGTCGGAAAACCGCGATGTACGAGCATCGCGGTGGTGGCGCGTGAACGCCTTCGGTCTTTGGTGAGATCCAATGTCAAGTAACAACTCTGTAGCAAGGTCGTTACGGTGGATGAACAGGCATTCGAAAACGCGGACGAGCAGGCGGTCGATGAGGATGGCTTCCCGGTCGTCGACGAGACGCCGGCGTTCGGGGCGACAGTTGAGCAGGAGACGCAGGCGAAGGTGGATGCGAACCACCCGGATGGGATCGCGGACACGAGCGAGGACCGGATTCACGGTGTCACCCTCGAACAGGAAGAGCGCATTCGGGCGCGGGAAGCCGAACTGGAGCGCATCAGTGCCCAGGCCGAGCTGGGACCACAGGATGGTCGGGAGCAGCGCACGCGAGATATCGCGGCGAAGCGGAGCACTGAGCGGCGTGCAGAGTTCCAGAAGCGGGCGGCGAGCGTGGATCCGAGGGCCGATCCAGAGCGCGACGATCCCAGGGCTGAACTCGCACAGGAGGAACTGGCGGCCGTGAACAAACACTCCCGAAGGTTAGCGAACAAGCTCGATGGCTGGTCCCGAGCGGCGATCAGTCGACGATTGGGCGAGGCGATCGTTGGTGGCAAGAGCATCACTGGCGCGGTCGTCAGCGTGCTCGAAGCGTGCGAGAGGGCGCGTGGCCATGCAGTCCCGATCGGAGAGCTCGAGGAGGTCGCTCGAAACGAGGTAACCATCGACGGGCGGGTCGAGACGTTATGGGATCCATCGCATCCAAACATAGCGCAAGTCGGGCTCATTGCGGACGACAGTGGGCGAACACGAGTGACGATCTGGGAGGCGTCAAACGCGAAGTGGCTCCAAGAAGGTGAGCGCGTTCGCATTCACGGGGCGTCCCGGAACTGGTACGAGGGGCGTGTCTCATTGGCCGTCACTGGGTGGAGCACCGTTATGTTCCCAGAGCGCGGTCGGTGGTGGGACGCGTAGCCAGGTGAGGCGACCTTCTTTTTTATTGTGTGCCGGACCGACCCAGGCCCCGCCTCCCCACCCTCCGCTCCCTGCTCGCTTCGCTGCGCACGCAGCCACAACCTAGCGTATTCGAATGTAAGCGGATTCATACTAGATTAGAGCCGCTTTCATTCAGCAAATAATATAAACAGAAAATGAGCCAAAAAGATATTAACTACCCAGTGGATTGCACACGGTATTGGCAAAAGAATCCTACATAAAAAAAGACTCTATCGACGTCCTCCACGTTGACGACAACAATCAGATGCGGACGCTCTTCCAGGATAGCCTCGAACAGGTCGACGGGGCGTTTACCGTTACTTCCGTTGGGGATCCAGTTGCAGTCCTCGATAGGCTTGATACCGATATCGAGTGTATAGTCTCGGATTACGAAATGCCGACAATGAACGGCCTGGAGCTTCTCCGGGCAGTGAGTGCCGACCGGCCAGACCTCCCGTTTATTCTTCTGACGGGGAAAGGGTCCGAGGAGGTCGCCAGCGAGGCGATCTCAGCTGGGTTGACAGACTACTTTCGGAAGTCAGATATCGCACAGCAGTTCCCGGTGTTAGCTCAACGCATCGAGAACGTGGTGGAAGGCGAGCGAGCGGAAATGAGCTATCGCGAACTCTTCAAGCTAGCCGCCGAGGGTTTCGCATTAAACCATCCCGAGACCGGAGCGTTTATCGACGCTAACCCGGCTTTCCTGGAGATTTTTGGCGTAGAGCGAGCGGAATTGTTGTCGATGGGTTTGAACGATCTCTGGAGTATTCCGCGACAGGACCATCAGGAAACGACGTTGAGCGATCACTTCCAGCGAGCGGCGACTGATGGAATGACCAGCACGGAGGAATGCTGTCAGCGAGCGAGCGGCGAGCGCTTCTGGGTGGAATTCAAGTTCAAACCAATCGAGGTGAAGGGTCGCTCGCTGGTCCTGACGCAGGCCCGCGACATCACTGACCGTAGGCGGTACGAACAAACGCTATCGGCGCTACATACAGCAGTCACTGATATCGTCGCCGCCGATCAATCGCGTCAGGTGACCGGAAGCGTCCTGTCCACGGTCGACAACCTGCTTGCTGCCGATCGAGGGGCAGTGTTCCGCCACGTATCGTCAAAAAATTGGTTGGAGGTCGTGGACGCGATGTCACTTCCGAGCGTTGCTGCGAGGTCCCACTCGATCCGGATCACCCGCTTGCCCGTGCCTTCATCGACGGCCGTCCGATCGAGGTAGATGATGTGTCGACCTTTGGGTCCGCGGCAGGAGACGACACAGGTCACGGACTGACGTTGTTCATGCCGATTGGATCTGCAGGCGTGCTCGCGATCGGGTATGACGACAGGAGATCGGTTGCGCCCCACGATAGCGAGTTCGTGGAGATCCTGGCTAACGCCGCTGCGGCGGCGTTCGAGCGGTTCGAGAGGGAACAGGAGATCAATTCGGGCCAACAAGAGATCAGTCGACAGAGCGAGGAACTCCACCGTCTGGAACGTGTGAATGCAACGCTTCGAGGACTCAACGAGTCCCTGTTACGAGCCGAAACCCGAGACGAGATATTCGAGGCAGTTTGCGACCAGGTGAGCGATATCGAGGGCGTGAAGCTCGCGTGGATCGGCGTTCCGACTGAAGAGAGCGTGCTGGATCGTCGCGCGTGGGCGGGTAATATTCCACAGTATCTCGACAATATTACGTTAGAGCTCGATTCGAGCGAAGAGCCAGCGATAGTCGCCTTCCAGACCGGCCGCTCGGTTCGCGTCGCAAACACGGCGATCGATATCCGTCAACAGCCGTGGAAGCAAACCGCGCTCTCGTACGGTGTCGAATCCGTCGTTGCGATCCCGATCGAGGTAGATGGCGTTACGTCCGGCGTGCTCTCGGTTCTGTCGGCCGATCAGAACGCGTTCAGCGGGCGCTTCGAGAGAATGTTGTCGGCTATCGCATCCTCGGTGGGCGAAACACTTCAGTCCGTCGAGCAGCGTCACGCGCTCCAGTCGGGTGCCACAACTGAACTTGCGTTCGAGATCGATGGCGTTGATCATCTTTTCGGGCGGCTTGCCGCTGACGCCGATTGTGAACTCGACGTGACAGGGGTTATTCCCGAACCGGGTGCCACCTGTCGGGTGTTCGCTGCTGTCGAGGAGGCGTCGCTGAAGAGCGTAACGGAGGTTGCTGCCACGATGAGTGCGGTCCGATCGGCAACTATCGCGACCGACAACGGGCCAGACGGTGTCGTCGAGCTTCATCTCGAAACCCCACTTCTCGGAGCGCAGTTGCGGGAATACCCGGTCAGAATTTCGGAGCTATCTGCATCCCCGAACTCCGTTCAGGTCGGTCTGGAGATCGCACAGACGGATATCCTGCGGGATGTCGCGTCGGATATTCTGGATCGGTATCCGAGCGCACAGTTGGTCTCGAAAGGCACACAGAACGCCGACGGCAGCGATTACGAGCGACTGGTTGCGTTTCGCGAGTCGCTCACGACGCGCCAGCGCGAGGTCGTTCATACCGCGTATCTCAACGGCTATTTCCAGTCCCCGCGTCACTGCACCGGGAAAGAACTCGGGGAGAAACTCGGTATCTCTTCCCAAGCGGTGTACCAGCATCTCCGGGCCGCGGAGCGACAGCTGTTCGACGAGGCGTTCCGCCAGACCCGGACGGTGTCGGCGAACGACGAGTAAACTGTGCTGGCGGGTGATTCAGAAGGGGTGGGGGTTTACTATCCAAGCATCTCGACGGCCGGCGCTTGGAACGTCAACGGAGACGCCTGTCCGTCTCCAGCTATAATGGGGTTGTATGCAACGAAGAGCTGTAATCGGAAGCATCGGAGCGATTCTCGGAACAAGCGTCGGTACGGCTGCATACACCAGCGCCAGCGTCACTCGAGATGCGTCTTTCACGGTCGCAACAGACGCTTCTACAGCACTCATCGGCCTCAACGCCGGGACGACCGACGGTATCACTGAAACCGGTGACCTCCTCAAGATCACGCCGGCCGATCTGAATACAGACGGTTCGTTCACTTTCGGCGACTCGACTAGCCTTGATACGGCTCACGCCTTCTCGATCACGAACAACGACGGTAGTGAGCGCAGCTTTACGCTCGGGTACGGAACCGCGGGTGTCACCTTTGATCTCTTCGAGGAGGGCACAAATGGGTGGACAGATGCTGTCTCTCTTGGTACGGTCGACGACACGACAGACGTAACGTGGACGGCCGCTGCCGCTCAGGAGGTCCGCGTTGTCATGACCGTTGACACTACAGGGGTAGCCTTGGGTGCGACAGATCTGGACGGGACACTCACCTTCACGGCGAACTAATTCGACGGTCCAGCGAATGATTCGTCGAGCGCTGGCGTTCGTAGCGGTTGGTGGTCTGCTCCTGCTCTTACTGCCAGGGACGCCGCTCCAGCTCTCGTACGTATACAGCGACAGTATGGAACCGACCATCGGGCAAGGTGACGGCTACGTCGTCGGTCCGACTGGCGACGTCACCTCGGGCGACATCATCGTGTTCGACTCCACAACCCGCGACGAGTACGTTACCCACCGTGTCGTCGCCCTTACCGACGAGGGGTATATTACCAAAGGTGATAACAATCCATCGACTGATCAGGATGCCGGCCATCCTGTCGTGACTGACTCCAGTGTCGTCGGCACAGTCCTCACCATCGGCAACAAGCCGATCGTTATTCCACGGCTTGGAAGCGTCGTCGCCGTGCTGTCGACGTACTGGCCACTCGGCGTGCTCGCGGTGATACTCGCCGGCGGATTCATCGAGCGGAACCCCCGTGCTCGCGATGTCGTTCGCGTCAACGATCTGATGACACCGCTTGTCATCACTGCTGTCCTCGGAAGTGCTCTCGCGCAGCCTACGGGGCGCCGACCTACGAGATGGCGTTTACTGCGGTCACGACCGACGGTGGAGGCGGTGGCCGCATCATTCCGGTCGGAGAGTCGGTGACTCGGTCCGTCGAGGTGGCAAGCGCCCCACGATTCACCTACCAGTTCGTCGAGGGGGCTGGCGTTACGGTTCTCGATATCGGCGCGAACGGAGGCAGCTCCGACGTTGTCGTCAGGGTCCCCGCCCAGACGAGTACCGGCGCCCTCGAGGGTACGGTGAGTTCCCACTACTATCCGGCCGTCCTGCCCTATGGAATCATGAGCAGCCTTCATACGCTTCACCCAGTCGCGGCGGCGATCGCCTCTGTCGGCACGGTCGTCACACCGCTTTACGGGGTACATTGGCTCGTGGTGGATGGCAAAGCACCGATCGAATTGCGATCCCGGTCACGTACTTCGTGGTGGGAGTTCCGATGAGTAGCGGTCGTTCTCGGGCGCGGTCCCGCCGCGTACTTCCCGCTACCGTGTTACTACTAGTCGTGTTACTACTTGGCGCGACGCTGTTACCTGCGGCCTCGTATTCGACCGCGGATGTCGACCGGGGGCGACCCTCGGCATCACTGACGACCCACAGGCTCTCATCGCGCTCGACACCGCGACAGGCGTCAGAATCGGTCACACGGACCAGCTCGTCGTCGTCACGAACAACCTCCAAAACACCGCCACGATGACGGTGACGCTAAACGACGCGTCGGCCACGAAAGCAGATCTCGTGGTCGACGGTATCTCTGTCGGGGACGAGTATACTGTCGATCTCGACGCGACCGAGAGTGTCGCTGTTGACGTTGCGATACCGGACGACGACACCTACGTCGATGAGAAAATCGTGTTCGATACATCCGCTGACAGCGTCGGTATCGACGCCGTCGCCACGAATCGGAGTGCAACGATCGAGGATACCACTCAATGATGGCCACTGGCGCCGCCAAAGTTCGATATCTCCTTTCAGAGAACGGCCGGATGCTTAGTCAACTCGGCGCTCTCTTGCTGTTAGTCGGCTTTATCGGTGTCGCCGTCACGATGGTGTTCCCGCCGACGATGGCTGTGACTGAGGTGACCGACCGGTCGCTCGTGGAAACAGGGACCACCACGACAGCGACGGTCGAGAACGACCACGCGATGTACCAGGCTGGCGAGGAGCTAACCAATGAACCTGTGTATCTCCGCGGAGTCTCCCCGAGTGTTACGGTGACCGCGACGACACGAGCACCGCCGGATGACGTCGTTGTCGACCAGCAGGTCTCGATCCTGTACACGGCATCCTCGACCGAGGACGGCGTATTTCGACGGCAGAAACACGCGATAACGTCTACATCCGGAACGATAGAAGGGAACGCCGCCACCGTCGATAGTGTGGCAACGGTTCAGAGCGCGGATCTCGCCGACACGCTGCGGGAGATGCGTGCGGAGATCGGGGATGCTGGCAGTGTCAACGCGTATCTCCACGTCGAAACCACTTATTCCAGTGACGATTATGAAGGATCTCTCGAGGATCGGGCCGAACTCACCGTCAGTCCTGACTCCTACCGTGTCCCAGTTCTTTCGGTTAGCAAGGAACACCGAACGACGGCGTCGTACGCCGCCCCAGTTAGCGACAAAGTGTTCCAGACGACGTCTCCGGTGGCTGGCTCCGTCATTGTCCCCCACATGACCCTGGTCTTCCTGGTCCTCTCGGTGATCGGTGGTGTGGTCCTCGGCGCCGCACGATACGGGCGCAGGGAGTTCGATGCTGATCGCGAGCGTGACAGGATCCATCGCCTGCGCTACGACGAGTGGATCTCTGGCGGAGACCTGCCGACAGCGTTCTCCAAGCATCTAGAAGTTATCCCGATGGATTCGCTCGAAGGCCTCGTCGATATCGCTATCGACTCCGAGACACGCGTGATCCACGACTCACAGCAGGGTCGTTATGCCGTTTTCACAGACGCGGCCGTGTTTGTCTTCCGTCCGGATACCACTGCCGGGTTTTTATTCAATAGGGAGGTGCAAGACACCGACAAATAACGGTATCGAGATCTCACTTCAGACTGCCGAGGCTGATGGACTGGATGCAAGCGATGAGCGTGCAGTACTTCAGTTCGGGACCTATGACGATCTCGTCGACAGCCTCACTCCGCTGCGCCTTGATCTCATCCAGGCGATCGCCAAAGAGCGTCCATCCAGCATGCGTGAGGCTACACGACTCGTCGACCGCGACGTCTCCGATATCCATGCAGATCTGAAACAGCTGGACGTGCTGGGTATCCTCGAGCTCAAGGAGGGAGGCCTTGGCGGAACGATCCAGCCAGTTGTCCCCTTCGATAAAATCGAGATGCACATCGATTACCCACTTCTCGACGACGTCGACGTAGACAGTACTCCCGCTAGCGCGGACTAGCCACTTGTTTTCACCCTCTGAAAGGGTGCGAGGGCTATCAGATGGCTCTCAGTGACACGACCAACGAACGGGAGGTGTCCAGAAAGGAAGCCACGGAACCATCCAGAGAGCGACTCGACCGTCAGCACTGCGAGCGATCAACTGCCCATCGATTCAGTACCCACGACTCGGTCCCTGATGAGACGTGGACGGGGCAACCGATCTGGGAGTGCCACGTATGTAGCACAGCTCGTCACGGGCCCGCTCGCGAATAGTGGAAAACGGACTCGTCGATTAACCAATAGAGACGAACGAGACCGCGTTTTGTTGGTTAACACTGCGAACGCCCGCAAGGCCGACGTCAGTCACGGTGGCCTATCCGCGCCGGCGAGCGGTGAGGCGCTTCCAGTGGAGCAACAGTTCCAACAGGGTAAACGGATGCACTGTGTGCTCAGCAATCTCAATCGGCTCGACGTCGACCGGTTGGACGACGCGGATCGAGAACGAGTCGAGATCACGAGAAGCCTCCTGGGAGAGGTGAGCCTTCTCACACGGCCGGATGCCGGAGACGAGACGAACATTCACGCGGACCCCTCACTGGCGTCTCCATCCACGCTCAGGGGAGGCGTTCCAGAGCCGGTACAACATCCCTCGATGAGGGTGTACGGAGCAGTCGACGCACGCTCGGCAGTTCCAGTATCGGAAAGCGATCCGGTGCGCGCGACACGGTCACGCGGGGTGTCCGGCAGCGTATTCTGCTATCATGTGGGTCGGTACCTCTTCACAGACTAACAGAGACCACAACGGTGCAGTCCCTCGATTAGTCCGAGTTAAACGGGATTAAAACCGTGAATCCGAGGGAAGACGACTGAATCCAGATACAGCGTTTGGACGGTTCATACGGGTTGGCGAGAGAGGTGGCGACATAATGAACACCGAACGTATCGCACTGGTCGTGGTCACGCTGGCGCTCCTCGTCGGTGGGGCCGCGACATTGTTCGCACCGACCATTCTTTCCGAGCCGGGTACCGCCCCCGGCCACGCGGAGGCAACGACCACCGCCGTCATGGATGGTGGGCTCGCGTCGTTGTTCGGATTCACGCTCTGGGGCGTGACGCTCCTTTTCGGGGCCACCGCACTCGTTTGGTTCGTCCTCACGACTGTCGTTGGGGCGGGCTACGAGGCGCCGCCGAACGAATACGGCCTTGAGAACATCCAAGTTCAGAATTATGACTGTCGACGCCGCTGAGGTCGTCCAGGAGACCGTCGATTCCCTGCCCGAGGGGCTCGAGGACGTGCACGTGATCGCGGAATCGGCCATCGACGTGACTGGAGCGACAGTCCACGTCGTCCCAGAGGACTTCACGTGTCGTGCAGTCCGGAAGGGCCGCGCACAGGAGTGGGCGCGGCAGGCGCTGGACTGTCAGGAGGAGTTCGTGTTGTATCTCGACGAGGACAGCATCGTCGAGTCACTAGACGGGCTCCCGGATGCAGATATCGTCCAACTCCGCGAGAAACCTCGCCGCACGGGATCGAATCTGAGCTATCTGGCCGATATGTACCGGATGGGCGTCCAGTTCGAACAGCGCGCATTCGCGCGACTCTCGATTCCGCTGTTCGCGTGGGGTGGCGGGATCGCTGTTCGCACCGAGGTCGAAGAGAAGACGACATGGGATCGTGAGACGCTGGTCGAGGACACCGCGTTCGTCTGGGCAGCGTTTCAGGAGTTCGACGTGACGTTCGCACTGGCGGATGCGGTCTGCCGGAACGAGGCGCCGCCATCGCTGTACGAGATCCTGCAGCAGCGTCGCCGCTGGGCGGCTGGCAACGTGCAGGCATCGGCGATGCTCCCGCTGCGGTACGAGGTACTGACGCGGGTGCGGAACTACGCCTGGGCGCTCTCGCCGATCGTCACCCTGCTCGTCGTCCCGCTGTCGCTCCTGAGCGTGACGATCGTCTATAGCGGGTTGTTCTTTGTGGCGTCCATGGGACTGGCGCTGTGTACGCTCGGCTGGTTCCTTCTGGGTGTTATCTACTACGGTGACAACCACCGTCAGTGGATACTGGCACTCCCGCTGGCGCCGGTGATCACCGTTATCCACTCGATGGGGACAATCGCAGGTCTCCTCAACCCACCGGAGACGTTCCGCGTGACGACGAAGGTAGGTAGCAAGTGATCAATTACGTCCAGCAGCTGTCTTGATTTTCAGGCAAGCGACGCATCTGCGGGTTCGGTTGGCGTCGAGTGTGTCGGTATAGCTCCTGATGGGTGAGAGGCGCTGGCCTATCCCGCTCGTGTTCGATAGCGACGGACGAGACAACCGACCGAAAGGGACAACGATACACCAGAAATCGTCCACTGGTCAAACACGACAGCCACAAACGCCTGGTTATCGCTGAGTTGCTGGAGGGGGCGGAACAGACCGACGTACGGCGTCGAAGCCCTCCGCGCGGATTTCAGTTCCCCCGAACCGATCGACGAGTAGTGTTGTTCGTCCCCCGGAAGGGGTGCGGGGCGAACCAGTCGCGGGTTGCCCTGCAAGGTGATTGCTCGATGGGACATCGCGCACTCGTTGCGTACGAACGAACCGACGGACAGTACACGCTTCACTACAGTCACTGAGGTACTGAGAACCTGAAGCTGAAGCACCGAATCTCGGCTGAAACGCCGTTCGGTGGCGAGGACACCGACTCGAAGTGGGTAAAACAGCTCATCGCGGAACTGGCCGATGGCCTCGAGGCAGATGCCGTCGACGGCTACCTCGCCGGCGAAGACCGACCGGCAACTCTCGTCGAGCCGAAGCCCCGCACCACCGGCCTCACGCTGGAGGAGATCATCGCTGACCACCTCGACTACCTCCACCACGAGGCGTTCTACGTGGTGTCGACGACGTTCGAAGTGACTACGTATCGGACGCTGTGGTTCGGCCTCCAGTACGACTCGGAGACAGTCGAACAGGGAGAGACGGTCGGGAACGGCGCGCTTGCGACGGTGCGCTGGTACGACGGCGAGCCGGTCGGCGACGGCCACCTGAAAGGGCAGTTCGCGGCCCTCAAAGACGTCGGCGGCGACATAATCGACAAAGGCGTCTTCACACCGTCGGCGGCGAGGCAGTATCTGAAACGGAAGCTGGCCGAGTGGGTCGCGATCAACAAGAACTGCTCATTCCGACCAGGGAATCGCCGTTCAGAAAGGGCGATCCGGCTCTATTGAGATCCTCTGCAGTTGATACGAGTCGCGTACAAGATACAGAGGTTCCGTTCACCACCTGGGGGAGGTATCGCAGCAAGAGGCTCCGTGCAAGTCAGTCGAAGCTATCGGTCCGATATTGCAACGAAACCTGCCATCTGACCGCGCATGTTTTCTTTAGTCGAGTATATCGGGATTGTCCTGGTCAAGTGGGTCTTCGAGGTCACCGATGATCGTCTCCAGCAGGTCGGTGACGGTAACCAGCCCGACCACGTCGCCGTCTTCGATGACGAGGGCAATCTCCTGCCGTTCGGCCTGGAACTGATCGATCGCGTCGCTCACGTCGGTATCCGGTGAGAGTGTCATCGTCGGTGCTGCCAATTCAGTAAACGCACCGTTGCCAGCAGACAGTTCCTTACGGCGGTTGAACAGGGCCGGGCTGTAGACGATGCCACGGAACTCGGTGAGGTCCTCACCGATCAGTGGATACCGCGTGTGTGGGTGCTCTTCGAGTTTCCGGAAGTTCGATTCAGGATCATCCTCAGTAGACAGCGCCACGATTTCCTCGGGCGGAATCATGACTTCTCCCACCGACTGCTCGCCGATGGCCAAGGCGTTCATAACCTCCTCACTGCGTTCCTCGGCCAACTCACCCTCGTTGAGCACCGACCCAAGCTCGTTTCGGAGGTCCGCACGGGTTTCGATAACTTCCTCACCGGTTTCGGTCCACGATTGGGTCATCTTGATGCCGAACAGGCCGAGTGTCGCTTTTGCAACCGAGTCACCGACCCAGATGGCCGGAGCGAGTATTTTGGAGAACCAGTACAGTGGTCGCGCTCCATACTGAGCGACCTGTTTGGAGCGCTCAACGCCGAGGTACGTCGGTGTCTGTTCGCCGTGGGTGAGATGAACCAGGTTGATGAGAAGAAATCCGAGGAGCGAACCAGCCCCGATCGATGCGAGGGTCGTGTTCTCGAACAGGGTTCGAACAGGGCTGCGAGTCCGGGTTCGGCGATGATCCCCAGCGCAATACTGGTCCCAGAAATCCATACCTGACACGTCGTCAGATAAAACTCCAGGTCGTTAGTCATCTCCCAGGCGAGTTCGAGTCCAGGCGTGTTGAACTCCGATTCGGGATACTGCCTGAGACGGGTCAGGGCGAATTCAATTGCAACAAAGTAGGCGTTTACCCCGATAAGGACGATACCACCGAGAATCCGTAGTCCGATCTCGAGCGGTTCCATCATCTATTATACCGACAGTAGACAGAAAATAGTGTTCACATCAGGACAATGACGAAGGCACAAAAGGCACGGTACACAGGCACAACCAAGGCACGAGGTACGCGCCCTGTATTCAGCAAGCCAGCTGGAATATATAACTGATTGAGGAATTCTACAAGAGCAGCGAGCTTGAATCACTCTTGATCCTGCTTGCTTCGTGAGTGCTGCTGTTTTTCAGGGGCCGGAATGGGTGAGCCCTGCCGTAGGCTCGTGATTCGATGACCTCAGACGACCCGTTTCACGACTGCGAGTTGGATCCCGAGGCGATCCTCGGGACACACCTTCGAAGACGTCCTGTTCACCGACGAGACGGAAACCCCGGTGAACGTGCTCACCGGTGAGACACCGGCGCATTCGCGAGCGACCGTGGAGGAGGCAAAGGAGTTCGCTGCGAGTATCGACACGGAGACGCCCCAGATCGCGCTCCCCGCATCCGTCGAGTCGCAGGTCGAAACCCAGAGCAAGCCCTACACGGCGGCCGCATTCTTCCACTTCAAGGCGACTGGCTCGCTCGAACGCCACCGTGCTTACCATGCCGCCTACGAGGCGGACGAATTCGTCGTCGACTTCGAGGCCGACTACGAATCGGGCGACCTGACCATCACTGTCGAACGAGCGGACGAGTCCTGAGAACCCTCCGTCACGAGGGAGTTTTTCGAGCGCCGGCGATGGGTGCCGACGCAGCTGGAGCGAGCAACGATCCCCAGAGCGTCGGCGCTTCGAGGTGTTCGAGATGCATATGGTCATTTACACACTGGTAGAAGTATCGACGCACGACGACGCGCTGGCCACCGGAAAGTCAGTGTTCGACCGCCTGGTCGGGGCGGACCCACACGCCGGCGCCGTCTTCGATTACTACGTGACCTTCGATGAGGAGGACACGTCCGTTGCGGGGAAGGCGCGATGGGGAGAGTTGCCGACTGCAGCCCCTGTCGACTCCGATGACGGCCAGGACCTGCTCGAACGTGGGTGGGAGGCGACGAAGGAAGAGTTCGAGCGCAATCTCGACCGGGTGAAAGAGGCCATCGACGAACTCTCCGACGAGGAGATCATGCGCGACGAAGAGCTCGCCCGGCACGCCTTCCACCAGGTCGGCGCCTACGACGGCCCGACGATCTTCCTGTACACCGAACACGCAACCGGTATTCGCCACCGCGAGCAGCTGGATCGAATCCTCGAGGAAAGCGAGGACCTCTGGATCGTGCCCGCCGACGTCCACTTCTGAACAATGCCCCGAATCACCAACTGGCGACGCGAGTGCCGCTCGCCAACACTCGTGTATCGGAACACCGAGACCGGTGCGCGAGCCGTCCTGCATCGAGCACCGGACTCGTACCGGCACAAGTGGCGTGGGGCAATCCTCGTCGACGGCTACCCGATCTGGTCGCGGGGGTACGAGACGAAGGACGCGAAATCGTTCCGTGACGAGCTCCGGGAGCGGCCAGCGCCTGAACTGAGTTGTCCCGAGTGTCCGAACGATGACGTCCTCGTCGGCGAGAAGTCAGCAGACGGGGCGAGGGTACAGCGCTGGTACGACTGTCCCGACTGGCAGCAGCGTTCACCCGAAGGCGGCTGCAAGCACCTGCGTCGCGCCGATCACGAGATCAAACGGGGGCGCGTTCCCCGACCAGACGGCCGCCTTCCTTCCCCGTAGGGCAGCGATTGAGCTACTCCACGGGATGGACTGTGTCGCCATCTCGACGGACCCGGTCGAACGTTGAGAGATACGCGATCCGGTCCCGAACCTCCTCGTCATCCAGCTCCAGTTCCGCGGCCAGTTCGTCGACGGCCATCGGCTCGTCGAGTGCCTGGAGGACTTCGAGCCCCCGGTAGTACCTATTCGTGAGCTCCTGGACGCGGGCCTCGATCGGCGTGGTCACTCCGTACCGCTCCTCGAGTTCAACCAGAGCCTCGTTCGCGAACGTGGCGAACTGATCGTCCCCCAGGCGTTCGATCTGGGCTTCGAGTTCATCCCGGACGACGTCGTAATCGAGGCCGGCCTGCACGAGCATACTCATGTCCTCGATGTCGTCGTCGCGGCCTGCGATTGCCTTGAACAGGAAGATATCCTCGTTGCTAACCAGCCGGACCGTCAGTCGATCCAGGTTGAGGAACGGCTCACTGCGCTCTTGCATACCGTCGGTGAGCACGAGCTTGTTCGCGACTTGCTGGTTGAAGATGTCGAGGCGACACCCATCGTCGTTCTCGACGCAGCTCGTCGCGCCCAGCGCCCGGTAATCTGGATCCAGCGACTGGACCTCCGCATACCCGAGGTCCATCAGGACGGCCCACAGCTGACCGTACGCGTCGCCATCTGGGACGACAAGGTCGATATCTTTCGTCGCCCCCTTGAGGTCGCGTAGCGACATCGCGCCACCACCGATCAGGTAGACCGTGAGCGGTTCAGATAGCCCGTCTCCGATTCGCTGGAATTCGTTCTCGATGTACTCGCGTCCGAATGTTGGTCTCATTGTGGTAGTGGCACCTCGTAGTCAGCCGCCAACTCCTGGAACTCGTCCCACTCCGGGAGCCGGTCGTCGTCGATCTCGCCGTGCGTCTCGAGGTAGCGGAGCAAGGCGTCGATTTCGTCTTCGAGGCCATACTTCGCCGCCTGCTCTCGGAGATCCTCCTCGTCGACGTCGACGTGGCTGAGCAGGAGGAGACAGTACGAGCGGTGTCGGCTGCCGTCGTCGATCAGCAGCGTGTGACAGCAGAGCTCCGCCGGCGAGACTGCGTCGAGGTCTTCGGAGTAGACGTAGTAGCGGTGGCCGGTGAGCAGGAACTGGAGGTCATAGGCCGCGAATCGAGCAAGGCCGGTTTCGTGGAACGCCTCCGCGTCGATCTCCATCTCGGCCTGGAGGAGGAATTCGTCGTAGTCCTCCCAGAGAATCGTGCCCTTCGGGGCGACGGCTTCGAGGCGTTGGCGATGCAGATGGTGTGCGAGTTCACGGGCGAACGCGTGTAGGCGGTCGAAGTCGGCATTGAACTCGTAGCGGCCGTCGGCCGTCCCGACGAGACCACGGTCACGAAACCGCTTGAGGACACGGTTGACCGTGTTGCGGTAGTTGTCGCTCCGGTCGGCGATCTCGGAGACGGTTCGCGGCTGGTCGAGGTAGTACAGCACCTCGAGTGCCTTGCCGGTCAGCAGCTCGGGGAACTCGATGTGGGAGTACTGGCGGACGAGGTCCTGATAGAGTTCGACGGCGCGAGCATCCGACGGGACGACTCGTTTTCGGCGGCCGTCGCGTTCCGTGTAGACGAGCCCCTTCTCGACGAGGTCGCCGACGGCACGAGAGAGGTAGCTCTCGCTGTGGTCGAGCTTCGTCGCGAGTTCGGAGATCGTGTCGCCGCGGTCGACCGTGGCGAGGACCTCGAGTTCGATGCGCCGGAGCACGGTGTAACACAGTACGAAACTTGTATATAAAGAAGTTTCGAGTAGTGTTACAGACAGAGAGGAATAAGAGCTTGCCCCATCGTCTCGCTCTTATGTAGAATTGCGGAAAACCCCGATAACGAGACAATCAACGATTGACTCGACGGATTCACCCGCTATGTTGAATGAGCGAACGATTCCGAAGGTGTGAGCGGCCTGTTCCAAGCCCTGCTTGGACAGGCCGCGGAACTTCCGCAACCACGGCTGGACAAGCGAAAACAGGCACTCAGCTTGGTTAATATGAACGCTTTCTGGCGATACATACCTCTCTTTGTGGATGACCGTTCGGTGGTCAAAGTCCATCTGTCGGTACGCCTGGAGTCCGTCGGTTCAGACCTCTCCCAGCGGCTGGGAGAGGTCTTTAGCCTCCTGTATCACCGGTTCAAGATCGCTGCTGTAGTCGATCCCAAGTTGGCCGCGAATCACGCGAAGCGAGTCGCGGCACGCCGCGACCAGCGTTATCTGATCACCGTGGCGGCCTCGCCAACGAGATCGACCAGTTTGGGACGAGCCGCCGCGAGAACGGCTGTTCCGCGGCGGCTCTTGGCCTTTGTAGCCCGAATAGACCTCGCCAGATTCGTCGACTTGCGTCGGTCCGTCGATGGTTTGATCGAGGAGGCTCCAGACGACGGGGAAGCCGCGCTGAACCGCGGCTTCCACGTCTCGAATGGCTGTGTAGACGGTTCTATAGGCTCGACCGAGAAACGGCGCGATCTGGTTGATACTGAGCAACGTATCGGCGTACAGCGTGAACGCGAGAAGCACCTCCCAGCAGGCGAGGTGTTTCTCGTGGAACGGCGTTCCGTAGGTGAAAACCGGCTTAAAATTGCAGTTACGGCACCAGATTCGGTCGATACTCTCCCAGGTCACGATGCTCTGGTGGCCGCACCGTGGACAGGACGTATTCTCCCAGAATTCCTTGAGTCGCCGCTCGATGCGGACATCGAGCGGCTCCGTGTCGATCTCGACAACGCCCAGCTCGATCAGCTCTCGAAACATCGCTCCGAACGCTGGCTGAGTAGAAGACATATTGCCAGATTAGCGCCGACTCAGTGTAACAATACGGTCTTTCCGCAGCTTTGCATAAGAGCGAGTCCTTCAGCGCCCGCCCGAGGTGGAGGCGTATCCTGATTTTCGTCCGAAACCAACCCTGATATCGAGCAAATCAGTAAGGAATTTCGCTGAGTATCCGCCACACTACACCCCGTGTGCAAAATGAAAAAGCAGAATATTTTGTCTTTTTAATTGATCAACTCGATTTTTCGAGTATTGCGATTACGATGACGATTAACCATACGTAAACTATCTTGAGCAGGTTCCGAGACATTTGATCTGGCACGCGGTGAATTCGCATATCAATCCAAGATCTGGTTAGCATATGTTACTACAACTATGGTATTACTAACAGGAAATCCCGGTTTGCGAGATAAATATATTATGGCTTATAGGAATATACACCCCCCGTGTGCGATATGAAATACCAGATCATCACTCGGACAGGCTATCTTTCTTCGAGGAGGGAATCCGGGCCACTCACTCAAGTATGACTAATAGGTCTTTCAAACCCTTGATCGGTGATAGGTTCCAATGGTCATGCTGAATACAAAGCGTATATCGGTCAACCGTTATCTCCTCCGTGCGTCAACTGGTGGTGAAATACCTTTGTGTACCAAGCAGTAACGTGATATCAGTGGTCTACGTTACTGACTGACATGGACGTGATTATGAACCAAGTCACAGGAACAGTCCACAAACATGAGGGCGGTAAGTCGGATTGTCAGACTCTTTGTGGAATCCACTATCATCTATCGCATGATAATCTTCACCCCACCACAACCGACCAGTCAAATACCGTCACGAGCGCCAGTAAATGCGGGCGGTGCTTCGATGGTGGAGGCGGGTACTGAAACGTCCATCCGCAAAAGTTAGCAGTAACCGCAGAACAGACTCCACAGTGAATATATGCTCTACATCTTGTACACGAATTCTGACAGATAATCAGAACGTTTCGTTGCATCGCCGGAGGGGAACTACTAGCAGATCTCAGTTCCCGTGACCGCACATTTTTAGAGGGACTCTTTCGGAAAGCGGTATTCATCAGCGTTCTCTTCCCGACTTCGATAGCGAGAGTGGCGTTTGGGATTGGCCCTCTGCTGAACGAAAGCAACGGCATTGCGTTCAATCGACGATCTACCCCCGCTGTACTGTGATTCTGGAGAAAATATTCGTTATGGGCGCTGCAGGCTCGCGTTCGACGATCGAAGGGATCGACCTTTCTGGCGTGAGGTGGCCGAAATCGGCCATTTGAGAGTCGGGTGATCTGTCTGGTTTTGAATATGTCTTGGAGCCTGTGCTGACTACAGCGCGCATATCTCACACAGAATCCTGCACAGATTCCGATCCCTCGGATCGGTCGGTACAGGTGATTCAAGTATCGGTAAGGATAAAATCGCAGGGGAGACCGGTATCTATCTGCTTGGAAAGACAAGAAATTTGATGTTCCTTTAAAATGGTATATGTATGAGTCGGTTTATTGACCACGCAGCATCATCCGGTATATCTGATCATGTCGGCAGGATATGACGCATTTCCGGCAGGTTACATCCGCTTCGACAAAGTCAGGCGGTCAGTACCAGAGCCGACCAAGATACAGGTATCCGATGACGTTGCTCTCGAAACGCTCCATATACCAGGGGCCGATGAGGCGCTTGTTTTCATTCATGGAGGCCTTGGTTCGTTATGGAATCCGTATCCACAGTTGCATGCGTTTGCTGGAGAACGGGACCTCGTGACGTACTCGTTGGCGGGCAATGGCAACTCAACGACCCGACCAACGCAATCTATTAACGGTCACGTGGCCGATCTCCAAGCCCTACTCAAAGAACTCGATATTGATCGGCCAATTCTCCACGGTCACAGCTACGGTACAGCGGTCGCTATCGAGTACGCGAAGCAGCACCCGACAAGCGCACTCGTTCTCCATGCGGGCGGTGATCACGACCTCACACCAGCGTGGGAAAAGCCCTTCTTACGGCTCTTTCTTGCCCTCAGTCTGTACAGGTTACCGTCAAACAAGACCTTGATGCGTCGATTGGCTCACAGCGTCGGTGCACACGAAGAGACCTCCAGGGGTGTCATCGAAGACTTCCTTCAATCGAACCCGATGCCGCACCGCCGTTCGGCGTGGACAACGGTCACGGAGGGGTTTTGGGGGTATGACGGGCGTGATGATATGAGCCTCATCGACTGTCCAGCGCTGGTCATCTATGGACCTGCTGATGGGATCGTCCCTCTTGACGTGGCACGAAGTACTGCCAGCCGGATTTCGCAAGGTGTATTCTGCCAGTTAGAGCGAACCGGTCACATCGGAATGATCGAACGGCCCGCGATATACAACAGTTTGCTTCGGGCGGTCAGTACAACCGTCAAAACAGATCAACCATTAGTAGAATCGATGACGGAGGTACGGGATGCAGAAATTTCAAACGAGTAGTGAACAGAATCGTCGTTATCACTCCACAATTCGATTCCACTAAGATCAATATCTAAGACACTGCTGTAAGAGTGTTGGCTGCGGTAGTTGCCGGTCTCACTTTGGCACCTTCGTTCTCCCAGATCGCTATCGGTCGGAACACCACCCGCTGAGAGAGCAGTCGTATCCCACTATAAGGATCTGATTGGGCATCGATTCAGTCGTTACTTTCCGTAGCTGTCTATTTTATACTGCGACAACCATTGCGATCATCATACCTGTTGACTGGCACCAAGTGGATCTTGGGGCAAGCTAGAAGTACACAGTATCGAAATTTCTAGCAAGTCGGCAGGGAGAGTTGATGATGTCTCAGGATACACCGCGGTACGACGCGTTTACGAATCGGGCACGTAGCTACGGGGTTGAGATCACCGAGTGTCCTCCGGACGACGTCGCGGCAGCGGTCGATGAGCGGATCGAGGGGCCGGCCATCGGCACACCATTGCCGTGGCCAGACGTCGAGTTGCCGGAGCAAGTAACAACTGCGCCCACGCCAGCGGATCTGGAGAATGCAGCCACTGGTGTTACGGCAGCTTCGCTGGCGATCGCCGAGTACGGGAGTCTCGTTCTCAGGATGGACGAACTCGGGAGCGAGCCGGTAAGTCTGTTCAACGACCGGCACGTTGTCGTCCTTCGGAAGCAAGACATCGTTCCGGATATGGCAGCAGCCTTCGAGTGGCTCGGCGACGAACTCCGGGAAACACGCGGTTCGGCGATTCTCGCAACCGGTCCTTCAGCAACTGCGGACATGGGCGCGCTGGTGCAGGGTGCGCACGGTCCGAAAGAAGTGGAGGTGATCGTTGTTTCATGAGCTCACAGCGAGAGTCGAAAGCAGCCCATATTCGACACATCCTGGAGACGGAGGGCGAGGCAGTCGCCGCTAACACGAGAGGATTTAACGCGGGACGATACGAATCTGTTGCCGATCTCGAGTCGTACGAGCAGCTTCGCGCGGAAGCGAGGGCGATCAAGGAAGACGCCATCGAACGGCTACCTGCTCTTCTCGACGAACTCACTGAAACGGTCGAGGAGAACGGTGGAACCGTCTATATCGCTGATGATGCCGCCGATGCCAACGAGTACATTTCGGACGTCTGTTCGCAAGCGGAGGCCGACCGCCTCGTCAAAAGCAAGTCGATGACGAGCGAGGAGATCACGGTCAACGAGCACCTCGAACGTGAGGGCGTCGACGTCGTCGAGACCGACCTCGGCGAGTGGGTCCTTCAGGTCGCTGACGAGGCTCCAAGCCATATCGTCGCTCCCGCGATCCACAAGTCTCGTGAGGATATTGCGACCCTCTTTAACAAGCAGTTCGAGCCTGCCGACGAACTCGAAACGGCCGAGGAACTGACGATGTTTGCCCGGGAGAAGCTGGGTGAACAGATCCGGGGCGCCGATGTCGGAATGACTGGTGCGAACTTTCTCACGGCGGATTCCGGGACCATGGCGCTGGTAACGAGCGAGGGCAACGCCCGCAAGACTGTGACCGTTCCGGACACGCAGATCACTGTCGCTGGCGTCGAAAAGATCGTCCCGAGCATCGAGGACCTGCAGCCCTTTATCGAACTGATCGGCCGCTCCGGGACGGGACAGGACATCACGAGTTATATCTCGTTGCTCACGCCCCCGATCAACTCTCCACCGGTCGATTTCGACGATCGAGAGACACCGATCGGCGGCGATGGCGAGGGCCGTGAGTTCCATCTCGTCCTCATCGACAACGGGCGGTTGGCGATGCGAGAGGACGAAGATCTCCGGGAGACACTGTACTGTATCCGGTGTTCGGCCTGCTCGAACACCTGTGCGAACTTCCAGTCCGTTGGTGGCCATGTGTTTGGTGGTGAGACGTACTCCGGCGGAATCGCCACGGGGTGGGAAGCTGGCGTACATGGTACCGACACCGCAGCGGAATTCAACGATCTCTGCACGGGCTGTTCGCGCTGTGTCGAGGCCTGCCCGGTCAATATCGATATCCCGTGGATCAATACCGTCGTCCGGGATCGAATCAACACCGAGACCGACACCAGCGCCGAGTTTCTGGTCGATGGATTGACGCCTGATACCGAGAGTTCTGGGCCGGGACTCCAGAAACGCCTGTTCGGCAACTTCGAGACGCTTGCCAAACTCGGTAGCGCGTTCGCACCCCTCTCGAACTGGGCTGCAAATTCTCTGCCGGCTTCGTACCTCCTTGAACGCGTCGCAGGCGTCGACCGGAGGCGGGACCTCCCCGCGTTCCGCCGGACGACATTTGTCGAGTGGTTCGAAAGCCGTGACGATATTCCACCGAGTGATCCGGACTGGACAGTCGTGCTCTATCCCGACCTGTACACGAACTACATGCTAGTCGAGCGCGGAAAGGCGGCTGTCAGAGCGCTGGAAGCACTTGGTGCTGAGGTCGTCGTCCCGCCGGTACCAGGGGCTGGGCGGGCACCACTCTCGCAGGGAATGATCGATACGGCCCGGACGAAAGCAGAACGCGTCGTCGAGCAGCTTGGCCCATACGTCAAGCAGGGAGACGACGTGGTCGTAATTGAGCCGAGTGACCTGGCGATGTTCCGTAACGATTACGCCAGGCTCCTTCCGGAAGAGCAGCACGAACCGCTCGCGGCGAACAGCTACGAGATTCTCGAATACATCTACGGGCTCCTCGAAAACGGTGCCAATCCCGACGAGCTGACTGTCGCTGCCGACGGGGAAACGGTTGCCTATCACGCCCACTGCCAACAGCGTACGATGGGACTCGACGAGTATGGCCTCTCCGTCCTAGACCGACTGGAGTACGAGGTGACAACAAGCGATGTCGAGTGCTGTGGAATGGCTGGATCGTTCGGCTACAAGCAGCAGTACTACGAGCTTTCGATCGACGTCGGCTCGAATCTGGAGACACAGCTCGACGAGGCGGACTGTGAACATACCCTTGCAAGCGGCATGTCTTGTACGGACCAGATTGGAGACCTCGTGGGCGACGAGCCGATGCATGTCGTCGAGCTCATCGCTCCTGATTGAGCTGCTCTTCGCTCGGTCGCTTCATTAGCAAGCTCGCTCTTGAGGAACATCACAACCTCGAAGGATGGAAATGATGCGTGGCTTCAAAGCGCAATATTGTTCGTGAATTGAATTATAGAAGGTACAGGAGAAAACCCACGGCTTTAGCCGTGGGATGAATCCGACAACACGGAACCAATCCACGTTTCGATACCTGTCCGAGAGTTCCAATCCATACTTTCAACTGACAGGCACTCCGATTCAAGAATAGGACTCAGGCGAGAAGAGAGTGATTCTGCCTTGTCCTCCGATGGCGGCTTCGCCGCCCCAAGCAACCAAGCAGTAATCGAAACCAGTTGATGACCGCCCGATTCTCACAGAGTCGGCGTGGAGTTGACTGTTGCACGCACCAGGAAAGTAACTCCGAGTCCGTCGAAGCCTGTCGGACTCTCCGAGGCAAAAACAACTCTGGGAGTCCGAACATGACAGAGGATAGGAGTACCGGGGCTTGGCACTCCCAGCAGTCTCACTCGTCACAGTCCGTGAACTCTACACGGATTCTGACCGTGTCAGGGTTCGGTGGGACTGCAAACCTGAAATCTCTAACACTCAGGATTCCTCCGCGTTCACGCGGAGGAGGATGTCAATCCGTCCGGGGCCTGATACTGCGCGGTGCGATCAGGGCAAGCGGACTCGAAAGAGAACGGCGGGGTGGTCGTCCGCGAACGTTCTGGGTGCTCTCAAGCGTGGGCAGTGTATCCAGCGTCTTCGACGGCTTGTACAAGGGCCATGACGTCGGCGTCACCATTGACTCTCGCCTGTTCGGCCTCACGATCGGCGGTGGCGTCAGTCACGCCAGATACGTCTTGAAGGGTCTCTTTAACGGTCTGTTCACAGTGTTCGCACGTCATCCCCTCGACGGTGATCGTTTGACTCATTCCGGTGAAAAATACGGACGGCTCCTCTTTGTCATTTGCTGCTTCGATACTGTTGTTCGAACGGTTATGAAACGACGTATTCCAAAGTATCTTCAGGGAAATAGTATTGTATCCTGCGTCCTTTTGGGCCAGTATGCGGGACTTGGATGAAACCGACATGGAGATTCTCTCGCTGTTAGCCGAGAACGCCCGTCGCCCGTTCAGCGCGATCGGCGAGGAAGTTGGCCTCTCGGGGCCAGCCGTCTCAGATCGCGTTACACGGCTCCAAGAGACCGGAGTCATCAACAACTTCACTATCGATGTCGACCGTACTAAACTCAGAGCTGGTGTACCGGTACTCGTTCAACTGGATCTCCCGTCTGAGTCGTTCGACGCGGTACGCGAGCGGGTCAGAAACGACGACGCCGTCGAACACGTGTTCATTACGTCGGAGGGCGACCTCTGGTTCTATGGACGTGCAGAAGCACAGAACGTCCGAGCATGGGTGAACACGCTTCTCGATGGCGCTAACTCGGTTGATTACACAGTCACGTTAGTCGACGAAGTCGAGTGGACACCGTCGATTGACGGCGTCGAGTTCGCACTCACGTGTGCCGAGTGCAGTAATACTGTGGATTCTGAGGGGGAGACGAGTCGTATTGATGGAGAGCTCTATCATTTCTGTTGTCAATCGTGTCAGAGTCGATTCTGAAGATCGACACCAGCGTCTCGAAGAGGGCATATAGCGCTGACTTCGGTTTGGAACCGAAAGTAAACGCCGTCGATTACCCTCACTATCCAAGTGAGAACTCACCTAACGGGGTAGCTCCTACAGTATGATATGGAAACACGCACAGCACAACTGGACATCACAGGAATGACCTGTGCCAACTGCTCGGGGACAGTTGGGGACGCCCTGGAGTCACTCGACGGCGTCATCGAGGCGAACGCCAATTTCGCCACGGACGAGGGCTCCGTCGAGTACAACCCTGACGAGGTATCGCTCGCAGAGATCTACGGGGCGATCGAGGACGCCGGCTACGGTGCGGTGTCTGACACGGTGACCATCGGCATCTCCGATATGACCTGTGCCAACTGTGTGCAGACGAACGAGACCGCGCTCGAGAACACGCCGGGTGTTATCGCGGCCGAGGCGAACTTCGCCACCGACGAAGCGCAGGTCAGGTACAACCCCGCGGACACCTCACTCGACGCGCTCTACGACGCTATCGAGGACGCTGGTTACTCGCCGGTTCGTGAAGACAGCAACAGCGGTGAATCGGGTAAAGACGCTCGGGACGCTGCACGACAGGGTGAGATTCTGAAAACAGCTTCGACTGACGCTGTTCGGAGCCGCGCTCTCGGCCCCGATGCTGTTTTTCCTCGCAGAGAAGTTCCTGCTCGGCGGGGGAATTCTCCCGGAGACGGTCCTCGGCGTCGAATTCGGATGGGTCGAGTTCCTGCTGGCGACACCAGTTCAGGCCGTGCTCGGCTGGCCGTTCTACAAGAACTCGTACAACGCGCTGATCAACAACAGGCGCGCCAACATGGACGTTCTCATCGCACTGGGTTCGTCCACTGCGTATTTCTACTCAATCGCAGTACTCGCGGAATTGATCGCGGGGGCTGTACTTCGACACTGCCGCGTTGATCCTCGTGTTCATCACCCTCGGGAACTACCTCGAAGCCCGCTCGAAAGGGCAGGCAGGTGACGCCCTTCGAAAGCTCCTCGAAATGGAGGCCGAGACGGCCACCCTCGTCGACGAGGACGGTACCGAAGTGGAAGTGCCACTCGAAGAGGTCACCGTCGGCGACCGTATGAAGGTCCGGCCCGGCGAGCAGATTCCGACCGACGGCGTCGTCATCGACGGGCAGAGCGCCGTCGACGAGTCGATGGTCACCGGCGAGTCGGTTCCCGTCGAGAAAGGCGAGGGTGACGAGGTCGTCGGGTCCACTATCAACGAGAACGGTGTGCTCGTCGTTGAGGCGACGAAGGTCGGTGCGGACACGGCGCTCCAGCAGATCGTCCAGACGGTCAAGGAAGCCCAGTCGCGCCAACCCGACATCCAGAATCTGGCGGACCGCATCTCGGCGTACTTCGTCCCAGCGGTCATCGCGAACGCGTTGCTGTGGGGCACTGTGTGGTTCCTCTTCCCCGCGACTTTCGCGGGCTTCGTTGAGGCACTCCCGCTATGGGGACTCGTCGCAGGTGGCCCCGTCGCCGCTGGAGGCGTCTCAGTCTTCGAGTTCGCGCTCATCGTCTTCGCATCGTCCGTGTTGATCGCCTGTCCCTGTGCGCTGGGGTTAGCGACGCCTGCTGCAACGATGGTTGGGACAACGATCGGTGCCCAGAACGGCGTCCTGTTCAAAGGCGGGGACATTCTTGAACGCGCGAAAGACGTCGACACGGTCGTCTTTGACAAGACCGGGACGCTCACAAAAGGTGAAATGGAGCTAACGGACGTCGTGGTCTTCGACGGTGACGGCCAACCTGTCGCTGACGGTGGAGAGCCGGCAGCCGACGGCGGAGCGCTAACTGCACGCGATCGTCTCAGTGAGGACGACGTCCTCCGATTCGCAGCGACGGCCGAAAGTGGAAGCGAGCATCCGCTTGCGCGGGCCATTGTCGATGGAGCTGAAGCCCGTGGTATCGACGTGACCGACCCGGACGCCTTCGAGAACGTCCCCGGCCACGGCATCAAAGCGACGGTCGGTGACAATGAGGTGCTGGTCGGCAACCGCAAGCTGCTGCGCGACAACGGGATCGACCCCTCGCCCGCTCAGGAGACAATGGAGCGCCTCGAGAACGAGGGGAAGACGGCAATGCTCGTCGCGTTGCGCGGTTCGGAGCGAAGCGGCGACCGCGATGCGAGCGGCGAACAGCCGCGAGCGGAGGGCAAACTCATCGGTGTGGTCGCTGACGCCGACACGATCAAAGAAAGTGCAACCGAGGCCGTGAGCCAACTGCAGGAGCGCGGCATCGACGTGATGATGATCACCGGCGACAACGAGCGGACCGCCCTCTCCGTCGCCGAGCAGGTCGGGATCGACCCCGAAAATGTCCACGCGGAGGTGCTCCCCGAGGACAAATCCGATGCCGTCGAGGCCATTCAGGACGAAGGTCGCAAGGCGATGATGGTGGGCGACGGCGTCAACGACGCGCCCGCGCTCGCGGTGGCCCACGTCGGGACGGCCATCGGGAGCGGGACGGACGTCGCTATCGAAGCGGCGGACGTGACGCTGATGCGCGACGATCCACTCGACGTGGTGAAGGCTATCCGTATCTCGGACGCGACGCTCCAGAAGATCAAGCAGAACCTCGTGTGGGCGCTTGGGTACAACACGGCGATGATCCCGTTGGCTTCACTCGGGCTGCTCCAGCCCGTGCTCGCCGCCGGCGCGATGGCCTTCTCAAGTGTATCGGTGTTGTCGAACAGTCTACTGTTCCGCCGGTACACTCCGGATCACGATTACGAGCTCCTCGGTCGACTCCGCTAATCAGCTGGTTTCACCAGCAGCATTCTTCGTCGTGTCCGGAAAAAACGACTCTCTGGAGAGAGACGGCTACTCCTGAGTGACAATTCCACGAAGAACCGGATAGTACGCTGTCCCAGTCCAGACCCCTACATGTGGATGACCGATGTACTGGAATCGGCCGTGGAGGTCGGCGTACGTCCCAGCGACCTCTTCGGCCTGGTGAAATGTCGCATCCTCTCGGGGATGGTTATCGGGCGTGTTGTACTCAAGTCCGTAGTGTTCCTCGGGGTTCGACGCCGTCCAATGGACTGGGTCGGTTACGTACTCCCATACCTCCTCGGACGATGCGTCGATGATGATTTCGGCTTTGTCGGTGACGTACCTGGATTGACACCTAATCTATGATACGAAGGCGTTGTAAAGCCACGCGAAGGCATACATCAAGACGAAGCTGATCACCGCTGCCTCGACCATGCCCGCCACAGTCCCGACGATGGTCGGTTCGAAGAACAGGTGCCACTGCTCCATCGCTTCGACTGCGCCCTCATAGACGCCGATCGCTCCGAACACACCCAGCAGGAGCATCGCGGTGGCAGAGACGACTGCTGCTGCGCCCGCCAGTGCCAACGAATCGAGATGCATCACGTTGGTCGTGGAGTCCATTTCGTACGCATCTTGGTTTGTGGTAGTAGTGCTCATGACTACAGATACGCTCTACTCCTTCAATCGGGTTTCTCTTACAATTCGAAAGGGAGCGATTCCTTGGTAACACGGAGGAAAAATATCGTGGGGGAACCAGCGGTCCAACACCCAGATCTGTATGGCCGGTCCGTCGGAAGACCAAGGAGCCACCACCGACTGGAATCAGTGACACGCAAAAACTGATGAGCGCGAACGCAGTCCTCGAACGCTTGACCACCTCTGATAGCATGAGTCACCTTTGAATGCAAGATTTACTCCGCCCACTGCCCCGGTTTCTTAAGAACAAATAACAAAAAAGATGGCTGCGATCGTCTAAATATGCAAGCCGCCCTCGTCGACGGAATCCTCGAGTCGTTGCGGATCGGCGTCGGTTTCCTCTGGACTGCGGCGTGGGCGATCATCATGGGGCTCGTCATCACGAGTCTCGTTCAGGTTTTCAAAATCGTCGTGTTCGCGCTCTCTGGCTTTCTCCTATACGTCTACCGTCGTGGTCTCGGTGTGCCCGGGCAGTACTGCGACCCCGTGGGATGCGAACCGACGATAGTGGACCGAGCCTCACCCACGACGGCGAGCCGATACAGTAGTCGGTGGCTTGGTCGCTGTCGTCCTCATCGTCTCTGGTGTGCTCATCTGGCAAGCATACCAGCAATAGCAGGCCTTCGACCAGATGGGATCGATAATGGGCACGTTGATGGGGTCCGTTCACGGAACGAATCCACTCTGGTACGTCCTCGGAACCTTCCTCGTTTCGGCTGTCATCGATGGGGGTATCTCGTGATTCGGGATGAGGTCACCAGCATAGAGGTAAACGACCGCTCACAGAGTTAAATGGCGAATCCGACCGATCCTGAGGGTGATGAATCGCCAGAGGTAGCTGTCCAATCGAATCGAGCCATCAATCCGGAGTCTCAGCTACAGGCTCGCGTGTTAGACCTCCTGCCAGATGATGAACGCCGTATCCTCGAACCAGTTATCTCCTCGTCTGGCATCACACAGATCGAACTCAGGGATCGCTCGGACATCTCGAAGAGCAAGGTCAGTCAGACGGTGAGTGCGCTTGAGAAGCGTGGCCTGCTGTACCGCGAGCGCCAAGGGCGGACGTATCGCATCTATCCGAGCGACGACCTATAACGAAAACAGGCGAACTAGTGGGGCGTTCCCACGAGTCCAGCCCCGTCCAAAACGTTGTCCACTATCACGTCTGCACAATCTCGATGCAGGGATGGCGCGTGTCGTAGAATACGTCGAATGACCTGGTTACGGATCGTTCATACTGTTGTTCCTGGGGCCGTGGTCCTGTCCCGGGAGAAGGATTGAGTACCAATCCGGCGAATTCGGGCCGGAGGAACGGTCCTTGTCCTGAAAAACGGTTAGGTCCTCTTATACATGTTCTCGAACGTTCTCCTGTGTGGATTCACACCCACGTCGATAACCCCCCAGCAGTCCTACGAGTAATCGAGGAGAAAGACAATGACCAACTTCAAACTCGGCCGCTGGCTGCTCGTGGCCCTCGCGATCGTCGGACTCGCGTTTGCCGCGCCCGTTGCCAGCGCACACGGCAACGACACGACCGCTGACGACACGCTCACGGACAATACCACCGCAGATGAATTGGCCACTTGGATGGAGGCGCAGATGGCCGAACACATGGGCCCTGGTAGCGTCGAGTGGATGGAGTCGCACATGGGTGTGACCGTCGACGAGATGGCCCAGGACATGTCTGACGAGGAATACCACGACGGAGCTGACGACGACTACAGCGGCGAGATGTACGGGCAGGGCCACTGCTGACAACCCTGACCGTTTCGATCGCTGCAACCGAACACCACAACTCACCAACTCAAGATAATGACACAACTCACCACTCACATCGGACGCACTGCTCGTCGACTCGCAATCCTCGCCGTCCCGCTGCTGGTCGCAACGACTGGAACGGCTGCTGCCCGCGGTGGTGGGAGCTACGGCGGCGGTATGATGGGCGGGAGCGGCTGGGGCCTCTTCGGCGGAGCGATGGGCCTCTGGGGACTTCTCTGGATGGGGCTCCTCATCGTCGTCCCGCTCTACATCGTCTATGCGCTCCTCAACCGAGGATCCGGCGGGAACGAAGAGCAGTCGCTGTCAGTTCTCCGCGAGCGCTACGCCCGCGGTGAGCTATCGGATGAAGAATTCGATCGACGGCGAAAACAGCTCGAACGAACCGGATGACTGGAACAGTTGCTGTTCCAGCCGATACATCACACTCCCAACGCTCGCCGTTGCGGCACCCAACCGTTAACCCCGTGGACGGGGTATAATATTACATGGAATACACAATACAGACTTCAGTCACTGGCGATTTCGACGACGTCGTCGACACGACGATCGCAGCGCTCGAAGACGAAGGATTCGGCGTCCTCTGTGACATCGACATCCAGGCGACACTCAAGGAGAAACTCAACGAAGAATTCCGCCAGTACCGCATTCTCGGTGCATGCAATCCCCCCTGGCATACGAGGGACTGACCGAAGAAATCGAACTCGGAGCACTCCTCCCGTGTAACGTCATCGTCTACGAAACCGATGACGACGATATCGTTGTGAGTGCCGTCGATCCGCAGCAGTTGATCGACATCGCAGACAACGATGCGCTCGAGTCTATCGCGACCGAGGTCACCGAGCGATTCTGAACGTGTTCTCTCGGCCGTCACCGACGAACTAGGATCCAGATCGGAGACCTGATCTTCGATGTCTTCATCAAACCAGCTCGACGTCACGACGATCGTTCTTCTGATCCTCGGAGCGATCATCTTACTCCCGTTGCTCACAATGGGGATAGGATTCGGCGGGATGATGGGGTACGGTGGGATGATGGGTCAGTATGGCGGTACTGGCGGGTGGTGGCCGCTCGTCGGGATGCTCGTCCCGCTCATCTTCCTCCTTATCCTCCTCGGCGGTGGCTATCTCGTCTTCCGGCGTATTAGCGAAACGCAGACATCTCGAAATCCCGCGATGGAGGAACTCCGCACGGCATACGCTCGTGGCGACCTCACTGATGAAGAGTTCAGAAGCCCGCCGCGAGAGACTCGAACGGTCGGATTGAGCCAACGAGTACGCACCAAGTGCGTATTCACACGCCTGCGTGATCGAATTTGTGATGCTACTCCCGGTCACCACTGTGTGAACGCCCTTTCAGAATCGAAGAGATGGAGTTCTCTCAGCTTACGATTCTGAATAGTAATGTGGTTAAGTCCCAATACCGTATTATACTATGTGACCGAAGTCATCCTCTTCACCCAAGAGACGTGCGGAGCATGCGCAACACAACGAGAGAAAAACGACGGCCTCGAGGAGAAGTATCCGGACATGGAGTTCCGGGAGATCGATATCCAGAAAGATCTGGAAACGGCCGAGGAATACGGCGTCCGGAAGACGCCGACGACACTCGTCTACGCGAGCGGTAAACAGACCGCCGAGTTCATCGGCATTGTCGAGCGGAACGACCTCGAACCAGCCATTGAGAGCGCGACCGAACAGTCGTCTGGACTCGTCCAACGTCTCGTCGATGTCGTGCGAACATAACGACCACCCGACCAATTCAAACCACATGACGAACTATGATCGACGTCAGTTCCTGGGAGTGCTCGGTGCCGGCGCAGTCGCCAGCGCAGGCCTCTCTCAGCCAGTGAGCGCACAGGAGACGCCCGTCGTGAAGATGGGCAACAACTATTTCGACCCGATCGGGCTCCACGTCCAACCCGGCACGACCGTCCGCTTCGAGATAGCAGCCGGTACACACTCGGCGACGGCCTACGAGAACCGGATTCCGCTCGACGCCAGTCCATTCGATAGTGGGGTCATCTCGTCGGGAGGGTACGAGTACACGTTCGAAGAACCAGGTACGTACGACTACTACTGCATCCCGCACAAGACAGTCGGGATGGTTGGTCGCATCGTCGTTGGCAATCCCGGCGGCCCGGCCGAAGAGAGTCCGATTCCGGACGGTGACGTGCCCGAGAGCGACGCGATCGTCGAGCAGGGCGCGATCGCGTATGGATCTGGTACCGGGGGTGATGGGAACTCCGATGGCGGAATGATGGGTCCCGGAATGGGGTCCCGCCCGGGGATGATGAACGGCCGGAACGGTGGATGGTTCGGTGGGCTGCCGTTCGTCGGCGGGGCATTCGGAATGCTGGGGCTGGTCGGCGGACTCCTCTACTGGGCAACGGGTCGAGGTGATGCACCTCCAGAGAGTGACGATTCCGCGATGGAAACCCTTCAACGTCGTTACGCACGAGGCGAGATCGACGAAGAAGAGTTCCAGACGCGTCGTGAACGGTTGGAGGACGGGCAAAACGACCCATCCCTGTGAGGAGAGTCACCGAACCCCGTTGGGAGACGTCGGTAAATCCGTCCGTCTGCGGAGATCGTCCTTTTTCGATTGCGTCGTCACGTCGTTCGAGTTCCTCGGTAGTACACCCATATAGCGAGGAGCCCGATGACGAGGAGATAGCTGAATCCCCAGCTGAGTGACACAGCAGTATCCAGGTCCGTTGTGAGCCCGGTATCGACTATCACGCGGACGGGATGGTAGCCCGGGAAGAGTTTCATCCACCACTCGGGCTCGGACTGGACGAACAATGGGTCCTGAAAGAGCCCGATATCGATCATCGGGAGGATCAACATGATCCACAGGCCGGCCAGTCGATTGAAGACGGCACCGACGAGCATCCCGATCAGTCCGTAGGTCACCGAGAGGACGAGCATCGCGGCGACAAACCACCACAGCTGCTCCGGCCAGAAGTCGACGAGCATCACTCCCACTGAGACGCCGACAACGAGGAGTGTAATGACGACGAGGACGCCGAACCGGGCCGCGATAACCTGCCGTGCTCGATAGCCCACGACCGAGAGGCGGCCGTCCGTATCTCTCGCCTCGCGCATCAGGATTGACATCCTCCTCCGCGTGAACGCGGAGGAATCCCACGGCACCGCTACCGCTGGTTTGGGATATTAGGGTCTACGACATTGCCTGTTCTTGAGGCTCAAACGAGCCAGTTTCCTTGTCAAACAGGTACGTCGATGGCTGTGCCAACCAGCCGTTACTCCTATCACCGCCATCCGTGGCGAGACTCGGAGATACTTGTTTCCGAATATTCTCAGCACCATTCACGTCAGCATTCGCAACCAACTCGCACTCGGCACACACGTACAAGCCACGCTCAACACGATTCGACTCACGCTCACACCCGCACGAAGAACACGACTTTGAGGTGTTCTCCTCAGATACGCGCTCAACGGAAATGCCAGATTCTTCAGCCTTGTATTCGAGCAGGTCAGTGAATCGGTCGAACGCCCACGAGTGCAAGTCCAAGTTACCGTGCTTGCCCCAATCCTTCGTCTCACCGTCTTCATCCTCACGGATCCCGCTGAGGTCACCAATTGCAATCACACTGACGTTCTCGTCAACGCATCTCTCCACGATATGTTTCGAGAGCGTGTGGAAATAGTGCGCACGACGATTAGATTTCTTGGTGTTCAACCGTACTGATTCTTCCGACGAGGAATCATCACAGTGAGCAATATGCTTGCTGTAATAGTAATCGTCCTGTTTGAGGCAGTTCAACGGGTATAGCTCAGACTCTTGGTGTTCAAAGGCGAGAGCGGCGAAGTTACAGATACCCAGGTCGATACCAGCGGTCTTCTCAGCGTCGTTCTCTGATGCATTGATTTCGACATTGCAGACGATGTGGAGTTCCCATTCGTCTCGCTGCTTATTCCAGACAGCGCGTACCTGCTGGACGCTCTCAATCGCAGAGAGGTCAACGTCAGGTCGTGTTTGGATGTTGCAGAGAACGAAGTCCGACCAGTGCTCTTTCAGGTTCTCACCTTTGGAGAGTCGGATTCGACCATTTTTGGTATCGAGCTTGAAGCCAGCGCCTTTGAACGTGAGCGTTGAGCGTGGATGTTCGTCGTTGTGTTTGCGATATGCTGGTGGATTCGCTTTCGAGTCCCCGTTCTGGCGTTTCTTGTACCAGCCAGTGAACGCTTCAGAGAGTTCTTCAAGAACTCGCTGACTTGACTGCGAATGTAGGTCACTATAGCGTTCGTGGGATTTGAGGTACGATTTCAGGTCGCCGTCGTCGGGGATGTGGCCAGTTTCGTTCCAGACACGCCCGCTTGTCCAGCGGGCGACGTTCCAGAGTTTACTGGCGGCGAATCCAAGCGAATCAAGGTCGTCCTGCACTTGCTGATGGTTCTGTATGGAACCAATGAAAGTGCGTTTGACGACCTGTTTCGCCATACATAACCTATGTTTCTTAGCTTATGGACAAGTGTCGGTTTCGGGTCGCGTGGAATATCCAGAAATGCCGAACAACGGTTATTGTATCATCAGTTGGCGGCGCGTATCCACGCCGTAAACGACGTGGTATTGCGCCTGCTCAGCGTATAAACAGACGTTCGATCCGGAGTTTTTTGATGATGCCCACATCGTCACTGCTGGCATTCGGATGGCAGATGGCTCGGTATATGAGGGTGTGGGTTTACCGGCCAGTATCGGACGGGCCTCGGTCTGTGGAGAGCCAGTTGCAGTTGGCTCAGCCATTGCAGACGGGTATGACCATGACGAGATTCAGACGTCCGTAGCCGTATCGTACCCATTGCCCTATCATGACGCAACCGAAGCGCGCGTTATCCCGCCGTGTGGCGTCTGTCGAGAGCTATTGGCTGACTACAACGAGCAAATGCGTGTGATCGTACCCGTCGATGGTGACCATCAGGTCGTCAGTGCAATTGGTCTTCTCCCGACCCGGACCTGGTAAGCCGTTCATCTGTATCGACCATTTCGCCCGTGGTTCTTTCTGACTGAAACCTCCGAGCGGTCGATCTGCAATCTGAGCGGACAGGTGAGAGCAAAGCGGGAGTGGGGGTGGAATTTTGGTATGGAGGCCGTACGTGTACACGTGACAGACCAGAGCCAGAATGCGAATGATGCGGAAGAGCACGAAGAAGAGGAATTCGAGTTGGAGGGCCTCATGACCCGCGAACAGGGAGAGAACGTCCTCCGTCGCCTCGCCACCGGCGTTGCGAGCGGGTCAGTAGAACTGGGCCGCGATGAGGGCCCGGTGACCGTTCCCGAGCAGTTCAAGTGGAAGTTGAGTACGAGGAAGAAGAGGATGAGGCCGAATTGGAAGTCGAGCTAGAGTGGTCGATGGCTGACGGTGAGGCAGTCTCACCCGAAGAAGACGAGAGCGACGGGACGGAGGAACCCGAAACGAGTGAGCAGGGAGCAGACGACCAGGAATGAACAGCAGGACAGTCGGACGCAGTGAACACTGTGAGGCACTGTCACGGGAGCGAAACCTACTGTCAGAGAAAAGTGAACCCCACAGGGGAGATACAGGACTATCAGTATCGAGCGTGCCCGCATCTACCGACGTACCGGACGGTCACGTGATTTCAATCTCGAAACGAGCACCACCGTCGGGACCGTTTGTGGCAGTGATCTCCCAGTCGTGTCGGTCAACGACTTCCTTGACGATACCCAGCCCGAATCCGGTCCCGTCGTCAGCGGTCGTATATCCCGCTTCTGAACACGTTCGTACTCTCTGAGTCGGGGAGTCCGCCCCCGTCATCAGCAACATAGAAGCCAGTATCTGTGTTCCCAATCGTCACTGTTACGTCTGGCCCGCCGTGTTCGACGGCATTCTGGAACAGATTTAGTACGAGCTGTTGGAGCTGATCGGGATCTGCCTCGATGGTACGGTCTGTCTCAATCGAGAGCGTCGCATCCTTTGTCGATAGTGTTCCCCAGCATAGCTGGGCGACGTCCGGCAACTGGACTGCTTCGAGGTCCATTACTGCTTCCCCGGCCTGCGCGAGCGCCAGTAAATCGTCGATCAGGGCATCCATCCGGCCCAACGCGTAGTCGATCTCGTCGATGTTGTCGCTGTCGCAGTCCTCTCGCAGTAACTCCAGGCGGCCTTTCGCGAGCTGTAACGGGTTCCGGAGATCGTGACTTACGACACTCGTGAATCGGTCCAACCGCTCGTTCTGCTGGACGAGTTCACGCTCGCGTCGCTTCTGGTCACTGATGTCACGGTCCATCGCCACGATCCGATCCTCTCCATCCAAGTTGAGACGGATAAGGTGGATTTCGATGGGGAATGTGGACCCGTCTTTCCGTTCGAGTTTTCCCTCGAATCGACGCGGGGTATTCGGCGGGAGTGACTCCCAGAATGACGACGCGCGCTCCGGATCGGCCGTTGGATCGAGATCCCAGACATACTGTCCGATCAGTTCGTCTTCAGTGTATCCGAGTTCGTCACACAGTCGCTGGTTGGCATCCCGGATGACGCCGTCGAAGTCGTGGATTATAAACATATCCGGCGAATGCTCGAACAGCGCCTCGAGACGCGCGGTATGGGACTGTAACCGTTGTTCGTACCTCTTGTGCTCCGTAACGTCGTCCTGGAATCCGACAAAGAGATCGACATCGCCGTCAGCGTCATACAGTGGTGCGATGCGGACGCGATTCCAGAATTCCGTGCCGTCCTTCCGGTAGTTCCGCACCTCGACGGTTACCGGCTCGCGATTATCAATGGCTCTTCAGAAGCTCCTCGACTGGCTCATCATCAGTGCCATCGCCCTGGAGGAATCGACAGTTCTGCCCAAACACCTCGTGTTTCTCGTAGCCAGTGAGTGCCGTGAATTCGTCGTTCGCGTAGATAATCGGGTTATCCTCCTGGTTGGGGTCCGTCAATAGAATCCCGATCGGAGCCTCATCCATTGCTTGCTCTTTCGCCGATAGATGCAGCGTCCCCGCATCAGTCGCTTGTGGTGGCGTGAGTGTACAGATCAGCGAGTTATCGGTAGTAAACGAGAGCGTGTGCTCGAGGTCGATTGGTTCGCCGTGCTTCCGGACGAACGACGTAGTGCCGTGCCAACGCCCATCGCGTGCCTCCGGAAGGAGGACGTCGTAGACGTGATCGACATCCTCGTCGTGGTAGAACGTTTCCCAATGGAGGCCGATAAGCTCCTCGGGTTCGTAGCCGAGAAGCTCCGCACAGGCGGAATTCGCGTACTCGATGTAGCCATCGTCATCAAGAATGCTGATGCCGTCGTGTGCGGTTTCGATGGCTTCGAGACCACGGTTCATGTACCGTTCGGCCCAGTATCCTTCGACAGCGTTCTGCACGCGATTCGCGAGGACGCCATACTGGTCCGTGCTAGTGGTCTTCTGGAGATAGTCAGTGACGCCTGCCGTGATGGCTTCGCCAGCGATCTCCTCACTACCTTTTCCAGTGAAGAGGATAAACGGAAGATCTGGATAGGACTCACGTACTCGTTCCAGTACCTCCAAACCGTCTACGCCCGGCATCTCGTAGTCGCTCACGATACAATCAACAGACGACTCGTTCTCTTTGAGAACGTCTAGGGCATCGCGAGAGTCTGTTATACTGCGGACATTGAAACAGTCACGTTCATGTTCAAGGAAGGTGGCGACAAGCCCGGCGAAACTGGGGTCGTCATCGATATGGAGGATATCGATAGTTTTCGAGTCCGGAAGGATTGTTGAGTTCTTACGGACTCTTCTATCACCGTTCATACTGCTTACTCGTCCGCAAGCATTAATTGGTTTATTGATTAGCTCCGTAGCACTTGAACTTTCTGAGAAGTGGAGAACTCACCGTTGCCACTGCACCGAGTCCCGCTGATCAATCTGGCGTTTCACTCTCATCCATCAGGGAAGATATGATGAGTCGCTTGATTCCACGTCGAAGCAGACCACTTGCTGCAGGTTGAGAGATATCCAGATCAGCGGCGACCTCGCTGAGAGTTGCGTTCCGTGGTTCTTCGAAGTACCCCGATCTGAATGCGGCGAGGAGTGCTTCTCGCTGGCTATCGGTCAACCCGGCGTCCGTATTCCCCAAACAGCGTATTCATTCACGCGCAGCAAATCGATATCAATGTCGTGCTGTTGTGCATAGTCCCAAAGATGAACTAGATCCGTTCGCTCGGGCATCCATACTGTTAGGATCCAGGCGCTTCCATCGTTTTCCATGTCGAGGATAACACCATTCGCGGCCGAAATTACTGGTGAGAGGATCTTCGCTTTGTCTGTATACTCAAAGCTATATATCGCCTCCTTGTCTCTGGTTTCAATAACTCGTTCGAATTCGCCAATGGTACTATCATTCCGTAACCCGTCCTCGAACCGCTGGAAATCAGATGATTCTATGTAATAAAAGAACTTCCCCGACGTCGGGTCAGTTCCAGCCTCTGACACCGACTTGACTTTCGAACTTCGATCGTGACTGACTGACTGTGTGAGCACTATGTCAGGATGCTCGGCCCGGACAACGGCTTTAATATCGGTCATTGTTCTGTAAAGTGATGGTTTCGTACATTAGGTGTTAGGATTATATTTGAGATACTTGATGTAAATATATTGCGATGCTTGTTACCGGGCTTATACGGAGGTCGTGTGGTGGCTTAACTGAGTCGGTCAGTCGTAATTCTTGAATGCGAGGATGGGGTTCAATTTTTTCACGTCTCATGTGTCTCGTCAGAGCGGAAGATCAATTCAGAAATCACACACTTCACTCTTGAATTAGCTGGTTCAACGGACTCGTTCGCAGTTCTATCCCCTTTTTCAGATGCGACGGCTGAACAGCGTTGTCCAGATGTACTCAAACCAACTGGCTTCGGACGACGGGGTGACCCCGGCAGGGAGGTAGATTTTTGATTCAGTAGCTCTGTCTTGATCATCAGCATGGTTTCTCTGTGTCATACAACTGAATAGAAGACTCGTAACCGCATTGTTCTGTAGCTTAAGCGTATAACCTGCTTATAAATAGCAAGGAGAATACCTGCGGCTTTAGCTGCCCCCAGACATCACAGATTTCTGGTGTGGGAACGAGACCTGCGGTCTCGTTAACGCAGGCTGAATCCGACAACTCGGAATCAGTCTACGTTTACTGGCCCCTCCGAGATTTCTCAATCCGTGTTTTGAACTGACAGGCAAGCCTACTCAGGAGCAGGAATCGGTTAGGAACGGACCGATTCCCGCCAGTCCTACGATGGCGGCCTGTCCGCCCCAAACAATGAGACAGTAATCGGAACCAGTCGGGTGAACGGTCGGTTCCTACTTTTCAGCAGCGAGAGAATCCCGCCGTTCACGGCGGGCGAGGATGTCCCCGGATATTAATCACTCCTCGCGATCGGACAACCGCTCGGACAGCCGATCCAGCTTCTCTTGAGCGGACTCGCGGCGGTCTCGTGTTACCTCCGGTTGGTACTCCATCGAGACGATCTCCCCCGCTTCGAGCGTCACCGAAAGCACGCCCCCATCCGTTTGAGCGGGTTCGGGCAGACGATCAGCCGCGATATCCAGTTGCTCGATTACCTCCCCATCCTCCTCGAGCAGGATCACGGCGATATCGCCATCTTCGATCCGGTCGACAACGGCAGTGTAAGTCCCCTCCATTGTTCACCCCACAACAGACGCGACAGTCCCATCAATCCCACTGCCCGAACTCCCTGCAACAAGCGGGCTGGGTGGCTGAAGGTTCGCCGTGTCGTCGGCGTCGGGCGTCTCCTCGAGGATATCCTCGGGAGCCGTCGAGAACGACTCCTGGGTCTCGATAGCAGTCGCCGTCCCATCGGTTCGGACCACGATATCGCCGTGGACGCCCGTCCAGTACGTCTCGATATCCCGGTCGGCGAATCGGTCGAGCACGACGTCGTTCGGATGGCCGTACTGTGAGTCGTAGGCGCTCGAAATGATGGCCGTCTCGGGAGTCATGGTGTCCAGCAAGGCCTCGCTGGAGGAGGTCGAGGACCCGTGATGGCCGACTTTGTACACGTCGCCCTCGAGATCGCTTCCTTGTTCCTCGATCAGTTGTTGTTCGACATCGGTGTCGATGTCGCCGGTTGTCACGTACTGGAACTCGCCGATATCGAACGTCAGCACGATACTGTTCTCGTTGACGTCGCTGCCGGTCTCCGTGGGCGGGTGCAACACCTGCGCGGAGACGGTCCCCGCAAGCGGCAGTTCGTCACCTCGTTCGACGAGAAGGAGTTCGACGTCGTGCTCGTCGATGGCATCGAGGTAGTTAGTGTAGGTCGCCGAACTCGAGGGCACGCCCGAATCGTACGCGGTCCCAATGCCCTCACCGTTCGTCTCGAAATGCTCGATCACAGCAGCGTGGCCGCCGATGTGGTCGGCGTCGGCGTGCGTCGCGACCAGGTGGTCGATCCGGTCGATCTCCTGTGCTTCGAGGTAGTCGATCACCTCACTGCCGTTCTGGCACCAGTCGCCGCTGTCGATCAGGATCGTCTCGTTGGCCGGCGTGACGATGAGGGTCGAGTCGCCCTGCCCGACGTCGATGTGGTGAACTTCGAGTTCGCCTTCAACAGTACTCTGTGTGTCGCCATCGCTCTCGTCGTCGGTCTCGTCATCGGTGTCGTCGGTCTCATCGCCGGCGTCGCTGTCCGACTCGGTTCCCACCATGTCGCCGTAGGCGTGCTCCATCACGACCTGGCCATCGGCGTCGACGAGTCGAACCACGTCGCCGTCGCCTCGCCAGATGTTGACGTTGTATCCCCAGTACAGCTCGGTCTCCGTTGCCTCGCCGTCTCCGGTCGTTACTTTCACTGTCTCCCCGGGTTCGAGGACGAACTCACTGGGAAACGAAAAGGGCGAGAGGCCGCCATCGACTTGGCCGCCCTCTCGGTCACGGAGCTCGAATCCGGAGAGGTCGGCGGGCTTATCGGCGGTGTTTTCGAGGACGATGGACTCCTCGCCGGGTGAGACGTCCGCGACGTTCAGGTCGACGATTTCGACGGCGTCTCCCACCGCCTGCGGGTCGTCGATCACGTCCTCGGTCTCGCCGGTGCTAGCCGTACATCCGGCAAGACCGACGAGCAGCACTACGGCGATTATGAGGATCGCTCGTTTCATACTCGGTGTATTCAGGGGCAGTGTTTGAGTGTTCCGTCCGGGACGGTAGTAGTGGTAGCGCCAAACCTGTAGCATGGTCCCTTCGGAATGGCTGTCTCTAACACCTCTTTCAGAGACAATGGACTGAGACTACTGTTAAACAGAGCTGCGAACTGACCGGTGAGGGAACTACTAGATAAATATAATAAATGTCTTGGTATGCAAGATGTAAGGCGCGTATGGGTCACTCAGCTTTTTGGACACCGGTAATTTCTGAAGCGGGCCCCGCCCCCTTTGCTCTCAGTCACGGTAATCTCCCACCCATGCGCGTCGGCAATTTGTTCGACGATTCTCAGGCCGAACCCAGTTCCGTCCTCATTCGTTGAGTATCCTGCCTCGAAGACCTCCTCACGCTCACTTTCGGGTATGCCGGGGCCCGTGTCCGCCACGTAGAAGCCGTCGTCCATCGATCCGACAGACACTGTCACGCCGTCACCGCCGTGTTCGACTGCGTTGCGATAGAGATTCTCGAACAGTTGCTGGAGCCGGTTCCGGTCGCCTTCGACAGACTGAGACGTCTCGATTTCGAGTACTGCCTGTTCTGTGTTCGCGGTTTGCCAGCTACTCTTGACGATGTTCGCCAGGCCAATCACTTCGGTCTCATCGATTTGCTCAGCCTCTTGTGCCAGTGTCAGCATGTCCTCGATGAGCGTGTCCATCCGGCCAAGTGCCTGTGCGACGTCGTCGATATGGTCACTCTCACACACGTCCCGAATCAGTTCCAACCGTCCTTCGGCCACGCTGAGTGGGTTCCGCAAATCGTGGCTGACTACGCTGGTGAACTCCTCCAAGCGCTCGTTCTGTGTTTGTATTTCGCGCTCTCGTTCGACCTGGTCAGTCACGTTCCGGGCAATACCCACGATCCGAATGACATCGCCATCGATAATGACTGGCGCGAGGCTTGTCTCCCAAATCCGAGCATCTTCAGCGATGTTGAGCTCTTCACGGTACGATATCGGCGCGCGCTGCTCAACGCATCGAGTGTAGTTGGCTTCGAGTTCGGCACCTCGTTCGCTGCCGAAGACCGCTTGCGGTGTTTTCCCTCGAACTTCCTCGGTTGAGATTCCGGTCTGCGTCTCATAGCCAGGACTGAGTCGGGCGAACTCGAACGCTGGATCCTCGCCAGTTGTATCCACATCGAGCATGAATACCGCGTCTCCGGATGTTTCCAGCAGCGCCTCGTATTCTTCGGCAAGCGCTCGATACTCGCGGTTTTTATTCCCGGTTAGATTTCGTCCGATACCGACTATTCCGGTCGTATTCCCATCAGCGTCGATCAACTGTGCGCCGGTGAACTCGTAGGGAAGCCGCTCGCCGTCGGCAGTGAGCAGGTTAGCTTCGACAGTGACTGGTTCACCTGAGACAGCCGTTTGGATCGCGTCGGCGATTGTCGGGCGGTCGTCTTTGGGAAACAATTCGATAGCCTGCATATCGGCCAGTTCCGAGTCGGCATACCCCGTCGTTTCCGGAACCTGGTTGTTCCACCGTCGGAGGCTGCCGTCCGTGTCGAGCACGTAGAACAGGTCATCGAGTGTGTCGAGTGCCTGCTCGATGAACCGTCGTTCCGCTGCGAGTTCCCGTTCGCGTTCTTTGCGGTCGGTGATGTCGTTGCCAGACCCGCGGAGTTTCGTTACCTCACCGTTTTCGACGACTGGAGTGATCGTGATGTCCAGAAGGCGCTCGTTGCCGTCGTCTTGCTGGAGTCGCCACCTATCGTGCAGTTCCTCGCCAGTTTCTGAAGGCTCTGTCGAGTGTTTGCTGAATGCCCTCGCGGTCGTCCGGGCGGAACAGTTCGAGCGCTTCCTCAAGAGTGATTTCGATGTGTCGGGACGCCCGATGATTCGCCGGGTGCCAGCGGTCAACAGAATCGTGTTGCTCTCTCTGTCAAACTCGAACCCGCCGGTGTCGCCTGCGAATTCTGTCAATCGCATCAATTGTTCTTGTCTGTCGGCCCGCTCGGCCTCGCCGCGGGCCCGAACGGCGTTGCGGATCCGGTTGGCCAAGAGTTCATACCGTTCGGTGCCGCTCCCCTTCTGGAGATAGTCGGTGACACCGGCAGCAATGGCGTCACTGGCGACTGTCTCGCTGCCCTCGCCGGTGAAGAGAATAAACGGGAGGTCGGGATACTCCTCTCGGACAGCCTGCAGGAATTCGATGCCATCCGTGCCGGGCATGTTGTAATCCGAGACGACGCAGTCAGGCGGGCGGTCATTAATATTCTCCAACCCCTCGTCGGCACTGGTCGCTGTCTGGACAGCGAAGCGGTCGTCCTCGCGTTCGAGAAACGTCCCTGTTAGGTCCGTGATGGAGGGGTCGTCATCGACGTGGAGAATCTGAATATCTTGATGAGAACTGAGTGGCATAATCTACAAAGTGTTACTATCATCAAAAACCTACTGTAGCAGAATCAGGACTGAAATTGGCCTTGTCGATACCGAAAAATTAATTCATATTTAAATATTCAAAATAAAAACGTTCTGATACTGACTTTACGCTCTGTATGTTACACCAATGTTCTGATCGATTCCAGACAGGTTGTCAATCGTCGCGGTATGTGTGTACGCTATACTGACCGATTGAGGGTAGTTGCGAATCGGTTGTGCGACCGTTCTATGACACCCTATCCGGCTACTCGGATCTACCTGTTCATTCCCAACGTAGGGCTATCAGAGCCTCCTCATTCAGCGTATAACGGAAGGCGTGATTGCGTGCCGTCAAGAAGTCCCGCGAGTTGCTCGAAGTCCCACTGACGAAATTCGTCGAATTCGGGAAGCGATACACTACGTTCGCGGAAGAACATCCGGTCGGCGTCGCTCTCGGCAATCGCCTTCGCCGCGTCAAACAACGCATTTGTGAACGTATTTCGAGTCACCCACAGCACGCTGTATCCATTGACGAGATAATCATACGTAGCGGCGTGGAGATCCTTCTCTTCGTTTCGATGTTGGATCTCGAAGGCGATTCCATCCCCGAACTGATCGTGCTGCGCACCGAATCGAAGAAGCACATCGGCGTGTCGGGTAGTTGGATCCGTTGGAGTATGTGAGACATCGAGCTTCCCTTCCATGCAGAAAAAGAGCGATTCTTGGTTGGGAAGATGCAAATCGTGTAGTGCACGGAACACCAGGTGCTTCCACCGACGATGTTCCTCTGACTCGCCGCTACACTTCCGGCTGTCGGGGTAATGCACGAAGTGACGAAGCCGATCCGTCTGCGGCCCACCTCTGACGAACATCTCTTCCTCGCACTTCGGACAGATAACTGTAGTTCCGTCTGATACCCATCCCGGAAAAACGATAGTTCCTCGAAAACGGCCAACAAAAGGCATTATTGGCTCCAACGTTACTAACCAATGTCAATTTATCGACGATATTGTAGTCTCTGCTATGCTCAACGTTACCGTACGTTTGCTCAAGTGGACTACTGTCCTTCGACGACTTACCAGGGGAGATCACGTCACTTGAGTTGTCTATGTAGACCGGAGCGTATACACATGCAGCTGCGAACCACCGGTGATCAATCGCCACCAATTGTGACAGGGAATCATCTCTGTACACGTCTATCTGTCAGGGAAAGGATCATCATCTGTCCGGGATACCGTTTTTGTATGAGTACGGATCGACTGCGCAGTATCGTACCAATGTTTGGCGGTGCAACACGATACGTTACAACGCTGAATGCGATTCTTCAGTTTGTCGAGGCACATCATCCGACGTCGGATGAGCTCGTCGGATGGCATCGTGGAACGTTTTCTGAACGTATCCAGTCGGCAGTCGATCATGCGGCGGGTCAGCTATCTTCAACAGGTCGGCTTCTTGCACCAGGTGGGTGAACAGTGGGTACTGGGAGATGCTGGTCAGGAATATATGGCACAGGGAGAGATAGCGACACTGCTCCGTATAATGTGTGATCGGAACGTTGGGCTACGGAGTCTCCTGTATGCGTTGTCTGCTGGATCAATGACACTCGAGACGGTAAGTGAACAGCAGTTGGACACGCATCCTGAGTTAGGGTGGAGTCGTGGAGAGACCGACATGGCGAGACAGCGAGTGAACTGGTTGCGGAGCATGGATCTCGTCGAGGAGCGCTCGGACATGTTCGCATTGACGGACGAGGGGCGATCGTTCGTGGAGAGTGCGGTTGCGGAATGGAGTGATTCGGACTGGAAACCGTCGATGATCGACGACGAACTGAGTGCTGGGACGTACACGACGACAATTCACG
>NZ_JBHSZF010000003.1:0-179433 GCF_042661985.1 Natronoarchaeum sp. GCM10025703
AGCTCAACGATCTTGATGAGCAGATAGCGCAACAGAAACGCGTTGAGCAGGAAGCGGCCGTAAAATACCGTGAGGCTGCTGACAAACTGGCCGGCACGGAACTCCCGGAGGACGGCGTTACCGATGAGGTGTTGCAGACGCTTCGAGAGTACCGGGATGAACTCGATGATGCTGAAGATAATCGTGACCGATTGCAGCGTAAAGTAGCTGACGCAGAAGCCAAGCGCAGTGAGATACGGGAAAAGATTCCCCTGGACCTTGACGGCGAGACCCTCCGAGAGATTGATACGGACGACCTTGCCGAGCTTCGGTCGTTCGTTTGAAGGTGTCGGAAGTTGATGGGAAAGCACAGGTTGAAGCTGCTATTGATGAGTGGCTCGCTGGAGAGTCGAGGGAATCCGCAGATCGTGAAACGCTGAAAGCGGGCGGAATGCGCTTGAGAACTGGCTCGCAGCCCCGCCAGCACAAGCGACTGACGAGCCGAGTAGTCGAGGCCCTGTTGCAGTGGCCATCACAGCGGGGCTCTTGACGGCGCTGTCAGGCGTCGTAATCGCGCTTACCGTCAATCCTGCTGGGGGCCTGCTGACTGTCCTCGGGCTCGCTCTCGCTGGCTACGCGGCTCTCTCCGCGAGGAGTGACGATACTGGATCTGACAATACTGCTAGAGCTACCCATGCGGAGACGTTCCGGCAGACTGGACTTCCAGAGCCAGATTCGTGGGAACCTGATGTTGTCAGGGACCGGGTAGCTGACCTTCGTGAGCGACTGCGTGTCATCGAAGTGGACGAGCAGGAGGCTCAGAAGCAGGATGAGCTCCGTGCGCAGTTCGATATCGACGACGTCAGGGATGAACTGGAGACGGCGCGTGAGCGCCTTCGGGACCGGTTCGACACCGAGATTGACGACGACATTGAACTGGCGGTGACAGTCGAGCGTGTTGAGCGCTGGCAGGCTGCTGATGAAACCGTCGTTGGGAAACAGGCGGCGCTACAGGAAGCCAGCGATCAGGTCGAGACGTATCGGGAGCAGTTCTGCGCGACGATCAAGCCCTACGCTACTGACGCGTACTCCTATGCGTTCAGAACGAGTGCCGATGCGACAGCTGCTGTTGAGAGTCTCGACCAGCGACAGCGCGACTACGAGAATGCAACTCAGCAACTCACAGAGGTAGACGGGAACGTTGCTGCGGCCCACGAGGAACTCGACCGGTACAGGGCCGACCGAGAGGTATTATTCACTGAGCGTGGCTTGGAGTCTGGTGACCGGGAGCGGCTTGCAGCGCTGTGTGAGCAGTACTCGGAGTACGAAGCAGCCGTTGAGGCGAAAGGTACTGCGGAGACCACACTTGAGAATCGCCGTTCAGACCTTCGTGACCACGATGCTTACGAGGAAGAGATCGAAGAGCGAGACAGGGACGACTTGGAACAAGAGTTAGACGAAAAACAGGAGCTTGCGAACCAGTACGACGAGCTGTTACAGGAAAAAACGACGTTGGAGAAGGAAATCGAGGACGCGAAGGCGTCGACGGAGATTGCTGACGCCGTTCAAGAGCGAGGTGAAGCCTTGCGCGGTCTTGAGGAAGCGCTCGAAGCGGACGTGGCCGATGCGGTCACGGATACACTTCTTGAGTCCGTCGAAGCGGAGACAGTTACCAGCAACCAGGAGCCGGTGTTTCAGCGGGCGGATGATCTCTTGCGGCGGATTACTGACGGGCAGTTCGAGCTCAGACTCGATGATGGTACGTTCAGGGCATATGATACGGGAGAACAGCGACGCGTTGATCTAAACGATTTGTCGAGTGGGACGCGCGTGCAGGTCCTGCTCGCGGTTCGGGTCGCTTTCGTCGAACACAGAGAGCAGGAGACTGCGCCCCCGTTGTTGCTTGACGAGACGCTGGCACCGTTCGATGACCAACGAGCCGAAACGGTCCTTGACACCGTGATTGACCTGGCCCGGGCAGGGAGGCAGGTATTCTACTTCACGGCCCGGCACGACGAACGCGCACGGTGGGAGACGCGGCTTGAAGAGTCGGACGTTGAGTACAGTCTCCAGCAGTTGACGGCGAGCGACGGGCACGACCCTATCGCTGAACCACCGACACTCGAAACATCCAGTGCAATCGACGTGCCAGTCCCGGACGGCGACGATCACCGGACGTACCGTGAACGGCTGGATGTCCCGACGTTCGACCCACGACAGGGAGCGGCCTCAGCTCCGCTCTGGTACGTGACTGAGGACCCCGAAGTATTGCATCGACTCCGTGCAGCAGGTATTGAGCGCTGGGGGCATCTCCGGTCGCTACTGGAGATCGGTGCCATTGATGGTCTCATGTCGGAGTCAGCCCGCGAGCAGGTTCGTCGGCACGGTGCGGCACTGGAAGCGTTCGTTGATGGATATACGGTCGGACGCGGAAAGGCAGTTGGCCGTGACGTACTGAAGCGGTCGACGCTGTTAGCGACAATTTTATTGATGAAGTTAGTGCGTTGGCCGATCAGGTTGATGGCGATCCAGACGCGCTTCTTCAGAGGGTCCCAGACATCCACCGATTCGGCTCGCGCAAAACCGAAAAACTCCGGGAATGTCTCCGCGATGAGGGCTATCTTGACCCGCGCCCGAAGTGGCCTGACGAACAAATCCGGTCAGCCGTGGTTGATGCCTACTGTCAGCACGGACTGGAACCAACCACCGCAGCAACAGCCGCAGACAGACTCCTTAATCGGATTTCGGCGGATTCGGAGCCGAGTGAGAAAACGGACTGAGAGCTCCTCGATCAAAATCTTCTCAGGGATTTTGCGCACCAAGATAGCGAGGTAAATCGAATTCAGACGATGTTGGTGGCGGGCCGGCGGTAGGTATCGTCGAGGCTGGGACCACCGAGGGCGGTGTAGAGGTTGATGAGGTCCGCGACGTCGCTGATGCAGTAGTCTTTGAGGAGTTGTGTGAGTTCGCGGTGGACGCTGGTATGTTCGATGCCGGCTTCGACGTTTTGCACGTATTTATCGCCGAGGACTTGCCCGATGTGCTTGCCTTGGACAGCTTTGCCGTCTATTCCAGAGAGGTAGTTGTCTGGGAAGTCGTAGTCGTCGTACCAGACGCTGTCGTTGTCGATGCCAGCGAGGTCGTAGACTTTCCAGTCAGGGAGGATGTGCTGGTCGTCCCAGAGCTCGGCTTCATACTCGTCGGCAGCTGCGAGTGCGACATCAACGTGGTTCTCGAACAAATCCTCTGTGCGTGGTAAGAAGTCTCGGTCAGCACTATCGTCGATGTCGCGGGCCCAGTTCAGCAAGTGCGTGCCGTCGAACCAGGCACCATTGTACGTCAAGAGACGATCTACGCTGCGGTCATCACACCACTCGAAGAGGCGCTCGTAGAGGTCAATCGTATACTGATCGTCCCAGTCGCCGCTCCGAAACAACACCTCGGTTTCTGGTGTGTCGTCCAGGTCGCTAGCGTACGCGAGGCTGACAGAGAAGAATTCAGAAGTACCGGGTGTCGTTCGAGTTGTCGGGCGGCTCTTCAGACGGGCTCGCGGTTTCAATGTCGATGTCAAGTGTGCCCATCTAAACAGACCTCCAGAAATAATGCGCGTCGGACAATGGTATGTTTGTTGTGGACGCCGATCCGAAATCTGAGACCACATTGATAGGCCATTCTGACATTCATACCGGAATTCAGACCGCAGAGTAACCGATAGATGCCCTGTCTACCCCGATGATTTTTCTCCTGACCGAGTAGTTGTTCACTTACTTACGAATGACGGGGATTGCCATTATTACAGCTGGACGTGAGGATGCCTATCAGGATTATCTGCAGTCTGTGAAGGGGGGCCATGACCCAGCGGAGTTTGAGGAGCATCTTTCTGACGCCGAAGTTGAGGCCGTTACTGATTCAGAGTCGGAGAAAGTGCATCTTTGGGGGACGTCAGTTGATTCAGAAGTGGCAGTTCGTGGAGGGTGGGGACATCGCGTTAATCTATCGGGATGGGAGGTACATTGCGCAGGCCACGGTTGTTCGGACACGTGATGATCTGGACCTGGCAGAGCATCTCTGGCGTACTGAGGGGAATCCGTGGGATCCTGAAAGTCCGTGGCGGTATTTGGTGTTCTTGACTGGTGTGGCGGAGATTGATGTGGATATCGAGTCGTTCAACGAGTTGGTTGGGTACCAAGATAATTATATCCCGCAGGGATTCAGTCGGGTGTCGGATTCGCGTATCCGCGATGTAGAGGATGCGTATGAGTCCGTTGAAACCGCGGTTAATGAGTTAACGGGGAGCGGTGTCCGGGTTCATGAGTTCGATGAGGAGCCGTCGCAGGAGGAGTCTGAAGAGGAACAGGAAATCGATCTGGGAGAGCGTATCGTTGCGGCGAGTCGGGATGGTGACCAATATGAGGAGTTGGAAGAACTGGTCGCCAAGGGGTTCTCTCGGCTGGGGTTTGAAGCACGATGGATTGAAGGCGGAGATGATACGGATGTTGAAATTACGGCTCCAATTCACGCAGTCATCGAAGTGAAGGCGCGAAGCAGTGGGACGCTGGCCTCGCCGGATGCAACACGAATTCAGGGGCATAAAGAGCGGCACTCAGCCGACCAAGCGATTGTTGTTGCGCCTGGCTTTACCCCGGCAGCAATTGAAGATGCGGACCGACAGGGGATTGTCCTCCTTGCAACCGATCACCTCCAAGCGCTCTTAGATCGGCGTGATGCCTATGGAATCCCGCCGGAAGAACTGTCGATGTATCTCACTGAGCCGGGTGCATTCCAAGATGACCGGCTTGATCAGATCGATGATGAACTACGGACTCGTCTTGATGGTACTGAGGACTTGTTAGCGGTGATGGAAGCGCTTCAACGAGCAGATCCAGAGGAAGGGACCGCTGCTCGACTCCGCCTGATTCTGAAAGGAATGTACGCGGAGGAGCGTGTTCCAGATAAGCACGTCATTGAGCAGTCACTCAATCTGTTAGCTCATCCAGGTATCCAACTGGCAGAGTATGATGACGGACAGTATCAGCCGACAACAACGAAGGAAAACGCCGAAGTGTTGCTTCGACGCTTCGGGAATCTCGTCACTGAAGTGAGCGAGTTCAGTGAAGAGTGAGACACGGATACTGTGGAACGGTCTGTTTTCACTCACAGGGAGCTGGGTCAAAGTCGGGAAACTACTGTTTCGGTGTATGTGGCATATTCGTTGGAGTACGTTTAAGCGAGTAGATGAGACAGTATTGGTGAATGAGTGAATCGTCTTCTGAGATTGTGTTTAACGGAATCGATGATATTGTTGATCGGTTTGTTGAGGTGTGGGATGCTGGTGGGTATGAGGAAGGTGCGGCGTCGCCTGTTGGGTGGGAAACGTGGAAATGGGATTATCAGCGGCATTTGGAAGCAGAATTCTTAGCGGACACGGAGGTGACGGAGTTATCGCCGAGTGATGTTCCGGTGCTGCTTGAAGTGCTTGATGAGCAGGTGAGTATCGACACGAAAATTCCGGCGTATATGTTAGGTGGTGGGCAGAATGGCGGTGTAGCGTGGCATGAGTTCAAAGAGGTTTCTGAAACGGACGCCGAAGCAACTGCAGATACGCTTTCGTTTTTCTTTGATCCGACTGAAGATCTCGTAGAGCGATTAGACCGGTTTCGGGAGTTTTACGCGGATGTGGAAGCTGGGAGTGCGCCTGGTTCGCTGCTTGGACTCGGTGGGTGTCTTCTGATGTTTGTCCATCCGGATCAGTATGTTCACTACAAGTGGACGCAGATGCGGGATTTCTTCGGTGAGTTCGCGGACTACAAGGTGAATCAAGGGTTCGATGCGCGTCAGTATCAGGAATTAAACGAGGCGTGTGCGCAACTGTTAACGCGGCTTGAAGGGCGGGTGGAGGACCCGTCGATGCTACACGTCCAAACGATGATTTGGAGTTGGAGCGATCTTCTCGCTCCTGACGCAGTCGAACCCGATGCATTACCTGACGTTGAGGACGACATCGATTTTTATTGGGTAAATCAAACGCACGATGAAGAATTAGACGGGGAGTATCTTCGGTCAACGGATACGAAGTGGCAACGCGATCTTACAGTTTTGGATCCGGGGGATGTCGTTTTCCATTACGCGAATCAGGAGATCCGTGCGTGTTCAGTCGTTGAGGCGGAAGCGTATCAGGATGAATTCGACGGTGAACAGCACTTCTTCGTCGATCTGTCGACAGAGCGGTTAAGTGATCCAGTGCCGCAGACGAAATTCGGGACGGGCTGCTTGATCCGGAGGTCCGGCAGGAGAAAACTGGTACCCATTGAACGACGCTGGGAAGGTGCTGCAGGCGTATCTTTGCCACCTCACACCGGAAGCTGGTGCATATCTTTTGGACGCAGCAGCAATAGAACCACCGGAGCCGGAAGGGGAAACGCAGTACTTCTGGGTGAATGCTGAGGCCACTGACTGGCATCAAGAGGGCGGTGAGTCGTTTTACCAGGTGACAAATTCAGCCGGTGAAACGCGACGGAATCTGGAGGCGTATCAGGAGGCGATGCCAGGGGATCAGGTATTAATATATCAGATTGCGCCGGTGAAGGAGGTTGTCGGGCGAGCGCATGTTGTGCGTGGATTACACGAGGAGGCTTCCACGTCAGGTTATTCGGAACCCGTGGAAGGCATCACGCTCCAATGGGAGGAGTCATTAGATGGAGCAAGTTGGCGGGATGTGAAGTCAGACGCGGAGTTAGATGGCAGCCGACTCGTTGAATCTGACAACAGCTTCGTCATCACGCAACTCACAGAGGGTGAGTACGAGCGGATTCTGGAGTTATGCGAGATGACGCGGTTTGATGACTTCGCTTCGGAGCTTTCGGTCCCGGATTCGGAGATTGCGGTTGAGCAGGAGCACTTGCATTTCCCGGAGGAGGAATGGGATCGAATTCAGTCACGGGTGGAGCAAGCGTTGGCAAACGGGAATCACGTTTTGTTGTTTGGCCCGCCGGGAACGGGGAAGACAAAGCTGGCACGTCAGGTGTGTGAGGCGACAGTCGGGGAAGATACATACGAGCTCGTGACAGCGTCGGCTGATTGGTCGACGTTCGACACGGTCGGCGGGTATCAAACGACCACGCAGAATACGCTGGAATTCGAGCCGGGTGTTGTGTTGGACCGGTTCCAGGCAGATGGCGACGGGACACCAGCGAATGAGTGGTTGGTCATCGACGAACTCAACCGGGCAGATATCGATAAGGCGTTCGGGTCGTTGTTCTCGGCGTTGACGGGAGAGAGCGTCACGTTACCGTTCGATGACGCTGACGGGGATCCGATTGAGATCCTCGACGCGTCCCGCAGCCACGAGGAGATTGGGCAGAACCGGTTTTTCATCCCTGAGGACTGGCGGATGCTGGCGACGATGAACACGCTCGATAAGACGTCGCTGTACGAGATGAGTTACGCGTTTATGCGGCGCTGGGCGTTCGTCCCGGTCGGGATTCCTGATTTGCCTGCCCGTGAGGATGGTGATGATTCTGCACTCGAATCACTTGTCGCGGACTATGTCGCAGTCTGGGCGGCAAACGGTGGCGTGCCGGAAGCAGACCAGCACTACGAGACGGTCGGGCGTATTTGGCGAGCGGTTAATGAACAGCGAGCCATCGGGCCAGCTATCGTTGAAGACATTTATGAACACGTTGCAGCTGCTTCCTCAACGGATACCGCGGATTATGTTTCGCCGATCATTATGTACGTGTTTCCGCAGTTGGAGGGGCTGCGGCGAAACGAGTTAGAGCAGCTGATCGGGGCGCTTGACGAGATTGTTGACGACGAGACTGGTGAGTTGTGGACAGTCGCGCGTGATTTCTTCCAGATTGACCTGCAGCCGGGTGGGGGAGAGTAACTGAAGATGGCGAAGACGACTGAAGAGGCGTTGTTGGGAGAGATTGCCGACGATTTTCAGACGTATCTCCGGAAAGGCGTTCGATTCGATCGAGTCATCGGGTCGGCGCACGCGGATCTGGATATTGACGACATCGAAACGCTGGATTCACTTCGTCTTGACCGATGCTGAAGACGACAGCTCGGAAGTCGGTGTCCTGGATTTTATGCGGCAATTGGAGGATCGGATTCGGCAGATGAAGACGACAACCGCTCCGGAGTCGTTCCAGTACCGTGGTGAGATCCGCGGACAGATCGACTGGCAGGGAACGGTGAAGACACGGGCGCGCGCTGGTCGGCTGGATGAGCCGCTGTTTGTGTGTATGCAGCCTGAAGAGCACTATAACATCGACGAGAATCTCGTGCTGAAACGGTTACTGACGATTATTCACGAGATCGTTACGGATGACCTTGCGTACGCGCTGGACAACCCGGAGGGGTATGACTGGCTGAACGAATGGGTGATGCCGCACACAGGTGGAAGTGGTCGGGGTGTAGAGTCAGCAGCGGAGATGCTTGACCGGATTTACGAGCAGAACATCTACCTGCAGCGGATCAACGTCGCTGATACTGATATCACAGACAGGACCATCGAGTCAGTCAAGCGCTCGCGTTCGCAGTTCTATCAGGATGCAGCGGTCTTGCTGGATCGGTATCGGCAGTTGATGAACCACGAGTTGGACAGTACCGAAGCGCGCGATATCTTGAATCACACACTCATTGCGCCAGCGAACACGGACACGCTGTTCGGAACTGTACTGGGTGTTCCGCGTACTTGATTCGTACGAGGGCGTGGAGTATCGGGTGTTGACTGACAGTCGAGATAGTCCGTCGACGATCGCTACGTGGGAACAGGACGGGTCACGATTCGTCTTGTCTCACGATGCGACCGGTGAAAGGCTGTCCTTCAGTGAATCAATTGGCTCTGAAGATATCGAGCCTGACGGGTACTTGTACCGTATGAACGAGGTGCTCTCCGGTGGCAAACGATCTCTGAGGATCTGCTTGGGCGTGGCGGCAGTGATTCACTGTGGGGCGGCCGTCCTGATATCGTTTTAGAGAGATACCGAGAGACAGAGGCTGGTGGGACGGAACTTGAACAAGTGTTCCTTGGTGAAGTGAAGTACACGCAGAATACCGACTATGTCGCAACTGGGCTCCGGGAACTACTGGAGTACATGGCGTTTGTCAAACAGTCGGGGACTGACGAGTACGTTGAGTCCGCAGAAGATCTACTGGAGTCAGTCGATGTCAAGGGGCTGCTGTTCGTCGACGAGTTAGCGCGCGAAACACCCGCTAACCGCGACGAAGACGTGAAAATCATTCAGTATCCGGAATCACCAGGAGCGGTGTTGTAAGCCTGCATGACACGAGCTTCTGAACTCAGTTTTGTTGGGGGTTCATTGTGATCTGGGTGTCGTAGACCTCCGCGACGGCGTCAGTGTAGATGTCGTCGAGGATAGCGATTAGTTTGGGGTTGTTAACGACGAGGTCAGTGAATCCTTCTTCGAGGGCCGCGATATAGGCCGCGAAAAAGTCATCATACTTGTCGGGGGTGATATCGTACTCTGCTGAGATCATATTGCGTTTGTTTCCGGTGAGACTGGCAGTATCCGGCAGCGTGGCCTCGATAGCATCGGCTTGCGCATCGAAGTGGTCAGAAACAGCATCGATGAACGGTTGATCATTAGCCCCCATGTTTCGGAAATACAGTGTGAGCGTGTTGTCTCGGAGGGCTTGCTCACGGTCGTTTTCGAGGCGGTGGTGGAATCCGATTCTGGCATCGTTCCGATTGTCGGGTCGCTCGTGGAGCACGTCTGAGAGGTCATCGGTGTGTCGCCACCAGCCGTGTTTGAAGATCATCCCCCAATCGGAACTCGTTGAGCGGAACCACCAGTCCCCGACAGCGTCGTTCAGAACACTCGAATAATACGTGGTAGTCGCTCTCCGAGCGGATCGATCCTTGATCGGCGGTTACGAGGCGGTCAGAAAGGCGAGAGGGCCAGTTATGAGAGAACGTCTCCCACTGGTTCTCGAATGTGGCCGTTACGTCAGCGATGGCCTCGTAGTGGTCGAGATACAGTTCGATCTTCTCGTCAACGTTGTCGGTGGGGTCTGACATACCTGTGATGGATCGAATATCGTCAGCGAATTCGTGAAGCTGTACGACTGTTCGTTGTGGGTACCGGGGTGCGTTATCGACAATAAAGTCGGTCAGGACGGTTTCGACGAAGGCTGTCCACGTCCAGTTACTGAATTCTGGATCGTTCGCGTCTGGTCGGTCCCCTTGATGTAGATAGAGATAGTACGCGCCAGACTCGTAGTCGTCCTTCGGAACACCGTCGATGTGCGTGACGTCCTGTCGATAGAACTCCGTTTGCGTGTCCTCAGCAGAGAATTTGAGTTCAACCAGAAGGAACCATTCGTTCGGTACTTGAATTGCCAGGTCGACGAATCCTGACGATACTGTTTCTCCGTCGGCCTGCTCAGTGAGCCGTACTTGATCGTCGACAACGACGTCTGAGAGATCGTGGATATCCTCCTCGAACCCACACGTGTCGGGTAGGCCATTGAGAAATACGCGGAGAAATTCCGAGTTCATCCGGTGTGGCTGCTCTGGGTTGAGGAAATATGCGAAGAGCCGGTTGATGTACACCTCGGCCTTCCGTTGTGTTCCTAACGAGTACTCGATCACATCCATCAGTGACCGAGGTGTCTCGGGAACCGCAGTGAGTTGCTCCCATCGGCGTGTGAACGTCTTCAACTCCCGCCGCAAGTCATCTGTCTCAGTCATTCCATCATCCCCGGACAACTCAACGTGGAGGTATAGGCGCTTTGCCGACAAACTGCGATGCTGGAACGAATACACCCTCTAAGAGGGCTTTGGAGCACGACTCGCATACGGAATAGGCCGTCGACATAGACGGCAGAGGCTTTCTCAGCAGATCAGTAAGAACAACCAGAACGGGAGATAGCAGATACTGGTCTCGTCTTTCTCGATGATCAGGGATTCGTCTTCTTTGGCTTCCTTTGGCAAGCTGTCGGTGATGACGAACCGGTACGGTGCTTGGTAGTCGAACTCTTGGAGTTCTTCACTGTCGGATTCGGTGTGCTGGCCTGATTCGGGGGTGAATTCTTCGGCGATTGTTTCGGCGTTGCCAGTGTGTGGGTGGTAGGAGAGGATGAAGGGGAGGACGTGTCCGTTGCGGTGGAGGATGTAGTCAACGAGGCCGGATTCGGTTTCGGTGTATTCGACGTCGTATGCTCCGACGTTGAAGGCGAGGCGTTTGGCGTGGTCGAAGGCGACGGTGCGGGCGAGTTTGTATTCGAATTCGTGGTTGAGTGTGTCTTGTTGTTCGTACGCTTCAGAGCCGTGGTGTTCCTGGCGTTGGGAGAGGAGGACGAGGTGGCGTGGGTTGCGGAGGTACAAGCGGGTGCGGCGGTAGCGTCGCAGGGTGTAGTCGTGGGATTCGGTGACGGCGATGCCTTCGTCGAGTACGTCGAGGTAGTTGTCGACGGTTCGCCTGTCGACGCCGATTTGGTCGCTGAGATCGGTGTACTGGAGTTCTTCACCGGCGTTGGTGGCGGCGATGGAACTGAGTCGGTGGAGGTTTCCGGGTTGTTGGATGGATCGGTGCTTGGCGAGTTCTTTGTAGAGGAAGAGGAGGAAGTGGGATTTTGAGAGGTCGTTCCGGATTGACGGGTCGTCTGTTTGGTGGAGGGTGCCGCCTGTTCGGAGGTATGTGCGCGCGGCGTCGTGGAGGTTGTTTCGGTCGTCCGCGTCGAAGATGTCGAAGCAGAGTTCTGAGAGTGTCTCAACAGCTGTGTCGAGACTGGTTTCCGAATTAGTTCCGGAAAGTCCGGTTCAGAATTGTTTTGATCGGTGATGGGCCGTCTAAGTCGGGTGATTGGTATTGTTCGAGTTGGGTTCGGAATTCTTCAGTGAATGTGACGCCTGGCCTTCGCCGGTTTGGACGGTGTCGATGAATTTCATCGGGAGGATGGGCCATGGGCCTTCGAATTCATCGATGGTGTCGGCGGTTTCGACGGTAGAGAGGTTGACCTGCGCGCGGACGTTGCCGGTTAGGAATACGTACGTATTGTCGTCGATCAGGTCGAGTAGCTCTGCTTTGCGGTTCTCGTCGAGGTCAAGGGCTTGGACGTCGTCGAGGAGAATGAATTTTGTCCTTGACGGGGTGCGACGTGGGTCTGGAAGTAGTCGATGACCTGGTTGAGGCGTTTGATGTCGTCGCCTGGGCGTTCCAGCTGATACAGAGAGTCTTCTAAGGGGAGATAGAGGATTTGTCTGGGGGAGAGTGCGGAGGTGAGTTCGAGGTCTTGGTTTTGGTGTGGGAAGTCTGTTGTGTCGAGGAGAGCTGCGATGAGTTGGTGGAGAAGCGTGGTTTTCCCGATGCCGGTTTGGCCGTGAATTGCGTAGACGAGACTCTCGACACCGTCAGTGTAGTGGGTGTTTGTTCCCTTGAGGACGCGGTGGAAATCAGAGCGTGGGGTGAGGTCTGCGGCCTGCGATAGTTCCGGGGAAGTGCCGTTACTCCACCACTGGTTATGATGTTCGGCGTCGTCGATGAATTCTTCTGCGGTCCCTGTCCCGAGCATAGGGCAGATTATTCTGCGTAGTACAAATATTCACGCATCCTGATGTACCTATTTTCAATTCTATCATAAAACCTCTGTTCGCTGAGTTTGTGAGGCAGATTCTCGACCTCGTCGTTGTCCGGTGCTATCCCCGCAGCGTCCTCCAAATCGTTTGTAGGGCAGTTGTGTTGTTGTGTTTCGCCTAAAACTCAGTTTTCGTGTTTCAGATTCGTCTAGTGGAAATCTATTTATTCTGGGAGTCCGTTGGTCGGTACAGATGGCAGTGAAGGACGACATCGAGGATGGGGAACAGATCGATATCTCACTGCGCGTCACAGGGACTGACGAGTGGGACCACGACGCCATCGCTCGGAAAATTCAGTTGGTGGACGTCGAAGGAACGCCAGTGGAACTGACCGTGTTCCACAATAACGAGATCGCGGATTTCGAGTGGGAGGTCGGACGCTGGTACGTGCTGGAGAACGTGGTCGGGAACGAATACCGCGGCGAGATGCAACTCAACCCGGGGTATGACCTGATCGTCACGCCGCTCGACGAGCCACCTGCCGAAGCCGAGAGCGGCGGGGCGGAGAATACATCGGCTGCGGACGCTGGCGAATCTTCATCGGAGGCAGATTCAAGCGATGAGTCGGAGTTCGTGCGGGGGAGTGAAGTGACGAACGAGCCACGGCCGACGGCAGATGGTGGCGGTGAACTGTTACACCAACAGCCGTTGTCGGAGGGGAACTACCTGCTGCAGTTCGACCTCGGGGACCTGCCGGAACTCACCGTCCACGAATATGAACTCCGCGCAACCGGAAGCGGCGGGCTCAACCCGGATGACTTCACGAACGGGATCGAGGGGTTCACGGCGAAAGCAGCGAACTACTACCAGTCCCGGAGTAACAGTCCAGTCACGACAGCTGATGCGTCCCGGCGGCGTATCTACGCGACCGAAAAGATCCACAGCACGATCTCGATCCACGGGTACACCATCGAACCCATCCACCAAGGTGAGACGACCCTGGAGGCGCGCTCGTACACAGACGACGGACCGCTCCAAGAGTTCGTCAAGCAGGACGTGAAGCGTGCTGTTGCTGGTCGCTTCGAGGTGTCGGGAATCGATTCGATCATCGAGCCCACCCGCAGCGAACCGCGAACAGCGGGTTGTTCAGAGCATATCGGAAGTATAAGTGCCGGATTCGTGTTGATGCTGACGGGACCGTGATTTGTGGCGTGAACGTCGCGTACCACTTGGAATCGACGTTCTCCGCTGCCGAGTGGGTTGAGCGTGGACACGACATCGCCGAGGTGACCGTCGAGCACGACACTGACCTGTACGACAGTGCTCGCACGGCAACGGTCAAGGAGGTCATCGATATGGACTACGATGATGTGCTGGATGGGCCGGGCGTCCCGATGTCGGAGTACCACGAGAAGCACGTCGAGCAGGACGTCATCGACTCGATGCGGGCTGGTGACCCGATCATCGCTGATCTGCAGTACGGGAGCGGTGATGATTCGATCTTCCCGCAGCTCTTGGAGTACTGTAAGGTCATCCCGACGTTCGAGCAGTTGGGCCGTGTCGATGACACGTTCTTGGATGTCATTCACAACGAGAGCCGGATGAAGCCCGAAGAACGGTTCAACGTCGTCACGTCGTTCGTGGATTTGCTCGGTCCGACGCCGTACTTCAGCTTTGACCCCGTCCCACAGCCCACGAACGCCGGGTACCGGGAGCACAAGACACCGAACACCCCGAACCTGCGGTTCGGAGGTGGAAATACGGGGTACTACGGGGCTGGCGGGCTGGAGCGGAAGGAGTACGGCGTGTACAAGGCTCCTGAGTCGTTCGACATCATCGCGCTGTACCCAGAAGATGAGGAGAGCGACGCACGGCCGTACGTGCTCACGCTGCTCAACAAGCTCGCAGACTACGATGCGGGTCCAACGGCGTTCGATCAGGAGACCTACGAACTCGGCTCGGAATTCCACTACTCCCAACACGCGCAGAAAGCGAGTGACTACGATGCGGCGCTGATCGTCGTCCCGGATGCAGACGAGGCCGCAGCGGCGGACTACGACGACCCGTATCCCGAGTTCAAGCGGCGGCTCGGACAACTCGGGGTGCCGAGTCAGATGATCTCCGTCGACAATCTCGGTAACGACAACTACCGTGGGAACATCTGCTCGTCGCTTATCGGGAAAGCGGGCGGTGTGCCGTGGCGTATCGACGACGTCCCTGGGGACGTTGACGCGTTCGTCGGGCTTGACGTGACGTACGACCACGCGACCAAGCAACACCTCGGTGCGGCCGCGAACGTCATCATGGCTGACGGAACGATCCTCGCGTCAGAGGCGGTCACGAAGCAGGCTGGTGAGACGTTCGGTGAGGACGACGTGGCGAACGTCATCAAACACGTCCTCGAAATCTTCGCCGAAGAGGAAGGCCGGCCTCCGCGGCACGTCGTGATTCATCGTGACGGGAAGTTCTACCTGGACGTCGAGAACCTCATCAACCGTCTCGACAAAGCCCGCGATCTCATCAAACGGTTCGCCCTCGTCGAGGTCCGGAAATCCGGGAACCCCGAATCGCAGCGTACGATGAATCGAATTCACGGTTCGATATCGCAGACAAAGGCATCGCCTTCCACGTCCACAACGGCGAGCACTCCTACCTGACCACAACCGGCGGGAAGGAGGGCAGCCCCGGCACGCCGCGGCCGTTGCAGATCGTGAAACGCCACGGGTCGACAGATCTCGACACGCTCGCGGAGCAAACCTACTGGCTGTCGGAAGCACACGTCGGTTCGCTGAGCCGGTCCACCCGGCTCCCCATCACCACGTACTACGCCGACAAGTGCGCCGACTTCGCCATGAAGGGCTACCTCACCAAGGGGAGCGTCATCCGCGGTGTCCCGTATATCTGACCATGCACCAGCACAGCCCCGCGCAACCACTCACGCACCCGTCAACACACCGGTGATCCTCGCATGACCAAGACAGAATTGAAGCAACAGTCGAGTTCGATGACGGTAGCACCGCCGACTTAGAGATGGCTGCCGACAAATCATGGGATAGCTTCCTGAACTACTTCGGTGATGCCCAGCACGTTTACTGCGTCACGTACAGTCAGTCCCCCGCGTTCATCTACAAGATGTTTCAGAACCAGGATCTCGCAGTGGACTCGCTGGAGGTCATCGTCGGGGACAACCAGCACGACGATTACCGGCGGTCGCTGAAAAACACGAACAACGCGAAGAAAATCGCCGCGCAACTGGAATCGCTGCGCCAAGACGGTGATCTGCTCATCCACACCGTCGATTCCGCACGCGTTCTGCTTCACACGAAACTCTACATCGTCGAGAACCAGGACGGGTCACGTACACTCATCTGTGGGTCTGCGAATCTCTCCAAGCAGGCCTGGCAGGGGAGCAAACAAACCAACGTCAACATCGCGTGGCGTACCGATGGAGACACGCCCGTCGACGAGTGGTTCGAACGGCTCTATGCGTTCCACAAGGACTACGCGACGCCGTTCATGGAGGACCTCACTGAAGAGATCGAGGACGCTGAAACGGCAGAGGAAGAGGCAAAAATCTACGATATCTGGCTGGGCGGCGACGAGTTCAGTGATGACCCGGTCGCCGAGCTGAACGCACGGCTCGACGAAGCAGTTGACGACGACCAAGTCAACACGTACAACGTCGTCACCGACGCCGAAGAAGCAGAGAAAGCGGTGTTCGCCGCTGAAGATACGGACACCGATCCGACCGAGATTAGCCCGGACAAGCGTGTCCGTCTCTCCCCGCAGGGCCTCGAAGACGCTATCTCGAATCTGGACGACACGCTATCTGCCAATAACATCCGGATCAACGACGGTGAAATCGTGGCGACGCCAGCCGGTATCGCGCGGTACAAAGAGACCTTCACAGGGTATCCTGACCTCAACGTCGATAGAGACGAGAAAAATGTCGGATTGCGGATTGACGACTCCATCCTTGAACTAACAGCACCACTGCCGGACGATCCGCAGGAAGTCGCTGACGCACTCGACCTGATTCAAGACTACGTTGAAACTGTCGGCGAGTTCGGGGACACGCGAACGACGAAGGAGACGCGGGCACATTTCTACGAGGGAATTATCTACTTCTGCTGGGCTCCGTTCGCTAACTACTGCGCCCATCACTACGCCGAATACGAGTCCGCAGAGCTGGACAAGGACCTGCCGTTCCTATTCCTCCACGGTGACAACGACAGCGGGAAAGGTATGTTCCTGCGGTTCGGGGCGCGACTCATCTCGAATGGATACGTACAGGAAGTCACAACCGGTGGTGACTTCGTTAAGAACAATATCGAGCGTGCTCGGGCGTCAGACACCGTTTTCCCGTATATTGTAGACGACGTAGCGAAGTCGAAGATAGACCGGGACATCATTAAGTCATACTGGGAAGGTAAGTGGGACGGCACCATCCAGATGCCGACATTCATCTTCTCCTCGAACGATTCGACGAAACCCAAGTCCGAATTGCGTACTCGCATGAAGACGCTGGATTTCAACGTCAACTTCTCCGAACTGAAGAAGGACGAACGCGAAGCCGCCGCGCAGATCGCGGGGCAGGCAGACAGTTGTAACCTGTTCCCGTGGTTCGCCCACCTGTTCTTGCAGCGGGATATCTCGCTTCCAGACCAGTCGGATCGGCTCGCGGATGCTCGGGACGTATTCGCGGAGCTGTACGCGTATGCCGAGAAGGAACCGCCAGAGTACGTGCCGCTGGAGACACCCGCCGAGCAGGAGCACGATCCGGGACGTCGGAAGTGGATCAGTGCGCTGTCCGACGGGCTATGTGAACTGGATTTCAAGGACGATGGACGGATCGTCGCTGATTTCTCGGCACATCTGGACCAGCAGCAATGCTGGGAGTTCCAGAAGGCAACGCCAGCCCATATCCGGGCGGGTATTTACGGGCCGGCGGTCCAGTTTGAAAGCGCAACCAGGTTCCAGAATTGGATTGATGAGCCCAGTGTGATTGAAGATGCACGACGCGATACCGAGACAGCCGCTGACGACACCGGTGTGCTGTCTCGGGTCACGCGGCTCGTCCGAGGGTAATAGACATGTCTGATCACTCATCTCACCGGCAGTTCGACGAGACGTTAGTCACGGTACCGTTCGGGGGCGAAAACGTCGAACGGACAGCGCGAAACGAATACCGAATGCTTCTCGACGAGCACGATTCTGAGGATGTGCTCGTCATCACCGGTGCGCCGACGAGCGCAGACACGTTCCGTGAAGCGTTAGGTGAGGAACTGCCGGGCGCGGCGACGCCGTACGTGACGTCGTCAGTGGTGCACGCGACCGATGTCCTCAACCAGACCGATGACCGCGTCATTCTCTCCGACGCCCTACGACGGGAACTCCTGTACCGGTTCCTCGAAGACTACGAGTGGGACACGGAGTACCTCCAACGGGCGTCTGCACAGCCGTCGTTCATCGAGGACGTGGATGCCGTGATGGGCACGATCTCCTGGCAGACAGTCAGGCCCGACGATACTCCGGAACTCCGAGACATCACGACTGCGCTTGACGCGTTCCACGAGTGGCTCGCCGAGCACGGGCACATGGAGCGCGGGCAACTCATCTCGGAAGCGCTCGATGTCCTCACCGGGGATGCCCGCGACGAGGTCGTTGATTTCGACGCGGTGCTCGCAGTCGAGTTTGAGGAGTTCTTCCCGCTTGATCGCGCGTACCTCGACGCGCTTGCGGGAGACTGCGAGCTCGTCTGTGTCGCTGAAGAGCACGCGAGTGTGCGCCGCACCTGGGTCGAGACCGGGCCAGTCACGGACTACGTCTCGTTCAGTGAATCCCGACGTGGGGCATCGGGGACGCCGTCGACGCGACCAGCCGCGACGGCAGCCTATTTCGCCGACGAAACGGTCCCGGAAGATCCAGAATCCGGGTCGGTGTCCGTCCTCGCTACAGACTCCAGTGACGAACAACTCGCTGAGATTGCGAACGAGATTGAAGCACTCGTCGCGCAGCCGGACTGGGGGTACGACGACATCGCTGTCGCCACGAAGCAAAGCGGGAGCGCTGTTACAGACATTATCGAAGCGCTCGAAGGCACCGGGATTCCAACGGAATCGACAACCGTCACCGGGTTCGGTGACGACCCCGCGATTCGGGAACTCCTCGCGGCCGTTCGGCATCTCGCTGACGATGAAGGTGATGTACCCAACCACAGCCCGGAGCTCGATACGGACCGCTTAGACCGTGTCAGCGAGGCAGAGAGCCTCGAAGACGCGATTCGCTGGTGGGCAACGGACTCCGGGTTAAAAGAGCGGATCGCAGAGCGGGCGGCCCCGTTGGATGCACGGGCGCAGTTCGGGAACGTCCGACGGGCGTTCCGCATGGCCGAGTTCCTCGAAGAGACCGCGTTCGTAGATGCGACGTGGGAATCCTACAAGGAGATGCTCGAACGCGCCCACGAATACGCACCGCAGCAGAATCAGACTGCGCGACGGACCTTGACGGCGGCGTCCGAGTCGATCACTTGCAAGCGATTAAGAACGAGGCCTTTCGCGCGGTCTTTCTCGTAAATCTCGTCGACAGTGAGTACCCAGGTGACCCGTTCTTGACACGGTTGTTCCCGAGCGAGCGGGTCGCGTCGATGCCGGACTATCCGGGTGTGACGGAACTGGATGGAGCGGATGTGGATGCGACGTTCCCGACGACGTCGACAGCGTCAGGCCGACCGTTCGCGCAGTACCACACGGAGCACGCGCGGCGACGGTTGGCTGTCGGTGCTGGCGCGGCGACAGAGCGGCTCTACTGTTGTCTCTACGAGTACGAAGACACGGCGCTCGAAGAGCGTACGCAGGCATCGCGGTTCCTCACAGCAGCGTATGAGGAGCTTCCGTGGGTGACCGAGGCCGCTGAGCCACACATTACGAGTGAGCAAGCGGCGGAGCAGTACTTGCTGTCGCGGGTTGACGACGCGCTCGCGGAGGTGCGCCGCGCGAACAGTCAGGACGTGACGGTATCGCTTGACGAGGTCGAAGCGGAACTCGGAGAGATTCAGGACCTGCTCGACCAGAGCGGCTCCCGAGGAGACGAGCTCCGAGAAGCGTTGCGTGCACGTGTCGAATTCGCTAACGGGGAGGTTCGGCGATGAGTTCGTCGCTCTCCCCGTCGCGGTTAGCGAACTACGCGACGTGCCCGCGGCTGTACGACTACCGCTACACGCAAGACGTGAACGCGCCGGACCGTACAGAACTGTATCTCAACCAAGGAACGATCTACCACGAGACTATCGAGGACGTGTGTGATGCGACTGACCGCGATGACGACCCGGAGACGATACACAACCGGGCGATGCAGGTCTTCGATGCGAAGTGGGACGAACACAGTACCCCGGACGACTACGAATCCGCTGCGCATCAGGAGTACCAACGAGCTGAGAACCGCGCTGCCATCGCGTCATTCTTCGATCCGGACGGCGGCGACGGGATCGAGCACGCTCGCTACTCGGTCGCCACGGAATGTTGGGTGGAGTGCGAAGTGGATGGTCGAGAACTCCACGGGAAAGCTGACAACGTCATCCGGACTGACGACGGGCTGCACATCTTCGACTACAAGCGAAACACGGACGGAGTTCTTTCGTCGGGAACGGCCGAGTACATTAGCGACCATCTCGACGGAGAGGCCCACGAACCGAAGCGGGTCCGGAACGCGTTCCAGACGGCGACATACGTCGAAGGCGTGAAGAACGAACCGTTCTACGAGGACGGGATGGCGGTTCGGTTCAGTTTTTACGGGATCCTCAACAGCACGTCGTTCGAGAGCACCCCGAGCGGATACGACGTGTCCGCGCGTGGCTGGCCTCGGGAAACCACGGAAATCTACGAGGAGCACTATGATACGATCTGGGCGCTCATCCGTGCCGCCCACGACGGCATCACGGGCGAGACGTACGAGCCGGAACCGCTCGACCTTATTACTGAGGAGGCGTGCCCGGACTGCGACTATCGAGAAATGTGTGCTGACCGACTGTCCACGGAGGTGCAACGATGAGCGACGAGTCCGAGTACCCGTCCTGGTTCCCGGTGCCGGAAGCAGACATCTCACCGGAGCCCCAACAGAAGTCGATTATCAACTCCGACGCGTACCCGATGCGTGTCCTCGCCGGTGCAGGGACGGGGAAGACGTTCACGATGGTGCGAAAGATCGAGCACCTCATCGACGAGGAAGACGTCTCGCCGGACCGGATTCTCGCGTTGACGTTCACGAACAACGCGGCGGACTCGATGCGGGAGAAGCTTAACGCGAAACTCGGGACAGCAGGGTACGACATCGACGCGTACACGTACCACTCGATCTGTAACGAGATCCTCACTGACTACGCCTACGAAGCCGGGATCGACCCGGATTTCGAGGTCGTCACCGACGCCGAGAAGTACGCTATTGTGCTGGATGTTCTGGACGACATCGAGTACCGGTCGGTCAAACCCAACGTGTACGGCAGCGACGGGTACGCGTCCGGAGCCGCGTCGAAGCTGCTCAGCTTTATCGGGTCGATGAAGCGCAGCGGCATCTCTCCAGACGACATCGACGCGTTCCTCGGGCCCACCGACCGCGTCTACGATCTCGCCGATCTCCCGGAGCGCATCGAAACGATTGCCAGCGATCATCTCGGCGGCCGGTCCGTGTCGAGCGTGCTGGACTCACTTCCCGATGTGCGCGATGAGCTCGCCGCGGAACGCGACGCATTGGGAACGGACGGGATCGAAGCCAGTGCTCGGGATTTCCTCGACCGGCTCGTCGATCTGTGTGATGCGCTTGAAACCGTGTTCGAGGCCCACGAGGATGGCGAGCGTGACCTGCCAGACAACGCGTACAAACTCCCGAAGTACCTGTTCGGAGGGTACGCAAGCGGTGCTCCGAAAGGGATCCCGGACGATCTGGATCTTGAACTCACGGACCACCTCGACTCGTTCGTTTCCGACTGTCTCACTGCCCGTGACCTGACGGCTGGGTATGCGGCGTACGAGCGAGAGCTGGACGAGCGCAATCTCCTTGACTTCGACGGCCTGGTAGTCGAGACAGCTGCGCTGATGAACTCTCCGATTGGCGAGGAAATCACTGACCGGTGGGACTACGTGTTCTGTGACGAGTTCCAGGACACCGATCGCCTCCAATTCGACCTCGTAACGTCACTCGTTACCGACGATAATCTGTTCGTCGTCGGGGACGACGATCAGGCAATCTACGAATGGCGCGGAGCGAACGTCGCCAACATTACCGACGAACTCGACCGCGCGTTCGCAGCGCTCACGGACGAACCGCTGGAGGAGAACTTCCGCTCCCGACAGCCGATCCTCGATCTGCGAACGAGGCGATTCAGAAACTCGATCGCCGTGAACGGCACAAGACGCTCACTCGTGTCGACGAACCCGCATACGACGGAGACACTGTCGCTACCGTCGAACTACCGGACGAAGACGACCACTCGGACGGTGCAGCCCAACTTCGTACCGTCGTACAGAATTTACTGAGCGGTGCAGCAGAAAATCTCGATGAGACGTACGATCCAGGCGACATAGCGTTACTCGTTCGGAAGCATGCCCACGCGACTCCTGTCATCGACGAATTCGAGGACGCTGGCATCCCATATCAGGTTGCTGGGGATTTGGCCACGGAATCAGTCGGCGTCGGAACCGTCACTGCCTACCTGAAGGCGCTCGCACGGCCGGAAGACGAGGTGAGCTGGAACCGCGTCCTCCTGATGCGGTACCGTCTGTGCGACGCAGACTTCCGTACGCTCAACGCGGGCGACGAGCCTCTCGTGGACACACTCCGGGAGACGCCACTCGACGAGTTCGAGGAGCCCGACCGCGTCGCAGAAGTCCGCAAGCACGCCACGGAACTACTCGAACTCCGCGACTCAGCGTCACTCAGTCACCTGTACCGCGAACTCACGGACCGCACGAACATCGAGTGGTATCTTAGCGAGCAAGAGCGCCGGGATCTCGCCCAACTGGAGGACGTCATCGAACAGTATGGGGATAGTGCCGTCCAACCGCCGCTTACCCCGGAGTTCATCGACTCGCTCGAACACTACGACTCTCTGTTCGACGAGAGTGGCACCACACCCACGAGTCAGCCGGATGTCGCCGACGACGCGGTCAACGTGATGACCATCCACAAAAGCAAGGGCCTGGACTTCCCGGTCGTCCTCATCCCACAAGTCACGGCTGATGAATGGGCCCCGAGCTCACGTACGTACGACGCGCTCGAAACCAGCCTCTCGGATGGCGCGGAAGCAGCGTTCGCGCAGGACTTCGTCGAGCGTGATGCCTGTGAGACACGCCGCGTGTTCCACGTCGGAATCACGCGTGCCGAGGACATCCTTGTCCTGCAGGGTGGCAGCGAGGAAGACGACGATGCTGCGGACGAGGATTCGGTTTCGGAAGTGGTCGGCGAGATTCTCCCATCTCGAATCCCATGGCAGCCAGAGCGAGGACAGCTCCCGCTCTGGACTGATGTTCAAGAGTGTCTCCCGGACGACGCAGTAGACTGGACGAACACGCTGGCCAGCGAGACTCTCGGAAATATCGGCGGTACCGTCAGGCACGATGGGGAAGATCTCGCGGTTGGGGTTGCGCGCGACCGCGTGCTAACCCTTGCAACGGCCACTCTCGATGGGAGTCTCTCACCGAGAGCCGAGCGGGAAATCCTCCAAGTTGCGTCGCTGACTGGCCCGTCGACACCGTCGCCATCGCTCTCTCACAGCTACACGTCGCTGGCGGCCTATGAAGAATGCCCGCGGAGTCATTATCTGGACTACGTGGTCAACGCGTTCCCCGACTATCAGGAGACCGCGGCCACGAGCGATGCGAAGGGAGGTGTATCGCAACGTGAGATCGGATTGCTGTTCCACGACACCGCTGAGCAAGCCGCGAATCAAGGGGTGAAACGTCGTGAGGAGTGGTACGAGATCTGCGAGCGACTTGCCAGTCAGCGCCGCGCTGACGACGCTCTCTCGGCGGCAAAACAGTGCATCGACCGGTACTTCGAGTTAGATCTCCCCAGTTACGAGATCATCGACGCGGAGCGAGAGTTCGAACTCACTATCGATGGGCACGAACTCGTCGGCTACATTGACGCCGTCTACCGGACGCCTGACGACGAACTGGTCGTCATCGACTACAAGGCGACCGAGCGTCACCGCGACTTGGAGGACGATAAGCAACTCCCGATCTACCTGTTAGCGTGCCGTGACCTGTACGATGAGCCTGTTGCACGCGCGGGATATGCCTACGTCGGTGACATCGGGCCGAAAGTCGAATCCCGAACGTTCAGCGATGGTGATCTGGAAGCAGTCAGAGATGACGTGACGTCGTCGATGAACGATATTGCGGAGTTCTCGTTCAGTCGGTACACTTCGGGTGAGCACTGCCGGTGGTGTCAGCACAACCAGCTGCCCTGCGCGCCGGCCTCCTTTACCGTCGGTACCGGGTTTGAGGAGTGAATAGCCGGCACCACGCGAAAACAGTTTCCCGTACATCTAGTTCCCATCTCGCCTGCATCCCTCGTCAGATTCGGTGTCTTGTTCGCGTGCAAGAATCACTCCGGTGGGGGTGGCCACCCGAATTCTTAAGTCATTATCGCAGTAATCATTATCCTAAGTATGACCTTCCACGACCGGGAGGAAGAACTCGATACACTCACCGCTGCGGTAGAATCCCCCGGTTCAGACTTCGTTGTCGTCTATGGCCGGCGTCGGGTCGGGAAAACGGAACTCCTCAAAGAATTCTGTGCTGACCGCCCCCACATTTACTTCCTTGCAGCGCAGGAAGCCGAGCATCGACAGCGCGAGAAGTTCCTCGACCAAGTTGCGGACTACTTCGACGAGCGCGTCCCTCGAATCGACAGTTGGGACGAAGCGTTCGAATACCTCGGGGAAAACCTCCAGCGAGAGGACCTTGTTGTCGTCATCGACGAGTTCCCGTATCTCGTCGAAGAGAACGACTCGCTTCCATCGTACGTACAAGCGTTCGTTGACCAGGCGCTCGATGGAACGGACTCGATGCTGGTGCTCTGTGGGTCGAGCGTGAGCACAATGGAGTCAGAGATCCTGGGTCACGAGAGTCCACTATACGGGCGACGAACAGCCCAACTCGACGTAACGCCGTTCTCCTTTCAACAGGCACGAGCGGTCATCTCATACAACATCGCGGACGCGGTTCGCTCGTATGCCGTCACAGGTGGCACCCCGATGTACCTCACCCTGTTCGACTACGACCAGTCGCTCGCGGCGAACATTCAATCACACGTCCTGTCACCGTCTGCGGTACTGTATAACGAACCCGAGTTCCTCCTGCGCACCGAGCTCCGAACCCCAGCCCGGTACATGAGCATCCTCGAAGCAGTCGCATTGGGCCATACGACACCGAACGAGATCTCCGGCGCAACGGGGATCGATTCGGGACCGCTCTCGAAATACCTACAGACACTTCGCCGACTCCGCCTCATCGAACGAGATGTCCCAATCACGGCCTCGGGGAAGAAATCAAAGCGGTCACGGTACCGGGTTGCGGACGAGTTCCTTCGGTTCTGGTTTCGGTATGTCGAGCCACATCGATCAAGTATCGAGGAAGCACCAGAGATCGTGTACGACGGGACGATTGAACCGGACCTCCCAACGCACGTCGCAACCACGTTCGAGGACGTGTGCCAAGAAGCCGTCTGGGAAGAGATTCGACGCGGCGAACTCGAACCGTACTCCGAAGTCGGTCGCTGGTGGTACGGAGAAGAGGAGATCGATATCGTCGGGCTGGCACCGAACGACGACCGAGTCCTCCTCGCCGAATGTAAGTGGACGACAGATCCGGTCGGGGAAGATCTCGTCGAGAGGCTGCGAGCAAAAGCAAAGCACGTCCGATGGGGACCGTCGGATCGAGACGAGCAGTTCGCCCTGTTCTCGAAAAACGGATTCGTCGACGGACTCGAAGCACAACTCGATGACTCGTGGTCCTTGTTTACTGTAGCGGACATCGACGACCTACTCACGCCGTCCTGAGTACTCTAACACTAATCGTAGGGAACAAATATATGACAGACAACCAATAATCAAAAAACAGCAAAATGCCTGTTCTGGACGATCTCTCTGGATTCGAGTTCGAGGACGTTATCGAGGATGTCTTCCGGAACCTTGGCTACGAGAACGTTCGGCAAGCTGAGCGGACGGCTGACGAAGGACGTGACATTCTCATGGAAAAGGTCGTCGATGGAACTCGCCGGGCTATCGTTGTCGAGTGTAAGCACACAGGAACTGTCGGGCGACCGGTGGTGCAGAAACTTCACTCGGCGATTGCGACGTTCGGGTTCAACGGGCCAAAGCGCGGGATGGTGGTCACGACTGGTCGATTCACTACCCCGGCTATCGAGTATGCCCAGCGACTCCAGCGGAATGATGACCCGTATCCGATTGAACTCATTGACGGTGAAGACCTCCGTGAAATCGCTGACGAAATCGGACTTGACCTCTACAACGGTCGAATCGAAATCCTGTGCGACGAAACGCTCAGGCCGTATGATTCAGCGACATCGGTGACTGCGCCTGTCAAAGAAGCATTCCAAGACATCGAAAATATCCAGTCATCGAAGCTTCCCGCGCCGTATTCCAACGTTACGTTCCGACCAGTCGTCGCTGTGACAGCGGATACGAACGCAGTCTTTGAAACGTCGGTTGGCGTGGTTCACCGGATCGACGAACGATCTCGGTTCGTTGTCCACGCTGACCGCGGACGCCCCCAAGCTGCGTCAGGTGACGTCTCAAATCTGGTGTTGGAGAACCTCCATGCGACTGTTGATCTCGACGCGGACCGGTTCGATAGTTTGTTCGATGCAGTTGATGAGCGGCGGTTCGGGCAAACCCAGACCGAATACAAAGACTGGGCCGTGCAACGACTCCGAGACCACCACACCACGACGGTCTCCTATACCGGAGACAACAACGTCACGTACACGAAAACGTGTGAACCGAATCGCTCCGATATTTCAGTACAGTCAATCGAACCGGTGTACCTGCCGCAGGTTCGGCACACGACGGACCTGCAGGAGTACTCGTATCCGTACGAGTATTTCGCAGCAGGACCATCACGCGTAGCGAGCGAAGACGAACTCCATCAATGCGTCCACTGCGACACAGCAGGCACCGACAACACCTACACGTACTGTGCGAACTGCGGAAGTATCAACTGTGACTCGCACATCAAAACCGAGCGACGGGAGGAAACACCGGTCTGTACTGGGTGTGCGGTAACTGAGCGCTTCGCGTTCAAAACGAAGTACTTCTACGACGAGGCGAACCGAGACGAATTCCGCGAACAGTACGCATCGATGCCGTTCTACGAGAAAGCGATGGAAAACACGCCGCTTACCGTCGGTACAGCCGTGCTCGTCATAATCGTACTTCTCGGACTACTTGCCAGCGTTGGGGGTGTCTGACGACATCTTCAATCGGCACGTCCAGTGTGGCGTGACATCCTCCCCGGCGTGAACAGTAGATGAGGATGACAAAATCTATAAAAAAGAGCAGCGCGAGTACCACGGGTCACCGCACCCGTGGGTGAAGCGCGTCAACTATTGTCCAAATGATTAAGTATCTCATACACGTTTGTTCGAGAACGACCAGAAAACGATACGCAAAGTATGGGATTGAAGACCTCAATTCTTTTGCTGGTCGTCCGATGGCATGAAAATGCGGCTCCTCTCAAAACCCGTCACGAGGCGGTGAGACGGGAGTTGTCGGGTCGTGGTGGAGCGACCGACCCTCACGGAGCAACGTTCGCTTCGGGTGTTTACCCGTGCCGGGCACGAGCCGTAAGGCGAGTGCGAGGGATTAAAGTCTGGTGCTGGTGCAGTGCAGCCCTAAACCCGGACGCCACGGGCCACCGTGCCCGTGGTACTTCACGGAATTTTGGTGATGCAGAGTTCAAGACCGTCTTCGTTCTTCCAGACGAACAGGCGTTGTTCTTCGGCGAGAAGATCGAAAATACCGATCTGCATCCAGCTATACGGATATTCATGGTCGGTGTCTCTGATGTTGTCGTTCGGGTAAGAGAGCTTGCAGACGTACGTTTTCTGGAAGTATTTCTCAACCGCAGTGAAGTACCCCATTTCGACAAGAAAACCACCACAACGATGTTCTGCAACGCCAACGAGGTATGTTGCGAAATCAGCGATCAAGCGGAATTTCGGGTAGGAGTGTTCCCACTCTTCAGCAACATCTTTCATCAGCACGGCACGTGCACCAGGTCGATTATCGAGTTGATCTCGGACAGTTTCTAGCCGCTGTTCAGCTGCATCATCGTAGCTCCCTAACACGAAATATGAGTCGTCGGTTGACCGGATTTCATTCAGTTCCGAGGCAGAATTCAGGATTGCTTCTGAAGTCTTCATAGGTGAATTCGAGGCCCTTGTAGTGGGCTTGAGCTTGTTCTGTGAGTTCACCACGAATATCGGTCGGTGTGGGGGTCACGTATGGCTGTCTGGTTCCTCGGAAGTGGATATAAAATGTGTGACCAGAACGTAGGAACACGAGGGGTTTCGCCCGCACTGTAGTATTTCGGTTTTCACCGAAACGCCTATCGGAACGGAGATACTATACTGACGTATGAGCCATCCCGACCCGGAACACGCCGATATCGATGCAGGGGTTGAAGAGGGGCTAAATACGCGGCGTGAAATGCTGGATATGGCCACGCAGAAGACGCGATTCACGCTCATCCAGGGCATCCTCAGCCACCCAGAGGAACTCCCGTCGCTTCGAGAGCTGGAGTTGATGAATCCGAGTCTCGGACGGACAACGATCCACGAGCACCTCGAGAAACTCATCGATGTCGGTGTCATCGAACGCGTCGAAAACCACGACACCAGCGACGACCCTGACATGCCTTCAAAATTCTATGGCCTCACCGATCAGGGTCGAGAGGTTCTTGAAGGGACAGGTCTGTTCGATGCACAGGAGACCCTCAAGCACTACTACAACAGTCTTCAGAAAGACGAAGAACACAGTCGCCACGAAAACGCCCCACGACCGTAGAACTGCTACGTGAACGGTTCTCTTTTGGTGCGTGTGAAATAGGAAAGAATCTACCGGACGTCAGTCATCGTCTACCTCCGACCGATACGTACTGCTATCGACCAGCCGATAGCTTACCCCGAACTCCGTCCGCAGCATCCTACAGTGTTCGAAGAGCTCCGCCCGCGTCGGGCCATCCGAACGGACGGTATTATCGTGGAAGACGAGTGCTGGCTCGGGGCCGCGCTCTCCCCGGAGGGTGAAGACGCCACAAACGGTGTCGTTGTCAGCTTCCATCGCGTCGACAGCATCGGCGATCGTCTCAGCTTCTGGAAGGGGGGCATCACGCTGACAGACCGTCGTCAGAATATCGTTCGCTCGAAGCTCCCGAACGACGTCCAGCGTCCGGATGTGGTACTGTGGGGCGTGGAGGCTCGCCCTATCCGGGGCAGCCCCGCGACAGTCAAGGAGATAGTGCGGATATTGATATGACAAGGTATCAGGTCGAATATCAAGTCGCTTGGCAATGGTCTCCAGCAGCCAATCGACTGTCCCTACTGGCACCACCTGCTGGACACGCGGATGAAGCGCATGGCACCCTCGCAGATGGGTGCGAATCAGGTCGGCGAGCCCGAGAACGCGTTGGCTCGGGTCCGTAATACCATCGTCTCGAGCAGGTGGGATGGTTTTCTCGGAGATATTCTGAAAGGAGATTCGCCTCCTCATTGCCAAGGCCAGGGAGGCAATCCAGGTGATCACGCAGCTGGGTGTTGTCAGCTGGTGCAGTGGTTGCTTGCAATTCATCGCACACGCGGGGGAGGCCGGGAAGATCGCGACGCAGCGGTGGGCGACGGGGTCTCATCGCCACCACCCGTGTCGACGAGGTGTGAGTCGGGGAGAGACCGCACCGAAGCAAGAACGGTCACTCAATGGGTAGTTACGATGGGGACCGTGGTGTGCGTCAATCAATATCTGAGAACGTGCCTCGAGAATCTCGAGGAAGTCGGCCGCCGAGCGGAGGGTTCGGATGTCTGGTAGTTGGTTGGGAACCATGCATTGTGGAGTTGACTATTGCTTAATTTAAGTCTTTGTCAGATATATTTGATCACGTTAAGTTGAGAATGAGGTGATTGAAGATTCAGATGCTCATGATCAAAACCGACCGCCTCGTTCCAAACTTAATACGACTCTTTTTCGCTTGGCTAGTCCTTATAAGTGACAAATGGGTTGATCAGAATCCATTATGTCACAATGGAATTCGACCGTTGAACAACAAGCGAAGGATACACGGCTCAGAGATCATCTGAACCATCTCGTCGGAATCGGACCGAAAGGACTCACTCAGTTAGAATCGAGATACTGGCAAAGAGATCTACGTGGTGGAGAACTCACACTGTACGGAACCCTCCGTAAGCGCGTCGATGGCCAGTTCGCCTTGGAGCCACTTCCGCGGAGGCGTCTATCGAATGAGTACGTCGACCGCTTCCTCGATGACTGTCTCGAGCTCTTGGGCGTCGACGACGACCTCGCCGGCTACTACTACCCGGAGTTCAATCAACGTGCTCGCGTGCATGGTGGTGCCTGTGGCATCGAATCTGTAAGGCGTCTTCACCATTACCCGCAGCAACTCTTGGATGCGATGGCCGACTTCAGAAAAAATAATATCGTGACGAATATCGGTCAATCTGGATGTGAATCGTGCGGTGATCCAGCCACCCAGAATCTGATTACCGAACTCAAAACTGATGGAACACCTGTGCTCGGCTATGTTGGGTTCTCGGCCCAAAAACCCGAAAAGTCCGTATCTTTTGTATGACTCGTTTGATACCGAGGCGTTATCGATACAAGATCTCGGATATCTCATCGTATCGATCCTCGAAAAGCACGATGTTCCGTATAACTGGGGTGGGAGCGGTTCCGAAGGCAATCAACACGTACCCCACCGTCTGAGTTGGGGATGGACCGGCGCTAAAACCCCAACCCAAATTTTAATTCTATTGAATATTCTGTTTGAACGTAATTATCAGCTGTCCAGTTGCCGTTCGATCGATGCAAGCCGGCGGGCAAGGTCGGCGACATCCGGGTCACTCCCCTCGGACGGGGGAACCGGCGGATCGAACGCTCGCGCGCGATTGGCAGCGACCGGAATCGTCCGCTCGTCGAGCCCGACGATATCGGCAATTCGTGCGTGCGACATCCCGGCATCGCGCATCCGCCGAATCACGTCGTCACGAGCGAATTGGGCTGCTCGCTCCGGACTCTCAGGGAGTTGTCCCCGAGCGGGCTCTTCGACCCTGTCGGCGATATTCCATTGCCCATCGATACCATGCGCAACCACGCCTGCAGCAGCCAACGCATACAGTCGACGCCGCGCGTGGACGCCGCTGATGCAGGCCTCGTCCGCAATCTCACCCGGGGTTGCGGGTGCCACCTCCTCGATCGCATCGAGTATCTTGAAGTCGGCGGGCGTGGTGGAGATGTCGTACTCGTCCAAGTCTATCTGTATCTCGTCTTCCTTGCGCCGCGTGCTGTGGTGGTGATGGTGGCAATCGTCGCAGAGAGTGACGAGATTGGATGGGTCGTTCGACCCACCGTCTGCTGGTGACTCCCGATGATGGAGATGGAGGGTCGCCTCCTCGCCCGCCTGGCTTCCCAGAGTACCACATAACTGACAGGCGTAGTCGTCACGCTCAATCACCAACTGCCGAACTTCCGGGGGAATCGGCTCTCGATTACTCACCGGAATCCCCTCCTCGGAGGTCTACGCTTGCGCCAGCAGTGGTCATTACATTCTTCCAAAGGAGCCCACAGATGTCGTGGGACGCATCAAAATCTGATTTTCGTATATGCATGCTTGGTCTGGAAGCGCGAATCGAGGTCTGCTGGGAGCCAACTGCTTGACTACCGAGGCGGATTCGCGCTCCACATCCCACCAGTCTAGAACTAGTCATTTAAACACGCCGGCAGTTCAGCGTGTTAGACCTGCTCTTCGCGCGAATTGGAATACGTATTCTTGATACAGACTCAGGTCTAACACATACTCTAACGACTATCTCGGAGCGACCGGCTCCTACAGTTCCTGAGACAGGCATTTAGGGGAACTTCACCGTTAGTGGTAAACTACCCTACCCTACTCCTTCGGCGCATACGCGCCTCAGTTCTTGAGGGTGGGGCCACCGATAGAGCGGAGCTCTATCGAGGCCTCGAAAGGCGAAGCCTTTCGGTGGCTTTGATGTGGACACCCGGCAATCAGTCCCCAGCAATAGGCTGATGACTCTCGCCGTTCAACGTCCCACCATTCAAACGCACGTCTACTGGTGCGTCTCCGCCCCCGACTTGGGCGAGGAACGGAGTCTGTGTTTCCGCTTTCGAGCGTACCGCACGCCAATGTTCTTTGCAGCGTTGTAATCCGCGTTCAGTTCGTATCCACACTTCAAACAATAGAAGTGTTCGCCATCACGGTTTGATTCGTGCGTGAACCCACAATCCGTCCGAGAGCAGCGTTGCGACGTGTGGTTCGGCTCGACTTTCTCCACGGAGACGCCTTGTTCTGGTGCCTTGTAGGAGACGTACTCGTACAGGCGTCGGAACGCCCAAATGTGGTGCCATTTTGCCTGCGGGAAACGCTCGCGGATGTCCGTTAGATCCTCGAACACGATCACGTCGCAGTCGTGTTCAACGGCTTCCGAAACAATCTCGTTGGCGACCGTGTGAATGTACTGCTTCCGCCACGCTTCTTCGCGCTTGCCGAGGCGAAGGAGCGCGTTGTGTGCAGCTTGCGTCCCGCGCTCTTGCATCTCACCACGGCGTTTCTCAAACTCACGGCACCAATGGTCGTAGTCATCACCCTGCCAGAAGCGGCCGGTCGAGGAGACGGCTGGCTATTAACGCCGAGGTCGATACCGAGGACTGTTTGATGCCCAGTATCTGCCGAAACCTCGGATTCGTCGTTATCGTACTTCCGCGTCGTGATGTGAAAGTAGAACTCGTCAGTCGCCTTGTCGTATTGTAATGTGCTCGCACGGAACTCGTAGTCCTCCGAGAGAACGTACCGCTCGTAGGGAGTCGAGCTATCCGCCGGAAGCTCAAAGTCGCACTCGACGCGCCCGTTGACGGTCGAGAGGGACACACGGTCGCGGTAGAACGTCGCGCTTCGCTTGTCGTAGACCATGCTCCACGACGTGAACTCCGGCTGGCTCACACGCTTGCCCTGTTTCCACCGTTCGACGCACCCTTTCGTGGCTTGGACGGCACGTCGGATAGCTTCTTGAACAAGATTCGCGGTGAGATCGGTTTCCTCTCGCAGTTGTTCGTAGAGCGCGTCCCGTGCGGTCGAGTTCGCCGTAACGCAGTTCGTGTAGGAGTCGTCGTCCCAACAGAACTCGGCGGCACGATTCGCACAGTAGAGGAACTGTTGCGCGGATTCGTGGAGGTCGTCGCGCCGCTCATCGGGAACAACGAGTTTGACCGGCGCAGTTCGACGCACCTCCATATTTCAGATTACTACTTGACGGTTCTTATACAGATTCGAGGAGAATACCTGCGGCTGTAGCCGCAGGATGAATCCGACAACACGGAGTCAATCGACGCTACAAGAGCCACTGTGAGATTTGGCGCGTAGCTTTAACTGACAGACAACCCTACACACAGGTAGGAATCGGTTGGGAATAAAGCGATTCCCACCAGCCCTACGATGGCGGCCTGTCCGCCCCAAGCAACCAAGCAATAATCGGAACCAGTCGATAACCGGCGAACCCTCACAGGATTCGACCGGAGTTGACTGCTGTACGGCCGACGAAAGTAACTCCGTGTCTGTCGAAGTCTGCCGGACTCCCCGAGGCAAAAACAACTCTGGGAGTCCATACACGACGGAGGATAGGAGTACCGGGGCTTGGCACTCCCAGCAGTCCCACCCGCTACAGTCCGTGAGCATCCCCACGGATTCTTACCGTTTGGATGCTCGGTGGAACTGCAAACCTGAAATCTCCAACGCTCAGGATTCCTCCGCGTTCACGCGGAGGGGATGTCAAGCTGAAACCCCACAAGGGTTCGGCAGCTTGGCTAACGAACAAGGAGGCTGGTCACCAACTATTTTACTAGCCGACGACAAGAATTGGCTGTCGAACGGTCGGTGCCGACGGAGGCAGATGAGCACCGACCGCTCACAGGCCGATATACGATGACAGCACCAGAACCCACACCGGCAGAGCCATCTTCGCTCGTCGAATCGCTCAAGAACGTCGTACGCTTCTTCCAGTACCAGGAACCAGCCACCAAGGCCACTCTTCGAAAGACAAGCAACCGGATTTCGACCCATCAGAGGTATTCGACCTGCTCAAACCCGAACGTCGGCAAGCCGTCATGGACGTCCTTGAAAACGTCGAAAAAGGACCCATCTCCGTTTCGACCCTTGCTGAGGAAGTCGCTGCCATCGAGTACAACTGTCCACCAACAGAGCTTGGCAGCCAACAGCGGAAACGGGTCTATATCGCGCTGTGTCAGGTCCATCTCCCGCGTCTTGCCGAAGCCCAAATCGTCTCCTACGATGATAATCAGAAACTCGTCGACGAAGGACCGAGATTCAGCGAGCTTCGTCGCGTCTACAGCATCCTCACAGATGCGCTGACAGAAAAACAGTAACGAGAGTCCCAATCCCTGTTACTCATCCATGCGAGTGTGGCGACCGCTACAGCGAGCGGCTACCCCCACACCTCAAAACTGGGTCTTTGTGACCCGCGGAGCATCGAACAGCGACGGTTCCATCCGTTTCAACTCCCGATATAGCATGGTATAGCTGAATCCTTTCGTCAGTGGTGTCGTCAGCGGCCCACCATGTTGGTCGGCGAGGAACTCGCTGTCCTCAATTCGCTCGTTCGTCGACCGGATACCGGAGCTCTGAGCATTCTCGAGGGCCAGCGTTGTCGGGACTCTATCCAACGAATACCAGCCTCGAAGCGCAGCTACGTTGACGATCTCGTTGATAAGTTCTCTCCGTGGGGCAATCCAGTGCTTGCACTGGGGCTTCTGTAGCGCCCCCATCTTGTGCAGCGCATTTATCGCCTCGCTATCGGCACTTAGCACTGTCTTCACTTCGCCGACAGCGTGGAGTTCCCTCCCATTTGTTCGATTGGCTGGCCGGATGAATACCGCCACGTCGACATCGTGGTTATCAAGCAGCAAATCATCGTAGTACTCGATCATCACGTGATACTTGGTCAGATTCGATAGACGCTGTCGCATGTAGTGGCCGTAGAGCCGCGCTCCGATGGCGTGGACAACACTCTCACCGAGGTCGCCGACGTTCGGTCCGACTAACCCAGCGTCGATACAGTCGGTCGCTTCCGGTGTCAGGACATAGTAGGGCTTGTAGATGATGCGAGTTCGTTTCTCGCCACAGATTCTGGGTTGACGAAGAAGGCCTGCTTCGAACAGAGCATCGATGTTCCCGTCGTAGAAATCCCGAATCGGCGCGTGGCCTTTGAAAAGGTCGGTGAAGAGAGAGTTCTCCCCTCTATCATCCTCACGTGTCAAGATTGTCCTCGTCGTCATAGCGTTCCGGACAGCCGCGAGTGACTGGAGGAATTCCCAGTCCATCGAATTGAGTCCAAAGCAATTCTGATACGCTCGCTGCAATCGTTTTCGGACTGTCGGATATTGCCCGGCCTGGATATCTTGGACGAGAGAGGCCCGTGTAAGGGAACATCGCCGGTGGTTGAACAACGTACTGTGGTCTGCAAGTGTATCTGCAACCATAATTATATACTGTACTTTCTCCACGAATAAAAGACTTCTATACAACGATTAGTTGGAAGAATATATAGTGCCTGCCATCACATATTTGATAACTGTCACTCTTACACGTTGTCTGGAGAAAGTTTACATCTATTTTGGGTTCTTAGACCGGATTACGTGTATAGAGTGAATTTACACGTAGATTTGGTGCTTACAGCTGTGGGTGGCGGTGTCCTACCCGTCGTTCTGGCTGCTTACATATACAGAAGAATAATGGGGTGCATGTGTTGGATAGAGAATCGACTGGTTTGTTGATGTGTGACAGGAAGTATAAGATATATAGTATGATCATGTCTCATGTTTGGATCATCATTCATCCGTTCTAGTTTAATACTGGCAGTAATATATGATTGTAAATCGCTGTACAGCACGGGTATCCTAGACTCCTGCTCCATTCACCTCTCTCAGAAGCAGTACGGTAGTCGGCGTTCTGAGTGGACTCACGTCGGGATTCGTGTTAACGGAAGTAGATCGCCGTGCACTTGGTGCACGGTGTTTTAATTGTGTTTCATAGATGGCAAAAGAGAAGTTCGGCGTTGCGGTTGCAAAAGATATCGCCCGAGAGATCGATGAACTGGTGTACGAGTGCGAAGATCTCGGAGCCAGCCGCTCCGAGATCATCGAAGCAATCCTCACAGCCTACATCCGGTCTGACACTGATCACGTTGAACAAGTGCGTGAACTCATTATCCGGCGACGAAAGGGTACTCTTTAACATCTTTAGAATGGCGTGCACCAAGTGCACGGTTTTCTAACTGTGTTATTAGCTGTTCTGTAATCAATCGAATCAACTCGTTGATCCGCTCGTGGCTTCTCGACTGCCGATCGCCGGTGAGATTGCTGTGTCAAACGGTCAATCCCTGTGCAGTCTATCGGTTTTCCACTCGTTATTACTACTGGTTTTAAGCTAGAACGTATGCCAGGCTCATAGGAAGTTCCGATCTCGAAAGAGACCTGTTGTGACCCAGCAGCGGTTTCTCGTTGACCGAACAGCTCCCCATTCGGCTGGACAAGGTTGATCTGGTCGACTCCTCCTCTGAGGAGTATTCAACGACGAGTTCTGTCTCCTCTACGGTGACTTGCTGGATGATTCCCCTTTCATCAGACGGTGTTGGGTTCCCGCCATCCGGGGAATCGTCGTTGTTGAGGCATCCGGCCACGCTCACGAGAGCGGCGCCGGCGACTGTTCGGAGGGCGGTCCGTCTACTGAAGTGGGGATTGTCCTGAGTCATGGTTTCTGTCCGAAGATGTCTTCTGGGCCGAGCATCCGCAGGAGGCGCTTGCCAGCGTAGAACATCACGAAGAACGGCAGGAGCTGCCAGCCGACCTCGAACACCAGCGCAAACCAGCCGTCGATCGTCCCAGAGGTGCCAGCGGGCCGTCGCGGTATCGCTGACGTACGCCGGGTTGTGACCGAGCCACGAGCCCGGATGGTACCGAGCCGTGTAGATGCCCGGTTCGTCGATGGTCACGATGGCCACTCCCGAGGCGTTGGTCTCGACGCGCTGATCCGCGACCGTGATGTACCCGTTTCGGGTGGTGCCGCCGATTGGATACTGACGGCTATCATCGAGCCCGATCGGTGCGCCGGACTGATTATCCCGGAGTTCGACCCTGAGCGTGGCTTGCGACTGATTCTGCTGGATGACCTCAACAGTGAGATTGCTGCGGCGGAGCTGTCGCTCGGAGCCGGCATTCGGCTCGACGATTGACGCATTCACGCCCCGGACGATGCCCGCAACGTGCAGCGACTCTGGATCGACGTTCTCGGCTCGAACGGCGACGCCGTACGTCGTCGTGTACGACTGGTTGACGATGTCGATATTGATGTTCTCACCGATGGTGCCGACTGGTGACGGGCGGTCAGTCCCCCAGGTCTCGATGAGTTCCGGTCCGTCTCGAACCGGCTCGGCACGCGGCCCGATCCGCGAGGGATAGGCGTGGACGTACACCGGAATCGCGTCTGACTCGACGGTGGCGCTATCCGTGCGATTCGACCGGACGAGCGTGTCCCAGTTGGTGTTCCGAGCGGTGTAGAACCGCCAGATGCCACGGACCCGTGCCTCACCGTCCTCCGTGAGCGTGTACCCCTGCCACGGCCGCGACTGGAAGATGGCCACGCCGGCATCGCCGTTCGGATACTCGGCGTAGTAGGGGTACGCCGAGAGGTCGTAAATCTCGACGGCGATCGAATCGGAGACGTTGCGTGATTCCGTCCGATAGGTGATGTCGACGTCCGTCCGGTCACCCAGGTCGGTCCTGACGGTCTTCTTCAGCCGGACGCTAATCTCCGCTTCCAGCGTGAGATTCGCACTCCAGTCGTCCTCGATCTGGTAGTCGAGGGCAGGCATATGGGCCCCATCACGCTCGGCGATGATCTCGCCGTCCTTCTTCAACCGGACTTCTTCGATCTCGTGCTCCGTGAGCGACCACGAGATAGTCGTGTTGCCGGAGGAACTCCCGTTGGGCACACGAACGCGGTAATCAACGAACCCGCGCATCGTCCCATTCGGCGCGATGTAGAGTGGGGTTTCACCGGACTCGAGGTGGCCACGAGTAGAGGGCTGGACGGCGAAGATCGTCGCGTGAGCATCCTCGATGAAGACGCCGTCCTCGAGGTCCGCGTGCGGTGGATGCACGGACGTATCTGGGCCGCCGGCGTCGAGGTCCTCGAAGTCGTTCCGCGTCCACGTCGTCGCAGTCGCCGGCGGTCGTTTGAACGTAATGTCCGTCCCGTTCGCGACCTGATGAACGGCAGAGCGGTTCTCGCCGTAGCGCTGGCGGTACTCCTCTTGAGTGATGTAGTTGTCCGCATCACGTGACCACAGCGTTGCCGACTCATTTTCCGTGAGTCCGTTCCCCTCCGTACCTGGTCGTGGCGGGTCAGCGGCGACGATACCCGTGACTAGGCTCGTCGCGAGCAAGCCGGCCATGAGCACGGAGAGCTCTCGATGGTTCATAGGGCTCGCGGGGACTGCGGAGTGGTTACCAGGGGACGAGGTCGACGCACTGCGCCAGCGGGAGGCCCATCATCGACCCGGCGACGGTGTACAGCGGGCCGAGGACGACGAGGACGACGGCGGACTTCATCGCCGAGCGCTTGTGGCGCTTGAGCCCCTTCTTCTGCTCGGGATTGAGGGTGAACATCTCGATGAGGGAGTCAGCCTGCCAAACGATGGCGAGGCCGACGATCCCCAGCGCGGTGGTCAGCTGGAAGAACCCCTCAATCATGCTCGGGAGGTTGTCTGCGCTACAGACCGCGTTACTCTGGGCGGCGACCGGCTGGACAGCGAACAGGCTCAGGAGGACGACAGTGAGCGCTGCCTGCCGGGGGATCTTCCCGGTCAGCGGTGATTGGTTTTCGACGCAGGCTCAGGGTCGGAGGGAGTCTGGTCCTGTGACATAGCGAGTCAATCATCTGTGGCGTCTCCAGCTGGTGGCTGGCTCTGTTGCTCTTCGACGAGCGACTGGAGGTCGTCGAATCGGTTGGTGTCCTCTGCGATCTCGTCGAGCGTGTAGCCCTGCTCGCGGCCCGTTCGAGGAGGTCGCGGAGTTCATCGGGGTCAACACCGCGGACTTCCATTTCCTCGCGGAGGGCGCGGCGATAGAGGGCGGAGGCGTTGATGTGGTCGTTCCACATCAGGTACAGGTCATCGATGTCTTCGATGGTGACTGACCTCGTAATCATACATGCGGGTATGGGTATGCACCGGTTGAGTCACGGTACATATTGGCGCGGTAGTTGGATGATACCTAAATGCTTTCTGGCTACCAAGTGGTGCAAGTTTATCGGATAAATTATAACCAAATCACTTGTTGACCTCGTAGGAAAGGACTTAACCAACGAAGGCGCAGGAGGAAGAAGTCTGTTGGTTAAGGGTGAGCGCTCTTATGTAGAATTGCGGAAAGCCCCGATAATGAGACAGTCAACGATTGACTCGGTGGATGCACCTGCTAGAGTCAGTGAGCGCACGATGCCGAAGGTGTGAGCGGCCTGTTCCAAGCCTTGCTTGGACAGGCCGCGGAACTCCGTAGCCACGGCTGGACGAGCGAAAACAGGCATTCAGCTTGGTTAATATGGACGCCTTCTGGCGATACGTACCGCTCTTTGTGTACGACCGTTCGGTGGTCACGCTCCATCTCGCGGTATGCTTGGAGGCCATCGGTCCAGACCTCTCCCAGTGGCTGGGAGAGGTCTTCAGCCAGTTGGATCACTGGTTCCAGGTCGCCGCTGTAGTCAATCCCACGCTGTCCACGGAGCACGCGAAGCGAGTCGCGGCACGCCGCGACGAGCGTCAGCTGGTCACCGTGACGGCCTCGCCAGCGCGACCGCCCAGTTTGGGACGAGCCGCCGCGAGAACGGCTGTTCCGCGGCGGCTCTTTCCCTTTGTAGCCCGAACAGACCTCCCCAGACTCGTCGACTTGGGTCGGTCCGTCGATGGTCTGGTCGAGGAGACGCCAGACGACGGGGAAGCCGCGATGGATCGCGGCTTCCACCTCCCGAATTGCCGTGTGAACGGTAGTGTAGACCCGATCGAGCAACGGCGCGATCTGGTTGATACTGAGCAACGTATCGGCGTAGAGGGTGAACGCGAGAAGCACCTCGCCGCAAGAGAGGTGCTTCTCGTGAAACGGCGTTCCGTAGGTGTACACCGGCTTGAAGTTGCAGTCACGGCACCAGACACGGTCGAGATGCGGCCACGTTTGAACGGCGGTGTGGCCGCAGCGTGGACAGGACGTCTCCTCCCAGAAATCCTTGAGTCGCCGCTCGATGCGGGCATCGAGCGGCTCCGTGTCGATCTTGACGACGCCCAGCTCGATCAGCTCTCGAAACATCGCGCCGAACGCCGGCTGAGCAGAAGCCATATCACCAGATTAGCGCCGGTTCAGTGTAATGATACGGTCTTTCCGTAGCTTTGCATAAGAGCGAGGGTGAGAATCAGCTCACTTACTCGAGCTCCACAACTTCGCCGCTTCCCTCGTCGAGGACCTCTCGAACCTCGGTCAGGAGTTCCTGACCCTCCTCGTGAAGTGCTGTACCTTCGTCGAGGTCGCACTCATCTGCGTCGAGCTGCTCAATGATCTCCTCGACGCGACTCACCCGATCGTGGATTTCGGCGTCTTTAGCCACGGTTAGATCACCCCCAGCCAAAGCCCGGTGATGACCAGCAACAGCAACAGCAGCACAGCGATCGCGACCTTGTAGTAAATCGGTGGGAGGCCTTCGGGTGCAGTCGCTTCATCGACTACTTCGGCGAGCTCCTGTTCGTGTTCGTGGTCCTGCTGGAAGGTCTCGTATGCGGCGTCGAGCTGTTGCTCCAGCGGCTCGATCTCACTCGCAAGGAACTCTTGGCGGGAGTTCACGATATACTCGCCGGCGGCGGTCGGCGTGATCGTCGCAACGTCCGCCACCTGATCCGCGATGAGTCGGTCATCGGTGTGTCCGATAGCGGTGACCACAGGGGTATTGGCGGTGAAGATCGCCTCCGCGACCCGCTCGGTGTTGAAGGCTTGGAGGTTCGAATCGCTCCCACCGCCACGGCCGACGATGATCGCGTCGACGTCCTCGGAACGGTCGAGATGATGGATGCCGTTCGCGATGGACGTCGGCGCGTTCGACCCTTGGACGGTTGCGTCCTTCACCAGGATGTCGACGGTGGGGTCCTGCCCGTGGATCGCGTTCTGAATGTCGTACCGGGCGTCCCCTCGGAGGGACGTGACGACGCCGACCCGCTCCGGGAACGCCGGCGGTTGCTGTTTCTGTTCGTCATCGAACCAGCCACGCTCTTCGAGTTCGCTCCGCAGTCGCTCCACGGCAGCGGCCTGGTCGCCGTCGCCGACGACGATTACTTCCCACGGTTTGAGGTCGATTTTCCCACCTTCGACCCAGTAGTCGATATCGCCTTCGAGGATGACCTCGGTCCCGTCCTCGAGATCGGCGTCCATCTCCCGGTAGCGGTTTGCCCAGATCATACAGGGGAGCTCGGCGTCGCCGTCGGTGAGCGTGAAGTAGAGCGCCGTACTGTTCTGGTGGAGATCAGTGACTTCGCCAATACACCGGACACCGTTGAGGGCAGGCGTGTCCTGGACGACCGACGCGATCCGGTCGTTTAGCTGGGACACGCTAAGGACCTCTCTCGCATCAGGTTCGACCGCCTGCCGTTCGGTATCCGGTGCGTCCGCCATCTCCGTTTCCTAACTTCTGAGCAGGAACCTCAAAAAGCCATCCGTCTTTAGTTAAGCGGGAAACCGCGTGACAGCAGCGGCTTATCGAGACTACTTTTCGCAAGGAATGAGGAGGTGTCGAGTGTGCACAACGAAACCTCCTCGTCTCGGATTATGCGTCGGCTCACTACATTGTTTCCCTCTGAGTTTCTTGAAGAGCACGCCGAGGAACTCGGCGTGGTCAAACGTGACCGCAAACTCCAGATTCCTGCCTTCGTCTGGGCATTTGTGTTCGGCTTCGCCGCAGGCGAAAGCCGAACACTCGCCAGTTTTAGACGCTGCTACAACTCTACTGCCGACAAGACAATCTCACCGGGTGGGTTCTATCAGCGGTTGACTCCGATACTCGCAGAGTACCTCTGCGACCTCGTCGAGCACGGTCTCGACGAGGTCGCTGTTCCCGACGCTGTTGACGCTGATATCGACCGATTTAGAGATGTGATGATCGCCGATGGAACGGTGCTGCGGTTGCACGAGTTCCTTTCCAACGAGTACGAAGCCTGCCACGAGGAGCAGGCTGGAGCGAAGCTCCACCTGCTCCACAATGCCACCGACCAGACGATTGAACGAATCGACGTGACTGACGAGAAAGCACACGATAGCACGCTGTTCAAGACAGGGCCGTGGCTTGAGAACCGCCTCGTGTTGTTCGATCTTGCGTATTTCAAGTACCGCCGGTTTGCGCGGATCGACGAGAACGGCGGTTACTTCGTGAGCAGGCTAAAACAGAACGCAAACCCGGTTATTACGGACGAATTACGGGAATGGCGCGGCCGCGCCATTCCCTTAGAGGAAGCAGCTCCGAGCTGTTCTCGACGATCTCGACCGGAAGTACATCGATGTAGAGGTCGAAGTAGAGTTCAAACGAGGACCGTACAACGGGACGCGGTCGCTGGATACGAAGCGGTTTCGCGTCGTCGGCGTCCGCGACGAGGACGCCGACGACTACCATCTGTACATGACGAATTTGGTGAGAAAAGAGTTCTTCCCGGCGGATTTAGCGCAGATCTACCGATGTCGGTGGGAGGTTGAGTTGCTGTTCCGTGAGTTGAAGACGCAGTACGAACTGGATGAGTTCGACACGAGTGACGAACACGTGGTAAAGATCCTACTGTACGCAGCGTTGCTATCGCTGCTTGTAAGCCGTGATCTGTTGGATCTGGTGACCGAGCAAGCGGGTGATGGGATCGTGTTTCCGACGGAGCGCTGGGCGGCGACCTTTCGGTCGCACGCCCAGCTTATCCTCCACGAACTCGGTGAATATCTCGGCTACTCACCGCCACCACTTCTAGAACGGTTGATCGAAGACGCTCAGAAGATCCACAAGCAACGACCAATCTTACAAGAGACACTCGCTACCGCTACTCAACCGAGGTGTGAGTCTTAACTAAAGACGGATGCCTCAAAAAGCTACGTTCGAGTGACGGGGGCGGCTACGCTAAGCAGGCCTACAGATCGCGGGGCTGAACCGTCTTTCGGTCGTTGGCCTCGGCACGCTCTGCGGCGTCGTCGAGCAGTTCGGCGACCTCCTCGTTGAGAGTGTCGTAGAAATCTGCCGAGACGTTGTTGTCCGAGAGTGCATCCTTCACGGCTGCTTTGACGATTAGGTCAGACATTCCATCGCGGAGTTCTCCGACTACGTATATGAAATTGGGGAATTGTGGACGATAATGCGGGTTGCGCCAGGAAATAAGATGGCGAAAGAGCAGAAGCAGGTCCATTCCGGGGAGCAGATCCCGGAACGACCTCCAGGTTAGTTGTTCCCACGTATGCCTTGCGTGGGGCCCACGGTTCAGCGGCAGGGTCGCTGACTGCCGCGAGCGGCGATACACGCCCTCAGCCGCGGTGGCCTCATCGGGCGATGTTCCCGAATCCCGGTATATTTTCGCGGCTCGCGAGGGTTATGACGAATTCTACTTCATCATTGAATCGCTTAGTCGTTGGGATTTCTACTCACTAACAGCCGATCTGAGCCCGGAACGATGCGTCGGAAAAGGTTTATATTGGCCCTCGGGTAGTCTCAATCGAACGATTTCATTCGTTCGCACGCTGGAGAACATACTGTATCGGTCTTCCCCACCTCAGCATCGCGGGGATATTCCGGAGAGCACTGATCAGTGAATGTCTCCCACTACTCGAAAATCCATGGTCATGGAGTTCCCTCATCAGCCGACATCCCCGTCGAGAAACGGGTATATTCGCCGTATCGCCCATCGCTCACAATACATACTCTCGCCCAAGTATGAGTTCTGACGACGAGAACGATCCGCTCGAGACTATGCAGGCTCAGGTAGAGGCTGAGATTCCAGACGATCTCGATATCTCACGGGTGACCTACGAGGGTCCAGAACTCGTCATCTACACTGAAACGCCACGGAAGTTTGCCGAGCGGGATGGATTGATCCGGAAACTCGCCAGTACGGTTCGCAAACGAATCACGGTCCGGCCTGCGGCGGGCACGCAGGCGAGTCCGGCAGATGCCGAGCCCCGCATTCTCGACCTTATTCCGGAAGATGCCGGCATCACGAATCTGCAGTTCTATCCTGCCACCGGTGAGGTACTCATCGAAGCTGAGAAGCCGGGGCTCGTGATCGGTCGTCGCGCCAGCACTCTCCGTGAAATCACACAGGAGGTCGGCTGGACACCCGAAGTTCTCCGAACACCGCCGATGGAATCGTCGACGGTTGATAACGTCCGGAACTTCCTGATGCAGGAGCGCGACGAGCGCCGCGAGATTCTCGAACGCGTGGGGAACCAAATCCACCGCGAACCGATGCACGACACTGAATGGGTTCGCGTCACAACGCTCGGCTGCTGTCGTGAGGTCGGGCGGGCGAGTTTCATCCTCAGTACCCCCGAAACACGGGTTCTCATCGACTGTGGGGACAAACCTGGTGCGGAAGGCGAGGTTCCATACCTCCAGATACCCGAGGCGAACCCCATCCCAGATCTCGACGCGGTTGTCCTGACTCACGCCCACCTTGACCACAGTGCGTTACTCCCGCTCCTATTCAAGTACGGGTACGATGGACCAGTGTATACGACGCAGGCGACCCGTGATCTGATGGGCCTGCTCCAGCTCGATTATTTGGACGTTGCAGCCAAGGAGGGGCGTACGCCGCCGTACGAGAGCGCGATGGTCCGGGAAGAACTCAAACACACGATTACGGTTGACTATGGCAACGTCACCGACATTGCGCCAGATATCAAACTCACGTTCCACAACGCCGGCCACATCCTCGGCAGTGCAGTCGCGCACTTCCACGTCGGCGACGGCTTCCACAACATCGTCTTCTCCGGCGACGTCCACCACACCGATACTCGGCTGTTCAACGGGGCATCGAACGACTTCCCCCGCGTCGAGTCACTCATCATGGAGTCGACCTACGGACGGCGCAACGACTACCAGACCGACCAGGAGGACAGTGAGCGCAAGCTCATCGAGCTGATCAACGACACGTACGAACAGGACGGGATAGTCGTAATTCCAGCGTTCGCTGTCGGTCGATCCCAGGAGTTGATGCTCGTCTTGGAGGAGGCAATGCGTGAGGATCGACTCCCGACGATGCCGATCTATCTCGACGGGATGATTCGCGAGGCGACGGCGATCCACACGGCCTATCCTGAGTTCCTCCGTGATGGACTCCGCCAGCGAATTCTCCACGAGGACGAGAACCCGTTCCTCGCCGACCAGTTTCAGCAGGTCGACGGTGGCCAGGAGATGCGGGAAGATATCGCAGGTGGCGAGCCCTGTATCATCCTCTCGACCTCCGGGATGGTGACCGGCGGCCCGATTATGTCGTGGTTGGAACTGCTTGGGGGTAACCCGAAAAACACGCTCATCTTCGTCGGCTACCAGGCCCAGGGCACGCTCGGACGGCGCATTCAGAGTGGCCGTCGCGAGATCCCATTCAGTGACCGCGGGAGCCGTAGCGAACAATTGACGCTTCGGTTCGACGTCGAATCAGTCAGTGGGTTTTCCGGTCACGCCGACCGGAACGGCCTCGAGAACTTCGTGCGGACGATGAACCCTCGTCCAGAGCGAATCCTCTGTGTTCACGGCGATGAATCCTCGACAGACCAACTCTCGTCTGGCCTGTATCAGGAATTCAATATCCGAACCCACGCGCCGAAAAATATGGAAACATTCCGCTTCGATTGAGAGACGTGCGTCCCACGCTCGGGAGCACTGGAAATTAGTATAGGAACGTTCAATCGCTTAAATCGGGTGTCCGAAACCTATTTATCCGGCACACAGCAACTTTACGTCGTACTAAGGGCTCCGTCCCGTCCTTTCTTCGCTCGCCCATCGGTTCGCCGCCACTACGGGGGCGTCCCTCGATAGCACAGCTCTGAGATGCGCCGTGCCGGATGCCCACCCGTCTGCGGTGGCCCTGGGTCTCCCCGACGGGACTGGGCACGATCCACGTATCCACCCATGAATGAAACAGATATCCCCTGTGCAGACTGTGGCACGGAGCTTATCGAACGGACGGTCCCCGCACGGGACCTTCCAGTTCCGACAAGCTGGCAGGGCCAGGTCCGTATCGCCGAGTGCCCGGCATGTGAGGCTCGATACTACCCTGAACAGACGCTGTCTCAGCTGACGGGTTCGACGAACAATCCGCAGCCTCGTGGTGACAGCTGACTGATGGACGGAAACTCTGATAGTACTGTCGAAATAGAGGCCTTGCAGGTTGATCCGCTCCCAAACAGCCTCAGCGGTGGCTCAACCGTTCTCGTCGCGACCACCGGTGACCCGTCTCAGTACGCTGTGTGTCTCCGTATTCTCTGTATGCAGGGAACGGAAGAGGATACAGCCTTTGTCGTCACGACAACAGAAAGTGCCGATCGAACGATTGCAGTCTATGACCGTCTCGGAGGAGAGACCGGGCGACCATCGATCAGCATCGTCGACACAGTTTCAGAGCAACAATCCGTCTCAGCGCTCTATGGCGAGTCACATGTCGTCTTCACACCCTCGCCGGGCGATCTCGAACGGCTGGTCATGGCCCTCTCTGATCTCTCCGACAGTTCGGCACCGAGTAATGGAGCGCATCACCTCGTCATCCGCTCGCTCACACCGATCCTCAAGGCGTCGTCTGCCACTCGTGTGAGTACTGTCCTCGAGCGAATCACTGGGCTCCGTTCCGAGTCGGGCCTCTGTCTCCTCGGAATCGACTACACCGCTCACGATGAAGAGACGATAGCAGCGATTGCTCCCCTCGTCGATGGAGTGCTCTGGGTCAACCAGCCATTACCGGATCGTCTCTCGTTCGACTATCAGCCGACGAGGGGACGACACAGTCGATCTGTTCTTGGCGGTGGTACTGATGACTGAGACCGATATTGGCCTTCCAGCAGAGTGGACAAGGAAACGCGAGGAGGCCCAGCATAGCACCGCAGTCGTCGAGTATCAACACGAAACGGCAGATGACACGACGTTTGTTGTCTCTGTGATGTCGAAGACAGCCGATGAGGGATTCAAACTCCGGTTATCGACGATCAATCGAACGTCGACGCATGTCCGGCACGATTACCCTGTCGATGAATACGACACAGTCGACGATGCAGTGGCGGGCGCACAGTCGTTCATCGAGATGTTCTCACAGCGGGTACAGGAGGGGTCGATTTCGGCTGCTGACCCTGAAATTGAGGCAATACGCGGGACAATCGAGGCATTCAGAGGGGAGCGAGTATTCCCGTCGATTGGGCGGTTACTTCGACGGTTTCGGTGACTGGTCATCTTCGTCGACCGATTTGAGCTCTGGTTCTGCGTCGTCGTCCTGTCCGTTGTAGACGAGCTCGTAGGTGGTAGCGCCATCACCAGTTGGCACCTCGATCATCGTCCGTTTCTGTCCGTCTTCGAACGTATAGGTGACGGAGATCGTTTCCGGATGACTGAATGCTTGGACAATCGTATCTATTGCTTCCTGGAGTTGCGAGGTGCTTTCCGACGGGAATCGGTGTGTATCGACCATATCAGGGGCTCACTCTGCGTAGGTGTCAATGATTTCATCGAGTGATTTCTCGTCGTCTGAGGAGTCATCAGCGGAGACAGACTCCTCGGGCGTGGATTCGTCGTCTGAATCGTCAGAATCGGTAGTCTCCTCTCTCACAAGAGTAGGAACACGAGATTGCATACGTGGCCCTACTCGCGCTGTTGCTATAACGGTACAGGATGGTTTGTGCCGCGTCTATGCGAGATCCGGGGTCTCGTCTTCGACACGTCCGGAGAGTTCGACTTCGATCTCCAGTTCCGGCTCGCCGTTGCCTTCGAATTCGATATCCAGCTTGACGGGCTCGCCGAACGCGAACGGCAGCTCCCAGTCGTCGCCGGTAATGGTGATCTCGTCCTCCTCTTTGAACTGCTCTCCGAGTTTGATCAAGAAGTCGCCAGCATCCTCAGCGCCGATGTAGTATTCTTCCTCGAAGTAGCCGTCTGTGACTGTTTCTATCGACGGTACTTCCTCTTCTTCGGCAGGGACTTCAGGCATAGTACATTCGAGACGTGCGGTCCGTAACAGATAAAATTTCGTTGGAATATTATCTCTATATGGACTCGCTCGACGTACTCGGATCGAAGCCCCGACTCGAGCTGCTCCGATTGCTCTCTCGGCGCGATATGTACGTTTCCGAGTTGATGGAAGAGGTCGGAATGGACGGGAAAACCGCGACGCATCATCTCGATGTCCTCACTGACGCGGGCTTACTGGAGTCGTATAAAGACGGACGCAGACGGTATTACACGTTGGTTCGGGAAGTTCGACTCGAAATCACACCATCTCCAAACCGTCGATTTGTTGCGCGGTTTCCCGACCCCGAACTGTCCTGACAGCAGGTGACATCACCGAAAGAGAACGCTGAATACGCCCGGTCGAAAAGGGATATTGGAGTGCGGCGATGACGATCATTTTACCCCCGCACTGAGCCCCTTGTGATGACGGCCATCACCGAGCCGCACTTGCTCTCGCCAATCCCAAAGGAGACGTGCCGCCAAGTGCTGACGCTTCGGGTGGCTTTTATCGACGGTCACTCGTAGGTCCGTATATGCCTCGGGAGTTCATTTCTGAGTACGGACTCGACCCGGGAGATTACGTCCAGCACCTGGTGGATACCTTCTGTGAGCGCTGTCCGAAGTTCTCCGAGCAGCCCGTTGAAGAAGCAATCTTCGTCGACGACGGTCCGATCGACTACCTCGTCTGGTTTGCGCTCGAGGACTACGAGACACACACCTTCTTCTACCACGATGACGCGCCCAATCAGGAGGTGCTTCAGCGCTTCATCTTCCTCTCGCCATCACGCAAAGAGATGTCGAAGTTCAAACTCCTCCTCCGGAAGCAGTATGGCGTGTACAGAGAGCTCGAGATTGCCCGGCTTCTCGAACTCCCGGATATCTATCAGCCCCAGCTGGGTGAACGGCCGCGGGCGAATTTCGGTGTCTGTCACGAGCCAGGAGACGATCGGATCGTCTCCGGCATCAGTGGAACGCCACGAATCCGAGAGCAGGAGATCTTCGAGGACGTCGACAAGATTGTCCCGGACAAGACGCTGGAGAAGTTCATCTCGCGAACAGTGCGGACGGTGAACACGCGAATCGAGGAGGATGCCGACCGGCACACCATCACGGCGGATATTCGAGAGCGGCTCGAGACGGATCCGGATTTCAGACAGGAGACGACGAAACCTCTCCCCAAGGGGATTCATCCGAAATACACCGATGAGCCGGCTGAACTCTGGCAAAAACCGGCCTCGAAAGTCGACTACATGGACGGCTCACAGGGATTCCTCCAGATTTGGATGCCAGTCGACGAAGACGATATCACGCTCGTGAGCGCAACTGCGGGGACTACGACCGAGAGGCGATCGTCGATGCGATTCGCGAGGAGTTCCAGACCGCCGCTGTGTGACCAACAGAATCGCCACTAGTGGTCGAACACGAACGAGTCACCCGAGAGGGTTACTCACGACGACTGGAGTCGATCCGCGATATCGGTAACGGTCTGATATTCTGGCTCCGAATACGCGATCACACGAACATCGGTGAGCGACGTGGGCTCGTACGACCAGACTTCTTCACAGACCAGTTTTGCACCCGTCTCGAAATCGAAGCCGGCAGCTCCTGTCCCGAGAATCGGAATAACGAGTGACTCACAGCCCAGTTCGTCGGCTTTCTCGAGTGTATTTCGAGTGGCTTCGCGAATGCTCTCGGAGGTCGCTCGACCGTCTCCGTAGTGGGGCATCGCCGCTGCATGAATCACGTAGTCAGCGTCGAGGTCATACGCATCAGTGACGGCCACGCCGCCGAGGTCAACTGGACCTTTCGAGACGGCCTCCTCGTTGATCGAGCCGTTCGCGCCGCGTCGTAGAGCGCCGGCGACACCGCTGCCCATCTGTAAGCTCGTCCCAGCGGCGTTCACCAGTGCATCCGCACTCTCTGCCGCGATATCGCCTTGAATGACGGTGAACTCCATACGAAGACATACACAGACTGAACAGTAAAATCCACCCGACGATCAGCACCACTCCTCGAAGCAGTTCCGCGAGCAAAAGACGACCGTCCGTGTCTCCGTCGAATCTGATCGGTCAGACCGAAGCGTTGCGTAATAGTGTGCAGTATCGAGATCGACCGTCGAGCCACAATTCAGATACTCCGTCGTCTCCGTCGTCCACATGACTCGTCGCGTCAAATCCTCTACCGTCCACTCTTCATCACCACAGGCTATTGATGAGCGATTCTCAGTCACTTCTCCCTGTAGAACGACCGGCCATACAATCCCTTCGCTGGATGGTTTCCCTCCATATCCACAGGACTACTCGTCGTCGATCTCGGGATAGGGAATGGTAATCGTATCTCCATCATCAGGGAGGAACGCATTGTCACCGAATTTCTCGACAGCCTCGTTCTCGAGCGGTTCAGCATCGGTTGCGTACCGTGAGGAGATATGTGTGAGTGCGAGTCGCTTAACACCGGCCTTCGAGGCGACAGTAGCTGCCTCCTGGGCCGTCGAGTGACCGGTTTGTTGCGCCCGCTGCTGTCGGTCCTGAGTGAACATCGCATCGTGAATGAGCAAATCTGCGTTCGCAGCGGCCGAAACAACAGGCTCTGTCGGTCGGGTATCGCCGGTATAAACGACGCGCCGCCCCGGACGTGGGTCACCGACGACCTCCTCTGGCTGAACGACAGTTCCGTCCTTGAGTTCCACGGGGGATCCCTCGTGGAGCTGTTGGAACTTTGGCCCCACAGGAACGCCAAGATCTTCGGCTCGCTCACGGTCGAATCGACCTTTCCGCTCGGCTTCGACGAGTGCGTATCCAACGGAACGTGTTCGATGGTCGGTCTCGACGGTTCAGATCGTGTACTCGTCACGCTCGATAATCGGCTTCCCAGGCGTCGCATCGTGTACCTGAACACGAAAGCCCGGTGTCGTCCCTGTCGCGTCGAGGAGATTTTCAACATCTCCAGAGGTACCTGCGGGCGTGTAGATGTCGAGAGGTGTAGTTCGCTCATTGAAATCGAGCGTCTGTAGAAGCCCAGGAAGACCAAGGACGTGATCACCGTGGAGATGTGTGAGAAAGATCATGGAAACGTCGAAACCGGTCGAGAAGCGCATCATCTGTCGCTGTGTCCCCTCTCCGACATCGAAAAGAAATCGTTCCCCTTCTCGACGAAGCAGGATTGCACTCGGATTGCGCTGGGTCGTCGGAACTGCCCCACTCGTTCCGAGAAAGGTCACGTCCATAGTCCCAGTTCGGAGAGCAATGCGGAAAGCAACTTCGAGATCCGCGGATACGACTCCGACGACTCCATCGGTACGATATTACTCGCTCTTGTCCTGTCGCTTGATCTCGTGACGACCGAACCCATACCGGAGACGATTGGCGAGACGCCGTGAGAATCGCGAGTTGCGACTACTGAAGCGTTCGGCCAGTGCGCCGTAGATGAGGGGAACAGGGACCTCCTGTTCGAGCGCTTCCTGGACAGTCCACGTTCCAGTCGAGCCACCCGCAACGTAGTCTGCAACGCCATCCAGATCGTTCCCCTCTTCGCGGAACGCCTCTTCACAGAGTTCGAGCAACCACGAGCGGATTACCGCTCCGTTGTTCCACGTTCGTGCTACTGCTTCAAGGTCGAGATCGTATCGTCCGTTCGCGAGCAGTTCAGAGCCTTCACCGTACGCCTGCATCAGCGCGTACTCGACGCCGTTGTGGATCATCTTCACGTAGTGTCCGGAGCCTGCTGGCCCCATCCGTTCGTGGCCGTCAGGGCCTGTCGCGACGGCATCGAATACGGCTTCGAGTTCGTCGTATGCCCACTCCGGACCACCAATCATCAACGAGAAACCGCGTTCTGCACCGGCGGGCCCGCCACTCGTTCCACAGTGCAGATACGCAGCGTCAGTTGACTCTGCTCGCCGAATCGAATCCTGAAAGTTCGAGTTCCCGCCGTCGACGACGATATCATCACTGCCGAGCGATGGTTCGAGTTCGTCAAGCGCGGCGTCAACTGGGTCACCCGCTGGCACCATGAGCCAGATGCGTTTCTCGTCGCCAAGCTGATCCGCGACATCCGAAATCGATGCCGCCCCCGATGCTCCCCGTTCAAGAGCCGTTGCAACTGCGTTCTCGTCAATATCAAAGGCCACGACGTTATGACCGGCAGCGAGAACTCGATCCACGACGATCTGGCCCATTCTCCCGAGCCCAATTATACCGAGTTTCATACGTGTTCTCCTCAGTAGTCGGGACGGTCGGGACTCGACAGTTTCGATACTGAATTGAGCACCCGGTGGGCTCAGATACACCTCTTTGCGGTCCAAGGGATTGTTACGACTGAGCAGAGAGTGTGAGATGGCGGCAGTGACGAATGGTTACCCCTCTGAGCCCCTTGTGATGACGCGAGAATCCGAGCCGCCACTTCATTCCGATAGAGTCCAGAATTACTGCTGTCGCGTGGAGCGAGCTGTTCAGAACGTCGGCCCCATCCCGAACTTTGTCTTCACAGCTGGGCACACTCGAACAGTCTCCATACCCTCTGGTGCAAACACTCGCACATAGGCCTCAGTCACGAACGAGCCACAATTGTCGCAGGAAGGCATCGTATTTGTCTCTGGTCAACCAGTAGGCATAGGTATTCGGTTCGCTGGATACTGTATTCAAACCCGTTTCATCGTGTATTGACATACGGGGCACTTTCGCTCGTTGCCGTCTACCTCGAAATCAGACTCCTGGCCGGTCCACCCGCATTCCGGACACTGTGCAACGTCAGCGGTCATTATCCTTCGAGATGGAGAGCCCAGCCCCATCTATCTTGGTATATGATACCGAACGTCTCATAATCACCTGCAAGCGGACCGGTTGTTTTTAGTCCACGCCACCGCTATCGTCTCATATGGGTTTTGGGAGCTATGACGAATCCGAGCAGCAGAACCAGGACGTCAATGCCGATGATGAGGACAGTGAAGGCGTGAGTGTTCACGAAAACGAACACGAAGGCGAGATCACGTTCAGACGGACGCGTCCACCGATGAACTCATGGACCAGCTCGCAGAGATCAAGGACGGCGCTGACGAAGAGTAGAATCAACACCTGGCGCTATTTTCCGGTATTACGAACTGGTCGACTGCACGGCATCTTTGACGTCCTCCCAAACCGCTTCGATGGATTGCTCCCCATCGATTTCGATTAGTTCCCCACGATTCCGATAGAACTCGATGAGCGGCTGCGTGTTTTCTTGGTAGACGCGTAGCCGCTCACGGGCCGTTTCTTCCTGATCGTCCTCTCGGTGATAGAGGCCACCACCACACTCGTCACAGGTCCCTGCCTCCGCCGGTGGGTTGAACTCGACGTGGTAGTTTGCCCCACAGTCAGAACACACTCGTCGCCCAGTAAGCCGGTCAACCAGTACATCTTCGTCGACCGCTAAATACAGCACACCATCGAGGTCGGTGATCGAGTCGAGATATTCGGCCTGATCGTGATTCCGGGGATAGCCGTCGAGCACGAACCCATCTGCAGCCGTTAGTTCTGCTTCGACGATCTCGTTGACGACAGGGTCTGGAACGAGTTCGCCTTCGTCCATGAAACTCCGGGGCGTACCGTACTCAGTCTCCATATCCTTGTTCGCGCGGAGCGCGTCACCGGTCGTGACGTGCGCAAGATCGAATTCGTCAACGAGGCGTTCGCACTGTGTCCCTTTCCCGGCACCAGGAGCCCCGAGAATAACGAGTCGTAAATCAGCCATACAGTAAGCGTCTACGAGCAGCCCTAAAACATCGCTGAAATCGAAATTACGAGTAGTGTGAGAGGACGTTATATATTATTTTTCATACCAGTTCCTTACTCACTCGATTCGCTCAATACAGGGAGCTGATTATCCTATTCGATGGACAATAACTCAGGTTGAGAGTGATATGACTGAACGCTATCAAATTGTGGGAGACTGGTGTTACCTATGTACAGGTCAGTTCTCGGTCGCGAAATGAAGCGATCCACCACTCCATGCAGCCAACTCCTTTTGATTCCGGCGAGAATCGATCACCGCTTCACAATTCGGACACTCGTAGGTAAGCGAATTGGCGAGTATGTGGATGGTCCAGTCGCCATTAATATGACTATCGAGACCGCACTCGGGACAATAGAGGGTCGCCTTGTCGGGCGGCTGTCGCTCAGTAGTGGAAGTGGAGGGCGTCATTTCCTTATCTTCTCTCTGGACAGGGATAACCGTATCGTACTTCAAGTGGAGTATCGACTCGCCACTGACGGTGGATATGATAGATTCGGAGACGATGTTTGACACGTTACATCTCTATTTATCAGCGTATTCAGCCATATGTGAGGAAAGTAATATATTTATCAATGATTCTATAATACCCTCGGTGTATAGTGCAGTCCCGACGGCGTTCGATTGCCGAGAACGACGTTACAGCTCGAGTTCGGTAGCGCTATCGACGTCGAACTGGATAACTTCGGGTTCGCCGGCAAGGAGGTCCGGCAGTGCCGCCTCAAACTCCTGGAAGTGTGCTGTTTCCGTATGCGACTCGAACGCCTCTGCGTCTTCGTACTGCTCGAAGAAGCGGATGACGTTCGAGTCTTGGACATCCGTCGTCGCCCGGTACTCGATCATCCCGTCCTCTGCCTGTGACTGCTCGACGAGATCGTCGACCAGTTCGAGCGCTTCATCACGCCGACCCGGATCGATCGGAAAACTCGCGTGAAGTACGATCATCGACAGCCCGGGCCACAAACTGCCAGCCCAAAAGTTCTCCTGATACCTCCCGTTGCTTACTGGAAGCCTCGAGGACCACTCCCGGTCGTGTCCGGCCAGCGTTCTCGGTCGAGTTCCTCATCAATCCGCTCGTAGTATTCACTGGTCGCATCGGTCATCGTCGGTCGGATCCGGTCGATAGCGCGATCGAAATGACGCATCGAAACGACCTCCATGTCATCTCGTAGCGCTTCGATTGCGGCCTCTCGGGTGAGATTCTCGAGATCGCTCCCCACGTAGCCGTCGGTCTGTTCGGCTAACTCGCGGAAACTCACGTCGGAGGCGAGCGGCGTTTCTTCGGTATGCACCTTGAGGATCTGTTCGCGATCCTCGAATGTTGGTTCCTCAACTTTGATCAACCGGCCGAACCGCCCCGTCCGTAGGAGTGCCGCATCGAGCATATCCGGCCGGTTCGTCGCCCCGATTACGACCACGTCTTCCATCGACTGAAGGCCGTCGAGTTCCGTCAGGAGCTGGTTGACGACACGGTCAGAACTCCCACCGTCCGGACCCTGGGCACGGCTCGTCGCGAGACTATCGAGTTCGTCAAAGAAGACGATCGAGGGCGAGACTTTTCGTGCTTTCTGGAAGACCTCCCGGATCGCTTCTTCAGATTCGCCGACCCATTTCGAGAGGAGTTCCGGCCCGCGAACCGGAATGAAATTCGCGTCCGTTTCGTTGGCGACGACTTTCGCGAGGAGCGTCTTCCCCGTTCCGGGAGGTCCATAGAGAAGGACGCCCGACACTGCATCGATCCCGAGTCGTTCGGAACTTCTCCGGGCTATCGAGTGGCCAGACAACACTCTCGCGAAGCTCTTGCTTGACGGTATCGAGCCCCCCGACGTGCTTCCACGTTACCTCTGGAATCCGAACGTCGACCTCGCGGAGCGCAGAGGGCTCGATTCCGGGAAGGGCACGTTCAGAAGTCGACCGCTTTGACGACTATCTGCTCGACGAGAGACGGCGGTATCTCGTCCTCCTCGATATCGATCTCCGGAAGATACCGTCGGAGGGCGTGCATCGCGGCCTCCTTCGCGAGTGATTCGAGATCTGCACCGACGAAGCCCTGCGTCTGCGTCGCGAGATCACTTGGATGGACGTCTTTCGCCAGTGGCATCGCTCGGGTATGAATACGGAGGATCTCCTCCCGGTCGGCTTCGTCGGGAACACCAATCTCGATTTCCCGGTCGAAGCGGCCAGGGCGTCGAAGCGCAGAATCGACCGCATCGTGTCGATTCGTCGCACCGATAACGACGACCTCCCCGCGGTCGTCGAGTCCGTCCATCAATGAGAGTAGCTGGGCGACAACTCGGCGTTCGACCTCTCCCGTGACCTCCTCTCGGCTCGGAGCGATCGAGTCCAGTTCGTCGATGAAAATGATCGCGGGAGCCTCCGCTTGCGCCTCCTCGAAGGTGTCACGGAGCTCTTGCTCGGACTCGCCGTAGTACTTCGAGATGATCTCCGGCCCGGCAATCGAGTGGAAGCTCGCGGCGGTCTCGTTGGCGACGGCTTTTGCAAGAAGCGTCTTTCCTGTGCCAGGTGGCCCATACAGGAGGACACCTTTCGGTGGCTCGATACCCAGCCGGTCGAAGAGCTTGGGATGATTGAGTGGGAGTTCGATCATCTCCCGGACGCGGTCAAGTTCTTCCTGAAGTCCGCCGATCTCGTCGTACGTAATGCCGTCCTGTGTTCGGACGTCGGGATTCTGCGAGACTGGCGTTTCGCGAACTTTGATAGTAGTGTCGTCAGTGACTTCGACGACCGTTGCAGGATCGACATCGGTCGCAACGAAGGTGAGCGTATCTCCGGGCGAGCGCAGGAACGGCTGCGTGCTCTGGGCAGTTATTGGAACGAGATTATGTTGGGTGACAGAGCGGTGGAGTAACTGCTGTTTGACGACACCGACAACATCGGGATCGAGCGGGGTCTGTATCTCGTCGGTCGGCGCGAGCGTGACCTCGTCGGCGAACTGGATCGACGCCGATCGAACAGTAGCTCGCTCCCCGAGAGCGACGCCGGCGTTGTCCCGAGCAAAGCCATCAATACGAATAATATCCTCCTCCCAGTCTTCGGGATCGGCCCGCTGTGCTTTCATAACCGCCGTCTGCTCCCCCTCGATAGCAACGAATGCACCAGGACTCAGTTCGAGTTCCTCGAGGCTAGACGGGGCGATTCGAGCAATCCCTTTCCCAGTATCGGTCGGATACGCTTTCTCGACTGTGAGCTGAATCTCGGTCATATCCCAAACTCTTCGGCAGTAATCACGTGTAGGTCGGCAACCGATACTGAAAAAGGGTGTGGAGGGAGACAACGGCTCTCAAAGCGACGGCCACGCAGACTTTTTACTACTACTGCGAGAATCGGCTTCCGTGGCGAACGCACCCGAACAACGGACAAACATCCCGCGGCAGCGGTTCGATTTCACTCACCAGCCCGAGACGGATCAATCGTTCGAGAACGCGTTAGACAAGGCGAGAAGCGGCAAGCGACTGACTGTGGCCGACGGCGTCGAGCTGATGACCACAGGATCGGATCGACAGGGAATTGATCCGACGCGCAAGGAGGCTGTTCTCGAAGCGGCGGATCGTCGACGGGCGGAACAGGTCGGTGAGGAAGTCACGTTCGTCGCGAATCTCAACAATAACGTCACGACTGCTTGCAACACGGGCTGTCTCTTCTGTAATTTCAAGGACCGCTCCGAGCAGTTCCGAACATCCTATCAAGAGGGCCACGGTGGGTTCACGAAGACACCTACAGAATCGCGAGCTATCGTTCGTGAGGCCCTCGAAACGGGCATCTACGAGGTAACGTCCGTTTCAGGTCTGCATCCAGCGTTTGCACTCGACGATGAACATCGCGAAGTTCTCGATACGAGCGACCGCGGCGATCTGAACTACCGTCCTCCTAGCGAGTACGAGACGAATCCCAGCACCTACTGCGCCCAGATAGAAGCGATGGACGTCGGTGGCGTCCACGTGCATTCGATGACGCCAGAGGAAGCATATCACGCCCAGCGCGGGGCGGACTGGAGCTATCGAGAGGTTTATTTGCGGTTGAAGGAAGCTGGACTTGACTCCGTTCCGGGGACAGCTGCTGAAATCCTTGTCGACGAAGTGCGGTCGGTTATCTGTCCCGGGAAAATAAGTACCGACGAGTGGCTCGACGCGATGACCGCAGCAGCTGATGTTGGCCTGCCGATGACCTCGACAATCATGTACGGTCACGTCGAGAACGAGATGCATCGCGTTCTCCATCTTGAGCGGATTCGCAAACTCCAGGACTGGACCGGGAACATCACTGAATTCGTCCCGCTTTCGTTCGTGCATCAGGAAACGCCTCTCTACGACCGCGGCATGGTCTCAACTGGGGCCTCCGATGCCGAGGACGAACTGATGATCGCCGTCTCACGGCTGTTCCTCGACAATATCGACCACATCCAGTCGTCGTGGGTGAAGTTCGGGAATGCGAAGGGGCTAAAACTGCTCTCCTGCGGAGCAGACGACTTCATGGGGACGATCCTCTCCGAGGAGATAACCAAGCGGGCAGGCGGAGAATACGGCGAGTTCCGTTTGTTCCAGGACTACGTCGAGATGATCACTGCCATCGGTCGGATCCCAGTCGAACGGTCGACAGACTATCAGCAGTTCCGACGACTCGACCCCGACGATCCGCCAAACGGACCAACTCTCGGTCCTCAGGCAGATGGAACTCCGATGCTACCTCCTGCATGAACTCGTACGAGGAGGTACCTTACCAGTGCCCTTGAACAGCTCTAACTTCACGAGTGGCGTCCACAAGGCTCTCGAAATCACTCTCAGAATGGCAAATCACGCGGACATCGGCCAGAGATTGGGGATCAAACTGCTGGATTTCCCCACAGATGCACGTTGCCCCTGCTTCAAGATCGACTCCTCCGCCTCCACAGCCAAGGAGCGGAAGGACAAGAGATCGACATCCCAAGTGATCAGCCCGCTCTAGAACAGTCCGGGTCGTTGTTCAGAATGCTGGCTTCTGTCGCTAGTCCAGCTCCTGAAACAGGGACTGCATGGAGAAGGTAGAGCGCAGGGAGATCATACGCCTGGGTTACGACGACATCACCAGCATCGAGAGGCTGCTCTCGCGTTACCTCTTCGACCATTGAGTCACCCACTCGATCTCGAAACGCACCCGAAACACCACACTCCATCCGACACTCGGGATCGGTAGTGTTCACCAGCCCATGGGCGGTCTGCCGAGTGATGTCGCCCTGGACAATATCATAGTACATACTGAATATTTGAGTCTACAACGTAAAGGGCGGGGGTGACTGGGTCTCTCGCGTTCTCATACCACACCGCTTGAAAGCCGTGGGAGGGAGTCGAACCCTCGACTGGACGCTTACAAAGCGTCTGCTCTGGCCAACTGAGCTACCACGGCACAGTAGAAGCCAGAGCAAGAAACGCTTAATCAGTAGCGATATACGCTCGATGCCATCTCTATCGTGATTTCTCCTCACTACTGCCCCTGATGACCGAGAAGAGGCTAGTTAGCTGTCCACTCGAACTGCAGTCTCCCCGTCAACAGCTCGAGTATCATCGAGGCCCGCGAATGCAGTATGGAGGCGGTCGTACGTTTCCTCGACAGCCTGGACGATAACTTTGGTATTTCCGATGACAGGCATGAAGTTCGTATCTCCTTCCCAGCGAGGAAGGATATGGGTGTGCAAATGGTCACCAATCGACCCCCCGCTTCCCTCCCCAAGATTGAGCCCAGCGTTAAACCCATCGGGGTCGAACGCCTTTCTCATCGCTTCAGATGTCCGCGTCTTGAGCTGTGCATGACTGAGCAACACCACGTCTGAAAGCTCCTCGTACGCCCCTGTATGCGCTCGCGGAATGACCATGACGTGCCCTGGATTATAGGGGTAGTTGTTGAGCATGACGAACGCGTGGTCGTTTTCCGCGACGATCAGATGCTCCCGATCGTCGTCTCGCTCGGGGAATTCACAGAAGATACACTCGTCCACATCGGGGTTCTTATCCTCTCGCTCGATCCACTCGATCCGCCACGGAGCAAAAATCTCGTCCATACCAGGAGTTCCGCCATCACCGATTTACCTCCTGTGAAAGGCGACTGTCGATTCTCTCGATACTGAACTCGCCAAAACAACCCTCAATAAGAGTGTCACAAAACAGATGGCTTGCAGGCATACAGTCGACTCAGCCGTGCAACGCAAAGCTCCGAGTGGATCATTATAAATCGAACAGGACCACTGGTCCTCGACGGGCGGTGCAGGATTTGAACCCGCGACAATCTGGTCCGAAGCCAGATACTCTATCCAAACTGAGTTAACCGCCCGCAGATGACGATATCAAACTCAAATTGATAATACCGACGATGTACGGTCCTTCGTATACCACACAGATCACAGAATTACTGATATCGAACCAATTCGGAGGAGTTCGTTTTACTGAAATCCCCATTCAGAAGAGTTCCGAAATCCTTTCCCCAGACGGTTTATTAGACTCCTAGGTGCCTTTGGACGACACCATCCGAGACCGTGTTATCTTCTTGGGCGGGAAAGCAGCGGGTGTCGATTGTCCCAACTGCGAGTTCAGGAGTCGCGATGTCGAACTGGATATCGTCAGGCTCACGGATACCACCTGTCCGGAATGTGGAACAACGATTTTGACCGAAGATCAGCATGCACAGCTCCGGCAGGCTGGCAAGCTCTGAACCGCTACACCTAGAATCGAAGATCCTGAAACGTCCAGTCTGAGGGTAGATCTAGTTCGAGTTCTGTGATACGATCGCGGAGACGAGACTCAATAGAGCAATCCCAATCAAACGAGTACCCAGATTCCTCCCACCAACTCCAGTACCGGGGAACAGTCGGATCGTACCCAGTATCGGGGCCCACGAGACACTCGACGAGAAATCGCTCCTTTGTGACCGTCAAATCGGGCGTAAGCTGAACAGAGAACTCAATTGCATCCTCTGAGGAGTTTCTCAGAAGGTCTGTAGCTGCCATCTGATCGGCATAAAACGCTAGTTCGAGCGCCGAGCGCACCCATCGAGGGTTATCCTCGACACTCCCTTGGAAATACGATGCGATAGAATGGGAGGGATGTCCGATACCCCATCCGTACGTCCACGCTTCTTGGCGAGCAAGGAAATACTCGGACGCACTCGAATAGGCACGGAGATATCGAAGTGCCGTACTTGGAACCGCCTCGACATCGTCCTGATATCGGGTTCGAATGACGAACCGCCCGACGCCGTTGACGAGAACGTGACTACAGGCGGGAACGCCAAACTGGTCACGCGGTGAATACGTTGCGAGCAGCTTGTCGTAGAACGCCCACCCATGCTGTAGCGCAGTTTTTTGACTCAGCTTTGCACGTTAGCGTCAGCTGTTGAGTGAACGAAGAGGTGGTCGATCTCTTCCATGAGGTCATCAACGCCTTGGTCATCGTTGTCCCGAACCCACGAGAGGAGGTTGTAGACGGCTTCTTTCAGGGAGTGTTCGAGGTTCGCTCGAAGCGATGACGCTTTCGAGCGAACCGTTCCCAAGGCGCTCGAGTCAGGATCAAGACGAACGAGACTGTAGGCGGCCATCAGAAGGTGCCAGTGCCGACTGGCACCTTCGTCGGTCTGCATCTCGCAGTCTCCTGGGCCGAGATCCTGCTTCGAGTCCTCGAAGAACGTCTCGATGCGCCATCGCATTCCGTAGGAGCGAATCACGTGCTCGGTCGGTGCGTCGATTTTGTTCGTGGCGAGGTACTTGACCGGATTCTCTTCGTCTGCCTCGGTTTCTTTCTCGGCGATAACCAGCTTCACGTCTCCCAACTGGGAGACGGGAAGCTTCTTCGTCCAGATATGGTAGGTTTCCTCATCGACATCGCGCTCGACCGTGTCGATGCGCTCTGCCAGCGCATCGACGCGGAGTTCTTCGCCGGCGTAGGTCACCTTGCGATTGCTGCGGAGCGGGCCGATCCAGTCCTTGCCGTAGGATTCGATGTGTTCAGGAAGGCCAGAATCGTGAGCGAACCACGAGTCGAAGAGGTAGGTGTCCGCAGGCACACCTACCTCTTCTTCGAGTTCCGTGACGATCTCGCGGGCGAGATCGTACTTAGTGTCGTGGTCTTGGTCATTGTCGTCCTGTTGTTCGTAGAGGCGGAAGGTGAGGGGTAGGCGGTTTTGTCGTCGGCGTAGAAGGCGTAGATGAGGTCTTGGCCCCAGACAGTGTCACCTTCAGCGTGATCGTAGAACCGGCCGACGCCGGGGACGTCGTCCCCGGCTTTCTCGGTGATCGTGTCGTCGAGGATGATGTAGCCATCCTTTGACCAGCGTGTTTCACCGTGTTTCTGGAGTTCCTCGAGACGTTCGTGGTTGAATTGCTGTTCGTCCCAGTCATACTCGGTGAGGAACTTGTTGAGAGCTCGTTTTCCGCTGGCTGGAAGAACTTCGCGTGCGATGCCCGCCACGGTCTTGTTGCTGGCCGCAACAAGACCTGTGGCGTAGGTTTTGGCGTGACGGCGTTGTGCTGGTGATAGCGAGTCGAACTCGTCGAACACGCGCGTACATGATAGGAAGTCCGTGATCGGCATCATCCGTCTTTGCCACCGCTTACGTCACGCTACCACTTCAACGTGCAAAGCTGAGTTTTTTGAGTAAGTTTGCGATCGGGCGATAGTACTGCCAGCGAAGTGACCGGAGATCCGATGATGAATTCGAGGTCGATGTGAGTGCTTCCTCGTACGTAGCAACGACTGTTCGCACCGAGTCCGGCTCCTCCGGCGTTGCATTGGTCACAACCTGATCAAGTTCGTCCATACTCACACTTTACCTATTAGAATGCGAGACGGGACTACGAAAAGTAACTCGCGGTTCTATGACCCACTTATCGACGGTGTTCGAGTTCGGCTCGAAGATCGTCGAGCGTGAGATCGTACATCGAGAGGAGTACTAACAGATGATAGACGAGATCAGCACTCCCGGCGGCAATCTCGTCGGTATTTTCGTCTTTGGCGGCCAAGACGAGTTCGGTCGTCTCTTCACCAGCTTCTCGAGGACGGCGTTGTCTCCCTTCTCGTGGGTGAACAACGACGCCGTATAGGAACCGTCAGGAAGCGTCTCTTTTCGGTCCTCGATGATCGCAAACAGTTCGTCGAGTATGTCTTCGGTCACGAAAGCACCACCCTGGATACGAGTCTCATACTGAACGTGCATCACCGCGTTGCCAGAGATGTTTCGATATCCGCCTCATCAAAGACGTATCCAAGACGCAGTACCAGAAGGAATCTATTCCGCCCCAGTAGTATCCGACTCGGTGAGCCGATAGAGCCGCTGTCGTGCGTCTGCGAAGTAAATATCGTCCTCGACGACGCCGGCGGATTCGAGTTCGTTTAGTGCATAGCGTACCGTCCGTGGAGACAATAGAGATTTTTCTGCGATCTGTTTCTGGGTCAGTTCGCCGTTGTACTCGAGGACCTTGTAGACAAGCTTGGCACTCGGCGCCAGATCGGACACGCCCTCCGTGTCACAGGTCGACATATCGGACAGATCCATTTGGCGTAGGATGGCTGTTTGAAAATAGTCTGCGATACGTGGCCTTCCCTACGTGCGTTCGTTTTATCGGGAGGAGAGACTGATAGTTGAGAGGTAAGATTTTATCGCCTCCCCGAACGAGGGCTAACTGGATTGTGAGGAATTTGGACGAAGAGAAACTCTTCACGCATATCGACTCGGAACAGTTTATCGATCACTATGTCGACCGGTTCGTTCAGGATATCGAGACGGACCGTATCTCTACATACGAGTTTGACAAGATGCTTCTCGCGGAGGGCGGCGAAGGGAACATTCCTGGAGAAGTGATCTGGGGAGCTGTTCGTGATTTTCAGAAGCACATCGGGATGCTCTCTGATATCCCAGACGACGCCGAGGCAATACGAGACATACAGCGATATCTCCAGCACCTCAATGCGAATCCGAATGAACAGGCGGTCAGTGCCTTCTTCACATATCTCCAGGACAACTACGAGTCTATCACGACTATTTCTGAGAACGCGCTCATCGAAATCCCCGATCCGACCGCTCCGAAGATCGGTGACTACCCGGTTGTCGACGTGATTCTCTATGCGCATCCTGATGGAACAGTAATGAAAACGGTCGAAGCGACACTCTACAGCGCGAGTTTCTCCGTCGACGATCCGGATGCGGTGTTCGACCACGTTAGCCAAAAATCCCGTCGAGAGACGTCGAGCAATACGCCGATGACGTCTATCAGGCGACCGTTGAGGAGTTCCGAACCCGACTGACGGCCAATCTGATCGATAATCTGGATCGAGAAACGCTCACCGAGGCGGGCTATACAGAACTAAAGGAAGAACCGATCCCCGAAGACGTGAATCGACTCCACGCGGGAAAGACTGCCAGCTACTGGCAGAAAGAGATCTGGAACGTCGACGGGATCGACGCTACAACGGGCTTTGCCCGAATATGGTTTCTCCCGGACGAAGAGGTCGGCGTCATTGGCCCATCCGCGGGTGATTTCGACACAGACACTGCGATCTCTCGAATAAAAGCCGAATTGCAGTAGTGACACCACTCAACCGACGGTCGATCAAGCGTAGAGAAACCAGATAATTTATAATGTATTTTATTTGCCTGGAGAGACGAGGAAGGGTATGTCCCCCTCAGAGCTAATCGAGCGGCTGAACGAACACACCCCAGAGGGCGTGACTATCCACGATCAGCGGCAAGTAAACAGCCTCGGGCACGGTGGCCCGAGGCTTTTGTAGTTCCCTCAGTCGTGCGCTAGCACTCCCTGCTCGGCAAGCGAGCGGGATGAGGTTGGGCGGCTTACGCGCCCCGACCCGGACAGACGCACCAACCGGACTTGCGGTTGGGTTTTGTGAGTCCGGTAATCCGAATCAGTCCCGTCGATTTTCGCCTTCTCGCGCCACGCGATGTTCACCGACGCATTCCGGTCGGCGTGGTCTTGCACCACGGCACACTCGTCATTCGCACACCGGAACCTGCGGCCTTTCCGAACCCCACGTTCACCACAGCACGAACACGTCTTCGAGTTGTAGTACGCATCCACCGTGTCCGTGGGTATCTCTCGCCAGATCGCCTTGTACGAGACGAACGTCTCGAACTTGTGGAACGGCAGTTTGTGCAACCGGCGGTTCATATACGACCCGTACTGCATCTCCTTGCGGATACCGCTCATATCCTCGAACACGATAACCGGGTTCGAGAACTGCGCTGCGAACTCCACAACAGCACGGGAAAGGCGATGGAGTACCCATTCGGCGAATCGTTCCTCTTTGTCGCCGAGTTTCCGATGAATGCTCGTCTTGCCGTGTTCTTGACAGCGAGTGGTGATCGTGTGGTAGCGTTGGCGTTCCTGCTTCACCCATCCGTAGCCGAGGACAAGTGTACCCTTCGTCCGCATCGTCTCGCGGTCGAGAGCGGTAAGCGCGACGTTGCGCTCGTTGATATCCACGCCAACCACAGTATCGGCAGTATCAGGTTCGGGCACGTCGAACTCGCGTGTGACCGTGACGTGTAGGTAGTACACGCCATCGCAGTACAGGAGTTCGGCCTGCCCCACATCCACCTCATCCGACGTGAGGGCGTCTTGAAGTTCGTCCATTGTGTCCGGTTCGCCGCGCAGGTGTCCGTTCACCTTTTTGTAGGGTTTCGGGCTGATGCGAAATCGGACGCGGTTCGTGTCGTCGGCCACGGTGAGGCGGTAGCCTTCCGTGTGCGCCAGCACGAGTGGGTACGCACCAGATTTGTCCGTACTCGGCGGCGTCGGTTTGCCGTCATCAGGGTCGTCTTGATTCTCCCACCACTCTTTAAGCGAATGGTAGGAGTCCCACGTCTGGAGGGCTTTGCCGACGACCGCGCACTTGTTGTTCCGCAAGAAGTCGTCGCGGTCAACCTCCCGTTGTATCTCGGTGCGATTGTACCCTTGCCGTTTGAGGCGGATGGTGTCGTTGAATATCTCGCGTGAGGCGAGGCGGGCATCGTGAAGCCACGACCGCTCACCAGACGTTATGTGGAGGCGCGTCTGGATGGTTTTCGTGGCTTCCTCACCCATACTTTGACGGTTGTTCCATACTATCATAAATATAGGGATTAGGGATGGAGGGATACCGCAGTCATGCGTATTCGATTAGTTCTGCAAGTATTACTTCGTGTGGTTCCCGAAGTACCGCCATTCGATTCTCGGCGTAGTGGAGGACGATGTGCGAGAGTTGTTCGCGGAGACTGCCGACCACTTTAGATGTCTTTGAGACGGACTCTTCGTGACGGAGAATCGAACGAAGCAGTCGCTAGCTCTCCGATCGATACTCTCTAATTCAGATGGACTTCCGCGTCCTCCAAGGCGACATTGCCTAACAAGAGGCGGACGCACTGGTGAACGCTGCGGTAACCTCGCGCAAGATGGGAAGTGGCGTTGCCGGCGCGTTTCTCGACGTAGCAAACGGGCCACTCGAACGCGACGCAGTCGCTCGTGGACCAGTCGAACTGGGAGACGTGATCGTCACGGACGCGTACGATCTCGATGCCGACTACGTGATCCACACAGCTGCGATGTCCCATTCAGGCCCGTACCCAATCGCAACTGCCGAGAGTATTCGCGAGGCCACGCAAAATTCCCTCGAAACGGCCGATGAACCCGGCTGCGAATCGCTGGTATAGCCATTGCTTGGCTGTGACTCCGGCGGGTTCCACACACGAAGGCGCATCCCTCATCTGCGACGAGATCCAAGCGTTCGAACCGACGACACTCGAAGACGTTCGTGTTATCGCCTACTCGGACCGAGAGCGAAACATCCTACGACAGCTTGTGAGCGACCAGTAGCACCCCTAGACGGGTCGACTGAGTGGTGTTTCAAACCTGTTCTCGTGGGTCCGCTACTCCAACGGAGGGAAGGTAGTATCAACAACTGATAGAAGGGGTGTGACCGATATAGAGGTCACATGCGGCACGGCTGCGTCTTTGTACTGAAGACGCTGAACCAGCCGCTCAGTAGCCACGGAGTTTGCGAGATGCGCCGTCAGGACTCGCGCCACTTGTGGCCGCACTCGACGCAGGTGAACAGCCGAACCTCGTAGGAGCCGCCCGGCTTCGGCATCATCTCGTAGTAGGCTTGGTCGCTGTCGCAGTCCTCGGCCGGACAGGGCTCCTGCATCGTCTCGGTGGCGTCCTGGGTCGCGTCGGCCACGGCGGGTGCTCCGTCGTCCCGCTGTCCATTCTGGGTCGTCATCGCCGCTTCTGTGTGAGAGTCTCGCGGCTCCTCGTTCTCACAGGAGCGACACACCCACGTGTCGCCCTCTGTGTGCATTATCGAACCACACTCATCACAGAACTGCATATAAATAGGAGTACACGGTTGTCGGATATATGTGTTAACTTTCGATCCGTCGTGGAGTTCAGGCAACTGCTCTTACTGAGTGTATCTCGGACGGCGTCAGAGAAATTCCACGTATTGGCAGTTGCATATCGGCGACGAGAACTCACACTTTCAGGCTTGAAGCTACACTGAGAGAAGTACGATATCAGACGTCCACTACTGGAATTCGATATCGACGCGGTCGGTAGTTTCGCCGAACAGCCAGTCGGCGTGCTCGACGGCGTACTCGCGGTGGTCCTCTTCGATGAAGCCGAGCGCATCCTGCACGACCACCGGTCGGTAATCGCGGAGCCCGGCACTCCCTCCCGTATGGAGGACACAGACGTTCGCGAGCGTCCCGCAGATCAGGAGGTCGTCGATACCATGCGTATCGAGATGCCCTTCGAGATCGGTCCGATAGAACGCGTCGTAGGTGTGCTTGACGACGACGTGGTCCTCGTCTCGCACGTCGAGGTCGTCGACGAGTTCCGCATCCCACGTCCCCTCGACGACGTGTTCACCCCAGCGTTCGAACTCGTCGTAGTAGTGGGCATCATCGAACTGTTCGGGCGGATGGACATCCCGGGTAAAGACGATCGATGCGCCAGCGTCGCGGCCTGCCTGGATGACCTCGTTCACAGGATCAATCGCCTCCTCGCTCGCCGGTGCATACAGACTGCCGTCAGGGTGACAGAACCCGTTCTGCATGTCCACCACGATAACCGCGGTGCTCTCTGGATCGTATGCCATACACGAACGATTCGACTCGTCAGAGAATGAACGTTGGGGCAAAGCTCGACAGACGATACGGTGGACGTTATTGGTCTATGATCAGATAATTAGAAACGCCTGACTCGAGGCACCGTAGCTCGTCGTTTTAACACGAAGTGGCCTATAGACGCTGGTGTACCATGACCCAAACGACCTTCGGCTATCTCACCCCAGAAAACGCACCGCTCTTTACAGACCTGTATGAGTTGCGGATGGCACAGACGTACTACAATCAGAACCACAATCCAAAGGCAACGTTCAGTCTGTTCTTCCGTGACTTACCGGAGAATCGCGGATACATGGTGGCAGCGGGGCTCGAACAGGCGATTCACTTCATTCAAAACATCTCGTTCGGTGACCGAGCGCTCGATTTCCTGGACCAACAGGGATTTGATTCGTCGTTCCTCTCACATCTTGAGTCACTCGAATTTTCGGGCGAAGTACGGGCACTCCCCGAGGGGACACCCGTCTTCGCAAACGAGCCAATGCTCGAGGTCACTGCACCGATCTTACAGGCGCAGTTGCTGGAAACGGTCCTAATCAACCAGATCGGCTTCCAGACACTTATCGCGACCAAAGCGAGTCGGATGCGCGACGTGATCGACCGACAGGGTGACGGCCAGCGGCTGGTCGACTTCGGCTCACGACGTTCCCACGGGACGGACGCGGGAATCAAGGCCGCACGAGCCGCGTATATCGGGGGATTCGCGGGGTCTTCTGAATACCGCTGCTGGGGAGTTATTCGGCGTTCCAGTCTTCGGGACGATGGCACACTCGTGGGTCCAGAGCTTTGAGTCCGAGCGCGAGTCTTTCGAGACGTTCGTGGCCGAGCACGGCGCCGACAGCATCCTACTGATCGACACATACGACACAGTACGCGGTGCACAGCTCGCAGAAGACGTCGCAGACGACGCCGGCGTGGACGTGCGCGGCGTACGACTCGATTCCGGGGATCTACCCGCGCTCTCCCAGGAAGTCGACGAAGTGACCCCTGATCTCGACCAGTACATCTCCTCGGGTATCGACGAATACGCGATTCAGGAGTTTTCGAACGCGACGGCGTTGGGGTCGGATTCGGTCCGGGGACGGCACTGGTCACGAGTACGGATTCGCCGAAAGTCGAAGGAGTCTACAAGCTCGTCGCAGTCCAACGCGACGGCGAGATGCGCCCGACGATGAAACTCTCGACGGGAAAGCTGACTTATCCCGGTGCGAAGAGCGTCCGGCGGATTGAGGAAGACGACGAGTACGTCCGCGATATCGTTGGACTCCGTGACGAGTCACTATCCGGTGAAGAACAGCTCGTGACCGTCATCGAGAACGGTAAACGAGTGACTGAGCTCCCTGATCTCGAGGAGATTCGCGAGACTGCACGAGATCGACGGCAACGGATTCCGGAGACAGTTCGACAAATCGAGAACCCCGAATCCTATACGGTCGAGATCAGCGACGGCCTGCAAAAAGAGACTGAAGAGTTACAGACAGAACTCGAACAAAGAATCAACGAGTAGTGCATCAGCAACATCGCCCCTAACCAGGAGTAACTTCGCCACTATGAGAGTCCATCAGTGGCTACGGACTAATTTTAATCTCAGCAGTACGATTATTCGGTCTTAAACAGCGTCAGCTCCTCAGTTTCGTAGATGTTGATGAGTTCGTTGATGATCTCGTCGTAGCTTTCGTCCTCGATGCGAAGTGCGTCGAGTCGCTCGATTGTTTCTTCATTGACTGAGATGTCGGGCATCATCTCTCCATAGTCGAGGATACGACAAAACCCTCTCGACGGCACTGTCTAGTTCTGGATGACCTCAGCTGGCGTTCGTCCATCGAGTGCTTGGTTGGGTCTCTCGTGGTTGTAGTGGTGTCTGAAGCGTCGTAACCACTGTTTCGCGCTGGATTGACTGCCCCTCCAGAAGGAGTGAAAGCGGTCGATTCGCATGGTCACAGTCTGGAACCATTTTTCGATGTGGTTCCGGATTCGGTAGTCGAGCCGACCGCTCAAATCGTGACGTGAGAGGGCAGTCAGATAGCCGCCAGCATCGACGAGAAACACTGAATCGGCGACATCGTGTTTCTGAGTGAGCCGATGCAGGAACGCCGCCGCGGGGTCAGTCCCGCGGCGGCTGAACAAGTCAACTTCGAGAAGCAGCTTTGATTCAGTGTCAACAGCGGCGTACAACCACTTCTTCTCGCCGTCAACCTCGATCTGTTTCTCATCGACCGCGACCCGCGACGGCGACGCCGTCGGCGGGTCGCTTTGTGTTTCAGATAGCCTATGAACCCAGTTCCAGACTGCACCGTGAGAGCGATCGACACCCAACAGCTCTAAGATAGCGACCATCTCCCTGATCGACAGCCCCGCCGTATGGAGACGCACCCCAAACCACCGGACGGGTGTCGGGGTGCGCTCATTCTCCCAAACGTCTTGACTGTCCATTTCCAACGTCTCTCTGAGCAGGTCTGCGAGTGACATGAGCACCTCTCGCTACGGCCTGCTCACTTCTCAATCCCTCAACTAGACAGTGCCCTCTCGACACAGCAACGACCGAACGGACACCTACAAAACCTCGGTTGCGTAAGAACAAGAGGACTACCGTGCGCTATTACGTGATCTCGAATGACGAGACCCACCAGGAGGAGTGGGAGACAACACTCGAAGAACAGGGATTCGATGTCGTCGAGGAGTACGACCCCGACGCGATCATTATTACGCTCGGTGGCGATGGGACGATTCTCTACGCTACAAGGGCTTGTTCCGATCCGACGATCCTGCCGGTGCGAACAGGCGACTCGAAAGGGTTCAAGACACAGCTCGATAGTGACCAGCTGGTAGAGACGCTCGATAGGCTCGAATCGGAAACCAACGAAGATACGTACACAATCAGAGAGCACCGCAAGATTGCCGCCTACCACGACGGGACACAACTCCGCGGAGAATTCACCGCAATAAACGAGGTGAGTGTCCACCATTCGTCGCCGACTCTCGCAGCAGTGCTCACGATGCGGATTCAAGACGGAGGCGATTACTATGAATTCGATCGAATCGTCGGTGATGGGGTACTCGTAGCGACGCCATTTGGATCGACAGCCTACTATCAGTCGATCACTAACGGAACGTTCTCTGAGGGGCTCGGCGTCGCATTCAACAACGTCCACACGCCAGTCGAGACGCCGGACTATCTAGTGCTCTCGGCGGACGCCGTCGTCGAGGTCGAAATGCTGGAATCCGAGCACGCCTCCAGCGCGGTCCTCACACGAGACAACGCTGAAGAGACGTACGAACTGACCGTTGGCGAACCGATCGAGATTCGCCAGGCTGACGAATCCGTCGAGATACTTGAGCCGCTGGTTCCAGATAGCTGAGTTCCGCCGTGTGAGTCAGGAGTTGGTAAGCCGCTGGCGTTCCGTCTCGAATTCCGTCTGGAGTCCCATCTCGTTGAGTGCTGTCGTCGCCTCGTTCAGTCCGTCCCTCGAACGCAAGCCGCGATACGGGACGATGTCGCCACGGGTGCTGGATCGAAGTATAACGTGACAGGACTCGTCGGAGTCAGTTGAACCGCAACCTCGCCGTCCCGAATCTGCCGCAGCCCAAAATTCCCTCAAGCCGCCTCGATGGGAACTCCGCTCGCCTCAGTCTCGACGTGAGCGAGCACGTCTTCGAGTTCATTTCGCACATGGGGTGTCAACCCCCACGCGTCCAGCAGGCCATCGCGGCTGGCAATCGCCTCGAATCGCACTTCGAGTTCGTCGAGTGTGAGTTCACCGTCGCTCCCGTACCCAAAGACGCCGAGACAATCGGCTGTCTCAAGGTCGTCGAGGGCGACCAGTCCGATACGTCCGTCACCGGACTCCGAAGGCCTGGTTCGTCTCCCCTCGCGAGGACGTCACACCCGCGTCGACACCGACGACGAGGTCGATGTCCAGCTGCCGGGCAGCCGCATCGATTCCCCGGCGGACGGCATCGACACCGTGCGAAATGTCGATGAGTGCCGTGTCGGTATCGTAGTGGCGAGCGACGAGCGTCTCCGTGAATTCGAGCCCGTCCTGCGTTCACGTCTCAGCGCTCGCGAGCCCGACTGTCTCGCTGAGACGGTCGAGACCACCGATCTCGTCGAAGGACCGCGGACCAGGACGGGTATCCTTCGGCACGGGTTCCCACGCGATACCGCCGAGGAGGACATCGAGTCCGTGCTGTTCCAGTAACCGAGCGGTCGGAAGACTCCCGACGATATCGCCGCTCCCACCGATACCGAACACGAGTGCGGAGTCGAAGTCGAACAGCGCCTCGAGGGAGTCCATATATGCGTCTTCGAGAGCTACTACGAAGAACGATACGCCGGCAACACACCGGTCACTCACGCAACGCGTCAGTGACGATCTGTTCGTGATCGAATCCCATCTCGGGCAGATTCTCCGGATCGAACGTCTCCACTTGCGCGGCTTCTTCACGAGGCGTCGGTGTTTGGTCACCACGAGGCGTACATCGATACGCTGCACTCACGTTTCCGCGCTCGTCTCGGTCGGGATCATCGTAGAGGCCGACGAACCCGTCAATAGTTACGTCGAGACCGACTTCCTCCTTCGTTTCTCGGATACACGCTTCCCGTGTAGTTTCATCCGGTTCGACGAGTCCACCGGGAAGGACCCACGATCCTTCGAACGGTGGATGATTTCGTTCGAGAAGGACAACTTCTCCATCGATTACGATTACAGCGTCGACCGTCAGTGCCCGTACATCGACCATACGGACTGGTTCAATAACGGGGCACTAAGATGTGCAGGACAAACAGCCAGAGCTCAGAAAACTCCAGCCGAGACAATTCTCTGGAGTACGATCTCTGAGTATGAGAACGAGGGACATACCATATTAGGCTAGGGGCCGTAGAGCTAACTGATGCCCGAAGAAGTACTCTTCAAGACTGAAGAATCGCGCTCCCGGTCGGAGATCGCCGAAACGCTCGTCGCTGCTGCCGAGCAGATCGAAGCAGGGACAGTCCAGCAGAGAGTACGGATCAATCAGAGACTGTCACTGTTCCCGAGGAACCGACGTTCGAAGTCGAGCTCGAACGTCTCACCGACTCGGAAACCGGAGAACAACGATACGAGCTCGAATACGAGCTTCACTGGACGGAATAAGCGCCCCGATACTGGGACCGATCCTCAAAAGGCGGTTCCCTGAGACGCCTCGTAGGTGCCGACGAGCTGCGTCGCTGCGAGAATCTCAGCCTCCATCGCGATCGCCGACCCCAGCCGTGCTTTCCGCGTCTCCTCGGGCATCTCAAGTTCAGAATCGAGCGCGAGGAGCTTGAACCGGTAGTCGTGACTTCCCTCCGGCGGCGAGGGTCCACCGTATCCCTGTTCGACGTAGTCGTTGTAACCCTCGACAGCGCGAACAGCGTCCCAATCCTCCGGAATCGTTCCGATATTGGGGTCGATGTCCCAGGCCAACCAGTGGTCCCACGTGTGGCCGGCGACGGGCTGTGCATCGGGGTCGTCAAGCACTAACACCAGGGCTTCAGCCTCAGCCGGAACGCCGCTAATATCGAGCTGTGGATTGGCGTTCTCGTTGACGTAGCCGGTCGAATCAGGCATCGGTTCGCCGTCATCGAAGGCAAAACTCGTCAGTTGAAGATCGTCTTGCTGCTCGATATCTCCGTGGAGTGGTGTTGACATATCCTATCGACCTCCGTAGTGGGCGACAGACAGGGCAGTCACCCCTCAAATAGATGGTAATGTGATGGTCTCTTAATAGTTCAGGATTGAGACAGAGCTTGGTTTTCAGAATGGCCACTCACCACTGACGAAGGGCGCGTGACCCGTGTTCCCACGAGAGAATTCCGAGGAACGTTGCGACGCCCGATAGCGCGGCGAATCCGCCGACGAAGAACACCCACTCGATGCCAAACTGACCCATCACCCACCCACCGGCGAGCGGGGCGAGGACGCTTCCGGGTTTCCAGACCAGTGAGCGAACGCCGAAGCTACTCGTAATGCCCTCGCCTTTCCCCTCGTCCGCGAATAGGGCCATACTCGCAGGTTCCCGGAATGCGTCTGCGATACCGAGCAATCCATTCAGAATCAGGACTACGACGACGGCACCAGTGATCTCTCCTGCCATCGGGACGGAGAACGTGAGAAGTCCATCGAACGTCGACGCGAACGGGAACGCGAGTGCGATCAGCCCGTAGGCGCCGCCACCGGCGAAGACGAACAGCGCTCGACCCTGCCGGTCCGAGAACCGACCTGTGATCGGCTGACAGACCATGTTCGTCACCTTCTCGGTTGCGAGGACTGCACCGACAACGACAGTACCGTACGCGAGCCCGCCTTGGGCAGCCGACACGCCGACGAAAATGGGCACCCACTTGCGAACGAGGGAGACAGCGACGGCATACTGAGCGCGAAAGCTGGTGAGCGTCACGATCCGGCGATTCACTGCGAGATCGGTGAATGCGAAGCCGGTAATCGTGGTCTCATCACTGTCGACGAACAGCCAGATACTCACAGCGGCGACAACCAAGAGGACCGTCAACATGCCAAATAGGATATCAAATCCGGTGAGTGCGAAGAGAATACCGGAACCGATCGTCCCCGCGATACCCGCGGCCATCCGAAAGGCGTTGTACTTACCGATGAGATTCGCACGGCCGTCGTTCGGGGCGAGTTCTCCAACGAGGGCGAGCCCCAACAGTCCTGTACCTGTGAGACCGAATCCCTGGAGAAACCGTGCCGCGAGGAATCCAGAGATGGTCGTGACGCGGGCGAGCGCCAGATATGCCACGGCACTCACGATCAGCGCCCCAACGAGGAGCAGCCGCTTGCTATACCGATCACCCGCCCAGCCGAGTGGAACGATACCAACCGTCCGGGCGAGTTCAAGCGCGGTGATGAAGAGGCCGATCGTCACGCCGGTTGCCCCGAGCGCATCGATGTAGTCCGGCAGAAGCGTCAGGACTGTCATGAACCCGAAACTGGTGGCGAATCGAGTGAGGTAGAGCGAGGAAAACTGCAACTCGTCGTTCGTCACAGCCATATCAAGTCAGGATTTCGTCGACATCGCAAAACGGGTTCCGAAACCGAAGTCGAATCAGAGTAGACGTACATCGCTGGCCCCCGATACTCTGTCCCCGCTCGCTCATCCGTGGAGTTCGGGATGGCACCATTCAATCTGCGCCCTCGAAAATGATGATCGCGACCGAGAGACCGACGATGGCCGAGAGGGGTTCGGGGCCACCAAAGGCTTCGAGGCCAACAACATCGAGACCCTCAGGACCGACGAGAATTCCAGCGAGAATAAGAAAGAGCACGCTCGGGATCTCCAGCCGGTCGGCTAACACCTGGGCTGCGACACCCAGCCCTAAGATGGTCACGACGAGGGGAATCAAACCGGTCCCGGAACTCACAGGGAGCGCACCTATCTGAACGAAACTGCTCCCGATATAAAATCACCGTGAAATTCCTGTCCGGCGATTCCAGCAGATTTCTTCTGATTGTATCGAAGTCGGAACGGCTTTTTCAATCCTTCAGAAAGTATCCCTATGCGAGTAACTGACGTCGAGACGTTCGTCGTCGACGCCGACTGGCGGAACTGGTTCTTTGTCCAGATCAAGACAGACGAAGGTATCACCGGTGTCGGTGAGGCACTAAGTGGTGAAGGACTGACCGCAGCCCTCGAAGCCACCGCAGAAGCACACAAGCACTACGTGATCGGCGAGGACCCGCTGAATCGGAAACAAATCAATCGAAAGCTCCGGCGCTATCCCTTCGCGTGGCGAGCCGGGAAGCTCATCAACGCGGTCGCTGCGGCAATCGACATCGCACTCTGGGATATCGCCGGCAAGCACTACGGCGAACCGGTCTGGAAACTTCTTGGCGGCAAGGTTCACGACGAGATCCCCGTCTACGCAAACGGCTGGCACATCGGCGACCGCACGCCAGAGAACTACGCCCATCATGCCGAGAAGGCGGTCGACGAACAAGGATATCCAGCACTGAAGTGTGACCCGTTCGCCCACTACGAACACTCTTTGACCGATGCGCAGCTCAACGAAGTCGCCGACCTCCTCGACGCCGTTCGAGACGCCGTCGGGTGGGATATCGGTATCGCCCTCGACTGTCACGGTCGGTTTACCCGCCGGGGAGCAATCGAGGTCGCAGACGCGCTCGAAGAGTACGACATCATGTTCCTCGAAGAGCCGGTCGAACTCGAAGACCGTGAAGTGATGGCTGACGTAACCCAGCACGTCAATATGCCCGTCGCCACCGGCGAGCGCATCTACAATAACGAGACGATGGAAGATCTCGTCCGGAAGCAGGCCTGCGACATCATCCAGCCGGACGTGACGAACTACGGAAGCCTCCGAGAAGTCCAGCACGCCGCAGCGATGGCGGACGCTCGATACATGACGATCGCACCGCACAACCCGAACGCCGGTGTCAGTACGGCTGCGTCAGTCCATCTGTGTGCCGGACTCGAAAATCTTGAAGTCCTCGAACATATGAGTCGAGACGTCGAGTGGGGTGACGAAATCATCGAACACGAGTACACCGTGGAAGATGGAGTTATCGAGGTGCCAGATGAACCGGGACTCGGTGTCACATTCCATCCGGACGCGGCTCGTGAGTATCCCGGAGAGCCAAAGGATAGTCACAGCCTCTTCGACAAGGAAGGAGCACTCAAACGTCCATAGTCCTTCACACTGTACCTTTTAGGACGAGCAGCCAGGCCGACACACGTAAAACGTACCACTCCAAGTTCGAGACAGATGAAGAATGTTGATGATCTCATTTCGGATGCTGCTTCCTTAGCCAATCGAGGGGTGTCAAAGGGCGAAATCGCAGACGAGCTGAACGTCTCTCGTGAAACTGCCAGCTGGTTGGTCGAACGGAGTAAATCGACGACCCGAGATACTCAATCGGTAGACACAAAGAAACCTCACGATATTCATGTAGATTGGAATGCCATCGGGCGTGATAGCACACGGTTAACGCATATTGGAAACGCGATGGCTAATATGCTCCCAAACCAACATCAAGAACCAGCACTCACGGTCGGTATTGAGAAAGCCGGGACACCGCTCGCAACCGTCGTGGCCCAAACACTCGACACTGGTCTCGCTACGTACACGCCACGCAAACATCAATGGGAGAACGGTGATATCGAGGGTCTCGAGGGTAGTTTCTCGCGGAATTTTTCCAGTGTCCATGGATACGATTGCCATATCGTTGATGACACGATTACTGGTGGAACGACGTTACGCGAAACTATTGAGGCGATAACCGATACAGGGGGAAACCCAGTCGCTGCAGCTGTACTGATCGATAAACAGGGAGTCGAGGATATCGATGGTGTTCCAATATATTCCCTCATTGATGTTCTATCCGTTAATGCATAATCACTAGTCTACGGGCTACCAACGAACCCCCGACTCAATTCGTTGCGGCCTGAACTGTATGTCGATTTTAAGCCCGCAACAGGATACCGTTTGCTGGAACAAGATGGATCTGAAAGAGACAGTCAGTGGTTATCAAGTTCTGTAACTTTTGTTGTAAGGCATTCTGGACACTGAATGCGCTGGGGAGCAGTCTGAGACTCAAATTCCGTGTTACATTCAGTACAACAGTAATGATGTGTTGTAGCAGACGACTCACTGAGTCCGAGGACACGCCGGATGTTCTGAAACACAGCCATTCAGCATAGAAGGTGAACCGGCCGTAGACAAATCATTACTGGAGGAGACGTTCCGGGAAACGCGTTAGTAGATCGTTCAGCCGAATCGGACAATACGTCTTGTTTTACTGAATCAAGAAAAGCATACTTCCTTGAGGGATCAGAATAGCTACCGTTCCTACTCCCCGTCATCGAAGTGTAAGTCCTGGCATCGTCAACCCTTCCGACGACGACCAAAGTACAAACAGGAGGCGAGTGTAAACGGAGATATGGCATCGGCACTGGCAGACGAAGCGTGTGAAGCGTGTACGTCAGAGGATAAGCCGCTCACCGAGGCTGAATACTCGGAGTACCTTGCCGAACTCGACGAAGACGTGTGGGAAGTAGTAGACGAACACCACCTCAAAGGGACCTACGAGTTCGACGATTTTCGTGACGCACTCGAGTTTACCTACGAAGTCGGCGAACTCGCCGAGGAAGAATAGCATCATCCAGATATCCACCTCCAGTGGGGAGAGGTAAAAATCGAGATGTGGACGCACAAGATCGACGGCCTCCACAAAACCGACTTCGTGATGGCGGCACGAATGGATCGAATCCACGAAGAGTACGCCCCAGAGTAACGATACTATATACGACGCCCGAATCCACGGGTATTTACGTTGGGACCGCCAGTTTTCACGTAACCGAAATACGCGTTGTCCCCGGGAAGGTCAAGAAGTCCAGATACATCGACTAATGGTCACAGATTGACCTGCTGTCGAAGCCAGCTTCACACCGGCTCTCCTTCACCAGGCGGACTTTGACGAGTTCTGGGATCGCTCTGATCGGACCCCGACTATGGAAATCGAAATCGCAACTATTGGCGGCTACGAGGAAGTCGGCCGCCAGATGACAGCCGTCCGTGCCGGCGACGACATCGTCGTCTTCGACATGGGTCTCAACCTCTCGAAAGTACTGATTCACGACAACCTCCAGACGGAGGAGATGCACTCGCTCGACCTCATCGACATGGGTGCCATCCCTGACGACCGGGTGATGAGCGACCTCGAGGGCGACGTACAAGCGATCGTCCCGACGCACGGTCACCTCGATCACATCGGTGCAATCAGCAAACTGGCGCATCGCTACGACGCTCCGATCGTCGCCGCGCCGTTCACCCTCGAACTCGTCAAGGAAGAGATCCAAGACGAGGGGAAGTTCCAGGTCCAGAACGACCTCATTGAGATGGACGCCGGCGAGACGATGCCAATCGGCGAACGGTGTGAACTGGAGTTCGTCAACGTCACGCACTCCATCATCAACGCCATCAACCCAGTCCTCCACACGCCCGAAGGTGCCATCGTCTACGGGCTGGACAAACGCATCGACCACACCCCCGTTATCGGTGACCCCATCGATATGAAGCGGTTCCGCGAAATCGGCCGCGAGGGTGAAGGCGTTCTCTGTTACATCGAGGACTGCACCAACGCGAACAAGAAGGGACGAACGCCGAGCGAAGCTGTCGCGCGGAGCCAACTCCGGGACGTCATCCAAAGCCTCGAAGACTACGACGGCGGGATCGTCGCGACGACGTTCTCGAGCCACATCGCTCGCGTCACGAGTCTGGTCGAATTCGCCGAAGAGATCGGGCGCCAGCCCGTCCTGCTCGGCCGGTCGATGGAGAAGTACTCGGGGACGGCCGAGCGCGTCGGCGCTGCGACCTTCCCCGACGACCTCGGCATGTACGGGCACCGGAAGTCCGTCGATCGGGCCTTCAAGCGAATCATGAACGAAGGTAAGGAGAACTACCTCCCGGTCGTAACGGGCCACCAGGGCGAGCCGCGCGCGATGCTCACGCGGATGGGACGCGGCGAGACCCCGTACGAACTTGACGACGGCGACAAGGTCATCTTCTCGGCTCGTGTGATTCCGGAGCCGACGAACGAGGGGCAGCGCTACCAGTCCGAGAAGCTTCTCGGGATGCAGGGTGCGCGTATCTACGACGACGTCCACGTCTCCGGCCATCTTTCCCAGGAGGGCCACTACGCGATGCTCGATGCGCTTCAACCGCAGCACGTGATCCCGTCACACCAGGACATGAAGGGGTATTCTGGCTATGTCGACCTCGCCGCAAAGCAGGGCTACAAACTGGGGCGTGATCTCCACGTCACCTCGAACGGGAACATCCTCCAGTTGGTCTAACCTCAAGCGAAGAGATCAGCTCGGGAAATAACAACTGGTTTCCCGAGTCTGTCGTATCGTAAGAGTATGCAGGACGAACGCCTCGACGTCGAACTCGACTTCGGTGAGGATGGACTGATTCCCGCGATTGCACAGGACGCCGAGACGGGTGACGTGCTGATGCTCGCGTACGTGTCCCCGGAGGCGCTCGCGGAAACCCAGAACACGGGGCTTGCTCACTACTACTCTCGGAGTCGCGACGAACTCTGGCAGAAAGGCGGCTCCAGTGGACATGTCCAACAGGTAAAGGAAATCCGCGTCGACTGTGATGGTGATGCGCTTCTCTATCGAATCGACCAGGAAGGTGGAGCGTGTCACACGGGCTATCGCTCCTGCTTCTATCGAACGATCGAAGGCGAGACCGTCGGCGAGAAAGTCTTTGAACCGGACGAGGTCTACGAATAGCGGTTGTGTCGGCGTGAAATAGCAGGAGGTGGATTTGAACCACCGATCTCCAGGTCATGAGCCTGGTGGAATCTCCGAGCTATCCTATCCCGCTACATACTACTCTACGAAAGTCGCGGATAAGCGTTGAGAAGTCGTCTTCGTGTGGGAATTAGTCACTCGATTTGTCGCTCGACTGCGTCCATCGCCAAACAACCTCGCCGGATGTAGCTGTGTATTCGCCCTTCGATCGGGCACTACAATTCTCACACACCAGCGTGAAAATTCCATACTCGTCGGTCTCAACCTCCTGTTGGGTACTGCAGTCCGGGCAGGTTACAGTTGAGTCAGCCATTGTCAGTAGCGCACCTATGGAGCAGCCGTGCCCTCGAGCCGAGTCTTATCGAGGATATTCCCGACAACTGCATCTACGAGTTCCTCTTTTTCTGTCACAGAGGGGAGCCCGAGCGTGGTCTCTAGGGCGTATAAACGGAAGCGGTAGGTCTGTTCCTGGCCGGTCGGGTTGGGTCCACCGTATCCGTGTTCTCCAAAGTCGTTTTGACCTTCTGTCGCCTGTTCGGGATCCCACCCTTCAGGAATCTCTTCCCGTGTTGGCGGAATATCCCACACGAGCCAATGGTTCCAGACATCTTTGCTCGAGGAACTGGGGTTCGGGCTATCGACGATCAACACCAGCGAAGCGCTCTCCGCTGGAACACCTTCGATTGTCAGTGGCGGGTTGATGTTCTCCTCCGTATAGCCGTAGCGATCCGGAATCCGACCGCCATCCTCGAACGCCGGACTTCGTAAGATCAGGTCTGTCATATGTCATCACCGTCTGGCGTATCGACTCCGATACGAAAGACATGTAGGAATTCTATGGCCGGCTGAAAAAGCTTCGTAAGCCGTTAAGAGCAAACACTGTACGAGACAATAGATAATTCAATCACAAATCAATTTCTTCGAGGGCTTCAGTAGCTACGTCTCCGAGCTCACCAGCTTCAATATGCGAGTACCGCTCCCGAACCATCTCCTCCGAGTTGTCGAGGTAACGGGCTGCTACAGTGTATCCGAAAGCCCGGACGAGCACCTCACCCATCCCGCGGCGCCCCCCATGAGGTGCAAGATAGTCGTGTTTCGGATGGGCGATGTCGATTTCGGCGGCCTCCGAGAACCGTTGGAGAATCGACCGTGCGCCGTCCGTCGTGATTGACGGCGGCCGAATGTCCTCATCGAGCGCAAGCAGGAGGTCCCGAGCGTACACCTCACGCCGCTCGTCGATTGCATCCGGGCGTTCTCCTCGTTCGGCAGCTCTTCCGAGAGGAGCTCCGCGAGCGTCCGTTGGTCGAACGTCGGAAACACCGGCCACCGCTCCGTCGGTGGGTTCATCAGCTGGCGATAACTTCGCAGCGGAGAAATCACTGGATCGGGGAGACTCGCGGCGTCCCACTGCTGTTTCTTCCGGTAGACGTCCATACTCCCGTCGTCAAGGGAGAGGTCCTCCCAGCGGACGCCGCGCCGGCGTGGGTCGTTTGGGTCCCGAAGGAGTTCCCCGACCCGAACGGCGGTGTACGCGAGAACGAACACCAAAGCCCGGTCACGAGCCGCCTTCAGCGCCTCGTAGCGTGCTCGCTGCTTGTCGAGAGTGTCAGTATCCTCTGGGAGTGTCGTGTACGCCTCGACGGCGTCACGAGCCCGTTCGTCGACGTGGCGGGTGAGGGCGTGGCGCTGTTCGGACGTCCAGGCCTGCTGGTCACCGGGCTTGCGGCCGTCGTCCTCCGGCAACGGCGCCATCGCACTCGCCCGCTGCGCGTAGTGGGCCTCAAGATATCCTTCGTTGACGCACCAGCCGCACCACGCAGAGATATAGCGATAATAGGTTTGTACCGTATTCTGCTTGAGTCCCCGATCTCCACCGAGATGTCGGGCGTACTCCCGAAACACGCGTTCGTCGAGATCGTCGAAGGTTGGTTTGCGGTCGACATCGTCGGAGACGATCCCGGTCCAGTCGTCGGCGCCGCGGTCGCCGGCGGCCCACTCGGCGAACCGTTCGAGCTCGCGTGCAGCGTTACGTCGATAGTTCCCACCGTCGCCGCCGCGGCCTTTCCCCTTGTCTTGGAGGTAGCGCTCGAAGCTATCGTCGAGCGGCGTCGAAAGCGCTCGATCAGGCATCCACCGGCCCTCCACCGTCCTGTAGACCCGGTCTCGGTGCCGCTACCCGGGGGAAGCGCCGTCGTGAGGCGGTTGCAGCATTCGTGCTTCACCGACGGCGGCGGGGTACTTCAAAGTGGTCGTGATTACCGGCGTAATCATGATCATTCTCTAAATCAATAGTATCGATAGATTCCAGGGTATAGGACCCACAGAGGACGAATTATCGTGCAGTAGACATCTATATACCATATCCTGCTATACAAAATATTGACCGGTTTAGAACAATTCGAGTGCGAGCAACAATGCATTTAGTAGCGACTTTGCGCCCTGGATGAGTATTCTTGCTATAGACCCTATACTCCGCTCGTGGGGTTCGTCAGGGCATCTAACATCAGGTAGAAGATTTCAAAGAGAATCTCAATCCAAGCAGGAGAAGTCGTTGGTGCTGTTCCCAGTGTTGCCCCGTGCGCCCCGCCGAGTGAGAACCCGTGCGGACCTCCAAAGGTGCCACCTGTCATCTATGGCTTCCTTTCTCACCCTAATAGATAAACATGAGGCGACGCCAGTATAGCGGAATTAGTCGGCGGTCACAACAACATTTTAGAAAACAGGTATTACTGAACTGGCGGAGGGCTGTTCCTTTTCAACTGTTACAGATCATAGCCCCATTCGCGGAGCTTTGACGCGATCAGATCAGGGTGTTCGTGTGCGACCGCGATTGCCGCCTCACGGTAATCAGACTTGTAGACCATCTCGCCGAGTTCCTCCTCCAGCTTATCGAGTGCATCTTCCTCGGCGTCAGTGAACTGCTCGCGGAGGAAAAACGGCACCTGCTCGCGGTCAGCGTTGACGTTCTCCCGCCGAAGCGTGTACGGGATCGACGACCGATCAAGGCGATTGTCAGGATCAGAGCTGCCCGACGGGGTGGCGTCCTGCGCAGACGTCGCGTCGGACGTATCGCTTGCGTACTCGTTAGGGATCGGCTCATCGACCGCTTCCGATTCAGAGTCGTCGTCCTCTGAGTCGTCCGAGTCCTCTCCGAGTCCCGCGTCCTCGGTGCCGGATTTGAGGCCCATTAAGCAGTCACCTCCGGCGCATCGAGGTCGGCCTGCGCTTCGAGGTGGCGTGCAAGATCGTCGAACTGATCAAGTGTATCGAGTTCGTGCGTGCGCTCGCGGGTTCGGTGCTTGTCGACATACATTTGTGGGCTACATTGTTGTTTCCAGCATCCTTCCATGAGCGACCGGCGTTCACCGATCACGACCGGGACAGGGTATGGGCTCGATTGTAGTTCGTCGAGAATCTCCTTCTGGTCATTTGTTCCGGAATAGCCGACCGGGACGACCGCGAGAACGCCGACGCCGACATCAACCTCGCGTTCGAGGCCGTTGACAAGATCGTCAAGACCGCTGATCGATTCCTGGCCTTTCGCCGTCGCCTCGAACGGAATCACGACGTTTCGTACCGCGACGAGCGCGTTATACAGGACCGGCCCTGCCTTTCCGGCCGTGTCGACGATTAGGACGTCGTAGTGGTCGCTGACGTTCGCCTCTTTCAGCACCCGGTGGAGTTGGTGATACATGCTGTACGAATCCCCGAGGCGTTCAGCCTGCTCTTTCTCGTTGAGCAGAAACTCGGGAAGGTCCTCGAGCATGTTGTGTGACGGGATTAGGTCGACGCCGTGTTCGACCGTGTGGGCGAGATCGTGGAAGTCGCCGCCCGGACGACCAGCCATGTGGCGAACGAGGTTGTCAAGCGACGAGTCGCCGCGGTCGTATTCCGGCCCAAAAAGTACGTCAAGCTGCCGTTCTGAGTGTCCATGTCGATCGCCAGCACATCGTGTCCGGCGCGAGCGTGTTCGACTGCCAGCGTCGCAGCGCTCGTCGTCTTGCCGACGCCGCCCGCCTCAGACACAGGTGTATAGGTGAGCATCTACCAGATAGTTGTAGCCCATATATATAAAACTCAGTCAGACGTTATAACTACAAATTACAACTATACTCCATAGCTATAATCACTAACTGGCAGACACAACATGTTCTATTGAAAAATAACACCGAAGAGAAATATGCTATAGGTATAAAATATAACTATACTCTATAACTATAGCTACTACCTATATCCAAGACAGTCAACACACGCGATCGGGTACACGGGTAAGGTACGACAAAATGCTGGCGTGTTGATGGAGTGATGACTGATGACCCCACAAGGTGCAGCGGGGAGGAGCGTACTCATACTCATTCACCGATTTGGAAATATACTTCGAGCAATTACAATCAGGATCACATACTCCTCAATACGAGGAGTGACTGTTACGACTTTCGCGCGGTCGTTGTAATCAATAATATCGTATTTGGCAAGCTTTGGCAGGTGGTTCTGAATTAACCCATTATATACTGATTCATAATCTTCGGTAGTGACTTCTCGTGGTGAAATCCCATTTTCGACGCCTCCAATCACCCTGCCAGATGTCTGACTTCGATATCCTGTTCATACCCGAATAGGAATAAGTAATTTAATAGAAAGACTCGCCGTTTATTTCCGAGTATTCCAAGGACATTCGACACGCTACCGGGGTAATGAACAGTAGACGTCATACACGATCTCCTCGAGTTCCAGTCGGTGGCTTATTCCGATTCTGACCGTCGGATTTTTGCAGTTTGTCGGTTTGGATGGACATGCTGTCTGTCTCAGGCAGCGCGGGTGCGGTGTCTCCAGCACCGCCCTCGTTTCTGAGGGACCGCGCTTCATACCATCCACTCTCTCCCAGGTCCTTAATTCTAACGTAGTAAATTGCTCTGTTAGAAAAATGCAGAAGGATACGACTATACGAACTGATGCGTATTCGTCACACATGACTAATGAGGAATACGCTCCGAGCGAAAACGAGGAAGAAATCCTGAATGTTTTGAAAGAAGGGCGGAGTTCATCTCAACCCTGGGGACGAGCGAATCCATTATTCCTACGGGAACAAACCGGACTAAACAAACAGCAGATAAATTATGCACTTAGGCAACTCATCGCTGCTGGATGGATAACAAAGGTCACAGAGGGGCTTTATGAATTCGTGGACGATCCCCGAAATGGTAACGCCTGAATTATTGAGTATCAGACCTTTCCTTCGACCCAAGCAGCTGTAATTTTATTTTCCTGCGATTCTGCGGCATCATCGAGGATGCGGCTACACATAGATAGGACCTGTCGGATATTGCCTTGTGATGTTTGGAGAATTAAATCCAACGCCTCCTCAGAGAATGGGTCTATCCCCTCATTTTTATCAGAAGTGACCCTCTCTTGATCTAAATAATCACTCACCAACTCATAGAGGTTCTCACTGGTGAGAGGCTTCAGAGCCACTTCCTCGCCGATGCGCTCCGAGAACGCGTGATACTCGCTCATGACGTCCTGCCAGACTTCGGGAGCACACCCGAACAACATACAGAGGCCCGAACTGTTCTGATCCATCAGGTGCCGAATACTGTTGAGTGTTGCCTGTTCATCCTTAGGTGAGAGTCGTGCGATGCTCTCGAACTCGTCGACGAAGACGAAAATACCGGTATAGCCGAGTTCGAGCAGCATATTTTTGAGTGCGGTGAAGGCCCGAACACCCATCGTGTCGTCGTCGAGTGCGCTGTGAATTTCCATCTCCTTGCGCTGCTCGTATCGAATCCCCTCAGCGGTGAGCCACTGCCACGCGTAGAGATTCGTGTCCTCGTACACCATGTGGATGATGGCACGTGCAAAATCGGCGAATTTCGTAACATCGCTGAGGCGGCTTCATCTTCGCGCCCGAGGTCGGCCTCCACGAGAACGTCCACGAACTCGACTTCTCCTCGTTGTATCCGAACATCATCTGTACGCGGAACGTCTCGCCGGACGTCATCCGATGTAGCTGCCACAGCGACCGCGACGACATCCCCGGCCTCGGATACTCGATCTGCGACGACCGGGGCTACCTCGTCGACGTGCTACAGCCGGTCATCGACGCTCGCGACGAGATCAAGGCGGCCATCCGTCGCGAGAAGGATCTGGACAATCCTGACGAGGATCGGCTGGCGGAACTCGAGGGGCGGTCGGGAGCGCTGAAGTGGATCCTCGTCGCCTGCTTTGGGTATCAGGGGTTCAGCAACGCGAAGTTCGGCCGTATCGAGTGTCACGAGGTAATCAACGCGTTTGCTCGCGAGATTCTGCTGACGGCGAAACAACGGCTGGAAGCCGGCGGCTGGCGCGTCGTCCACGGCATCGTCGACTCCATCTGGGTAACCCCGGACCCTGACGTCGACGACGAGGACCGCGAGGACCTCGAGACGCTCGCGACGGCAATCACGGAAGAGGTCGAGATCCGGCTCGAACACGAAGCTCACTACGACTGGGTGGCGTTCGTGCCGCAGCGCGAGAGCGACGCCGGCGCGTTGACAAAGTACTTCGGGAAGGTCGCCGGCGACGACGATTTCAAGATACGCGGTATCGAAGCTCGGCAGCGCTCAACCCCACCGTTCATCGAGGACATCCAGCGGGACTGTCTCGAACGGCTCGATGCAACTCGATCTCCGGACGCCGTCCTCGACTGTCTCCAGGACGCGATCAAGCGCCTCCACGCTGGAACGGTGCCGGTCGAGCAGCTCGTCGAACGGAATCGTGTCTCCAAGCCGCTGGAAGGGTACACGCAGAACACGCAGAACGTGGCGGCGCTGAAGCGGGCTCGGGCCCAGGACCTCGCTATCCACCCGGGACAGGACATCGAGTACGTGGTCGTCGACGACGAGAAGAGTTCGCGAGAGCGGGTCGCGTTGGCCCACGAAGAGGTAGAGTCGTACGATGCGGCGTACTACGAGACGCAACTCGTCAGAGCGGTCGAGAGTGTGCTGGCACCGCTTGGCTGGGATCGGACAGACATTCGACGGAGACTCGCAGAGACACGAGAGCTGGAGCTGACGGAGTTTACAGCAGCCCGGAACGGATGAGTAGTCTCAAATCTCTTTTGAGGTGAGCAAAATCACAAGTGGGCGACGAGGTCGATCCCATTCACACTCTGGGGGGTCCTGCTCTCTGGAACACCCCCGGAGTGTGAATGGAGGCAAATCAATCACACCGAGGGTAGACAACCTATATGTGAATGGGGTGAATTGGTCTGCTTATGCCAAACAACGATTCCACGCAAACAACCGTCGACGAGATATTAAATGTCGACGAGGGGGATAGCGAAGATGAATCGGATATTTTTGAGAAACCGTGGTTGCTCGAGATCGATAACGTTCCTGACGCCAATCGAATTGTCGGACGAGACGACCGTATCACGTTCTTGGCCAAGAATCTCCGAAAGATGCGGACAAACAGCGTCCCGGATAACGTCCTGGAGTGGGGAGAAACCGGGACGGGGAAGACACTAGTTGCAAGACACGTCTGCGAGCGGCTCGAAGCAGCAACTGCAGGAACGGACTCCCCGATCGTTACCGCATACATTAACCCGGACCCCATCTCTACGTATACCTCCACCTTCCGAAAGATTGCAGAGCAGGTGAACGCGAAAGCAGAGAACCCGCTTGATGTCCCCTATCAGGGCCTCTCAGCCGAGCATTATCGGGATCAGAAATTGTGGCCCGTTGTTCAGAGGGAGTTCTCTGGCGGCCTCGTCGTCATCATTGATGAAATCGACAAGCACGGAGAAGTCAACGAGGTCCTCTACACGCTATCACGGACACAATCAAAAGACGACGTTGACTTCCCAGTCGTTACAATCGGGATTCTGAACGACATCGAATTCAAAGGAGAAATCGAGTCACGGGTTCAATCGACTCTCCAGCCAGAACACCGAACGTTCACGCCGTACGAAGAAGACCAGATCATTGCAATCCTCGAAAATCGACGGGACGCATTTTATGACGGTGTCCTCGATGAGGAAGTGATTCCAACCACAGCTGAACTCGCAGCTGAAGAACACGGTGACGCTCGACGAGCAGTCCGATTGTTCCGGAATGCGGGCGAGATCGCCGACGAAGAAGGCGATGATATCGTGACCGCGAATCACGTTCTCGAAGCTGACGAACTCGTCGAAGTTGAGCTCTTTATGGAGATGGTGAAAGGGACTCCGTTGTCCGGGAAATTACTCCTGTTTGCTCTCACACGTCTTGACCGGAATAACCCGGAGAAAGAATGGTTCCGGACGTCAGAGATTCACGAGGTTTACCAAACAGTAGCACGGGATGTCGAAGTAGAGCCCAAGGGGTACAATCGTGCGCTTGAGCTTCTGAACAAGCACGTAACGACAGGAGTTCTCGAATCGAAAAAGAAGGAAGGCGGAGATCAGGGGAAGTTCAGGTCGTATTCGCTCCAAGGAGACGTCGAGAGTACACGAACTGGACTGATCAACTCGACGCCGGAACTCCAGACGTTGATGGGATGGTGACACCCCCACCCCTCGGTGTGAATGGTCCCCCATAGGATACGACGGTTGTAGAGATAGAGCAGGAGTCGAGGAAGCAGGGTCGTTTGTCTGAAGAACCTAGTACGGCACGGAGAGCGGCTTACACGTTCTTCCCCGGCAGCTGACCCGACCCGCTACTGCACCGCACCGCAGCTGTAGTTATCTTTATTATACTACAGTCTAAACAGTCCTCCGAGTAGTTGCATTCTGAAAGGCGAGGCCTTGTGCCGAAGCCGAAGGTTCGCCACTGAGGCGAGAACCCTCCCTACGGCGTGAGGACTTCTGCTGTTAAGGGCTTCTTAATCGCGGTACCCTGGGTGGTGGACCATTCACACTGAGGGGTGTGGGGGTAAACGAGGCGTAATCTATCCCCGTGTTGCTCTGTCTTCTCTCGGCATGAAGTCTCGTTAGAGAGTGGCAGTTGGTAGACCATTCACACTGAGGGGTGTGGGGGTAAACGAGGCGTAATCTATCCCCGTGTTGCTCTGTCTTCTCTCGGCATGAAGTCTCGTTAGAGAGTGGCAGTTGGTAGACCATTCACACCGAGGGGTGTCGGGTAAACCGATCCCATTCACACTCTGGGGGTGTCATCTGCTATGCTATGAATCACGTTGAAACGAACATCTGGCTCCAGTTCAATCTCGTCTACTCGTCGGGATTCACCGGCCCTTTGTACTTCGACGTCACTGAATCTCCTTCCCGCCACTGCCAGTAGTAGTAGCGGTTGTCGTTGATTTCCTTGATCGTGATCGTCGCCTTTGCCGGCACGTCCTCTGGGAGGTCATCGGGGCGCTCCTCCACGTCGGCGTCGTCCACCACCTCCTCGAGACGAGCTTCCCGCTCTTTGTGTTCGGCCAACGCCTCAGCGTAGCTGGCAACGTCCCGAAGATGCTCCGGTGTGGCTTCATTGAGCGTGTTGACGATCTCCGTCGGGAGGTTCGCCGGTGGGGTCGGGGGTTCGTAGGACATGGGCTACTCACGTGTCGCTCTTATGTAGAATTGCGGAAAGCCCCGATAATGAGACAGTCAACGATTGACTCGGTGGATGCACCTGCTAGAGTCAGTGAGCGCACGATGCCGAAGGTGTGAGCGGCCTGTTCCAAGCCTTGCTTGGACAGGCCGCGGAACTTCCGTAGCCACGGCTGGACGAGCGAAAACAGGCATTCAGCTTGGTTAATATGGACGCCTTCTGGCGATACGTACCGCTCTTTGTGTACGACCGTTCGGTGGTCACGCTCCATCTCGCGGTATGCTTGAGGCCATCGGTCCAGACCTCTCCCAGTGGCTGGGAGAGGTCTTCAGCCAGTTGGATCACTGGTTCCAGGTCGCCGCTGTAGTCAATCCCACGCTGTCCACGGAGCACGCGAAGCGAGTCGCGGCACGCCGCGACGAGCGTCAGCTGGTCACCGTGACGGCCTCGCCAGCGCGACCGCCCAGTTTGGGACGAGCCGCCGCGAGAACGGCTGTTCCGCGGCGGCTCTTTCCTTGTAGCCCGAACAGACCTCCCCAGACTCGTCGACTTGGGTCGGTCCGTCGATGGTCTGGTCGAGGAGACGCCAGACGACGGGGAAGCCGCGATGGATCGCGGCTTCCACCTCCCGAATTGCCGTGTGAACGGTAGTGTAGACCCGATCGAGCAACGGCGCGATCTGGTTGATACTGAGCAACGTATCGGCGTAGAGGGTGAACGCGAGAAGCACCTCGCCGCAAGAGAGGTGCTTCTCGTGAAACGGCGTTCCGTAGGTGTACACCGGCTTGAAGTTGCAGTCACGGCACCAGACACGGTCGAGATGCGGCCACGTTTGAACGGCGGTGTGGCCGCAGCGTGGACAGGACGTCTCCTCCCAGAAATCCTTGAGTCGCCGCTCGATGCGGGCATCGAGCGGCTCCGTGTCGATCTTGACGACGCCCAGCTCGATCAGCTCTCGAAACATCGCGCCGAACGCCGGCTGAGCAGAAGCCATATCACCAGATTAGCGCCGGTTCAGTGTAATGATACGGTCTTTCCGTAGCTTTGCATAAGAGCGTCACGTGTTAACCAACATGGCCCACGAATCCATAGTTTTGTTGGTTAAGATGATGGAGACGGTTCTCGCGATTGCTGGCTGTAACACTACTCGAAACTTCTTTATATACAAGTTTCGTACTATGTTACACAGTGCTCCGGCGTATCGAACTCGAGGTCCTCGCGACGGTCGACCGCGGCGACACGATCTCCGAGCTCGCGACGAAGCTCGACCACAGCGAGAGCTACCTCTCTCGTGCCGTCGGCGACCTCGTCGAGAAGGGGCTCGTCTACACGGAACGCGACGGCCGTCGAAAACGAGTCGTCCCGTCAGATGCTCGCGCCGTCGAACTCTATCAGGACCTCGTCCGCCAGCACTCCCACATCGAGTTCCCCGAGCTACTGACCGGCAAGTCACTCGAGGTGCTGTACTACCTCGACCAACCGCGAACCGTCTCCGAGATCGCCGACCAGAGCGACAACTACCGTAACACGGTCAACCGCGTCCTCAAGCGGTTTCGCGACCGTGGTCTCGTCGGGACGGCCAACGGCCACTACGAGTTCAACGCTGACTTCGGCCGCCTCCACGAGTTCGCCCGGGAACTCGCACACCATCTGCATCGCCAACGCCTCGAAGCCGTCGCCCCGAAGGGCACGATTCTCTGGGAGGACTACGACGAATCCCTCGCCCAGGCCGAAACGGAGATCGACGCGGAGGCGTTCCACGAAACCGGCCTCGCTCGATTCGCGGCCTATGACCTCCAGTTCCTGCTCACCGGCCACCGCTACTACTTATACTCTGAGGACCTCGACGCAGTCTCGCCGGCGGAGCTCTGCTGTCACACGCTACTGATCGACGACAGCAGCCGCCACCGCTCGTACTGTCTCCTCCTGCTCAGCCACGTCGACGTCGACGAGGCGGACCTCCGAGAGCAGGCGGCGAAGTATGGCCTCGAAGACGAAATCGACGCCTTGCTGCGCTACCTCGAGACGCACGGCGAGGTTGATGACGAGCAGCTCCCGGAGTGGGACGAGTTCCAGGAGCTGGCGACTGACTACGAGGTGCCACTACCATCATGAGACCAACATTCGGACGCGAGTACATCGAGAACGAATTCCAGCGAATCGGAGACGGGCTATCTGAACCGCTCACGGTCTACCTGATCGGTGGTGGCGCGATGTCGCTGCGCGACTTCAAGGGGGCGACGAAAGATATCGACCTGGTCGTCCCAGATGGCGATGCGTACGGCCAGCTGTGGGCCGTCCTGATGGACCTCGGGTATGCGGAGGTTCAATCGCTGGATCCAGATTACCGGGCGCAGGGGCGACGAGCTGCGTCGAGAACGACGATGGGTGTCGCCTCGACATCTTCAACCAGCAGGTCGCGAACAAGCTCGTGCTCACCGACGGTATGCAAGAGCGCAGTGAGCCGTTCCTCAACCTGGATCGACTGACGATCCGGCTGGTCAGCAACGAGGATATCTTCCTGTTCAAGGCGATCGCAGGCCGCGACGACGACATCGAGGACATGAATATGCTCGTGCAGGCCGGCCTCGATTACGACGTCGTCCGGGATGAACTCGAAGCCCAGATCGAACGTCTGGGGGACGATCAGTTCGCCACGTTCGCGAATGAGGCCCTGGTCGAACTCAAGGAGCGGTACGGGGTGACCACGCCGATCGAGGCCCGCGTCCAAGAGCTCACGAATAGGTACTACCGGGGGCTCGAAGTCCTCCAGTCACTCGACGAGCCGATGACCGTCGACGAACTGGCCGCCGAACTGGAGCTGGATGCCGAGGAGGTTCACGACCGGATCGCGTATCTCTCAACGTTCGACCGGGTCCGTCGAGATGACGGGACTGTTCGCCCGAGAGAATAGTCCTCTCTCCGCCCCTACGCAGAGGGAAGCCGGCCATCTGGGCGAGGCACAGGCCGCGCTTGATTTCGTGATCGACGCGGCGCAGATGCTTGTAGCCCCCTCGGGTGAGCGCTGCTGCCAGTCGGGACAGGTACACGACTCGTCGACGACGTCGACGCTGTCGACCCCTTTTTACCGGATAGAGGCTGATCCGATCGAGTTCTGGGATATCAGTGGGTTGGCGTGGCGGGGTGGTACCATCTTCCCTCCCGGCAGGGCTGTTGTTGAGCGCTACGGGTCGCCGCTCACTCTTCCCACTCGATGGGCTGCCGGATGATCGGGTCCGCGTCGAAGTCGAAGCTCCGCAGGTCGACCTGGACGTTCCGCTCTCGCTTCTCCCTTGTCCGGTTCCGGAGCCGTTCGAAGGGGCGGGGAATCTCGAGGAGCTCCGCGTCGCCGCTGTTGCCAGTCCTGATGTTCCGGGCGACGTAGAGGTAGTAGAACTCACTTAGCGGACCCCCGGCGGCCTTCCACTCGTTCCACGAGAGGGAGGGTTTGCGTGTGTTCACGCCAGACGTCTTGAGCTCGATACAGCGGTCAACGATCGCTCGTCCGTCGGCGTCCGTGCGGAGCGTGAGGACGTCGAACCCGGGGAATCCTCTGTTTAGTGGGTTCTCCGCACTGGAAAGTCCTCGTTCGTCCCCGAACCGTTCGATGGCATCGTCGAGCGACGGGTGTTCCTCCCGCATCTGATCGTAGATCTCGGGCGTGTGAACGTCGAATACCTGCTCGTCGGGAGTGGCTTCGCCCGCCTCACGGAGCCGCTCTCGTTCGGCCTTCATTGTCAGCTCCATCCCGAACGCATCGATCTCGGTCCGGTACTCCTGAGACGTCCCGTGGCCGGCCCCTCCGCCACCACCTCCTCCGTTCGTCTGTGCCTGTCCCCCTGTGGAGTCCCTGGACGAACGGCTCGCGGGAGCGGCTTCAAGCAACGACTCCGCTATCCGTCGGTCACCGATGCTCGTCACCGAATCGATAGCCGGCACCTGCGCGGAGTGGGCGGTACCGCTGGTTTCCGTGCTCACGGTCCGCTCCGCTGGTTCGTGTTCCGATCGGTCGTCCTCCTCGGTGTCGTCGGCCATGTACGGCTCGGGGGCGACAGGCTCCAGCTCCTCCTCTTCCATATCTGGCTCGTCCCGTTCTTCGGCAAATAGCTCTTTCCGGGTCGCTTCGACCTGTCCGGAGGGGACATCGCTCCCCACGGTCCGCAAGCGATTTTCGAGCGTCGTCCCGGGCTCTGGCTCACCTAATGCGTGGTCGACGAGCGTGTTCACTGCCTCGTAGTACTGGGGAACGTCGAGCCGTTCCGTGTACGCACCGGTCAGAGCATCGACGAGCGCCCCGCGGTCCAGCGTCCGGTCGACCAGTACCCGGACGATGCGGTCTCCATCCCGCTCGAGGTGGTACGCTTGTGGCTCCGGCGGCCGGTTCTCGTCCCAGCTCCCGTCGGCCAGCGAGATCCGGAGGTCGAGGTTCTCGACGAAAGTCAGCTGCTCGTAGAACGTCCGGGTGGCGCTGCGGTCTTGGTCGACAAGGAACGCCGACTGCCGGTTCGTCCGGAGCCGGAGCAGGAGCGCAGCGAGCAACGTCTCGAGCCACACCTGATCGACGTCGGCGTCACCCATCGAGAGGGGGAGCGGTGGGCAGTCCTCGTACGCCGGCTCCCTTCGGACGGCCGTTCGCAGGTCCCTCGCCCCACAGTAGCTGCCGAAGCTCGCCGCCTCCGGCTTGAACAACGCCAGAATGGGGACACCGAGGTTCGCGTACCGGTCACGGCTGCTTCGGGACCGGACGTAGTACGCCTCGCTCGCGGGGACGAGTCTGTACTCTTGGTCGACCCGGCAGAGAAGGTCGACGTCCCCGAGCCCGGTGTCGTCTGGGCGCCACTCCGCCGGGAGCGGCTCACCCTGTTCCAGCCCGGGAAGCAGTTCCGCGATGCGCGTGTACAGCAGCTCGACGGTGCTGGCGAACTGGGCGGGGTCTTCGGAGATCTCGAGCAGCTCCCCGATACGGTTGACAGCGTGGTAGGCATCCTGTGGTGAGAACGACTCCTGATCGAGGCGCCGGCCGATTCCCAGCGTCTCGGCGAGCATCGAGACTGCCTCGGATTCGTCCGTCTCCCTGGCCGGGAACCCCGCCGTGACGAACGGGAGCAACGGGCGTTCCCCCGAGACGTCGAGGCTGAACCGCTCCTCGTCGGCGTCGGGGAGCCGCCAGGCGTCGGGCGGCCGGACCGCACCGAACGTCGTCGGGACCCACGCTGCCTGCCGGAGCTGCCAGACCCAGAGGTTCTGTCCCAGGCGCTCGCGCTCGTCCGTGGTGAAGAAGTAGCTGAGGTTGCTCCCACGCCACTGTTTGTTGGTGAACGCCGCCACCTCCGCGTGGCGGTGGGCCGAGAGCCCGCTGTCCCACCAGCACACCAGATGGCGCAGGAGCCGAACGCCGACTGCCGACTCCTCGCGTGCCGCACTCGTCAGCTCGTCGGCGTACTCTGTGGCGTTGACCTGGGAGAGATACTGTTGGCTACTGTCGGGGATCTCCGGGTCAACCTGGGACGCGAGCTGTTCGCGGTAGGCTGTCCACTCGGACTCGGTCAACCCGCGGTAGCGGTGGTCGACCGGCCGTGACTCGGTTTCGAGCGCCGAATGCGAGCTGATCGTCGACCGCGGCGGGCGGCTGAGCCCCTGTCTCGCGGTAGCGGTGCCGGGTCCCGGCGTCCGGAGCGAACAGCGGGAGCGGCCGGACGTGTTCGGCGACACCGAGCCACTGCAGGAACGCTGCCCAGGCGAGATGCTCCTGGTCGGGAGGTTCGCTCTCGGCCGGGTCGAGCCCGAACCACTCGGGCGGCGCGAGAAAGCGTGGTTCGAACCGGTCTGAGTCGGTGACGTCGCCGACCGCCCGGAGCAGCTCCTCGACGTGTGCGTCCTCCGGCCGGCCGAGCGCGGTCTGCCACGCCGAACTGAAGTAGACTCGGTGGGCGGGCTGCCACTCGACGGAGTCGTCCGGGCCGACCGTCGGGACCGAGGCTGGCGAGCGCGGAGAACGGCTTCCGCGAGGACTGATAGAGCAGCGGGGCGTCGGGCGATCGGTCGTTCTCGGGCGACTGGACCGCTGCCATCCGACGGATCGTTCCGAGGGTCTCCAGCTGGTGGAGCGTCGATGGGTCCGCTTCGGGGAGTTCGGCCCGGGTAGCTGGGGGCTGATGGCTGCGTCGAACACCTGGGCGAACTGGTACTCCTTGACGTTCCAGACGGTCCGGAGGTCCGACCCGAACTCCGCCGGGAGCGCCGCCTCCCTGAGCGGTTTGGCCCGGTTCGGGTCGCTGCCGTGGTAGAGTTCGCTTGCAAGAAACTGGATATCCGGGAGCGCACCGCCCGCGATGTCGTTCTCGGGCGGCATGAACACGGTCCCGTCACGGTTGGCGCGCCGAATCGCCTGTGCCGTTTCGTCGTCCCACTCGACGGCTGTCGGCAACACCGGTACGCGACGGCAAGCGTCGTCGAACGCGGCGCGGTCGTCGTCGCTCTCGAGCGGTTTCCGCACGGCGACCAGATACTCGAGCACGGGGTCTATCAGGAGCCGACACGGCTCGGCGTCCTCGGGCACCGAAATCTCCCACTCCTCCTCGCTTGTCAGCCGGAGCGGGGGGTTGACGGACGCGTCCGCGAGAAGTTCGGGGACCAACGCGGTGTCGAGTCGGCTCGCGCCATACGCTTCGAGCGCCCGTGTCTTCCGGTGAGCCAGCAGTGTCGCTTCGGGGAGCCCCTCCAGCGCCTGCGGGACGGTGGCTCCGGTCTGGAGGAGCTGGACGAACTGCTCGCCCAGCGTCGGGAGCTCGGTCGACGTCGGCGGGAGACGGACGGCGTCGATACTCACGCTATCGTCGCCGAACGCGCTCGGTAGGAACGGGACCGGGCTGACGGCGGCGTTCACCTGCTCGAAGAGGCAGTGGTCGACGTCGCCGGGTGTGAACGACCACTCCCGCCGCTGACCGAGTGAGGGGTCGAGCGCGTCGACGAACGCTGCGGGCGTGGTCGCCGACGCGCTGACGAACGGCAGTACTCGCTGGGCGAATAACGTCCCGACCTCCTCGAAGAGGTAGCCGTTGAACTGCCCTTCGTAGCCACGTTCACCGTCGTGATCGAGCGTCAGGTTCCGCCGTGACGTGTCCGACTGGAACGTCCCTGTGACCAGCGCCGGGATCGGACTACGCTCTTTCGTGGGGAGGAAGACGTGGACCATCGGCGGGCGGTCCGGGACTCCCCGTAGACGGGATCGAGCGCCCAGTCACTCATCTCGGCCGCCGGCGCGTTGGTCGCGGGCGTCGCGCGAAACGCCACACCGACGCGTAACTGCCCCATCGCGTTGATCTCCAGGTCGGTGAGCTCCGCTCGCTCGGCGACGCGGTCGCTGTCGATCTCTGTGCGCTCGAAGAGACAGTACCAGTCGGTCGTCGCCGACGTCGACCCACCGTCGACGGTCTCCCGTCCCACCTCGATGAGCGTCGCGTTCTCCTCATCTCGAAACTCCTGCCGAGAGAGGCGCCAGCTCCGCTCCCAGGTCGGACACTCGATGTCGATACGTGCCAGCTCCGGCAGGAGTGCGACCGTGTTGGCGCCCAGTGACTGGAGCTTTCGCTGGATGGCGCCGTGGTGCTGTGCCGAGTCTCGGAGCGGGAGTTCGAACACGGTCGTGAAGTCCTCTTCGAGAAGTGACTGGACATCTGCGGGCGGCTCCGCCGGGTGGGGGAGCGAGAGCAGCGGAACCTGATCTGCTTCGACCTCCCCGTCGAACGCGCCGGCGATCACCTGATTCTGGATCAGGGTTTCGGCGGAATGCCCCCGGTGGAACTGAGCCTGTACCGACTCTGAGAAGACACGAGGGTTGTCGGTGACACCCAGCACGGAGGTGAAACCCCGGCCCTTGTGGCCGATCGTAGTGTCCCCGGCTTTCGTCGTCCGAGTCGTCAGCGTCAGCGCGTAGAGGTCCCCCATCGAGAACGGAGCGCCGTTGTTGGCGACCAGCAGCCGGTCGTCGGTGAGGAGGATCTTGACCGCCGGCGTCGCCGTCTCGTCCATCTCGTCGACGGCGTTCTGCAGGAGTTCGAAGATGAACCGCCCCTCGTAGTCCGCGCGGTCCTGCCGCTCGGTCCCGGCGTCGGACTCAATGCGGTCCGGGTTGCTCTCGTAGGTCCCGACGTGAAGCGACTGGATGTCGGCTATCGACTCCGGGACGTCGTCGTTCATGCCCTGACATATCTTCCCGGACGTAAATATAGTCTGACTACCACAGCATGGCCATGACATCGCGCTCAGGCGCCACCCTCGACGGGCAACGTCACGAAGAACGTCGATCCCCACTCGTCGCGAAACGAGACGGTGCACACGTCGTCGTCCTGTTCCGATGACAGCTCTAACACCGGGGGACGAACCCTGTGCTCGCTGTTTCGTAGCTATGGGTGAGAGTTATGTCGTTCTCCGACCGGATAGCCTTCCGGCCAAAATAGTGGGACGGTCTATTAGTCGCTTGGATAGGACACCCGGAAGCGGGTGCACTTGTCCTGTGGCGGGACGGTCTCTTACCAGTCATCGCTGGAGCCCCAGGTGTCATATATAGTGTCGTCGCTCTCGTAGCCGACAGTTATGCGGTCTATCGAAACTACGACTCGTAAGGCGTTGGTACTGCTGGACATAGCTTCCGAACATTACGGTCCCTTTCCAGATTCTCTGTGATACTCCCTTGGGAGTTGGCTGTCTGACAAACTCTTAATGCTATCTCAGCACTCGAAGATGATGATGACAGAAACACCCTCCCCAACAGATCCAATTGGAATTTATCAGAGTGATAACACACAACGCCAGTACAAGACCGGTCCTGCCGGGTTACGTGGAGCTCTCGAAAGCCGTGCGCGACGTGCGTACGATGCGATTGTTGAAGCGGAGAAAGCCCGCCAAAAAATCCTTGAACTGCCCCTTGAGCCCCCTCTTACTCAACTACAAGATCCCCTTCGGGACTGCGATAAAATGATCCAGGACGCTATATGGTGGCTGACAGGCCGAAAAGAAGTAGAAGTGACGACTCAGGCCCACGGTGCGCGACTTGCTGCTGAGCGGCTACCCCGGAATCCCAGCAATGCACCAGAGATTCGAGCCTGCGCAGAGCACCTTCAGCAAAGCGGAACAACGATTCTCACTCAGATGACGCACGCACGTGATAGTGGGGACTTCACCGGTGTCATAAATCTCTACGATGATCTCTGGCAGGCTGCAGTGAAACTCGTTGGAAATGCGGCCGCTATTTCGGATGCTGTATCCGAAGGGTTTGAAAAAGACGCAGCTGAGTATCGCCTTCGAAAGAATGGAAATTGGAATTGACGTCCTCCAGCGCCTGAAGGCGGCAGGAATCCCACCTCACAATTGAGGCTGCTTTGGGAGTTTAAGCTTCGTGGCTGCTCGAAATTCGTCTGAACGTCCCCGCTCCACTACTGTGGCCGTGTTCTCCACGGCGGAAACGGTTGACCACTGGCTGCGCCAACTAGCCGGTACTCATATCCACCACTTCATCACTAACTAAGCCTTGCACGCCGCTTCTAACATCTCTCTGAGAAGTCAACTAGAGATGTTTCTGGAACACTACCGTGGGACGTATTCGCCGGAGGCTCAGTAGCAAGAACGGCGGAAGGTGAACTGGCTCTAAACTAAAAACCGCTATTGGTGACTAACTACTCGTCTTCTGAGTCTCTACGAGAAAGATACCGTTTGGTACCTAAGATCCCGCCGATTGCAGTTATTGCAGCACCGATCCCGAATCCATTCAGTTGGTCTGCCGTGTTGTCGTCCGATCCATCTGGATCGTCCGAACCATTACTGTCGCCGTTGTCGTTCCCGTCGTTGTCGTTTCCGTTCGGATCGTCGTTGTTGCCGTTGCTGTTTCCATTGGTGTTCCCGTTTGGATCGTCGCCGTTCGGGTCGTCGCCGTTGCTGTCGTCGCCGTTCGGGTCGTCACCGTTGCTGTCGTCGCCGTTCGGGTCGTCACCGTTGCTGTCGTCGCCGTTCGGGTCGTCGCCGTTGCTGTCGTCGCCGTTCGGGTCGTCACCGTTGCTGTCGTCGCCGTTGCCGGGGTCGATATCATCCTCAATACCCGGCAGATCCGCGGGATCGACGGGGGTTTGATTCAGTTCGACCCAGACGGTGTCGTCCATCGAGATGGATTGGAGCGACCACTCGCCCTCCGGTGACAGCCAGAACGAGTCACCGGAGCCGTTGCCACTCTCACCTTCAACCTGGTTCCCGTCAATCGTGATGTTTGAGGTTCCCCGTACCCCACCGCCAGTATCCGGATGGGTATAGCCGTCCTGATCGCGTTCAACGTCGCCCTCAGCGACGGTAAACTCGTACTGCTGAAACACGTCCTCGAGGTCGGGATCGTCTGACGTAATAAACGCCAGCCTGTCGGCGTTGTCGGATGGATCGTCGGTGTCGTTCGAGTCGTCGTCCTCGCAGTTCGAAAGACGCTGTTGATCGATCACGTCGTACCATTGATCCCGCTGTTCTGGCGATGGCCCAACTTGGCCGAGTACACCGCCCTCTGGGTCCAAGATAGTCGTTCCTGTGTAGATCCTGTCCGTTGCGCCAATCGGTTCGAGTTGGTCAAAATCTACTGTGAACGGCAGACAGACCTCGTTGTAGTACTCTTTGATCGTATCGATAGCTGGGGCGCAATCCGGATGTTCGAGGAAGAACTCGGTATCGACTTCCAGCGTCACCGGCCCGCACATGTCCGGGCTGCTCACGGTGAAGCTCCGGCGGTCATGGATCTCGATATTAAACTCGTACTCCCCTTCTTGTTGCGCCATCACCGCGCCGCCACCGAGTGCCGCGCCAGCGGCCAGTGCCATGAACTCGCGTCGACGAGTGGTAGACATATGTCATTTTACTCAGACCGAGATTTAGCAGTAATTACGATCTAGTTGAGGATCCCAATGGATGGTTGAAATCTGCTATCGACAGCACACTATTTAAATCATATATTTTCTACAAAACCCTGTCATAGGATCATTCTCAGGCAATGTAGGTTACTCGTCGTGTGTCCTCATGAGGCATACCAGTTTGGATTTAATTTCTTCAGAACGACTGTTCCAGCCGCCGCACAGCCGATACTCACGAGTAGAGAGATAACACTGTTGGTCAGTTGTTGTATACCGGTCAGGTTGGTCTGGTACCAGGCATACACCGCGACGGTTATGCCAATAACTGCGATACTCACGATCGGCTCTGTTGACTCGATGGAAACGCTGCTATCCCTGGAGAACGTGAAACAAGATATGGGGCGCAAGAGACCGATAAGGATTCCGTGCCATCGAGCACGTTCTGTTGACTGGTCCATGCGCGAAAGAAGTCGAGCCATGGGCGCTACAGCCCGGATGCCGCGCCCCGCGGCATCCGGGAAAGCCCGAATAGGTGAATCTCTGCTTCACGTGCTGGCGTCCCGAGTCACAAGATCGCCTCTCCGAACGATGATGACCACTGGCCGGGCAGACAGACGAGGGAGCTGAGGGCCGCCAAACCGGCGGCCCTCAGCGGTCGGTCGGAGCCTTTCTTTAGCATCTGCTATCGCTGACAGCGACCGCACCGCAGACACGTTCCGACCGCCTGCCGGTTGTGAGAACAGCAGATCCCCGGACGGCGTAACCATTTTGTCGCTGACGTAGTTTGGTCGGCTGCAGCGTTTCCATAGGTGAAATCCTATTAGTCCGACACTTTTCCTACTGAAACAGCCGTTGGGTAGGACTGCGAACTGATCGATGACCGCACCCGTCGGCAGGTATAGACGGAACGCTCTTGTGAAGCAGATTGTTGGTGATGGTTCCGTAGTCTAAATCGAGCCGGTACATATCCTCGTTCAGCCTCCTTCGCTCCGGTTCTGGAAAACATTGTCACCGAGTCGAGCTGCAGAAAATCGCCGGGCAGTTCTCCACCAACAATGTTCTACACAAGAGCGTAGACGGAATGTCACCGAGCGGGAATTTCAGGAAGAGCGCTTGCAGGTGTAGGGGCGCGTGTTACGCCACAACGTGCGCAACCGAATATCGCGGTAGATGGACTTACTCTCTTAAATCGAAATTTTCTGAATTACTCTCAAAATAAATTTCACAAAGGCATATCCGTATTGGTATCGTCTCTTTTAGGAGATCCACTATGTCCCTAAATGACACACCAATTTCGCAGATAAGCACTGGAGTCGGGGGTCTTGACGAACTATTACGAGGGGGATTTATTCAGAATCGGATGTACCTGGTCACCGGAGAGCCAGGAACCGCAAAAACGACGCTCGCCATGCACTTCCTCCACGAAGGACTTGCCAACGACGAAACAGTCCTCTATATCCACGGGGAAGAGTCCGCCGAGGAACTCAAAACTAATGCCGCCCAGTTCGGTATCGATATCAGCGCTGTCGAGTTTCTCGATCTCGGCCCCGACTCGGACTTTTTCACCGAAGATTCGTCCTTCGATCTCGTCGATTCCAGTAATATCGATCAAGAACGCTACACCGAGGTGATTCACGAGGCAATCGAAGAAATTGACCCCGAACGAGTAGTCATCGACCCGATCACCCAACTCCGCTACCTCGAAACGTCCGACTATCATTACCGCAAACGGATCCTCTCGTTCATCCGGTTTCTCAAAAAGCGAGGCGTCACAATTCTCGCCACAGCCACCCTAAACAAGAATCAAAACGCGTCCGCAGATATCCGCTCGCTGAGTGATGGCGTCGTCACACTGTCCCGTGTCGCCGATGGACGGCGCATTGAAGTAAAGAAAAATCGGGGAATTGGCCAAATCGAAGGCGATCACGGAGCTGAAATCCGTTCCAACGGACTCGAAGTGTATCCCCGCATTCGTCCGGAACCGTCTGATCGTGAGTTCGATCCGACCCCTGTCGGGTCGGGTATCCCCGAACTCGATGAGGTGGTTGGCGGGGGTTCTGAACGTGGGACGGTGACATTCATTAGCGGTCCAACTGGCGTCGGGAAAACCACGCTTGCGACAGTATATCTCGCCCAAGCGGCACGACAGCTGGGTAAATCGGTGATCTATCTCTTCGAGGAACGGATCGAAACATTCTGAACACCGATGCCGATCTCTCGGGATTCCGATCGACGAATTGCGGGAAGAGGGACGCCTCTCGATCAACGTAATCGAACCGGGGACACTCTCCGCCGAAGAGTTCGCCCACAAGGTGCGACGAGAGGTTGAGGAAGAAAATGCAGAGACGGTGATGATTGATGGCGTGAGCGGCTACACCTCGGTAATCAAAGGCAGCGAAGACGGTCTTGATCGGGATCTCCAGTCTCTGACTCGCTATCTTATCAACAGGGAAGTGACCGTCTTCGTGACCGACGCAACCCACCAGGTAACAGGACTCTCATCCGCCACGAGCCACGATATCAGTCAAATCGCAGACAATCTCACATTTATCAGTTACGTGGAAATTCAGAGTTCGCTTCGAAAAGTTATCGGCGTGCTCAAAAAGCGAACTGGTGGGTTCGACTCCAGTTTTCGTGAATTCGAAATCACCGCGAACGGTGTCCAAATTGGTGAACCCTCACGGAATACAGCGGAATCCTTCACGGCTCACCACAGGCCGGTGAACCACAGCAAAGGGGCCACAAGTCAGAATAATGACGCAACCAGGGACACCCCCATCGGACCGAGCGAAACATCCGAGACGGTTCAATTACTCGTCGCCGATGCTGGAAACCGGTCGGCAATCAGTAGAATGCTCGACGACCGATTCGAGGTGGAGACGAGCCAGACAGTAACGGACGCCGATTTATATCTCATCGAAGATCACCGTTTCTCCGAGTATAGAGTGGCGTTACGCGACCGGATCGAGCAAGAGGACCCGGCGTTCTGTCCAGTGGTTCTGATTCAACGCGAGAGTACGGATCTAACGCAGGAAAACAAGGACCCATCTGCCCACGGGGGAGGGGTCCCCTACGACGAGGTGGTGGATGCACCGATCGACCCACCCCAGTTGATTCGGCGACTGAACTCGTTACTCGTCCGCCGTCAGCAGTCTCAGGAGCTGATGCAGCAGGTCTCGACATTGGAGGAGCGTGAGCAACGCCTCCGCCGTTTCGAGCAAGCTGTCGAATCGACCGGAAACGGGATCGTCATGACTGATTCCGCTGGCACAATCGAGTACATGAACCTGGCTCTCGAATCGATTACCGGATATACTGAAGACGAAGTCCTCGGGGAGTCCCCACAGATACTCTTGCCCGAAGGGGCTGGCGGAGTCTTCGACGAGGAGTTCTGGCAGACGTTGGCGGATCAGGAGGAATGGGAGGGTGATTTCATTATCGAAGGCAAGGATTCTCAACGGCTGGTGGTCAATGCGACGGCTACCGCACTTCAGGATGTGAAAAACGAAACCGAGGGATTCGTCATCGTACTTAGTGACATCACCGAGCGGATCCAGCGAGAACAAGACTTGGAGGACAGAGAAGAGGAACTCGATCTGCTTCGACAGATTTTGACGCGATATCTCCGCCACAATATGCGAAACACCCTCAACGTCATCCAAGGAAATGCAGAGTTGCTAACGGAAGATGAAACACTATCACAAAAGCAAATTGAGTCAGTAGAGACGATTATCGAGAACGCGGACGCCCTCTCCGAGATGAGCGATACTGCTCGAACCTACAGTTCACTACTCGGAAGAGATACCGAGTTGTCTACGTTCGATCTCTCGAAAATCACTACAAAGGCGGTTCAACGAGTCCGACAAGACCATTCTGACGTGACGTTCGAACTCGATGTTCCCGAAACGTGTGAAATTCGTGCCCGAGACGGAATTCAACGTGCGTTCGAGGAACTGATCGACAATGCTGCACGACATAATGACGCGACGAAACCGTGGGTGCATATTCAGGTCCGAGACGATGACGGTGCACGATTGGTAATCGAGGATAACGGGCCGGGAATCAATACTCAGGAAATGGAGGCTTTCGAAAAGAGGACCGAAACACCGCTCACACACAGTCAGGGTGTCGGCTTATGGCTCAGTAAATGGCTGATCGAGGGAGTCGAGGGAGAGCTATCCATCGAGATAACGGACACAGGGACACGCGTTACAGTTGATTTCCCGTCCCTTGCCAAAATCGGTTCGACTGGGCAAGAAATCACCACGCTGAAAGAGCGTGAACAGCGGTTGCAGACGATCAAAGATCGGATGACCGATGCGATAATCGAAGTCGATGCCGATTTTACCGTCACGCAGCTCGACGAACGAGCTGAACGCATTTACGACAAAGAGGCGGCTACAGTATTGGGTCAACGTTTGTGGGATGTGTTTCCGACTCTTGCAGACACGCAATTCCAATCGATCATCCGGAACGCAATGGAATCGCGCTCATCAACGAGTGTCGAAGGGTATTTGGAAGAGATAGACACCGGTCTGGAAATTGCGATTTATCCTGAGTTTGACGGAGGGCTTACGTTCTACACCCGGGACGTAACAGAGCGCAAGAAACAACAGAAGGTACTAACACGCAATACCCGCGCGATGGACGAGGCACCCATCGGCATCACGCTTACCGATCCGAGCCAAGCGGACAATCCCCTCATCTACGTGAATGACCGATTCCAGGAGCTGACTGGCTACTCGGACGCGGAGGTTCTCGGTCGGAACTGTCGCTTTCTCCAGGGCGAAGCCACCGACCCCGAACTGGTTGCGAGGATGCGAGAGGCCGTTGACAACGAAGACAGCGTCTCCGTCGAACTCCGGAACTACCGGAAAGACGGCACGGAGTTCTGGAACCGGGTGTCGATTGCACCCGTCCGTGATGATGATGGGTCGGTCGTCAATTACGTTGGCTTCCAGCAGGATATCTCCGACCAACGACGACGCGATCGCGCCCTCCGCGAGATGTATGATATTATCTCAGATCGACACCAGTCGTTCGAAGACAAAGTGCAGGCACTCCTGGAACTCGGTCGAAGTGAACTCAACACGGAGTACGGGACGCTGTCAGAGATCCGCGGTGACGAGTACCTGTTCGAGTTCGTTGCGACGGACGATGACAGCATTCGGTCGGGAGACGTAGTCCCGGTCTCAGTCACGAACTGTGAACTCGTCGCCAGTTCCGAAGAAACCCTCGTGGCCGGTGATATCGAACGCGATGCCCCGGAGCAGACTGACCGGGCGGGCTTCACCGAGTGGGGAATTTCATGTTATCTCGGAGCCCCAGTGTTTACCGGGGACGAGGTCTATGGGTCGTTCTGTTTCTACGGGACCGAGGCTCGCTCCGATCAGTTCTCCGAGTGGCAAGTCACGCTGGTAGATCTCATGAGTCGCTGGGTGAGCTATGAGCTTCAACACCGAGAAGCGAAAGAACAACTCCAACAGACGAACGAACGGTTAGACCAATTCACGTCAGTCGTGTCCCACGATCTGCGGAATCCACTCAACGTTGCTGAAGGTCGCTTAGAGATGGTGAACAAAGAGTGCGACAATGACCACCTCGATCCAATCGGTCGAGCACTTGGTCGGATGGATACACTGATCACTGATTTGCTGGCGCTCGCTCGGGAGGGCAAAAGTACGACTGATATAACTTCGATCAAGTCTTCAAGGCTTGCGGAGAACTGTTGGCGTAACGTCGATACCAAAGACGCCAGCATCGTCACCGATATCGATCGGACGATTCGAGCCGATGAAGGTAGACTGAGTCAGGTATTCGAGAATTTCATTCGTAACGCTGTCGAACACGGAGGTGGCGAAGTGACGGTACGAATCGGCGAACTGGACGACGGCTTCTACATCGAAGACGACGGCCCAGGTATTCCAGTTGCCGAACATAAGGACGTGTTCGACGCGGGGTATTCGACAAGCGATGAGGGGACTGGCTTCGGGCTGAGCATCGTCAAGCAGGTTGTCGATGCCCACGGCTGGGAGATCCACCTAACTGAAGGTTCTGATGGTGGTGCGCGGTTTGAAATTACCGGTGTCGTGTTTGCTGCCGAATAGATCCTCTGTATGTTTCACCGATGTTCTGATGGATTCCAGACAGGTTGTCTCCTGACACGGTATGTGTGCGCCCTGTACTGAACGATTCGGGAGTGCAAAAGAGGGGTATGCCAACCGTTCTATGACACCCTGTACAGACTGTTGCTGCTTCGTACATTGTTCCCAATGAGTATCTGTACTTAGCTAAGCCTCAGACCTCGGTTGTGTAGCGGTAGCGAGCCTCTCTTGGAGCTGTTCCATCTCAATCGGGTGAGCTGGGAGCGAGGAAATTGGTGTGTCCAGATTGGGCATACTTCACCCTGTAGTTCCTGAGTACAAACCGTTGAGGGACAGGTATCGGTGATTGAGGCGAACGAACCATCTCACAATCCACAGCTACTGTGGCTGAACGGGCTCTTCGCATTCTGAAGCATTCCGCAAACACTCGTGCCTCCCCCTCAGCTTCGTATTCGACGAGGAGAGCTCCTCAAAAATAGCCGACCCGCAGAACGGACACGTACCAAGTTCCGAGGCTGTGTTTGACATAGGGGTGGGAAGAGGAACTTGGAGCGTGTGACAAGATTCCAAGTTCCATTTGAGTGTTCACACTGAACGTTTAAATCTCTCAGGAGAGCACGGTGAAAGTGATAGAGGACCCCGACATTATTCTGACGCTGAGACTTCAACAGCGTAGTTCTCTGCTAACTCGACCACATCGTAGACGTGAATCCCCGATTTGAACCACAAGACACGGCCATCCATCCCCGCAAAATCCCCTGGCGAGCAGTCCAACCGCTCTGAGACCGCGACAATAAGGTTGTCCTGCTCAGCTTCTCGTATCTTGTGCAGTTTCTCATCGAGATATTCGGGCGTCCAAAACCCCACGATCTCGAACACGACTCGTCGTCCGTCTGGGTGTTCAATGGCGAAATCAGGGAGCATCACCTCCGCCCCCAAGTCCAGCACATCGTCCTCTCGTACCAACTCCCAGTCAGTGTTCGACCGGTCCCATTTTTGTGCGAGCGTCCGTTCGACATCAGAATCGAAGTCACCCTGAGCAGAGTAATGTGAAGAGAGGTCATCAGTGTGGTCAAGCTCAAACGAGAGTGTTGGACGGGATGACCCGCTTTCGTCATCAAGAATATCGGCTTCCATCTCCCAGCGGTCGCACAGGGGGAGAGCGGGCAGGAAGTTCGCCATACGAATGCCGTACTTCCGTGATTTCGAGAACAGGGAAGCTGCCCCATCCAGAATCGCCTCATATCCGTCAGCAACGTCGGAACTTGAGACACGATTCCCGTTGTTGTCGATTGGATAGATACGGTGCATCAGCCCGAACAGTTTGACATAGCTGAACACCGTTCCGAATGAGTCCCAGACTCGTATCCGCATCTCAGTGGCATCGTACAGCACCGTCTGTGCTAGTGCAAGATTATACCGTGTGAGAAGCCAATCGACGGTGATCGTATCTTCAGCGTAGGATTCCTCGCTATCACCCGTGAGTCGTGTCGTAGTAGATGAGTCGTCCGTATCGTCATATTCATCGGAAACACCGCGTCCGAATCGCACGAGTCGTTTGTTCTCCTCCAGATCAGCATACATCCCTCGATAGCACTCTTCGAGCGTGATGTCCAACTGGTCAGTAACCGAGCTGTACACCTCCAACTTTTGCGTGTCTTCGCCAAGTGTTGGTTGGCGGACAATCGGATACGACTCGTTCGCCTTCTCAAAGAGGCGTTGCCGAATATCTCGTGGCTCAACTGCAGCAATCGTCTCGAACTCACACTCGTCTTTGAGCAGTTTCGCCAACCCCTGTACGATTTTGTAGTCCGTGTCTGCGATAGTGAGTTGGTCAATAGTGTCTTCAAGTTCGCCCTTTGGTTCGCCGAGATGCTCTTCGAATATCTGGATAAGTTCGTCAGCGGTGTCTCGATACCGCTGGTCGTCGGTGTCGATGAACAGCGGGGAGATGGTATCCTCGTACGTGCGTGAGCGTGCGATGTCAGCTGTCAGCACTTGTATTCACCCCTGTCGTCGCCGTTCAGAGACGTAGGTCTCCATCGTGTCTTCGGTGATAATCTCGTAGAGACGGGCTGGCTGGCGGTCATCTGTTGGACGCAGAATCCGTCCCAGCCGTTGGGCGTACTGCCGTTTCGACGCACTCCCCGAGAGGATGATACCAACATTCGCAGATGGCACGTCAATCCCTTCGTCCAGTACTTGCGAGGTAGCAAGCATCGAGTACTCCCCCGTCCGAAACCGCTCCAAAATCTCCGTGCGTTCCTCGGTGCCAGTCTGATGCGTGATACAGGGGATGACGAACTCTTGAGAGATCTCGTAGGCGAACTCGTTGTTCGCAGTAAAGATGATGGTTCGGTCGTCGTAATGGCGTTTAAGAAGGTTATCGAGCGTATCGAGTTTCTTCTCGGCTGTGCGGGCGATGTTCTCTGCTCGTTGCTTGGCGATGAGGGCTCTCCGTCCCTGCGGATCGTAGGATGTTCGCTTGAGAAACTCCTGATACCCGTCTTCCTTCCAGAGGTCAAAATCGTGGTTGTCCACGTAGTCACGGTAGATCTGGTACTCCTCGTTGTATTGTTCCTGTTCATCGGAAGCTAGCTCTACGCTGAGATGGATTGTCTCGTACTCACTTAGATACTCGCCTGCAAGCTCGTCCACTGCTTCTCGATAAACGACTGTACCAAGCAGATCCTCCAGTTCGTCGTGTTTGCCGTCAGCACGCTCATACGTGGCTGTGAGTCCGAGTCGGTATGGAGCAATGGTCATCTCGGGGATTTGCTGGTAGGTCGGGGCAGGGAGATGATGTACTTCGTCCACGACGAGAAGCCCGAACTGGTCGCCGTACTCGTTGATGTAGCGGTAGGCAGAATCGTAGGTCGTCACGGTAATATCCGTCACGTTGTGGCCGCCCCCACCGAGGACGCCGACGCCGTCTGGAAGTTGGTTGCCAAAGGCATTCGTGAGCGTTGCGTGCCATTGATTCATCAGATCAATAGTCGGCACGACGATGAGGGTGCTGACACCTGCATCGGCAATCGATTGGACGGCGAGGAACGTCTTTCCACTCCCAGTCGGTAGAACGACGCTTCCCTGACGGTCGTTGTCCTGCCACGCCGAGAGGGCTTCCTGCTGATAGTCTCGTGGTTCGATAGCGACAGACGGCGTGAGGTAGAACTCGGAGTAGGCACGGGCGTCGTCTTCGGTCAGCCACAGTCGCTGTGGATTCTTCAAGCGTTGCCTGCCCATCGGGTTCTGTCGCCCACTCGAATGTCACGGTAATGCTGTGCCCGTGCCCGATACTCATCGACACGGTCGTCCCACTCGGCATACGGGACAGTCTCGGAGGCGTCTTCGAGCAGGAGTGTGCCATCATCAAACAAGAGACGCATTCAGTCTCACCTACGGTAGGCGAGCTACTTGTCCTTGCTGGAGGAAACAGAACGCACGGGTGAGCTATACCTAAAGGCCATCAGCGATTGACCGAAGCTCGCTCTTTGTCGGCTGTCTTCCGATCTCGACCCCGTGGTCACCAACCCAGAACCGAAACTGCTGGTGGTCAACATCGAAGTGCAGTCCACAGGAGACATCTGGGTCTGCCTGTTTGTACTCGGACTCACTCACATTCTCACCATCTTGGAGTGTCTCAAGGAGGTATTCGGCGACGTGTGGGCGTTGCTTCATTACCAAGATGTGGTCAGATGCAACGTACTTCAGTACCTCTCCACCAGTTCCGTACCCATCACCGACGATGTAGAACTCACCGCTGAACTCGTACGACTGTACAGTAATACTGAGAGCATACGTTTCTGTCATACGCTATCGTCATCGTTCTGTGGCACAAACGTTACGGCTCCAGTTGCTGTACCCAAGGGTAATGACACCAGATCGCCGACCTGATGAGGTTGAGCTGGAGGGGCTCGAACAACAGTTAGCAGATGCTGATAACGGAGACGTAACCGCACTCACACAAGCGGTCGCAATCTACGAAGCACGATTGGCGTCAGTACATGAAGCGGATGAATCCGACCGCTACCGAGGTATCTCCAGAGCATATAGGGGGCAACTCATTACCGTATTGGACGACGTGACACAGTCCGAAGGCTGGGAGTTTCTTGCAGATTTTCTCGATGCATACCATCCAGAGATAGCAGACGAGTTCCCGCACGTGACGACCATACTGCAGAACGTGACAGGTCGTTACCTCATTCGTACTCGACTGTCAGACGGTGTGGAGGCAATTCCAGTCGAAGCGTTGGAGTATTTTAGCTCGATTCTCGACCGACTCGATGGAGAAGGATACGACTACATCCTCGAAGGGATGCACCCGTACGGATGGGGGATTGGACATCCCAACCACTCGGTTGCCGAGGACATCCATCAACACGCCTCCACGGACATCTTCGTCGTAAATGCAATGCTCGAACACGCATTCTACGCAGACCAACACTTGGCTATGGACTTGCTGGAGCGAATCGCACGTGATGACTCGATTCAAGAGCGTATCACATATTCTCGTGGGCAAATATCCGAAACACGAAATCTCTTAGATGCACCCGCTGGAGCTGTGAGTGATTTCTCGCCGACCATCCCACGGTACTGGGACTGGAATGACGAGGTGGACTATCAGTTTGAACTGGACGACGACGTTGAGCAACGGATCCGAGATCTCGTAGCTGAGGAGAGAATTGATGACGGCCTGGCCAGTGACTGGGAAATTGATGACTTGACGCTCTGATTCGAAATCAAAAACCGTGCCACAACTGTGAGTGAGACCTTCTCGCTCTTATGTAGAATTGCGGAAAACCCCGATAACGAGACAATCAACGATTGACTCGACGGATTCACCCGCTATGTTGAATGAGCGAACGATTCCGAAGGTGTGAGCGGCCTGTTCCAAGCCCTGCTTGGACAGGCCGCGGAACTTCCGCAACCACGGCTGAACAAGCGAAAACAGGCACTCAGCTTGGTTGATATGAACGCCTTCTGGCGATACATACCTCTCTTTGTGGATGACCGTTCGGTGGTCAAAGTCCATCTGTCGGTACGCCTGGAGTCCGTCGGTCCAGACCTCTCTCAGCGGCTGGGAGAGGTCTTTAGCCTCCTGTATCACCGGTTCAAGATCGCTGCTGTAGTCGATCCCAAGTTGGCCGCGAATCACGCGAAGCGAGTCGCGGCACACCGCGACGAGCGTTATTTGATCACCGTGGCGGCCTCGCCAACGAGATCGACCAGTTTGGGACGAGCCGCCGCGAGAACGGCTGTTCCGCGGCGGCTCTTGGCCTTTGTAGCCCGAACAGACCTCGCCAGATTCGTCGACTTGCGTCGGTCCGTCGATGGTTTGATCGAGGAGGCTCCAGACGACGGGGAAGCCGCGCTGAACCGCGGCTTCCACGTCTCGAATGGCTGTGTAGACGGTTCTATAGGCTCGACCGAGAAACGGCGCGATCTGGTTGATACTGAGCAACGTATCGGCGTACAGCGTGAACGCGAGAAGCACCTCCCCGCAGGCGAGGTGTTTCTCGTGGAACGGCGTTCCGTAGGTGAAAACCGGCTTAAAATTGCAGTTACGGCACCAGATTCGGTCGATACTCTTCCAGGTCACGATGCTCTGGTGGCCGCACCGTGGACAGGACGTATTCTCCCAGAATTCCTTGAGTCGCCGCTCGATGCGGACATCGAGCGGCTCCGTGTCGATCTCGACAACGCCCAGCTCGATCAGCTCTCGAAACATCGCTCCGAACGCTGGCTGAGCAGAAGACATATTGCCAGATTAGCGCCGGCTCAGTGTAACAATACGGTCTTTCCGCAGCTTTGCATAAGAGCGAGACGGTGGGGACGGTTCTCGCGATTGCTGGCTGTAACACTACTCGAAACTTCTTTATACACAAGTTTCGTACTATGTTACACCGTGCTCCGGCGCATCGAACTCGAGGTCCTCGCCACGGTCGACCGCGGCGACACGATCTCCGAACTCGCGACGAAGCTCGACCACAGCGAGAGCTACCTCTCTCGTGCCGTCGCCGACCTCGTTGAGAAAGGGCTCATCTACACGGAACGCGACGGGCGGCGAAAACGAGTCGTCCCGTCGGATGCTCGCGCCGTCGAACTCTATCGGGACCTCGTCCGCCAGCACTCCCACATCGAGTTCCCCGAGCTACTGACCGGCAAGTCACTCGAGGTGCTGTACTACCTCGACCAGCCGCGAACCGTCTCCGAGATCGCCGACCGGAGCGACAACTACCGCAACACGGTCAACCGCATCCTCAAGCGGTTTCGCGACCGTGGGCTTGTCGGGACGGCCGACGGCCGCTACGAGTTCAATGCCGACTTCGACCGCCTACACGCGTTCGCCCGTGAACTCGCACACCATCTGCATCGCCAACGCCTCGAAGCCGTTGCCCCGAAGGGCACGATTCTCTGGGAGGACTACGACGAATTCCTCCTCCAGGCCGAGATGGAGATCGACGCGGAGGCGTTCCACGAAACCGGCCTTGCTCGATTCGCGGCCTATGACCTCCAGCTCCTGCTCACCGGCCACCGCTACTACGTCTACTCCGAAGACCTCGACGCAGTCTCGCCGGCGGAGCTCTGCTGTCACACGCTACTGATCGACGACGGCAGCCGCCACCGCTCGTACTGTCTCCTCCTGCTCAGCCACGTCGACGTCGACGAGGAGGATCTCCGAAAGCAGGCGGCGAAGTATGGCCTCGAAGACGAAATCGACGCCTTGCTCCGCTACCTCGAGACGTACGGCGAGGTCGACGACGACCGGCTCCCGGAGTGGGACAAGTTCCAGGAGTTGGCGGCTGACTACGAGGTGCCACTACCACAATGAGACCAACATTCGGCCGCGAGTACATCGAGAACGAATTCCAGCGAATCGGTCAAGGGCTGCGGCCTCGGGCGAACGCACGCCCGAGGCTGCGTCCATGCACGAGCGCAGGTGTTCCTCGCGCTGTGTCTGCGTCTCGTCGTCGCAATCACCAACTACGAACGAGGAGACAATCCGGGAAGCACGATCATCACGGTGTGAGAAGAGTTCTATGACACCCTCTACTTACGCTACAAGTCCGGCTCAAAGTGACCGCCTTCTGTTATAGGAAGGCTCAGCCGATAGACTCTATCCCTTTACTTCACTGAGTGGAATTGTCTCACTGAAATCTTTGGATTCAACGAACTCTTTGAACTGATCAACGTCGCTCATCCCTTCAGCAACCTCTCGGAGTTTTTCCATAGCTTTCTTACGAGATGTATTCCCGCAGTAGCACGTCTCTCCACAGTCAACACATATCGACTCGTAATATCCATCGTAGACGTGTATTCGGACCCGATCTGCCAGCGTCCGCCCCTGGCACTTCTCAGGGCATTTGAACGGGTAGGAGCGAATCGCCACGCGATCATCTCCTGCCCAGTCTACTTCTTGAAAGACAGTTTCACACTCGTCACATCGAAAGCTTCCAGATGAAGTTATCGAAAATGGCCCCATCATAATCTGGCAAGTCGGGCAGTAGAGTCGGTTGAACGCCGCCAACTGTTCTTGTGAAATACTCGGGTCAAAGAAGTCAAAGAGATAGTCCTCCAGATCGACCGTTTCGTTACCAATTTGTACTATTTCCATGACTAGCATTCTATACAGGAACAGTTGTCACGTATAAGGGCTTGGGAAACATACTGATAGTCCGAAGTCACTCCGATCAGGAGGAATCGGACGAGAAATTCCTATGTCAATATCTGTTGTTACTTTTCAAACCTGCCGATCGACTTCTGGACCACCAATACACTGTGGTCAATACCCATGATACCTCCCTGCCAGAGGGCGTGGTTTTCCCCGTTGATCGTCACCTGTGCGAGGAACCCATTGCCATCGTAGATGTTCTCATAATCGACATCATAACCGAGTTCCCGGAGAAGGAGGACATACTCATCAAGCATATATGTATCACCACGAGAGACGCGAGGAACAGCATCAGTGATGACATCCTGAAACTCAATTCGCAGTTCGTCCAAGGGGGCGTCTTCATGACTGACCACCCCCTTGTTCGATAGATGATTGGACCGCAAATTGAGCAGATAGATGTTGTACACATATCATAGCGAATTTTACTAATATGATAGTCGTATTAAGGCTTCGTCAGATCTCCCATCAGTTCGTTCCCAAGACTCCTGCCTTCGATACTACCAGGAGCACATTCACCGTCTCTGAAAATCAGATACCGGCTGTCCAGATTAAAGGCTTCGGTAGTAGCCGGAATGCGCGGGAGATCACGGCCGTCAATATTCGGAATCTCGCTGGAACGGAGTACAACCATGTAAAGACCCCTCCTAGATAATCCATGTCTGACGAAGCCTCTTACATACCCCTGAGAAAGTTGAGAGTATGAAGCTCTCAGATCTCCCTGATCTCCCTATCGGTTGCACTGAACTCGCTGCGACGACGCCACCAGACTCAGATGCAGCGCTCAAGAACCACTACGAAGATCTCCCTGGGCTAGATTACGAACGCTTCGATCTTTTCCGAGAAATCGCTCGACCCGCCCGCCCCCAACAGCCAGGCGACCCCGTTCTGGGCCTTGGAAACCTACTTCGACAGCAAGCCAACGGACAATTGGCTATCCACCCTCGAGTCGCGCACGTTGTCCCGGTCAAGGCGCTTGACCCTCTCATCACGGCGATCGTCCCTACAGCAGATGTCCTTGACCTCCGGAACTGTTACCAGTTCGCTCATGCGCTGTTGGAGTGTCAAGGCGATGACGCCACCGTCGAAGCTCTCTACCCACCGGAGTATCCCATTCAGATTGCGGATATCGTCCGGGGCCTCCGAGGACAAGGAATACTGACATCTGTCCCACGTCCGGGGCAGCCGTTGACTCGCCGCGACGAACTCGAAGCAGCGGCCAGCAAGATGCAAGATGAGGACGAGGGACAGCTTCCATCTCACATGGTTGTCCTCCACCAACACGAGGATGAGTTCGAACCGACCTTCTACCTCGCCGAACCATCTCATCCTCCTGCTGGCCCGGCAAGGCCATATCTCGAAGCTGTCTGTACCGACCTCTTCGAACAGCACGAGATATCTCTCGACGTTGAATCACTCCCTCGCTAACAAAATTTCTAAAGCAGACAGCGAGAGTTCCACGGGTAATTCTATAGAGTGCAGGCAGAGTACCACGGGTCACCTGACCCGTGGGTGAATGCCGTCGACTCGATGGGCAATCCACGTTGGGCTGGTGCGTGGTTTTATTATGCATCATTCCATTGGTTTAGTTAGGAACACACCGTTAACAACCTCTCAAAATCTACGCACTGAAACATGGTAAGGCGTGGTGCGACGGGTGGTGTCGAGCCATCGTAAAGTGGCTGGCCTTCACGGACATGAACGACATGTTCGGGTGTTATTGGTTCCACGCGAGCCACAAGGCGAGCGCGAAGGGAATTAAAGATTCACACGCTTTACCGTCCGATTCTGGACGTGACGTGCCTCTGCGAACGCCACGGGTCACCCGACCCGTGGTACTTTACCACTCGTATGTACCGGTTCTCGACGACTACGACGTCGTCGAATGGGACAGCGACCCCTGCGTTCTCCGCTGGGGGCTGCCGGCATCGGCACTCGTGAACATCATTCGTAACATCGAAGAGCGTACAGAGTAATCGCCGGACTGCGGCGGGTGGTACTGTCCGTTCCTTGGCAAACCCTTAAAGGGCCGTGATGGTATTATCGTGTCGCCGATGCCCCCACAATCACCAACCTGCAAGTCGGCGACGTCGTCTTCGTCGCCTGGATCGACTTGAGCGGAGAATGTCAAGCTGAGCGAGTTCGTGTACAGTATACCCACCAGTCCCACGAAGGCGGTTATTTCGTCGATGTATCGACCGGCTCGGAGCGGTTCCAAATCGTCCAAGCGCCGCACTCTCCGTGTTTTGCCATCGCCAGTGACAGCGCTCCGGACGACCGGCCCGTGATGGACGCAGACGGCAATATCTTTGGTCGCCCCATACTCGGCATTGCACGGGACGCTGGCCCGTTTCTGTTGCATGTTCTGTTTCGTGTCTTGGAAATGGGATATTCGCCCGCCGATGCCTTGGATCTGATCGCGCTGGAATTCGAACTCTACCCGGCAGCCCCGTACGCGGCGCTCCGCGGTGTCCCTGAGGAAGATCTGTGCGCCCACGTCGACGATCTGATCTCGGATATGGCCCCGTCGACCGGTCTCTGACTTCTGTCGCCAACTCGCAATTGGTGGAGCAGACTGTGCTACGCGGATACCGCAAACACGGCGACGAGTGTCCGTGTTCAACAGTTACGTTCAAAACTGCTGGATTCAAGCTCGATAACCAATACAGGTTCGACTCAATCTACTCTGTTTTAGCTCAGCCGTGAGAGCGCCCATCCCGCTCGTTCGCGTACTGTCTCATCCAAATCGTTCTCTTTCACCTCTTCAAGCGCCTCGATAGGTACGCTCACGTTCGCATTCCCGATCAGCGTGCACACATTTGTCCGGACTTCCGGGCTCGAATCCTGTAACGCAGCCGCTAACTGGTCCTGCTGGGCTCGAATCGCGGCCGGATCCGCTTCACCTGCTCGCTGGAGTGCTATCGACGCGTTCACACGCGCCTGAATATTGTTATCGTCGAGCCGCGCAGCGATCCGGTCCGCGTACTCAATCACGACTCCGGGATGTTCCTGCGCGAGATCGCCAAGCAAACCCACCGCATTATTCCGAACACGTTTCGCAGAAGCGTCCAGTACCGTCACTAACTCGTCCGTAATGGGTTCTGCGGCGTCCGGATAGTTCGACGCGATCTTCCCGAGCGCCGCTAACGCATTCGTCTGCACCGTCTCATCCTCACTCTGCATTGCTTCAACCAAGGCGTCAATCGCGGGGAACACTTCTTCAGGATACGCTTCCGCAACGCAGGAGAGTGCGTACACCGCGTAGCTCTGTGTTGCCTCCGTCTCAGCCGTCGCCGCCGCTTCCAAAGCAGGCACTGCGTCGAGAACGCTCGCCGAGTCAGCCTCCGCTAACTCCATCAAGCAGCGCGTCGCAGCTGCCTGGTACATCGAGTCCTGACTCGCGTATACCGCCAGATCACCAACGTGTTCTTTCAGCACCGCTGGGTCGTCCACCGCGGCTTCGTGTAGTGCTTGGAGCGCCGCTCGGTCAAGCGCGGACGGCTCGTCGCCCAGTAACGCGAACGTCGCATTGACAGCGACCTCGCGGGCGTCCTCACGGTGTTTCACTGCGGCCATCACCAGGCGGAGTGCTTCACGGCGGTCCACATTCGCCGCGTCCGCTGCCGCATCAGACAGCATCGTTTGGAGCGTATCTTCGTCCACCGACGCAGGATCCTCTTCGACCTGTTTTCGAACCGCCGCGAACGCAGCTTCCGCCAACGGGTCCGCGAGGCGCTCGTACGAGACAGGATGTAACGCCGCAATCTCGGGGAGCCGAACGGAGAACTTCTCGTCACCTCCCACGGTTTCTGAACCAGAACGCTGGCGGCCCCTTCAACGGGGTCATCGATGGGCGATCCGACTCAAAATGCGTGACCAGATGCGTCTTCTGTTCGTCGTCCGCTCGGTGTGTGAGCTCGAACACGTATCTCTCTTCGAGGACGTCTCGAACTGCGTCACCGGATTCAAATCCGCCATCCGGGCTCAAATCAGTCGAGGACGGTGTTGACAGCCCGAGTTCCCCTTCCCGAACATACTCAACGAAGTCCCACGCATGGTAGTGCTCCCAGCCATCAACGTGTCCCAAATCGAGATCATCGACCACGATATACCCCTCAGCACCCGGGAACAACTCCGCGAGAATCCGAAGCCGTTCTTCACGTTCAGGCCACCACTCGTAATACCCGAACTCGTCTTGGTCACCGAGCGCATCAATATGCCCGTCACGGCGCCGAATCGACTCCACCGTCCCCGGAATGTCTGCTTCGTCAACGAGGTCCTGATTCCCAATCGCCCACACCTCGTGGCCAGCCTCGTGCGCCCAGTACTGCACCCACTCCAGCGGCACCGCTTCCCGCTGGGGATGGGGATTCACGTCCACCGTCCAATCCCGGTCGAATGCCAACGCGTACATCACGCCACCTCCACGAGTTGCGCTGCCAAGGTTTCGAGCTCGTCGGTCTCGTCGATAGCACTCAGCCACCGATCCGGAAGCTGTGACGATCCGAACCGCGCGCCAGCGACCGCGCCAGCAATCGCCCCAATCGTATCCGTATCACCGCCACGATTCACCGCCGTCACAATCGCTTCCTCGGCACTCTCCGCGAAGAGGCCAACGTGGAGTGCCGTCTGCAGTGAATGTACAACGTACCCTGACGTTTCCAGCATGTCGGGCGAGTCGCCACGAGCGAGCGGTTCGAGTGCCGTCACGAGCTCGCCAGGTGCGTCCGACCCGACGTAGTCAAGTGCGTCCTGCAACGGCGTGTCCGCATCGTCAAGGAGGCCAGCCACTGTGAGATTCAGAATCGCACAGCCCTCGGTACATCGCGGGTCGGCGTGCGTGATCTGCGAGGACTGTCGACTCACCTCGGCGAGTCGGTCCCAATCATTCGCGTATGGGATGGCGAGCGGCGGACACCGCATCACGCTTCCGTTGCCTGCGTTCTGGCCCTCGCGGCTCTGCTCCCAGACGTGCTGGCCTGCCTCGTTCCACGCATCGCCGCGTTGGAGGCGGCTGAGCGACCGCCTCGTCATCCCTCCTATGTCGAACGGCCCACTATCGTACCACGCAACGAACCGCTCGGCAATGTCCGCCGGATCGAACGCTTGTTGCTCGGCGAGACTTCGTGCGATGCACAGCGCCTGCTCGGTGTCGTCCGTGATCGTCCCAGCAGGCTGGTTCCACGTCCCGTGCCCGACCATCTCGTCCAGCCGACCGTGCTCAGCACTAATCTCCGACGCAGACGTAAACTCGACTGGCCGGCCAAGCGCATCCCCAGACGCTAATCCAAGTAACGCACCACGCGCCCGATCCAAATCCATACTCATACCATCCAGAACGATTCTGAAAAACGTATTCCTATCATAATTTATGCTAAAATACCCTTCCCCATTGTTAAGATCTGTAACCTCATCAGTCGAGAGTGGTTAGAATCCCACTCCGGTCGATGGTTCGGATTAGGTTTATGTGAGCAACCATATTGGATACTATCAGGAATGTCTAGTGTAGCTGACCACGATCATAACGATATGATTTCTCTTTCTGTGAAAGTATGTGATCTCTCGAAGCGGAGTTCACAAACCCGGGCATACGAACTTACCGTGACAACTAACTACGCAGAGCAAGTCCCATTTATCATTTGGAAGCAAAGCCCTGCTGCAGGTTTAGATTGGACAGTCGGAGAATGGTATCGTATTGATGAGGCGCTTAAGCAGTGGTCAGAGACTACTGAGTTGAACGCAACTAATCGGACCACTGCAGAAAGAATCCCCAGCGAAACTGTTGAGGCCAGTATTGTTGATTCGGAAGCAGTAAACCAAAGTCCAATGGCTGGACGATGTGGATTCACTTGGATCCCAGAGGAGCAGAATAATACAGATAGTTGTGCATACTGTTGCTATCGAAGTACTTGGAAAGAATTTGATCGGTGTGTCTGGCATGCTAAGACCGATCTAAGAAAGCCCTCTGACACTCTCGCCGAAACCCGAGAACAACCAGAGAATCGGAAGCTAAACGGCTCCCCGCGGGAGCTGCTATCCGGTGCTGTGCTTCGGGATGCTGAACTAACTGATAGTGTATTAACAGGGGTTGATTTCAGTGGCTCTGACTTTCGGAATACAAATCTGAACGATGTTTATCTAAGATATTCGAACCTTTCAGAGGCTGATTTTCGGGGGGCAGATCTAACGGACTGTACGGTTTCGAAGGTCTCGTTCAGAAATGCGAACTTAAGGAAGGCTGATCTAAGAGGGTTATCGATATTTGGGATCGATTTTACCGACGCAGAATTGTCTGAGGCCGATTTCCGCGAAGCAAACATAAAAAACACCGATCTAACGGGCGCTAATCCCGAGGCAGCGAAAGGTCTAGTTGACACTGAGAACCCAGGCGGTGATGAAACCACGGGCGAAGTATCTCGGCAGAACCAGAACGACCTTTCTGGAGAGACCCACTCTGGTAAGGGTGTTTCACTCGTACACACGACGAATACGTATCTTGACCGAAAGAACATGGGTCGAAAGGAACGACAGAATGATTTTGTCTCCGCATTTAAACAAGTGGTCGATTATGCATGTGCGATCGAAGCAGAAGCCCTCATTCATAGTGGAAATCTATTCTGGAGCAAAGATCCAGACGCGTGGGTCGTCAAAGAGTGCAGGCGATTGCTGAAAAAACTGAAAAATAACCAAGTTGAATTCATTCTCGTTCGAGGGGAGCGTGATGTTACCCGGACTCCAGACATAATTCAAGAACTTGAAAACAAAGGGCTACTCTCCGGACCACAGACAGGATGGTATCAGGTGTCGGATATCGGTATTTTTCTGTATAGTACAGGTTCACCCCCACGTTTTGAGGATGAACACACTCCACCTACAGACGCGACAAGCTACCTCGCTGTGCTTTTTGACGATGTCTCCACAGCTACTAACGGATCACTCCCTACACTTTAGAGAAAACGCTTGGGACCTCCCTTGATGCTGTTCTAATCGGAAATCGTAGTGAACCAATCCACAGGTCTGAGTCAGGCATACAAGTCCTCTCTCCAGGAATGCCAGAGCAAATTGTTGGTAAGAAACACATCGAAACCAAGCCACGTTCGCCGATTTTCTTTGAGTATCAAGTCACCGGCGACGCAGTTGATGTTACAACGCATGAAGTTGATGCCCGACCCGTATCAGGTTTTCAAATTAACTTACGCCCTGATGCCACAGCCAGAGAGGTGGAATCGGCACTTGCAAAAAAGGCTTGCACAATACCGCTGTTATTGTAGAACTTGTTGGAGCAAAGACGGAAGATAGCATCTCAAAGAACGAAGTCCAGCAACTGATCTCAGATCAGTCAGCTATCGTCAGAGTCTACGATGAACGGTCGACAGTGGAAAATCAAGAGATGTCGTCTTCAGATTCAGCTTCTACATCACCAGAGTGGGATATTAACTCACTCGCAGCAGCGACAACACTTGATCCCAAGGACGTTGAAGACGCAGTAAACCGCCTAGTTGACGAAGGGCGCTCTCACGACAAGGCAATCGGGTACGTACAACGGTATCTTAAGGAGATGCTACAAGGAGACGGGCTTTTCGCAGTTTGCGGAGTTGGACCAAGTAACGGATCGTCTCTTGTGGATGCGGGCATAACATCAATCGAAGAATTACGTACCGTTACACCGCAAGACCTGTCCAACAGAGCTGACCTGTCTACAGAACAGGTACAGCGCTTCCAAGAAGCCGCGCAAGCAGGTAACTTCTCATCCTTAGAACCGGACGACGAGCAGGTAGCAAAGCAACTTCTCGACTCCCCGAAAGACCTCCCCACACAGAACACCGAAAGCAAGCAGACCCCAGATGCGAGAAAGCGAACCGATAGAGACGCTGACCAATCTGAGGATTCAAAGGTTGGCTCCACTCCTGAGTTCCAGGACAACTCAAAGGAAGCAACGTCTCCGGGTGGGAATAGCCAACAGGAAGTTCTCACCCCAGGTGAACTTCCTGTACCAGCCCCAGAGGAATATACGGTGCCTGGTGGTGGCACTGTCTATCCAAACTACCTCTCGGAATACTATGAGTCGTTCCGCAATGCGAGAAAAGTTTTAGAGCTTGTTTTCCAAATCTCTGGAACCGATATCGATCCTGAAGACCGCCGAGATCCACGTATTCAGTATTTCGTTCTACTTGATGCCTGCATCGGATTCGGTGACGTATCTACTCCATTTACCGGCTATGGACCACAGCATCAAGATAGACTTTCATTCAGTATTAGAGACTATCGTAAGGTGTTCGGAGACGCCGAGACAGTAACGGATTACCAAGTTATCGACGTTAAGCCCTTTAGAGATGATACGCATGAACTCCTCCGGGAGATGGCGAATGTGAAGACGACGAGAGAGTTCGTTCGGCCTTGTGTACCTGGAACAGATCACCCGATACCAGAACTCCCCGGCTCGTTTGAGGAACTCCAGGACGCATTGCTACAGCTTGCTATGTTCCCGGCGTACCCACCACTTCCATCGGAGAATGGGACTAATAATAGAACGATTCCTATCACAGATATGTATCGGACGTGTTTCGAGGATTTAGACCAAGAATATCAGGTTGATGTAACCCCACTTGAAGGAAACAAGTCGCAACCGACCGGGCCTGTTCCGGCTTCGACACCAACATCATCAACGGAAGCCGAATCAAAACTCATAGACTACGGACGACTGTCTCATCTATTTAAACGAGCTACTCCCCCAGCAGGCTCTCCGGTAAACCGAGCATTGAATGTTTTCGCGTTGGACTGGTATCGTCCGGATTCTCGGAGCTTCAACGCGCTTCAAGCACTCGCAAAACACGGAGAAGACGACCCGATTGATACTTTCCGCCCACGACTACAGGACCTCATCCACCGACGATTCCTCCTTGATACCTGGGAGTACGACTACATCACGGTCTACCCGGGACACGAGGCTGGGTCACGCAGCTCACAATTAGTAGAGCTGGCACAGGACGCTGTTCTTGAAACAGATATCATCTACACACCGCTTCTTGAACGAACAGAAACCGTCGAACGTCAACGCGAAAAATCGGAAGAAGAACGCCGACAAGTCGCTTTCCACCCCTCTGAATCGCTCCGAACACGGGCAAAACTCCACAACGATACCGTCATTCTGTTTGACGACATCTGCACGACTGGTAGCTCACTCCTTGCGGGAGCTCATCTTCTCCGCCAGGCCGGCGCAGACCGCGTCGTCTGTATCACTCTCGGCCTTACCCCTGGTGGCCCGCGGACCGACGTGAAAGAGATCACTGAGCCAGAAACTCCAGCATCAGAAATCATCGCCGGGGTAGACTAATGGAACTCACACACAAAGCGCTACTGGCTGCCCTCACCGACATCTCCGGAATTGGGGATGCACGTGCGTACGAACTATACAACCACTTCAACGACCCGAGAGATCTACTCAGCGCTCCAGCCTCTCTGACCGGCAAATACCACTACGTAGACGAGACCACACTTACAGAAATCCAGTCGCTTGACGACGAGGTCGAAGGCTATCTCAACCGCTTCGATACCTACGAATCGAATGGAATCAGAATTATTGGCATCAAGGAAGACCGATATCCGGAAGCAGTCCGAGCCGGCCAAGCCCCGGTTCTCTTGTACGCGAAAGGAAACGTCGGGCTCCTGACTGGAGACGCAATCGGCGTCTCAGGATCGCGTGAAACGAACGAAGCAGGGCAACAATGGATCGAATCGCTCTCAGCGGAACTCGCAGAGAATGGTTACACACTCGTTAGTGGTGGGGCCCGCGGAGCGGATACTGCTGCTCACCGCGGCGCGTTAGATACGGACGATTCAACCATCGCTGTCCTCGGAACCGGCGTCAACGTCGCATACCCACCAGAGAATCAAACGTTATTCGATCAAATCATCGATACAGGCGGGCTCCTCATCTCAATGCGCCAACCCGACGCCGAGCCGGCTCGTCATGCATTCCTTGACCGGAACGAGCTCACTGCCGCGCTGAGTGACGGGATGATCTTCGTCGCCACCGACGGAAATGGAGGAACTATGGCACAATACGAAATAGCACTCGATCAAGACCGACCCATATTTGTCCCCGCATCAAATCTCGATATCGCCCCGAACGATGGATTAGCCACTATCCGAGAAGCAGACGCCACGAAGAGCATAGATACCGCTTCCGACCTCTTGGCTACACTTCCAACGGATCACTCTGAACAAAAGAATCTCGACGAGTGGACGTGAGACTCCGTTAAAATCAGAACGAGGTGTGTCGCATCAGCATCTCGTTTGGAGGTACTCATCTCACAAGTCGGGCGTCAAACTGTGACGAAGTCTGGCTGAGAGCTGTTTATTCGGCATCTTGCGTCCCTGTTCGTAGGTTTTCCCGGTACTCAGCCCACGCCTGGTACATCTCCACTCGTTCCTCTTCGGTCATCGTGTCGTTCTCGTCATCGTCGTAGAACGGGAGTTCGTCCTTTTCGGGCATCTCCATCAGCTGCCCGAGCGGGTAGAGTTGCTGGTAGTAATTCTCCAACACCCAGTCTTCGCCGTGTTCGTCGACGGCTTGCTGGATGTACGGGGCGGCCTCCGGGTACTCGTCAGCGAGTGTCTCAGTCATCGATAGTCGTGTACTGTTGGGTTTGTCCGGGTCTGTACGTCCAAGAGTCGGGGGTCAGGCGTCCGCGAATTCGGCGAGTGAACGGTTCGTACTGTCACTATTCCACTTCCCGATCTGAATGAGTTCGAACGTATCCAGGGAACGGTCAAGCTCGTCGGCGAGTTGGGTCAGAACCGCAGCGGGGAGATTGTCGACGGGAATCGCGGTGAGTGCGTGCTGGGTGAGGAAATAACTGGTTGCGAGGCTCGTCGGTGCGACGACGATGACGTCTGATCCATCGACGTCGTCGACCGCGAGTTGGGCATCTCGGTACTGGAGGACAGTCGCATCCAGTTCATCGACGGGAAAGAGGAAACCAGCATCCCCGTATTCGATACTCGCCCCCGCCGACTCAAAATGCCCATTAAGCATAATCAAATACAAATATATGTCCTATGAGCATTAAACTTGTGGTGGATGAGGGTTCGATTCGCTACTCTGCAAGGCATGTTCCCCAGATTGACTACCCTCGCCTCCACAGTTACCGACATGCCCCGCGACCTCTACGACTGCACCGCGGCCGAACTCGCCACGCACTCTGTCGAATATCTTGAACACGACACGCCTCCGAGTGACGCTGCTGCATGGTTAAATGAGAACGGCTACGACGCCGCCCCCGTCTACGCTGACAACGACCCAATCGGATTCATCCACACCGACGACGTCACAACCGACGACGACGGTAACACCCTCGACGACCATCTGACCCCGCTAACCATCGACTACATAATCAGCGGGGACACTTCCTTTACAGCCGTCCTGTCTGCACTCATCGGGAATCCCGTGTACTTCCTCGGCGGCCCCAACCACGTCACCGGCATCCTCACCCGAGCCGATCTTAACACCGCCCCCGTACGCATCTACCTCTTCGACCGTATCACGTACCTCGAAGAACATCTCCGCGAACTCATCCTCGACAAGAAACCAGACTGGAAAACCACGCCAGTCACCGCAAATGAACTCGACAACATCGAAGACCGGTATGAAGACGCGCAAGCAGCAAACGTCGCATTAGAAGAGATCCATTACGCCTCGTTTTCAGCCCTCGAAACCATCGTGACCAGCGTCGAAGGTTGCTGGAAAACCTGTGGCTTCTCCACAAAAGGCGGCGCAGACTCTCGTCTCCACGAAATCACCGAACTCCGCAACGACGTCGCCCACGCCAACCTCCTGATCGAAAACACCGACAGCAACGAATTCCTCAGCAGCGGCCGTACCACAGAAAACCTGCATAATACTCTCGAAACTATCAATCAAGTCCTCACCAACTTGCAGAAGGCCGGGTATGCCCCAGATACACCTGAAGCACGAAACACCGCGTAACGCCGATACGAACCTCGCTCGTCACCCTGTTCAGTACGGTTCACTTAGGCATTATAAAAAGACACACAGACAATTCTACGATGGGAACCCCACTCATCACCCCTTTGGCAAATCTATAAATGTGTGAATTGAGTTCAGATTAGCATGATTCCTTGGCAGATGTACCAACAAATCGCCGTTGACCTCGATATCCCTCCCGAGACGATGCACCTCGTCAACGTGCTCTCTGATGCTGGCTACCTTACTGAAAACCAGCCGCCGTATCTGAACTACGACTTACCTGACTTCGGTACACAGGTCTCCTGGCTCGACGAACACCCAACGCAAGGAATCGCATTCTGTAAAGAACGCTACGGGAAGGAAGCCGCGGTCGCCGCGACGATCTATGCTGTCGGATCAGAGGTTGCCTCCCGTACAGAGGGCGATTTGACAATGGGTTTCGCAATCCTCGGAGACTACATCGACGACTTCCTTCAGGATACCTCCCGACGGGATATCGCTACTGAAGTTAAGAAGGTCCGGACGTATTTCGATGCGAACACACTGGAACTCAAAGATATCGAAGACGCACATACCGACGACGAGAACCCATACGAGTACTGTGATTACTGCGGCGAAGAACTCGACGCTGCGTTCAGTTATCGCTGCACAACGTGTGGCACGCGATTCCCCGGCTGGTCAGCACTTGTCTTCGCAGAAGGCGAAGAGCAGAGCAACTCGAAATGGCGCGAACAGCTTGACGTTACCGTTCTGAGTCAAAATATCGAGAAACAATTTCTTGTCCTTCGCTCGAAGACCTCGCTTCCCGGATGGATCGAAGAAGGCGGACAGATCGGCAAGATTATAGACGGTAGTCTCCACGACATGGGGCGTGTCGTGAATATCAATAACCGTGACATTCAGGTTGATTACTGGGGCGGCGTCGCAACTGGCCTCGAAGCAGGACAGGATATCACGGTCTGCAGCTCCGAAACGATGATCGCTACAACCCAGCAGCTCGGGTTGTTACGAGAACTGCGCCGTGACTTCGCAGGCTGGCATAACGAGCAGAATCCGGATCCAACGGTGGCAAAACTCGCTATTAATGGCCCGAGCCTGTGTGACACACTGATCAATCCACAATCACCCAGGCGACACCTGTCGAGCTAGATGATACGCGAAGTCTCAGTGGATTCTGAACTCGATGACTCACAGCAATCCGTTCTGGCCGACATCCTCGGTCTCGAACCCGGTGACCTCTCACTCGTCGTTGGTCCGCCTGGGTCCGGAAAAACCGAGGTTATCGCCAAAGCCGCTCACGAACTTGCTAACCGAGGCGAATCCGTGCTCGTCACCTCGCACACTAACATCGCGGTTGACAACGTCATTGAGAAACTCAGCCATCGAGACACGCATCAACTTGTTCGGGCTGGTCGGCCAGAGAAAATGTCGAAGGGCACGTCCGAAGTGATGCTCTCGAAAGTCATTGACGAGAGTGACGATAACTCCGTGTCAGAGTTGCTGGCCGAAGTCGAGGATCTCAAATCAGAGATCAGTAACATGGGTGATCAGCTGGAGCACGATCAAGAGCAATATGAGGTGTTGCAACGAGCGGCCGAAACCGGTCCTGTGAGCGGCACGGAGATGAGCGATGCCGAGGAAGAGATCGATGCGAAGCAAGCCAAACTCTCCGAAACCCGTCGGAAAATTCAGGAACTCCAATCAGAAGCGGAGAAAACCTCTATCGAGAACGCGGACATTACCGGTGCGACGATCATCCGATCCCAACTCGGCGGCCTCGCCCAGGTCCAATTCGACACAGTCATCATCGACGAAGCGAGCCAAATCTCAGTCCCACTCGGCCTTCTCGGTATGATCAACGCGAACAAATGGGTTGTCGTCGGCGACCACCACCAACTCCAACCTGTCCTCAAAACACTCTCAACAAGCGACGGCAGCCCACCCGACGACGCCTCGATCTTTTCGTTCCTCCGCAACCGGTACGACATCGATCAGTGGCTCGAATACCACTACCGAAGCCACGCCGACATCATCGGCTTCTCCCAGGAACACATCTACGACGGAAACATCACCATTGACGATTCCTGCCCCAACGGGTTCAGAATGGACTCCCGGAGACGACCCCGATTCGAAGGTCAAAGCCATTTGTGACGGCCCACCGGTAACGTTCGTGGACGTCGCCGGCGAGCAAGCCTGGCGCAAGCGCTTCAGTGGCTCCGTCAACACCGCAGAAGTTGATGTCGTTGCAGACCTCGTCGCCCATCTCGTAGATGAGCAGGGCGTTAACGAGTCCGAACTCGGCGTCATCACACCCTACCGCGGCCAACGCACTCTGATCAGCGACGAACTCTCCGACTACGGCAATGTCGAAGTCTCAACCGTTGACGGCTTCCAAGGCCGTGAGCGAGAAACAATCCTCTTTAGCGCGGTCAACACCGAAAAATACGGACTGCAATTTTCCGGGAATCAGAACCGTTTCAACGTCGCCTGTACCCGGCCAAAAGACCAGTTCATCATGGTCGGAAACCAGACTGCCATCGAAGACGAAGCGCCGTGGCAAAACACCCTCCGTGCATTCATCCGATACGCGAGCGAGCGCGGCGGCGTCTTCAACTGGGGCGGCGGGCTCTGGACTGACGGGATCGATCCATCCGACGTACCCGCACCTGAGTCGCGTGACCAACCCGACATCATCGAACCTCCGACTGGAAAGTCTCCCGACTCAGGTAGCACGACTACTACTACTAACGGTACTGGGAACGGTTCTGGCGACGACCCAACTCGCACCACACCCGGTGACCCGCAATTCCGCTCCCGAGTCAAAGATATCGTACAGTTAGCCCCAACATCAAACGGTGAATTAGCCGACGCGTGGGGACTCCAGACCGGAAAAGAGGCTTGGCAATACCTCAACTCAGAACTCGATGAGTATTACGAACGCGACACCAACAGTAAGGTCCAGCCAACCGCAAAAGCCCACAAACTCGTCTCTGAGCTGAACAAATCATAACTCGTCGGACCGCGTCACACCCAGTCCTGATTGCTCGGCCTGTTTCCAGACGGGATCGCCAACTACGCGGAATTCAGGACTCAAACCCTGCGCTCCACGGACGATTGCTACAGTGCTTGTTCTACCTCTTGCAGCGCATCAATTGCGTACTGCAAATGTACGCGCAGTTCCTCGTCGGCACCGTTCTCGATCACTGCTTGATCAGTATCTTCCACACTCTCATTCGAGGGCCGTGTTTCTGAGTTAGTCTCGAGTCCCCACGTTTCTTTCCGGCCCAGCGAGTCCGGATCCTGTTCAGGTACTGCGCCAAGCCGCTGCTGTTCATGGCCCTCTTTGGCTGGTGTGTCAGTCCTGTCGGGACTGCGGTCCGACCGGTCGCTGTCGGTCGGCCGCTCCCCGCGATTGGACGCGGACAAGGGGAAGTCGTACACACAGGCGGGCTTCTGCTTGTTGAACGTCGGGCGCCGTGAGACATCGAACACGTCAATGATATCGCTCCGATCACACCCGCGTTCGAGTGCCTGCCTCACTTGCTCGTCCTCCATGCGCTGGAGCAACAGTTGCGGGTCATCCGCGATGTGCCCGCGAGCGGAGTTCTCTATCTGTTCGGTGAGCTCCTATTCCCGGGTTTCAACGTCTTTATCGACGATCTGCCGGTCGCGGGTTTCGACGGGGATGTCGAGTCCCCATCAGCACCCACAACCGCTCACGAACTGCGGATACCGACAGGTCGGTCGGCACTCCGGAAGCGGTGTCACCCGTTCGCGCTGGACCCGCGTTTGTTAACTACTGGAGGATCTCGATGTCCTGCGGGAGCAGCATCGTCTGTTCCTCCGCAGTGATCTCAACCGGAGCAACCGCAGACGTGGTTTGCTGGTGAAAGTAGCTGTGGCACGACCGACACAGTAACGTCAGGTTGTCTATATCGTGCTCATCCATTCCGTCCAGATTCCGCTCGATGTGGTGGACCTGCAGCTTCGCTAACCCGCCTTTCTCCTGATCGCGTCGTCCGCACACCCGGCAGCGACGGGAATACTCGTCAAACACCGCTTCCCGTGTGGCCGGATCAACCGTCTCGTGGCATTCCTGTGGACTCAACCAATCCGGCCGATTGTTGCTCGATTCGCTCATACTCGTCGCGTCATCGTGATCGTGTGACTCTGTCTCTGTATTCGTTGATTTCGAGTGGTCGGTTCTACAACTGTTCACACTGCGCTAACGGGGAGTCTTGGAGTATCGCTTAAATCCGTAGCCTGTCGTACCCGGGTCGCCTCCGCGTGGTGGTGATCCGTGATGCTACCATCACCTGGGGACAGCAAGTTGAAATCACTCGAAGAGGTAGGGGAAGTTAGAAGCAAAAAATTGGAAATTCTCTCCTTTAGGAGCTACTTGAATAGTCATCTGCCCGGCGCGTTATTTCGCACTAATTCCATTCCCGGTAGAGATAAGTATGTTCTCCTTGCAGGTTGTAAACATCTTCAGTAGCCACAAAGCACTGTCTTAAGTTCCAACAAATGAGCTCACAACTTCCCCCAATATCCAACCCGGCTCTGTGGTAGAAAATCGGAACCGACTTTGGCGCGTTGACGCTGTAGATGGGAACGTCGTAACGGCGACCCCCTTAGATGGGAATGCTGCTGACCGACACCGGTTCTATACGCCGGTTGAAGACATCAGGCAGGGTAGTCTGGAACCACCAGACCCTGAGAAGCTCGGTAATCCTGAGTTTCAGCGATTACTGAATCGTGCATATCGCCTTTCGATGCTCCACGGGACAGCTCCGCTTGTGAGCTTGCAGCGATCACGGGTAATCCCCACCGAGTACCAGCTGACTCCAGTTGTGATGGCCCTCGATATGCCTCGTGTCCGGATGCTACTAGCGGACGACGTCGGTCTCGGGAAAACCATCGAGGCAGGGCTCATCACGAGCGAGCTTATCGCTCGTAACAAGGCTGATCGAATCCTCATCATCACGCCTGCGAATCTCCGAGAACAATGGCGTGAAGCGTTCAACTACTTCTTCCACATCGATGCGGACATCATCAGCCGACGCCACCGGAAGGCAATGGAAAAGCAAATTCCGCCGGGAACCAGTCCGTGGGAGCACTTCTCGAAGCTGATCGTCAGCATCGACTATGCCAAGCAGAACAGCGTTCGGCACGAGATTCTGGATCAAGACTGGGATCTCGTTATCATTGACGAGGCACACCAAGCTGCGAAACCGCACGAATCTGGGGCGAACGAAACGGTCGATATGCAGCGCTGGGACTTTGCGACTGAGGTCACCGACCACGCCGAACACTGTCTCCTCCTGACGGCTACGCCTCACAACGGGTACACGGATTCGTTCGCCAGTCTGATTCTGAATGCTCGACGTCGACGCCGTCTCCGGCCCTCGACACGATCCCACTATTCATCGAGGTGGCGCTCGAAAGCACGTCGTCCAGCGGCGGCGAGACGACGTCAAAAAATGGTTCTCCGATAGCGACGGAAAGAACCCCTTCCCGGAACGTAATCAGGACGAGGTACGGGTCACGCCAACGAAATACGAAGAAGAGACGTACGACGCCGTCCGGGAGTACGGCGAACTGTTGATGTCCTCTGCCCAGCGCTCTAGCTCCAAGAGCCAGACGCTGGCGCGCTGGTCTGTCATTCATTTCCTCAAGCGAGCGCTGAGCAGTCCCGAAGCACTCCGACAATCCCTGAAAAATCGTCAAGACAAGCTCGAAGGTCGGTTGGAGGATATTGACGAGGAAGATACACAGACTGTAATCGAGGAGACAGCCGGGGTCTCCAAATCGATGGCACAGGCGAATGCACTCGACGACGACCCCGGAGAAGAGTACAGTGAGGAGGAAGTCGGAGAACGAGTCGAGCGGGTCGTCACGGGTGACATGGCCGCTATCGAACAGGAACTGGACGTTCTCGAAGACGTCGCAGAGAAGGCGAAGCGGGTCACCAAAACCCGTGACGCAAAGCTACAGCGGCTCCTCGACGAAACACTCCCCAATCGGTTCCACTATCCCCGTGTCATCATCTTCACGAAGTACGTGGACACCCTGGAGTATCTCGAAGAGCAGATCAAAGACTCTCAGAGCGACGAGACCGAGGTCTTCACGCTTCACGGGTCTCTGAACGAAGCCCAGCGGAAAGAGCGGTTCAAGGAGTTTGAGGACTCTACACGGGGCGTTCTCATCGCTACTGACGTCATCAGCGAGGGGATGAACCTCCAGCACGCCGCAAACCAGATCATCCACTACGAGCTGCCGTGGAACCCGAACCGGCTGGAGCAACGGAACGGTCGAATCGACCGGTACGGGCAGAAGAACGACGAAGTCGTCATCCGGACGATGGTCGTCGAGGACCAGATGGACGTCGCCATCCTCGAAAAGCTGGTTCAGAAAGCGAACAACATCAGGCAGGAGTACGGGTTTTCACCGCCCTACTTCGGTGACGACGAGGGAATCCTCGAACTCCTCAAAGACGAGGGAATCGACGCCGGCGTTCCACAGGCGACACTCGAAGAGTTCGGAGGCGGTTCCGCACCAGCAGAGCGTGAGAGTGCGAGCGTCTTCGACGACCAGACGCTCGACCGGATCAAGTCCGAGTCCTTCTACGGACACACCGAAGTCGGACTGCAAGAGGTTCAGAAGCGCCAAGAGGAGACGCACCAGCGGATCGGCGGTCAGGGGACCTTGGAACAGTTCGTGAAGAGCGCTCTGGATCTGTTCAGTTGCTCGTACGATATGAACGTCCAGGGCCATCTCGACATCAAGATCACCGCTGATCGGCTTCAAGGGCCAGACATCAAGCGTGAGTACGAGGACGTGACGTTCGATCCGAACGAGGCATCCCAATCCTCGGATACGGAGATGCTCGACATCGCCCACCCGCTCGTACAGCGGCTCATTGAAGCCGTCAAGGAAACTGCGTTGACCGATGAGGATCGCTATGGGCGGACAGCCATACGGGGAACCAACGAAGTGAGTGAGCCGACAGCAGTGTATACAGCACTGGTTCGGTACGTGGCGGACACAAAGCCCGACCCAACGATTATGGAGGAGTTGGTGCAGGTCGGGTTGCCGATCTACGGGGACGAACCGCTCGATCAGAACCACGTCGAGGCACTGGAGGAAAGCGAAGCCAAACCAGTTCAGCGTACCTCGATGGAGAAGGAGGACGATCTCAAAGACGCTCTCGGACACGGGGCGTTCGAACAGACGCTACAACGGCGAGCAGAACAGCGCCGGGACAAAATCGTCGAACAGCGAACGGAGATGCGAGCGGAGCTTGAGAAATCCGGAAGCGGAAGCTGGCTATCCGGAATTGACGACGTCGAGATTGCGAGCAAAGATCTGCTGACTGTCACCGTCTACTACGGGAGCAACTAACAATGAGTATCGATACACCATCTACCGACGCCGAAGCCGAATCGAGTTCCAGTACTCCACGAACCGGGTCAACGACGTTCATCAATACCAGCGGCGGTCTCCTTACGGACGAACTGGTGAGCAAGCTCCGACAGCGTCATTGCGGGGAGTCTGCCGTCCGACCGGAGACCTTTGCGTTACCGAACACAGAGCCGCCCGAAGAGGCCGACATCGAAGCGGAGATCGGGGATACGTGGGACACGCTTCGAGAGCGATGGGACGAGCTCACGATGGACGAGACGCTGTTCCATATGGACGTCTCGGACGCTCGTACGAAGTGGATCCTCAAGTTGTTCCAGAATCTCGGGTTCGAGCCGGTCTTCCAGCGTGAGAATCTCGAAGCAGGCGGCATCGAGGCAAACCTCTCACACAAGGGGTGGCCCGATGGCGAGATCGAAAGCTACGGTGAGATGGAGGGGCGGACGGCTCCGATTATTCATACCGTCGAACCAGAACAGAAGCTGGACGAGAAACCGGAGGACGCTCCCCGTGGAGCCAAGAGTCCACACGACACGCTCCAGGAGTTCCTGAACGCCAGCGACGAACACGACTGGGCCGTCGTAACCAACGGGCTGACGCTCCGGGTTCTTCGAGATTTCTACCACACGTACACCCGTGGGTACGTAGAGTTCGATCTGGAGAATCTATTTACAAATCGCAATTACGGGGATTTCCGGGCACTATATCGCCTATGTCACGCCACACGGTTCATCAACCCCGTTATTGCCGACGAGGATGATGACGTCGAAACTCCGCTGGAGCAGCTGTACCAGGTGGCTCTCGCTACCGGTGTGAAGGTGGGTCAAGATCTCCAGGAGAATGTCGTCAATGCGCTTGAAACTCTCGGGAACGGATTCCTCAACCCTGAGATTGAAGCCGCTTTGGAGGACGGTGGACAAGACGCAGCCGAGGTCTATTATCAGGATCTGCTCTACGTAGTCTACCGACTGCTATTCCTGATGTTTGCTGAGCAACGTGGTATGATGTCCCAACGTGATAGCCTCTTTACGGAGGAATACAGCATCACAAAGCTCCGTGAACGGGCCGAGCAGCGTGAGAAGGAGACCGAAATACCGATCTCTGGGAGGGGTTGAAGGCGACTTTCCAACTGGTTGGTGAGGGAGATAAGCGGCTTGGTGTTCCCGGTTATAATGGGGATCTATTCGACAACGATAATTTAGAATATATCTTGGATGCCGAGTGTCCAAATGAGAAACTTCTGAGTGCTGTAGATGACTTAACCCACATTGAACAGGATGGCTACCGTCAGCGGATTTCATACGCTGACTTAGGTGTTGAAGAGATCGGTGCTGTGTACGAGAGTCTTCTTGAGTTCACACCACAGATAGCTGAAACAGCTATTGAACTGGAAGACAGGACAATCTCTCCAGATTCGTTCTATCTTGATGATCGTGGGATGGAGCGAAAAGAGACAGGGAGCTACTATACTGACCCCGGTCTTATTGACGAGCTTATCCAGAGTTCGCTCAAACCGATAGTAGAAGATCGAGTTGATGACGACGCTTCTACCGAGGTACAGGAAAGACAGTTGCTGGATATTTCGGTGTGTGATCCCGCATCTGGAAGCGGAGCGTTCCTCATTGCTGCTAACAATTTCCTCGGCCAAAAACTTGCTGAGATCCGGTCCGAATCCCTATACCCTGATGAACAAACGGTTCGTCAAGCTCGCCGGTCAGTAGTACAACACTGCCTTTATGGAGTTGACCTGAATCCGATGGCTGTTGAGTTGGCAAAAGTCAGTCTGTGGATTAATTCAGCGGTTGCAGATAAGCCCTTGAGTTTTCTTGATCACCGAATTAAGCAGGGAATTCGCTCATCGGGACATCGCCAGAATTGCTCAGCCAAGGTGTTCCGGTTGATGCTTATGAAACTTCAAAAGGCCGTGATTGGCACAAAGGCAACGAGATCCGGAAGCGAGTTCGACAGGAGAATGATGAACTTAGTGAACAACAACAGCAGGTTCGTCTTGATCGACGTTGGGGAGGAGTAGAAGACGATTACGTGAGCCTCGCAGAACAGTTGGATCATCTGGAAGAAACCAATATTGAGGATGTTAATGAGAAGGAAGAAATCTACCAAAAATTACGAGATAGTGAGGGATTCAAACACGAGAAGCTCGCTTGTGATTTATGGACCGCTGCATTTTATTGGCCTCTTGATGGGTCAGCAGATGAATACCCTACGCCAAATACAATAGAGAGAATCCGCCGAGATCCTCCAGAATCTTCTGATGCGCCATTGAAGAAGCTATCCGGTATTCAGGACCTCCGGGAGCGAGCGTCCAGAATTGCGGATGAACAATCCTTCTTCCACTGGCCACTTGAATTCCCTCAAGTTTTCTCCGACGGTGGGTTTGATTGTCTAATCGGGAACCCCCTGGGATGTGCTTCAAGTTAAAACAAAGGAGTTCTTCGCTGTAAGAGCTCCAGATATTGTTAATGCTAAAAACCAAGCAGAGCGGGAAGAACTGATTGAAAACTTAGAATCAGAACAGCCAGAACTCTACGAAGAATATAACAGGAATGTTAAAAGGACTAACCAAACTGCAGAGTTTGTCAGACATAGTGGTCGGTACCCACTCACTGGAAGTGGAGAGATAAATATATATGCTCCATTTGCAGAACACTTTCTCAACTCAATTAATGACTCAGGTCGCAGTGGAGTGATTGTACCGACGGGGATTGCAACTGAATCTAAGACTCAAGAATTTTTCAGAGAGATCGTCGAAGAGAATAACCTAGTTAGCCTATATGGATTTGTAAATTCAAATAGCATTTTTGAGGGTGTAGACAGCCGTCAGCGTTTCTGCCTACTTTCTCTTTCTGAGGAGGAAGTGAGAGAAAGCAGATCCGCAGAATTTGCTTTCTATCTGACTGAGTTGGAACAACTGCAAAATAAATCCCGGATATTTGAACTAACTCCCAGAGAGATTGAAACTATCAACCCTAACACGAAAACTTGTCCTATATTCACAAACCGAAAAGACGCAGAACTCACCCTCAAAATACACAATAATTCAGATATTTTGATCAATGAGTCTGAGGAAATTCATAGTCCATGGGATGTAGATATATCCTATATGTATCATATGTCATCGGACTCGGGACTGTTCAACTCAAAAGAAGATTTAGAGAATGAAGGTTGGGATCTTCAAGAAAATCTCTTCGAGAAAAATGATGAATATATGTTGCCACTCTATGAAGCTAAACTATTTCACCAATATGACCACCGATTTGCATCATTTGAGGGTTTATCTAAAGAAGATATTCAAAATGGGAATCCTCGTCGGTTGAATGAAGAGGAAAAGCATCAAAGTGGGAAAAATATTCTACCCCGGTATTGGGTTAATGAAGAATCCTACCAAGATGTGAACGGCGATGAATGGCACCTCGCCTTGAGAAGATATGCACGTTCTGACGATCGTCGTACGACAATTGCAACTATACTTCCTAAAGTAGCTGCCGGTGATTCAGTAAATCTCATCCGGGGAATAAATGAGGAGAGTGGTGTAAAGCTATTAGCCATACTGAATTCTTTCACCTTGGACTATGTAATGAGGCAAAAACATGGAGGAGCTGCGATCAGCCAATATCTACTAAAACAACTGCCAATCCCAGAACCAAGCCGATTCGAGGAGGTACAGATAAATGGCATCTCCGCTTCAAAACGACTGAAAGAATTAGTATTCAAGTACATGTACCCCTCCCGAGAATTAGAACCGTTCGTTCGGAAAGTGGATGAGAAATATGTTGAGGAACTGCAACAATCATGTGAAGATCGTCGAAAAGTTCGGGCGGAGATAGAGGCAATCATTTGTGAGATATATAACTTGAATAAATCGGATGTTAAGGAAATATTTGAATCATTTGAGCAGATCAAGTCAAACGAGATTGGAAAATATGATGAATTTAAAACACGCAAGGAGGTGTTGACGGCATTCGAAGCAATATCTTCCGGGTCAGATGAGGTCACCCGTTGATTACGAACCAAAATTAAGGCACTGCGCAAAGGACAGCAAGATATGAGTGTAAGAGCACAATTGACTGAGGAAACAGGAATTGTCATTGAAGGAAATGAAGTGATACTACCTGAAGACAAAGCCGCAACGGAGTGTTTAGCTGGTTTGACAAAATTCTTAATTAAGAATGGGTATCTCAGCGAATCTGATTTCCCAATTCAAAGTGGACCTGAAAGGTACCTCATAAATTCTGAACCTGTTCATCGGAATGGGAGGGAGATGGTTCGTCCAAAGAATATTGAAGGGTACCACTTAGAATGTAATTATAGTATACACTCAATTAAAAATAAAATGATGGATCTTCTCCAGATGACAAATTTCCAGACATCAACTGACAATGGCAACTAGACTAAATCCCTTCGACGCCCTCGATAGTGTTCAATCCTCCTACCGTTCCTACGTCGAAACTTTCCAAAACGTCGACGACGAGACGATCAACGCTTGGATCGAGAACCGAATCGAGACAGGGAAGGTGCTGTGGAAGGAGCCGTTCGTCCAACTGAACCAACGTTTCCAGTACGGCGATACCCTCGAAGAGTTTGTTGCGGACGATAAGCTCCACGAGGGTATTCTGGACGTCTTTACCGGCGCTGGCGGCGATCCTATTGAGCCGTACAAACATCAGACTGAGGCGATCCAGTCTATCCAGTCCGGGAACAATACCATTGTCTCCACGGGCACGGGGTCAGGGAAGAGTTTCGCCTTCGGGATTCCCATCGTTAGCCATTGTCTCGAAGCCAAAGAGCGGGGAGAGGACGGGATCAAGGCGGTCATTATCTATCCGATGAACGCTCTGGCGAACTCCCAGTACGAGGACTTCGCAGAGCGACTCGACGGGACGGGTCTCCGGCTGGGCCTCTACACGGGTGACACGCCACACAACCCTGACGAAGCACCAGAGTTCCTCCGGCAGTTCGGTCGTGAGGAAGCGTTCGACTCCGAAGTCGTCTCTCGGGAGGAGATGCAGAACGACCCGCCAGACATCTTGATGACGAACTACGTCATGCTCGACCTCATCCTTACCAGGCATGACGACAAGAAGCTCTTCCCAGAGATGCACGAAGGAGCCTTGCAGTATCTGGTACTTGACGAGATTCATACCTACACCGGCCATCAGGGGGCCGACGTCGCCGCACTCGTCCGCCGGCTGAAGCAGAATACCGACGCCGGAGAGGAACTCGTCTGTGTCGGCACCTCTGCGACGGTCCAGAGCGACGAAGGAATCAACGCCAACGACGAGATTGCCGAGTTCACCGGGAAGATCTTCGGCGAGGAGGTCGACGCCGACAACGTCGTTCGAGAATCTCACTATCCGCTACCCCTCTCCGACGACGAACCGCTCCCTGACGACATCGAAGTCGCCGAGGGTGACATCGCAACCTTCGATGGGAGTCTCGAAGCCGCACAGGACCTCACCGAGAAACTCCTCGACCGGGATCTGATGCCAGCCGAGACGACCGATGCGTCGGCACTCGGAAATGCGCTGGAGGACCACCCCACGATCAAGTTCCTCGACGAAGAGCTTAGCTCCCAGAGCCAGCAGATCTTCGCCGGTGAAGACGACGAAAGCGAAGACGAAAAGGATCTCGTCAGTAGCTATCAGGAACAGTACCGACCCGATGCATCTCGGTACGACATCGAGCAAGAACTCCAAGCCGCTCTGCTCGTCGGAACGGTTGGAACGACCGAGATACAGGGCGAAGAACAGCCGATATTCATCCCAAAGCTCCACACCTTCTTCAGTCAGGGGAGTGGTCTTGTCTCCTGCCTCACCGAGGAGTCCTTCGAGGACGACGATCCTCATCTGAGTGACGCCGGCGACATCGAGTGTCGTACGTGCGCCCAAGAACACGACCGTACCCGGACTGCCTACCCGCTCTCGTTCTGTCGGGGATGCGGTCAGGAGTACTACACCACGGTCGTCGATCAAGAGAACACCGTCACACAGGGTGCGCTGAGTACCTTCGTAGACACCGAGGAGGACGAAGAGGAGGCGTACCTGATGCGGGGCGATTGGGATCGAGAAACCGCCCCACTCCCAGATGAGTGGCTGAACGATAACGGACAGCTTCGAGACACCTACGTCGAGGCTGAACCCCAACCAGCTACCTACTGCCCGGAATGCAATCAGCTTACCCCCGGGAGAGTAGAACAGGGGCAGCTCGAATGTGGATGCTTCGCTGCGCAGGGCGTCGAAGTGCTGCGAGTCAACCAGCCGTTCTTGTTCTGTCCGAACTGCGGTGTCCACTACACTCGCCGGGTCAAGAACGAGTTCAACAAGCTGTTCACGTTCGGTACCGTCGGTCGCTCAACGGCGACAGACGTTCTCATCGGGAACACGATGCGGAATCTCCCCGACGATCAGCAGAAGACTATCGCCTTCTCCGACAATCGACAGGACACTGCGTTACAGGCGGCTCACCTCAATAACCTCTACCAGCGGGTTCGATTCCGACGCTCGCTGTACCACACCCTCGCAGAGGGCGACGACGTTAGCCTCACCACGCTCGGGAACGACGTCTTCGACCTCGTCGATGACGAGGAAGCCCTTCCGCCAGCCATAGACACGGGGATGTTCGGGCCGTCGGCAGAGGATCGCCAGAATTACAGCGATTACCTCTTGTTCAACGCTATTCTCGAACTCGGTCGTGAACAGCAACGCACTCAGCAGAGCCTCGAAGACGTTGGGCTAATCGACGTCGAATACGAGAACCTCGATAAGCTGGCGGATGTCGAGGAGGTCTGGGAGTCGATTCCTGAACTGTCGAACGCCGATCCACAGGTGCGAGAAGAGTATGTCGCCGGTTTCTTGGATATTTTCCGCCGAAGCGTTGCGATAGACCACGAGAGTACCACGAACTTTGCCGACTTCAAGCGCAACGTCATCAACCAACTCGATGAGGAGGTCCATTTCCACGGGCAGGAGTTCTTCAACTTCCCAGTCGGATATAGCGATACGGCAAGTACTAGTGGGAGACACCGTGTCCGCCGGCTTACACATCCCGCTCTCGACACGTCCGCTGGACATCCCGTGCGTTAGACGTCGACACCGACACTGCGAAGGCGATCATCAACAGCGTCATTGACCTCATCAGCGACGACGAGGTACTCAAGTTGTTGACACAGGAGTCGTTGAAGTACACCGGGAAGGTGTATATGCTGAACCACAGTGCGCTTCGGGTCACGCACGCCGATCCCGAGGACGTCCGAGTCTGTCCGAAGTGTGGAACACCGACAACTCGGGACGAACTCGACGTCTGTCTGAACTACAGCTGCGACTCTATCACGCCCGAGAAGACGGATCTCGAATCGTCGTACTTCTACGACCTCTATACCGAATCGTTCGACAACGCCGTTGACATCATCGCCGGCGAACACAGCGGACAGGTTGAAAACGAGAAGCGGAAGCAACTGGAAGCAGATTTCCGAGAAGGCGAGAAAGTGAACACAATCGTATCGACGCCGACAATGGAACTCGGGATCGACATCGGCGACCTCTCGAACGTCTATATGCGAAACGTCCCACCAAACCCAAGTAACTACGCTCAGCGTTCCGGGCGGGCCGGGCGACAAAACCAGCCGTCACTCGTCACGACGTTCTGTGGGCGTGGGTTCGGACGGGGCTCCCACGACCAGTACTTCTACCGACATCCGGAACGAATCATCGCCGGAGAAATAAGCCCGCCAACGTTCCTGCTCAACAATCAGGATCTGGTCGAGGCGCACATCAACGCCCTCGTTCTCGAACAGATCGAACTGAAATTCCAGAGCAAACCTCGCCAGATGCTAGTCATCGAGGAGGGAAGCGATTACGAGATTATGCCCGACTACCGGGCAGATCTGGAGAATGCCGTCAAGAACAACCGACAGAAGATTATCCAGGCGGTGAAGCAGGCGTTTGCCCGTGAGCGGGAACAGGATACTGTCGGGGAGTGGTTCACCGATGCCTTCATCGAACGCCAAGTGGACAACTTCGTCAAGAATCTGGATGAGGCGTTCGATCCGTGGCGGCGTGAGTACACTCGTCTAAGCCGTGAACTGAGACGGTTGAATAGTCTCCTCGCCACGGAAGGCGGTTCGTATCAGGATCGGATCGAGCGCAACGCCATCGAAGACCGCCTTGACGACATGCGTTCGGGGAAGAAACGCTTCTACACCTACCAGTATCTCCGCTCACAGGGATTCCTGCCAAACTACGGATTCCCCAGACAGAGTACGACACTAACGTTCACTTCCCGAGAGGACGACATTCAACGGGACCAGACACGGGCTATCAATGAATTTGCCCCCGGAAACCACGTTTACTACGCGGGAGAGCGGTTTGCTGTTCGGTATGCACGGCCTCGGACAAAGGATTCGGAGCCAGTTACCCGCCATCTTCGTGTCTGCCCAGAATGCGAGACAATCCTGATGGGAGAGGATGCCCAGGAGGCTGCAGCGTGTCCCTCCTGTGAGACGCCCTTCGATGGAACCCATCCGAATCCGAATGCGATGGAACTCCCGAACCAACACGCTCAACCGGAAGAGAACATCACCAGCGACGAGGAGGAACGCCGTCGACAGGGCTATGACATCAACAGCTACTACGAGCGATCCGATCCTCAAGTATACGATTTAGAAGGAGACGAGATCGAGGCCCGAGTGACATACGAAGGAAGTGCGAATATTGTATTAGTCAATAGCGGACTTCGAGATGCTGACGAAGACGATCTCAGCGGATTCGCACTCTGTATGGAGTGTAACCGCTGGCTAACCAGCGAGGACCAAATCGAGAGCCACGTTGACGAAGAGGATCCGGACTGCTACGCTAATGCGTCAGAGGAGGCGATCAAGCGTGAGATCGAGTTGTTCTCTGAGGGGCAACACGATACGGTGACGCTGACTACGCCGCTACCCGGCGATCTTGAGCCGGAGCAAACTGAGGAATTCTATCGGACTCTCAAGGAAACCGTCTACCAAGGCATTCTGGTTGCGTTCGATCTGGACGAAGAAGAGATCGACACGTTCGTGAAACCAGCGACAGGGGAACACGGACAGGTTACCATCGTAATCTACGAAACTAGTGAGGGTGGCGCAGGTGTACTCCACTCGCTGATGGACGAGGCACGCTTCAGAAAGGCAGTTCGAGAGGCAAAGACCGTTCTTCACGGAGATCCCGATGACGACGGTTGTGAGCGAGCGTGTTATGAATGTCTCTTGTCCTTCTACAACCAGCCGGAACACGAGTTCCTCGATAGAACACTCGTGGAGTCGTGGCTAGGAATATGGAGACTGCGCCGCTAACGGAACAGGCTGGAGAAAGTGATGATGAGGACAAAGGGAACTTCGATAAGCTACTGGAGGCCTGTGAATCCAGTTTCGAGCGTGAAGTGCTTCACACCATCCGAGATCAAGGATTCGAGCTTCCCGACGATGCCCAGAAAGTGATTTATGACGGAGACGAACCGGTTGCAAAGCCGGATTTCTTCTATGAGCGGCCTGGCAGGTCAATTGCATTATTTGTGGATGGACCTGCTCACGAGAAGGATTACGTCAAAGAAGACGACGAGCAAAAGCGGACCAGACTCAAACAGCTGGGGTATCGAGTAGTTCCTATTACTGATATAGAACAAGTGCCGAATGTACTGAGAACAGTTTAATCATCTAAGACTTAGCGGTCGCGTTCCTCAATGCGACACCGGATATGACTGTGGGCGTTCGTTGATCCCTCAGGTGCTGATATCCATCCCTGCTATCCCATCTGATGAGGTAGCGCTTCTCCGAGGGAGACCGCGTCCGGATCGATATTCAGGATGAGACAGACTGGTCATCGGGAGTACCACGGTGAGCATGGGCGTGTCGTTGCGGTGCTGAGTGATGATGTAGATTCGCTTACCGCTGAGGAGCGAGATTCTCAGATCGATCGGATTGCGTTTGATTCGGGTGGGACGGCCGATTTCCGGTGGCGTGACTCGCGGCCACCAATCGACGACACAACACAGACATAGTCACCTCCAACTCTCCGTACTCTTCAGAGCTGGCCGTCCAGAGAAGAGACCATCATCTCCCCCGATACAGTACCTGTATGGCCCGGTATTGAATTCGCTGTGTAGTGCCTCTGTTTGGGGTGCTTCACCGGTGGACTACTCGCGTGAGTGTGAATAGGAAGAGTGCGATTGCGAAGGCTCCGAGAAATCCTTCGAGGATAGCTGCCGCTCGAAGTGGGGCGCTTGGTATTGTTGCGGTGGGACTATGGACGAGCGTGACGAGCGACTCACCGTTTAGTTATAGGTAGCCAAGTAGGGTGATTCGACGTGCGGTGTATGGAAGCCGATTCGGTCAATGATTGCGAAGAAATGGATTAGAGCGAGGACTTGTAAAGTTGGTGTGATACGTTCGGAGAGGTACGATTAGAGTAGGTGCTATCCATGCTCGAAGTGTCTGCCCTCGTATGAGATGGGCGAAGAGCCAATTCGTGTATAATGCTTAATTGGGTAGGTGGGGAACTATCAGGAAATGTCGTTTGTTGGGCGTCTTGATGATGACCTGGTTATTCCAGAGGAAGTAGCTAATGGGGTGACTGTGGAGTGTCCGGAGTGCGACGGTGAGTTGTTCCCACGAGGGCCATTTTCTGACGGGCGAGCTCGGCACTTTGCGCATCAAAATCAAGACGTAGACTGCTCAGGGCGGGTGTCCGAGTCCGAGATGCATCAGAAGTTGAAATCGCTCGCCGTATCGGCCTTGCGGCAGAGGTTCGAGGGTGAGTATTCTCGGTGTGACCCCGAAACCGTCTTGAAGGTGCCGAACACCGCAACGCGACCAGATACTCGTTACGCTGATGCCCTGGTCGAATTTGATTCAGAGAACCGCTACTACGGGAAGGGTATCATCGTCGAAGTACAGTATAAGAACCATGCCAAGGACAAGTTCGCCACCACTCACGACTACCTCGCGTCAGAGTTCAGCGTGATCTGGGCAGACCCGTCTGATTTCGAGGAGGATCGATTCCGATTCAGCGTGGTTGACAGGCGTTCGATAATAAAAGCGATCAGAAAGGGATTGCAGTCTACAACAACGACGCAGAAGAGTTCTCGACGGAGATTAGCGCGAGCCTCCAGTGGGAAGAACCGAACCCTGATTGTTCCCACTCATGGGAGGATATGGCAGAGCACGGTCAGGCGTACGAGTCCTGTTCGAGTTGTGGGCTAAACCGGATGTACAGCACCAAACACACTCGGTTTCTCTACGATGAGCGAGAGTTACTTGGCCCAGTTACTGAGTCGCAGTCGTCTGGCTCGGGTTGTGGTCCAGATGGGGAGCATATCTGGGAGCCGTATGGCGAGGGGGTTTCACGGTGCGCCCGCTGTGGTGCCAGGCAAGTAGAGGATGTTGGTTTCTCTGGTGAAGAACTCACACTTCCAATGGAGTACATGCGATCGGACTTTTCGGGCTGGTGGCGATCCTCGTGCCTGCGATCATGATTGGCGACAGCGAGGGAGCGACTATCAATGTTCAGAACTGCGGTCTCGTCGACCCGATGCCCTTCTAGAACCCCAAGATAACGAGACGGCTACGAGCTAACTATAAGTCCTCAATCACGGACGCAGTCTTCCGTGCGGCTTTGATAAGCTTCTCTGGCTGCAGGTTTGTACTGGCCACGGTGACACCACTAGCATTTCCTGGTTCGATATCTTTCAGCACGAAGGCAATCGTCCCGTCTGGTGGGCGTTTGATTTTGAGGAGCCCGTTCTTCTCTTCGACATAGGAGTCTAACCAAACATCAACCTCGGTTTGCCAGTCGTCTGCGCCCTCGTCAACGAAGTCACCATGTTCGTCTGCCAGTTTCTCAACTGAATCCGCGAACGTGCGGAATTTAGCAGCGTTCTCGTCGCTCAGTTTCACCGGGACATGCACAATCTCGTTGTCGGAACCTCTGCCCTTTGATAGAACCACGAATGGATGATTAGTTTTCGGGGCTCGGGTTAGCGACAAGAACGCCGTCGAGAATGCGCCGCCTGCTTCTTTTCGTAGACCTCTTCCCAGCTATTTCTGACATCCTTTCCTTTTTTCCAGGCCTGGCGTAGTTTCGTCTCATAGCACTCTGAGGGGAACGGGATATCCAGTTCAACACTGGGTCGCTGCTCTTGCCACAACCAATGGATGATGCCGTGGTATCCGTTCCATTGGGCTCTGTCTGGAACAGCATTCGCCCACCAGATAGCCCAATCGCCGGCGTCTAAATCGACGTCTTTGCCGTGGTACTGTTCCTCGTGTAGCCAAAGCACCGAGTACCTGTTTGACTGGAAGTCAGCCTCAACGGCTTCAGAGTCCTTGTCTTCGTGTTTGTACTGGGCTTCGATCGCAATCCCGTTGCCGTATCGGTGATGGGATTTGGCAAAAACGACGAGTACGTCTGCTCGACGGTCGGCTACCCGTTGTTCGAGTTGGACAGTGGCGTCTGGCCATCTCTTTTGGCTTTTGAGGCGGCAATCGATTTCATCCGCTGGTGTCTCCATGACTCTCCGCCTACTGCCTCACAGTCGTCGGGGGTTCCGCTGGGATGCCAGAAGTGCCGCGCGACGAATGAACCGTTGCGCTTGTGTGAGGCGCGTATAGCCACCGGTTCATTACAGTCGAAGCAGTCCAGTTCTGCATCGGCGGTTTCAATTTGTTCAGGGTAAACGGGGGCACCGTCTTGGAGAGCTTTGAATGGCATAATTTCCTCCGGGGGCGACAGCCGGGAGAGTATCAGCGAAGAACGCTGATACAGGGAGTTTTCTCAGCACTACGTCGATTCCTGCTCTTAACAGGATATGCCAAACCAGTCAACCGACGCGTAATTCTCTTTCGTTTATCAGTCGATGAGTTAACGCCACCGAGAATCTCTTTACACAGTTCCAGATTAGACTGGTCTGTTAGGAGTTTGTGGCCTCCGGTGCAGGGCAAGAATCATGATCGGACTCTGTTACTGTGGACGTATGTCTCCTGATCGCCTGCGTAGTATCGTTCCGATGTTCGGTGGTGGGGCACGCTACGTCGATACATTAGATCGCATACTGGAGTACGTTGATGCGCACCGGCCGTCGACGGATGATTTGATCGGATGGCACCGCGGGGCGTTTGCAACCGTGTCGAGTCGAGATTCGATTATGCGTCGAGTCAGGTATCTGCAGCACGTCGGGTTCCTCCGGCAGACAAACGAGCATTGGATGCTTGGTGATGTTGGTCGGGAGTACGTTGAGGAAGGTGATGTGGGGACGTTGATTCGGATTATGTGTGGTCGGAACGTTGGGCTTCGGAGTTTGTTGTATGCGCTTGCTGCTGGGTCGATGACGCTCGCGGAGGTGAGTGAGCAGCAGTTGGATACGCATCCGGAGTTGGGGTGGAGTCGTGAGGAGACGGATATGGCGAAGCAGCGAGTGAATTGGTTGCGGAGTATGGGAGTTGTTGAGAAGCAGAACGGGGAGTTTGGGTTGACGGATGCGGGTAGGGAGTTCGTTGAGGCGGCTGTCGAGGAGTGGGCTGGGTCGGAGTGGACGCCGGATTCGGCTGATGGTGTGAATACTGGGACGTATGAGACGACGGTGCATGCGCGGGTGGTTGATCCGGAGTTCCGAGCAACGGTGATTTCGCGGCATGATCGAACGTGCCCAATCTCGGGAGTGGATCACCCGGGGTTGTTGGACGTGGCGCACGTGCTTTCCTGGAGTGAGTACCCTGGGCATCGAGCGGACCTGCGAACGTACTGCCGTTGAGTAAGACGCATCACGCGGCGTTCGACCGAGAGCTATTCACGATCGATCAAGAGTATCGGATTCGAGTGAATCCGAGCTTCAAGACCCAGAGTGATGTGCTCCAAAGGACGATTATCGACCATGCAGGAGAACGGATCTCGATACCCGATGATAGCTTGAAAACGCAGTATGTTGCGCAACACAACGCCGCGCTTGAGTGGGTGTGAGTCAGGTACAACTGAATGGAATTTCGTTCGCTCGTAGTGAGTAATTGTAAGGAGGATGGGGTTCACCAAAACTCCTCGGCTGGTCACAATCCGACCGCCGGGCTTATGTTTATCTCTTGTGATGTGATTATCAGATGGCATCAGTAGAGGTTCTGTGTGTAGCAGATAGTCATATCGGGCGTCGTCCAAGCCGACTCCCGGATAGATTCGATCCGTCCGAGTTTTCTCCCCGGACGATCTGGGCTAATATCACGGAGTCGGCTGTTTCTCGGGGAGTGGATGCGGTCATCGTTGCGGGTGACCTTGTTGATCAGGAAAACAAGTATGCGGAGGCGTTCGGTGCCGTTGAGTCCGTGGCTACTACGCTTGCAGAGGCTGGTATCCCTCTTGTTGCTGTCGCTGGTAACCACGACGCCGACGTGCTCCCGGACTTGGCTGAGGCAATCGATAATCTCCGGTTGCTTGGTCGGGATGGGTCCTGGGAGCGAACAGCCGTAACCGACGGCGAGGGTGAACCGAACCTTCACGTGGACGGGTGGTCGTTCCCCGGTCGGTACTACCACGAGAGTCCTTTGGCTACGTACGACTTGGTCGATGAGGGCGTTCCACGTCTTGGAGTCGTCCACGCAGACGTCAGTGGGGAGGATCGGTACGCCCCGGTCGCCGTGGACGACTTGGCGACGAGTGGGCACTCGGCGTGGGTTCTTGGTCATCTCCACGTCCCGGGGCCCCGTCACGGGAACCCGCCAATCCTCTATCCCGGGTCGCTCCAACCGTTGGATCCGAGTGAGACCGACGGTCATGGTGCGTGGCTCGTCTCGGTCGAGAATGACGGAACAGTAGAGACAGAGCCGCTCAGGTCAGCGACACTGCAGTACGAGGAGGTCGTCGTCTCAACGGACCCTGACCAAGGGTTCCACGACATCGTCGATGCTACCCACGAGCAGTTACGTGAGACAGCAACGAAGTGCGGCCCCCAGACCGAGCTTCTTGCCGTAACAGTGACCGTTTCGGGACGAACGGACGCGCACACAGACCTGCGCAGCCGACGCGGAGAGCTTGAACAGATCGAACTCACTGAGGGCGGGACGGCAGTACGTGTTCTCGACGTGACTGTCGATACGAAACCGTCGATCAATCTCGCCGATCGCGCTGGCGATGATGATCCAGTCGGGTACTTGGCCGGGTTGCTGCGTGCACTCGACGATGACGAACCGCTGGACCCGTATCAGGATGTCATAGAGGCCGCTCACACGAGTGTCCGCGAGACCCACGACTCGAACGCGTATCGGGAGCTCAAGAGCCACGACGAGACGTACACCCGCCCGACGGAAGCTGAAACGAAGGAAGTACTCCGCCGACAAGCTCGGCAACTCGTCGACGCTTTCGTCGAGCAGCAGGGGTGCCCGCAGATGAGTGAGCCCGTCCCGACCGACGCTGACCAGCCTGATACCGACAGTGACACAGAAGGAAGCCGAGAGACCCCGGTCGCAATTAACGCTGTTACCCTCGACCGTGCGCCCGGGTTTGAGACGGCTGGCTTCTCGCTTGACGGGTTTTCGCCAGGAGTCAACGTTGTGTACGGCGCAAATGCAGCTGGGAAATCGACGCTGGCGGAAGCGATCCGCTGGTCGTTGTGGCCCGAGGAGGCCCCTTCCTCTGCGACTGTTCGGAGTGAACTGACCTACGATGGGGAGTCGCGGCGGATCGAACTGCACGGTGGTGTCAGCGAGCACTTTCGTGATGGCGAACCCGCTGACGCGATCCCGGTGCCGTCGCTGGATGGCGGTCGTCGGTACGCATTGTCGTTGCACGACATGCTGCAAGAGGAAACGGACGACGGCGAGTTTGCAAGCGTCATTCAGCGCGAATCGACTGGTGGGTTCAATATCGACGCAGTCCGTGGGGATTTCGGCCTGACTGACGGGGCCAGCCCCGCCACACGAGGAATTAGTGCTACGAAAGAGGCGGCGGCAGCCATCGACCAAGTTGAGGAACTGCGGAGGGACGCGCCGGATCTGGAAGCCGAACGGGCCCGTCTCAGTCAACTCGAAGAGGATCTCGCGGCTGCCGCCGATGCGAGTGAGCGCGTTGATCTGCTTGAGACGGCGATTGAGTATCGGAAGGCGCAGGACGCCTACGACCAGCGGATCGATGAAGTCACGTCATTCCCAGATGAGTTGGCTTCGTTCGATGGGGATGAGCTAGACCAGCTCAACGATCTTGATGAGCAGATAGCGCAACAGAAACGCGTTGAGCAGGAAGCGGCCGTAAAATACCGTGAGGCTGCTGACAAACTGGCCGGCACGGAACTCCCGGAGGACGGCGTTACCGATGAGGTGTTGCAGACGCTTCGAGAGTACCGGGATGAACTCGATGATGCTGAAGATAATCGTGACCGATTGCAGCGTAAAGTAGCTGACGCAGAAGCCAAGCGCAGTGAGATACGGGAAAAGATTCCCCTGGACCTTGACGGCGAGACCCTCCGAGAGATTGATACGGACGACCTTGCCGAGCTTCGGTCGTTCGTTTCAGAAGGTGTCGGAAGTTGATGGGAAAGCACAGGTTGAAGCTGCTATTGATGAGTGGCTCGCTGGAGAGTCGAGGGAATCCGCAGATCGTGAAACGGCTGAAAGCGGGCGGAATGCGCTTGAGAACTGGCTCGCAGCCCCGCCAGCACAAGCGACTGACGAGCCGAGTAGTCGAGGCCCTGTTGCAGTGGCCATCACAGCGGGGCTCTTGACGGCGCTGTCAGGCGTCGTAATCGCGCTTACCGTCAATCCTGCTGGGGGCCTGCTGACTGTCCTCGGGCTCGCTCTCGCTGGCTACGCGGCTCTCTCCGCGAGGAGTGACGATACTGGATCTGACAATACTGCTAGAGCTACCCATGCGGAGACGTTCCGGCAGACTGGACTTCCAGAGCCAGATTCGTGGGAACCTGATGTTGTCAGGGACCGGGTAGCTGACCTTCGTGAGCGACTGCGTGTCATCGAAGTGGACGAGCAGGAGGCTCAGAAGCAGGATGAGCTCCGTGCGCAGTTCGATATCGACGACGTCAGGGATGAACTGGAGACGGCGCGTGAGCGCCTTCGGGACCGGTTCGACACCGAGATTGACGACGACATTGAACTGGCGGTGACAGTCGAGCGTGTTGAGCGCTGGCAGGCTGCTGATGAAACCGTCGTTGGGAAACAGGCGGCGCTACAGGAAGCCAGCGATCAGGTCGAGACGTATCGGGAGCAGTTCTGCGCGACGATCAAGCCCTACGCTACTGACGCGTACTCCTATGCGTTCAGAACGAGTGCCGATGCGACAGCTGCTGTTGAGAGTCTCGACCAGCGACAGCGCGACTACGAGAATGCAACTCAGCAACTCACAGAGGTAGACGGGAACGTTGCTGCGGCCCACGAGGAACTCGACCGGTACAGGGCCGACCGAGAGGTATTATTCACTGAGCGTGGCTTGGAGTCTGGTGACCGGGAGCGGCTTGCAGCGCTGTGTGAGCAGTACTCGGAGTACGAAGCAGCCGTTGAGGCGAAAGGTACTGCGGAGACCACACTTGAGAATCGCCGTTCAGACCTTCGTGACCACGATGCTTACGAGGAAGAGATCGAAGAGCGAGACAGGGACGACTTGGAACAAGAGTTAGACGAAAAACAGGAGCTTGCGAACCAGTACGACGAGCTGTTACAGGAAAAAACGACGTTGGAGAAGGAAATCGAGGACGCGAAGGCGTCGACGGAGATTGCTGACGCCGTTCAAGAGCGAGGTGAAGCCTTGCGCGGTCTTGAGGAAGCGCTCGAAGCGGACGTGGCCGATGCGGTCACGGATACACTTCTTGAGTCCGTCGAAGCGGAGACAGTTACCAGCAACCAGGAGCCGGTGTTTCAGCGGGCGGATGATCTCTTGCGGCGGATTACTGACGGGCAGTTCGAGCTCAGACTCGATGATGGTACGTTCAGGGCATATGATACGGGAGAACAGCGACGCGTTGATCTAAACGATTTGTCGAGTGGGACGCGCGTGCAGGTCCTGCTCGCGGTTCGGGTCGCTTTCGTCGAACACAGAGAGCAGGAGACTGCGCCCCCGTTGTTGCTTGACGAGACGCTGGCACCGTTCGATGACCAACGAGCCGAAACGGTCCTTGACACCGTGATTGACCTGGCCCGGGCAGGGAGGCAGGTATTCTACTTCACGGCCCGGCACGACGAACGCGCACGGTGGGAGACGCGGCTTGAAGAGTCGGACGTTGAGTACAGTCTCCAGCAGTTGACGGCGAGCGACGGGCACGACCCTATCGCTGAACCACCGACACTCGAAACATCCAGTGCAATCGACGTGCCAGTCCCGGACGGCGACGATCACCGGACGTACCGTGAACGGCTGGATGTCCCGACGTTCGACCCACGACAGGGAGCGGCCTCAGCTCCGCTCTGGTACGTGACTGAGGACCCCGAAGTATTGCATCGACTCCGTGCAGCAGGTATTGAGCGCTGGGGGCATCTCCGGTCGCTACTGGAGATCGGTGCCATTGATGGTCTCATGTCGGAGTCAGCCCGCGAGCAGGTTCGTCGGCACGGTGCGGCACTGGAAGCGTTCGTTGATGGATATACGGTCGGACGCGGAAAGGCAGTTGGCCGTGACGTACTGAAGCGGTCGACGCTGTTAGCGACAATTTTATTGATGAAGTTAGTGCGTTGGCCGATCAGGTTGATGGCGATCCAGACGCGCTTCTTCAGAGGGTCCCAGACATCCACCGATTCGGCTCGCGCAAAACCGAAAAACTCCGGGAATGTCTCCGCGATGAGGGCTATCTTGACCCGCGCCCGAAGTGGCCTGACGAACAAATCCGGTCAGCCGTGGTTGATGCCTACTGTCAGCACGGACTGGAACCAACCACCGCAGCAACAGCCGCAGACAGACTCCTTAATCGGATTTCGGCGGATTCGGAGCCGAGTGAGAAAACGGACTGAGAGCTCCTCGATCAAAATCTTCTCAGGGATTTTGCGCACCAAGATAGCGAGGTAAATCGAATTCAGACGATGTTGGTGGCGGGCCGGCGGTAGGTATCGTCGAGGCTGGGACCACCGAGGGCGGTGTAGAGGTTGATGAGGTCCGCGACGTCGCTGATGCAGTAGTCTTTGAGGAGTTGTGTGAGTTCGCGGTGGACGCTGGTATGTTCGATGCCGGCTTCGACGTTTTGCACGTATTTATCGCCGAGGACTTGCCCGATGTGCTTGCCTTGGACAGCTTTGCCGTCTATTCCAGAGAGGTAGTTGTCTGGGAAGTCGTAGTCGTCGTACCAGACGCTGTCGTTGTCGATGCCAGCGAGGTCGTAGACTTTCCAGTCAGGGAGGATGTGCTGGTCGTCCCAGAGCTCGGCTTCATACTCGTCGGCAGCTGCGAGTGCGACATCAACGTGGTTCTCGAACAAATCCTCTGTGCGTGGTAAGAAGTCTCGGTCAGCACTATCGTCGATGTCGCGGGCCCAGTTCAGCAAGTGCGTGCCGTCGAACCAGGCACCATTGTACGTCAAGAGACGATCTACGCTGCGGTCATCACACCACTCGAAGAGGCGCTCGTAGAGGTCAATCGTATACTGATCGTCCCAGTCGCCGCTCCGAAACAACACCTCGGTTTCTGGTGTGTCGTCCAGGTCGCTAGCGTACGCGAGGCTGACAGAGAAGAATTCAGAGTACCGGGTGTCGTTCGAGTTGTCGGGCGGCTCTTCAGACGGGCTCGCGGTTTCAATGTCGATGTCAAGTGTGCCCATCTAAACAGACCTCCAGAAATAATGCGCGTCGGACAATGGTATGTTTGTTGTGGACGCCGATCCGAAATCTGAGACCACATTGATAGGCCATTCTGACATTCATACCGGAATTCAGACCGCAGAGTAACCGATAGATGCCCTGTCTACCCCGATGATTTTTCTCCTGACCGAGTAGTTGTTCACTTACTTACGAATGACGGGGATTGCCATTATTACAGCTGGACGTGAGGATGCCTATCAGGATTATCTGCAGTCTGTGAAGGGGGGCCATGACCCAGCGGAGTTTGAGGAGCATCTTTCTGACGCCGAAGTTGAGGCCGTTACTGATTCAGAGTCGGAGAAAGTGCATCTTTGGGGGACGTCAGTTGATTCAGAAGTGGCAGTTCGTGGAGGGTGGGGACATCGCGTTAATCTATCGGGATGGGAGGTACATTGCGCAGGCCACGGTTGTTCGGACACGTGATGATCTGGACCTGGCAGAGCATCTCTGGCGTACTGAGGGGAATCCGTGGGATCCTGAAAGTCCGTGGCGGTATTTGGTGTTCTTGACTGGTGTGGCGGAGATTGATGTGGATATCGAGTCGTTCAACGAGTTGGTTGGGTACCAAGATAATTATATCCCGCAGGGATTCAGTCGGGTGTCGGATTCGCGTATCCGCGATGTAGAGGATGCGTATGAGTCCGTTGAAACCGCGGTTAATGAGTTAACGGGGAGCGGTGTCCGGGTTCATGAGTTCGATGAGGAGCCGTCGCAGGAGGAGTCTGAAGAGGAACAGGAAATCGATCTGGGAGAGCGTATCGTTGCGGCGAGTCGGGATGGTGACCAATATGAGGAGTTGGAAGAACTGGTCGCCAAGGGGTTCTCTCGGCTGGGGTTTGAAGCACGATGGATTGAAGGCGGAGATGATACGGATGTTGAAATTACGGCTCCAATTCACGCAGTCATCGAAGTGAAGGCGCGAAGCAGTGGGACGCTGGCCTCGCCGGATGCAACACGAATTCAGGGGCATAAAGAGCGGCACTCAGCCGACCAAGCGATTGTTGTTGCGCCTGGCTTTACCCCGGCAGCAATTGAAGATGCGGACCGACAGGGGATTGTCCTCCTTGCAACCGATCACCTCCAAGCGCTCTTAGATCGGCGTGATGCCTATGGAATCCCGCCGGAAGAACTGTCGATGTATCTCACTGAGCCGGGTGCATTCCAAGATGACCGGCTTGATCAGATCGATGATGAACTACGGACTCGTCTTGATGGTACTGAGGACTTGTTAGCGGTGATGGAAGCGCTTCAACGAGCAGATCCAGAGGAAGGGACCGCTGCTCGACTCCGCCTGATTCTGAAAGGAATGTACGCGGAGGAGCGTGTTCCAGATAAGCACGTCATTGAGCAGTCACTCAATCTGTTAGCTCATCCAGGTATCCAACTGGCAGAGTATGATGACGGACAGTATCAGCCGACAACAACGAAGGAAAACGCCGAAGTGTTGCTTCGACGCTTCGGGAATCTCGTCACTGAAGTGAGCGAGTTCAGTGAAGAGTGAGACACGGATACTGTGGAACGGTCTGTTTTCACTCACAGGGAGCTGGGTCAAAGTCGGGAAACTACTGTTTCGGTGTATGTGGCATATTCGTTGGAGTACGTTTAAGCGAGTAGATGAGACAGTATTGGTGAATGAGTGAATCGTCTTCTGAGATTGTGTTTAACGGAATCGATGATATTGTTGATCGGTTTGTTGAGGTGTGGGATGCTGGTGGGTATGAGGAAGGTGCGGCGTCGCCTGTTGGGTGGGAAACGTGGAAATGGGATTATCAGCGGCATTTGGAAGCAGAATTCTTAGCGGACACGGAGGTGACGGAGTTATCGCCGAGTGATGTTCCGGTGCTGCTTGAAGTGCTTGATGAGCAGGTGAGTATCGACACGAAAATTCCGGCGTATATGTTAGGTGGTGGGCAGAATGGCGGTGTAGCGTGGCATGAGTTCAAAGAGGTTTCTGAAACGGACGCCGAAGCAACTGCAGATACGCTTTCGTTTTTCTTTGATCCGACTGAAGATCTCGTAGAGCGATTAGACCGGTTTCGGGAGTTTTACGCGGATGTGGAAGCTGGGAGTGCGCCTGGTTCGCTGCTTGGACTCGGTGGGTGTCTTCTGATGTTTGTCCATCCGGATCAGTATGTTCACTACAAGTGGACGCAGATGCGGGATTTCTTCGGTGAGTTCGCGGACTACAAGGTGAATCAAGGGTTCGATGCGCGTCAGTATCAGGAATTAAACGAGGCGTGTGCGCAACTGTTAACGCGGCTTGAAGGGCGGGTGGAGGACCCGTCGATGCTACACGTCCAAACGATGATTTGGAGTTGGAGCGATCTTCTCGCTCCTGACGCAGTCGAACCCGATGCATTACCTGACGTTGAGGACGACATCGATTTTTATTGGGTAAATCAAACGCACGATGAAGAATTAGACGGGGAGTATCTTCGGTCAACGGATACGAAGTGGCAACGCGATCTTACAGTTTTGGATCCGGGGGATGTCGTTTTCCATTACGCGAATCAGGAGATCCGTGCGTGTTCAGTCGTTGAGGCGGAAGCGTATCAGGATGAATTCGACGGTGAACAGCACTTCTTCGTCGATCTGTCGACAGAGCGGTTAAGTGATCCAGTGCCGCAGACGAAATTCGGGACGGGCTGCTTGATCCGGAGGTCCGGCAGGAGAAAGCTGGGTACCCATTGAACGACGCTGGGAAGGTGCTGCAGGCGTATCTTTGCCACCTCACACCGGAAGCTGGTGCATATCTTTTGGACGCAGCAGCAATAGAACCACCGGAGCCGGAAGGGGAAACGCAGTACTTCTGGGTGAATGCTGAGGCCACTGACTGGCATCAAGAGGGCGGTGAGTCGTTTTACCAGGTGACAAATTCAGCCGGTGAAACGCGACGGAATCTGGAGGCGTATCAGGAGGCGATGCCAGGGGATCAGGTATTAATATATCAGATTGCGCCGGTGAAGGAGGTTGTCGGGCGAGCGCATGTTGTGCGTGGATTACACGAGGAGGCTTCCACGTCAGGTTATTCGGAACCCGTGGAAGGCATCACGCTCCAATGGGAGGAGTCATTAGATGGAGCAAGTTGGCGGGATGTGAAGTCAGACGCGGAGTTAGATGGCAGCCGACTCGTTGAATCTGACAACAGCTTCGTCATCACGCAACTCACAGAGGGTGAGTACGAGCGGATTCTGGAGTTATGCGAGATGACGCGGTTTGATGACTTCGCTTCGGAGCTTTCGGTCCCGGATTCGGAGATTGCGGTTGAGCAGGAGCACTTGCATTTCCCGGAGGAGGAATGGGATCGAATTCAGTCACGGGTGGAGCAAGCGTTGGCAAACGGGAATCACGTTTTGTTGTTTGGCCCGCCGGGAACGGGGAAGACAAAGCTGGCACGTCAGGTGTGTGAGGCGACAGTCGGGGAAGATACATACGAGCTCGTGACAGCGTCGGCTGATTGGTCGACGTTCGACACGGTCGGCGGGTATCAAACGACCACGCAGAATACGCTGGAATTCGAGCCGGGTGTTGTGTTGGACCGGTTCCAGGCAGATGGCGACGGGACACCAGCGAATGAGTGGTTGGTCATCGACGAACTCAACCGGGCAGATATCGATAAGGCGTTCGGGTCGTTGTTCTCGGCGTTGACGGGAGAGAGCGTCACGTTACCGTTCGATGACGCTGACGGGGATCCGATTGAGATCCTCGACGCGTCCCGCAGCCACGAGGAGATTGGGCAGAACCGGTTTTTCATCCCTGAGGACTGGCGGATGCTGGCGACGATGAACACGCTCGATAAGACGTCGCTGTACGAGATGAGTTACGCGTTTATGCGGCGCTGGGCGTTCGTCCCGGTCGGGATTCCTGATTTGCCTGCCCGTGAGGATGGTGATGATTCTGCACTCGAATCACTTGTCGCGGACTATGTCGCAGTCTGGGCGGCAAACGGTGGCGTGCCGGAAGCAGACCAGCACTACGAGACGGTCGGGCGTATTTGGCGAGCGGTTAATGAACAGCGAGCCATCGGGCCAGCTATCGTTGAAGACATTTATGAACACGTTGCAGCTGCTTCCTCAACGGATACCGCGGATTATGTTTCGCCGATCATTATGTACGTGTTTCCGCAGTTGGAGGGGCTGCGGCGAAACGAGTTAGAGCAGCTGATCGGGGCGCTTGACGAGATTGTTGACGACGAGACTGGTGAGTTGTGGACAGTCGCGCGTGATTTCTTCCAGATTGACCTGCAGCCGGGTGGGGGAGAGTAACTGAAGATGGCGAAGACGACTGAAGAGGCGTTGTTGGGAGAGATTGCCGACGATTTTCAGACGTATCTCCGGAAAGGCGTTCGATTCGATCGAGTCATCGGGTCGGCGCACGCGGATCTGGATATTGACGACATCGAAACGCTGCTTCGGATTCACTTCGTCTTGACCGATGCTGAAGACGACAGCTCGGAAGTCGGTGTCCTGGATTTTATGCGGCAATTGGAGGATCGGATTCGGCAGATGAAGACGACAACCGCTCCGGAGTCGTTCCAGTACCGTGGTGAGATCCGCGGACAGATCGACTGGCAGGGAACGGTGAAGACACGGGCGCGCGCTGGTCGGCTGGATGAGCCGCTGTTTGTGTGTATGCAGCCTGAAGAGCACTATAACATCGACGAGAATCTCGTGCTGAAACGGTTACTGACGATTATTCACGAGATCGTTACGGATGACCTTGCGTACGCGCTGGACAACCCGGAGGGTATGACTGGCTGAACGAATGGGTGATGCCGCACACAGGTGGAAGTGGTCGGGGTGTAGAGTCAGCAGCGGAGATGCTTGACCGGATTTACGAGCAGAACATCTACCTGCAGCGGATCAACGTCGCTGATACTGATATCACAGACAGGACCATCGAGTCAGTCAAGCGCTCGCGTTCGCAGTTCTATCAGGATGCAGCGGTCTTGCTGGATCGGTATCGGCAGTTGATGAACCACGAGTTGGACAGTACCGAAGCGCGCGATATCTTGAATCACACACTCATTGCGCCAGCGAACACGGACACGCTGTTCGGAACTGTACTGGGTGTTCCGCGTACTTGATTCGTACGAGGGCGTGGAGTATCGGGTGTTGACTGACAGTCGAGATAGTCCGTCGACGATCGCTACGTGGGAACAGGACGGGTCACGATTCGTCTTGTCTCACGATGCGACCGGTGAAAGGCTGTCCTTCAGTGAATCAATTGGCTCTGAAGATATCGAGCCTGACGGGTACTTGTACCGTATGAACGAGGTGCTCTCCCGGTGGCAAACGATCTCTGAGGATCTGCTTGGGCGTGGCGGCAGTGATTCACTGTGGGGCGGCCGTCCTGATATCGTTTTAGAGAGATACCGAGAGACAGAGGCTGGTGGGACGGAACTTGAACAAGTGTTCCTTGGTGAAGTGAAGTACACGCAGAATACCGACTATGTCGCAACTGGGCTCCGGGAACTACTGGAGTACATGGCGTTTGTCAAACAGTCGGGGACTGACGAGTACGTTGAGTCCGCAGAAGATCTACTGGAGTCAGTCGATGTCAAGGGGCTGCTGTTCGTCGACGAGTTAGCGCGCGAAACACCCGCTAACCGCGACGAAGACGTGAAAATCATTCAGTATCCGGAATCACCAGGAGCGGTGTTGTAAGCCTGCATGACACGAGCTTCGGAACTCAGTTTTGTTGGGGGTTCATTGTGATCTGGGTGTCGTAGACCTCCGCGACGGCGTCAGTGTAGATGTCGTCGAGGATAGCGATTAGTTTGGGGTTGTTAACGACGAGGTCAGTGAATCCTTCTTCGAGGGCCGCGATATAGGCCGCGAAAAAGTCATCATACTTGTCGGGGGTGATATCGTACTCTGCTGAGATCATATTGCGTTTGTTTCCGGTGAGACTGGCAGTATCCGGCAGCGTGGCCTCGATAGCATCGGCTTGCGCATCGAAGTGGTCAGAAACAGCATCGATGAACGGTTGATCATTAGCCCCCATGTTTCGGAAATACAGTGTGAGCGTGTTGTCTCGGAGGGCTTGCTCACGGTCGTTTTCGAGGCGGTGGTGGAATCCGATTCTGGCATCGTTCCGATTGTCGGGTCGCTCGTGGAGCACGTCTGAGAGGTCATCGGTGTGTCGCCACCAGCCGTGTTTGAAGATCATCCCCCAATCGGAACTCGTTGAGCGGAACCACCAGTCCCCGACAGCGTCGTTCAGAACACTCGAATAATACGTGGTAGTCGCTCTCCGAGCGGATCGATCCTTGATCGGCGGTTACGAGGCGGTCAGAAAGGCGAGAGGGCCAGTTATGAGAGAACGTCTCCCACTGGTTCTCGAATGTGGCCGTTACGTCAGCGATGGCCTCGTAGTGGTCGAGATACAGTTCGATCTTCTCGTCAACGTTGTCGGTGGGGTCTGACATACCTGTGATGGATCGAATATCGTCAGCGAATTCGTGAAGCTGTACGACTGTTCGTTGTGGGTACCGGGGTGCGTTATCGACAATAAAGTCGGTCAGGACGGTTTCGACGAAGGCTGTCCACGTCCAGTTACTGAATTCTGGATCGTTCGCGTCTGGTCGGTCCCCTTGATGTAGATAGAGATAGTACGCGCCAGACTCGTAGTCGTCCTTCGGAACACCGTCGATGTGCGTGACGTCCTGTCGATAGAACTCCGTTTGCGTGTCCTCAGCAGAGAATTTGAGTTCAACCAGAAGGAACCATTCGTTCGGTACTTGAATTGCCAGGTCGACGAATCCTGACGATACTGTTTCTCCGTCGGCCTGCTCAGTGAGCCGTACTTGATCGTCGACAACGACGTCTGAGAGATCGTGGATATCCTCCTCGAACCCACACGTGTCGGGTAGGCCATTGAGAAATACGCGGAGAAATTCCGAGTTCATCCGGTGTGGCTGCTCTGGGTTGAGGAAATATGCGAAGAGCCGGTTGATGTACACCTCGGCCTTCCGTTGTGTTCCTAACGAGTACTCGATCACATCCATCAGTGACCGAGGTGTCTCGGGAACCGCAGTGAGTTGCTCCCATCGGCGTGTGAACGTCTTCAACTCCCGCCGCAAGTCATCTGTCTCAGTCATTCCATCATCCCCGGACAACTCAACGTGGAGGTATAGGCGCTTTGCCGACAAACTGCGATGCTGGAACGAATACACCCTCTAAGAGGGCTTTGGAGCACGACTCGCATACGGAATAGGCCGTCGACATAGACGGCAGAGGCTTTCTCAGCAGATCAGTAAGAACAACCAGAACGGGAGATAGCAGATACTGGTCTCGTCTTTCTCGATGATCAGGGATTCGTCTTCTTTGGCTTCCTTTGGCAAGCTGTCGGTGATGACGAACCGGTACGGTGCTTGGTAGTCGAACTCTTGGAGTTCTTCACTGTCGGATTCGGTGTGCTGGCCTGATTCGGGGGTGAATTCTTCGGCGATTGTTTCGGCGTTGCCAGTGTGTGGGTGGTAGGAGAGGATGAAGGGGAGGACGTGTCCGTTGCGGTGGAGGATGTAGTCAACGAGGCCGGATTCGGTTTCGGTGTATTCGACGTCGTATGCTCCGACGTTGAAGGCGAGGCGTTTGGCGTGGTCGAAGGCGACGGTGCGGGCGAGTTTGTATTCGAATTCGTGGTTGAGTGTGTCTTGTTGTTCGTACGCTTCAGAGCCGTGGTGTTCCTGGCGTTGGGAGAGGAGGACGAGGTGGCGTGGGTTGCGGAGGTACAAGCGGGTGCGGCGGTAGCGTCGCAGGGTGTAGTCGTGGGATTCGGTGACGGCGATGCCTTCGTCGAGTACGTCGAGGTAGTTGTCGACGGTTCGCCTGTCGACGCCGATTTGGTCGCTGAGATCGGTGTACTGGAGTTCTTCACCGGCGTTGGTGGCGGCGATGGAACTGAGTCGGTGGAGGTTTCCGGGTTGTTGGATGGATCGGTGCTTGGCGAGTTCTTTGTAGAGGAAGAGGAGGAAGTGGGATTTTGAGAGGTCGTTCCGGATTGACGGGTCGTCTGTTTGGTGGAGGGTGCCGCCTGTTCGGAGGTATGTGCGCGCGGCGTCGTGGAGGTTGTTTCGGTCGTCCGCGTCGAAGATGTCGAAGCAGAGTTCTGAGAGTGTCTCAACAGCTGTGTCGAGACTGGTTTCCGAATTAGTTCCGGAAAGTCCGGTTCAGATTGTTTTGATCGGTGATGGGCCGTCTAAGTCGGGTGATTGGTATTGTTCGAGTTGGGTTCGGAATTCTTCAGTGAATGTGACGCCTGGGCCTTCGCCGGTTTGGACGGTGTCGATGAATTTCATCGGGAGGATGGGCCATGGGCCTTCGAATTCATCGATGGTGTCGGCGGTTTCGACGGTAGAGAGGTTGACCTGCGCGCGGACGTTGCCGGTTAGGAATACGTACGTATTGTCGTCGATCAGGTCGAGTAGCTCTGCTTTGCGGTTCTCGTCGAGGTCAAGGGCTTGGACGTCGTCGAGGAGAATGAATTTTGTCCTTGACGGGGTGCGACGTGGGTCTGGAAGTAGTCGATGACCTGGTTGAGGCGTTTGATGTCGTCGCCTGGGCGTTCCAGCTGATACAGAGAGTCTTCTAAGGGGAGATAGAGGATTTGTCTGGGGGAGAGTGCGGAGGTGAGTTCGAGGTCTTGGTTTTGGTGTGGGAAGTCTGTTGTGTCGAGGAGAGCTGCGATGAGTTGGTGGAGAAGCGTGGTTTTCCCGATGCCGGTTTGGCCGTGAATTGCGTAGACGAGACTCTCGACACCGTCAGTGTAGTGGGTGTTTGTTCCCTTGAGGACGCGGTGGAAATCAGAGCGTGGGGTGAGGTCTGCGGCCTGCGATAGTTCCGGGGAAGTGCCGTTACTCCACCACTGGTTATGATGTTCGGCGTCGTCGATGAATTCTTCTGCGGTCCCTGTCCCGAGCATAGGGCAGATTATTCTGCGCTAGTACAAATATTCACGCATCCTGATGTACCTATTTTCAATTCTATCATAAAACCTCTGTTCGCTGAGTTTGTGAGGCAGATTCTCGACCTCGTCGTTGTCCGGTGCTATCCCCGCAGCGTCCTCCAAATCGTTTGTAGGGCAGTTGTGTTGTTGTGTTTCGCCTAAAACTCAGTTTTCGTGTTTCAGATTCGTCTAGTGGAAATCTATTTATTCTGGGAGTCCGTTGGTCGGTACAGATGGCAGTGAAGGACGACATCGAGGATGGGGAACAGATCGATATCTCACTGCGCGTCACAGGGACTGACGAGTGGGACCACGACGCCATCGCTCGGAAAATTCAGTTGGTGGACGTCGAAGGAACGCCAGTGGAACTGACCGTGTTCCACAATAACGAGATCGCGGATTTCGAGTGGGAGGTCGGACGCTGGTACGTGCTGGAGAACGTGGTCGGGAACGAATACCGCGGCGAGATGCAACTCAACCCGGGGTATGACCTGATCGTCACGCCGCTCGACGAGCCACCTGCCGAAGCCGAGAGCGGCGGGGCGGAGAATACATCGGCTGCGGACGCTGGCGAATCTTCATCGGAGGCAGATTCAAGCGATGAGTCGGAGTTCGTGCGGGGGAGTGAAGTGACGAACGAGCCACGGCCGACGGCAGATGGTGGCGGTGAACTGTTACACCAACAGCCGTTGTCGGAGGGGAACTACCTGCTGCAGTTCGACCTCGGGGACCTGCCGGAACTCACCGTCCACGAATATGAACTCCGCGCAACCGGAAGCGGCGGGCTCAACCCGGATGACTTCACGAACGGGATCGAGGGGTTCACGGCGAAAGCAGCGAACTACTACCAGTCCCGGAGTAACAGTCCAGTCACGACAGCTGATGCGTCCCGGCGGCGTATCTACGCGACCGAAAAGATCCACAGCACGATCTCGATCCACGGGTACACCATCGAACCCATCCACCAAGGTGAGACGACCCTGGAGGCGCGCTCGTACACAGACGACGGACCGCTCCAAGAGTTCGTCAAGCAGGACGTGAAGCGTGCTGTTGCTGGTCGCTTCGAGGTGTCGGGAATCGATTCGATCATCGAGCCCACCCCGCAGCGAACCGCGAACAGCGGGTTGTTCAGAGCATATCGGAAGTATAAGTGCCGGATTCGTGTTGATGCTGACGGGACCGTGATTTGTGGCGTGAACGTCGCGTACCACTTGGAATCGACGTTCTCCGCTGCCGAGTGGGTTGAGCGTGGACACGACATCGCCGAGGTGACCGTCGAGCACGACACTGACCTGTACGACAGTGCTCGCACGGCAACGGTCAAGGAGGTCATCGATATGGACTACGATGATGTGCTGGATGGGCCGGGCGTCCCGATGTCGGAGTACCACGAGAAGCACGTCGAGCAGGACGTCATCGACTCGATGCGGGCTGGTGACCCGATCATCGCTGATCTGCAGTACGGGAGCGGTGATGATTCGATCTTCCCGCAGCTCTTGGAGTACTGTAAGGTCATCCCGACGTTCGAGCAGTTGGGCCGTGTCGATGACACGTTCTTGGATGTCATTCACAACGAGAGCCGGATGAAGCCCGAAGAACGGTTCAACGTCGTCACGTCGTTCGTGGATTTGCTCGGTCCGACGCCGTACTTCAGCTTTGACCCCGTCCCACAGCCCACGAACGCCGGGTACCGGGAGCACAAGACACCGAACACCCCGAACCTGCGGTTCGGAGGTGGAAATACGGGGTACTACGGGGCTGGCGGGCTGGAGCGGAAGGAGTACGGCGTGTACAAGGCTCCTGAGTCGTTCGACATCATCGCGCTGTACCCAGAAGATGAGGAGAGCGACGCACGGCCGTACGTGCTCACGCTGCTCAACAAGCTCGCAGACTACGATGCGGGTCCAACGGCGTTCGATCAGGAGACCTACGAACTCGGCTCGGAATTCCACTACTCCCAACACGCGCAGAAAGCGAGTGACTACGATGCGGCGCTGATCGTCGTCCCGGATGCAGACGAGGCCGCAGCGGCGGACTACGACGACCCGTATCCCGAGTTCAAGCGGCGGCTCGGACAACTCGGGGTGCCGAGTCAGATGATCTCCGTCGACAATCTCGGTAACGACAACTACCGTGGGAACATCTGCTCGTCGCTTATCGGGAAAGCGGGCGGTGTGCCGTGGCGTATCGACGACGTCCCTGGGGACGTTGACGCGTTCGTCGGGCTTGACGTGACGTACGACCACGCGACCAAGCAACACCTCGGTGCGGCCGCGAACGTCATCATGGCTGACGGAACGATCCTCGCGTCAGAGGCGGTCACGAAGCAGGCTGGTGAGACGTTCGGTGAGGACGACGTGGCGAACGTCATCAAACACGTCCTCGAAATCTTCGCCGAAGAGGAAGGCCGGCCTCCGCGGCACGTCGTGATTCATCGTGACGGGAAGTTCTACCTGGACGTCGAGAACCTCATCAACCGTCTCGACAAAGCCCGCGATCTCATCAAACGGTTCGCCCTCGTCGAGGTCCGGAAATCCGGGAACCCCGAATCGCAGCGTACGATGAATCGAATTCACGGTTCGATATCGCAGACAAAGGCATCGCCTTCCACGTCCACAACGGCGAGCACTCCTACCTGACCACAACCGGCGGGAAGGAGGGCAGCCCCGGCACGCCGCGGCCGTTGCAGATCGTGAAACGCCACGGGTCGACAGATCTCGACACGCTCGCGGAGCAAACCTACTGGCTGTCGGAAGCACACGTCGGTTCGCTGAGCCGGTCCACCCGGCTCCCCATCACCACGTACTACGCCGACAAGTGCGCCGACTTCGCCATGAAGGGCTACCTCACCAAGGGGAGCGTCATCCGCGGTGTCCCGTATATCTGACCATGCACCAGCACAGCCCCGCGCAACCACTCACGCACCCGTCAACACACCGGTGATCCTCGCATGACCAAGACAGAATTCGAAGCAACAGTCGAGTTCGATGACGGTAGCACCGCCGACTTAGAGATGGCTGCCGACAAATCATGGGATAGCTTCCTGAACTACTTCGGTGATGCCCAGCACGTTTACTGCGTCACGTACAGTCAGTCCCCCGCGTTCATCTACAAGATGTTTCAGAACCAGGATCTCGCAGTGGACTCGCTGGAGGTCATCGTCGGGGACAACCAGCACGACGATTACCGGCGGTCGCTGAAAAACACGAACAACGCGAAGAAAATCGCCGCGCAACTGGAATCGCTGCGCCAAGACGGTGATCTGCTCATCCACACCGTCGATTCCGCACGCGTTCTGCTTCACACGAAACTCTACATCGTCGAGAACCAGGACGGGTCACGTACACTCATCTGTGGGTCTGCGAATCTCTCCAAGCAGGCCTGGCAGGGGAGCAAACAAACCAACGTCAACATCGCGTGGCGTACCGATGGAGACACGCCCGTCGACGAGTGGTTCGAACGGCTCTATGCGTTCCACAAGGACTACGCGACGCCGTTCATGGAGGACCTCACTGAAGAGATCGAGGACGCTGAAACGGCAGAGGAAGAGGCAAAAATCTACGATATCTGGCTGGGCGGCGACGAGTTCAGTGATGACCCGGTCGCCGAGCTGAACGCACGGCTCGACGAAGCAGTTGACGACGACCAAGTCAACACGTACAACGTCGTCACCGACGCCGAAGAAGCAGAGAAAGCGGTGTTCGCCGCTGAAGATACGGACACCGATCCGACCGAGATTAGCCCGGACAAGCGTGTCCGTCTCTCCCCGCAGGGCCTCGAAGACGCTATCTCGAATCTGGACGACACGCTATCTGCCAATAACATCCGGATCAACGACGGTGAAATCGTGGCGACGCCAGCCGGTATCGCGCGGTACAAAGAGACCTTCACAGGGTATCCTGACCTCAACGTCGATAGAGACGAGAAAAATGTCGGATTGCGGATTGACGACTCCATCCTTGAACTAACAGCACCACTGCCGGACGATCCGCAGGAAGTCGCTGACGCACTCGACCTGATTCAAGACTACGTTGAAACTGTCGGCGAGTTCGGGGACACGCGAACGACGAAGGAGACGCGGGCACATTTCTACGAGGGAATTATCTACTTCTGCTGGGCTCCGTTCGCTAACTACTGCGCCCATCACTACGCCGAATACGAGTCCGCAGAGCTGGACAAGGACCTGCCGTTCCTATTCCTCCACGGTGACAACGACAGCGGGAAAGGTATGTTCCTGCGGTTCGGGGCGCGACTCATCTCGAATGGATACGTACAGGAAGTCACAACCGGTGGTGACTTCGTTAAGAACAATATCGAGCGTGCTCGGGCGTCAGACACCGTTTTCCCGTATATTGTAGACGACGTAGCGAAGTCGAAGATAGACCGGGACATCATTAAGTCATACTGGGAAGGTAAGTGGGACGGCACCATCCAGATGCCGACATTCATCTTCTCCTCGAACGATTCGACGAAACCCAAGTCCGAATTGCGTACTCGCATGAAGACGCTGGATTTCAACGTCAACTTCTCCGAACTGAAGAAGGACGAACGCGAAGCCGCCGCGCAGATCGCGGGGCAGGCAGACAGTTGTAACCTGTTCCCGTGGTTCGCCCACCTGTTCTTGCAGCGGGATATCTCGCTTCCAGACCAGTCGGATCGGCTCGCGGATGCTCGGGACGTATTCGCGGAGCTGTACGCGTATGCCGAGAAGGAACCGCCAGAGTACGTGCCGCTGGAGACACCCGCCGAGCAGGAGCACGATCCGGGACGTCGGAAGTGGATCAGTGCGCTGTCCGACGGGCTATGTGAACTGGATTTCAAGGACGATGGACGGATCGTCGCTGATTTCTCGGCACATCTGGACCAGCAGCAATGCTGGGAGTTCCAGAAGGCAACGCCAGCCCATATCCGGGCGGGTATTTACGGGCCGGCGGTCCAGTTTGAAAGCGCAACCAGGTTCCAGAATTGGATTGATGAGCCCAGTGTGATTGAAGATGCACGACGCGATACCGAGACAGCCGCTGACGACACCGGTGTGCTGTCTCGGGTCACGCGGCTCGTCCGAGGGTAATAGACATGTCTGATCACTCATCTCACCGGCAGTTCGACGAGACGTTAGTCACGGTACCGTTCGGGGGCGAAAACGTCGAACGGACAGCGCGAAACGAATACCGAATGCTTCTCGACGAGCACGATTCTGAGGATGTGCTCGTCATCACCGGTGCGCCGACGAGCGCAGACACGTTCCGTGAAGCGTTAGGTGAGGAACTGCCGGGCGCGGCGACGCCGTACGTGACGTCGTCAGTGGTGCACGCGACCGATGTCCTCAACCAGACCGATGACCGCGTCATTCTCTCCGACGCCCTACGACGGGAACTCCTGTACCGGTTCCTCGAAGACTACGAGTGGGACACGGAGTACCTCCAACGGGCGTCTGCACAGCCGTCGTTCATCGAGGACGTGGATGCCGTGATGGGCACGATCTCCTGGCAGACAGTCAGGCCCGACGATACTCCGGAACTCCGAGACATCACGACTGCGCTTGACGCGTTCCACGAGTGGCTCGCCGAGCACGGGCACATGGAGCGCGGGCAACTCATCTCGGAAGCGCTCGATGTCCTCACCGGGGATGCCCGCGACGAGGTCGTTGATTTCGACGCGGTGCTCGCAGTCGAGTTTGAGGAGTTCTTCCCGCTTGATCGCGCGTACCTCGACGCGCTTGCGGGAGACTGCGAGCTCGTCTGTGTCGCTGAAGAGCACGCGAGTGTGCGCCGCACCTGGGTCGAGACCGGGCCAGTCACGGACTACGTCTCGTTCAGTGAATCCCGACGTGGGGCATCGGGGACGCCGTCGACGCGACCAGCCGCGACGGCAGCCTATTTCGCCGACGAAACGGTCCCGGAAGATCCAGAATCCGGGTCGGTGTCCGTCCTCGCTACAGACTCCAGTGACGAACAACTCGCTGAGATTGCGAACGAGATTGAAGCACTCGTCGCGCAGCCGGACTGGGGGTACGACGACATCGCTGTCGCCACGAAGCAAAGCGGGAGCGCTGTTACAGACATTATCGAAGCGCTCGAAGGCACCGGGATTCCAACGGAATCGACAACCGTCACCGGGTTCGGTGACGACCCCGCGATTCGGGAACTCCTCGCGGCCGTTCGGCATCTCGCTGACGATGAAGGTGATGTACCCAACCACAGCCCGGAGCTCGATACGGACCGCTTAGACCGTGTCAGCGAGGCAGAGAGCCTCGAAGACGCGATTCGCTGGTGGGCAACGGACTCCGGGTTAAAAGAGCGGATCGCAGAGCGGGCGGCCCCGTTGGATGCACGGGCGCAGTTCGGGAACGTCCGACGGGCGTTCCGCATGGCCGAGTTCCTCGAAGAGACCGCGTTCGTAGATGCGACGTGGGAATCCTACAAGGAGATGCTCGAACGCGCCCACGAATACGCACCGCAGCAGAATCAGACTAGCGCGACGGACCTTGACGGCGGCGTCCGAGTCGATCACTTGCAAGCGATTAAGAACGAGGCCTTTCGCGCGGTCTTTCTCGTAAATCTCGTCGACAGTGAGTACCCAGGTGACCCGTTCTTGACACGGTTGTTCCCGAGCGAGCGGGTCGCGTCGATGCCGGACTATCCGGGTGTGACGGAACTGGATGGAGCGGATGTGGATGCGACGTTCCCGACGACGTCGACAGCGTCAGGCCGACCGTTCGCGCAGTACCACACGGAGCACGCGCGGCGACGGTTGGCTGTCGGTGCTGGCGCGGCGACAGAGCGGCTCTACTGTTGTCTCTACGAGTACGAAGACACGGCGCTCGAAGAGCGTACGCAGGCATCGCGGTTCCTCACAGCAGCGTATGAGGAGCTTCCGTGGGTGACCGAGGCCGCTGAGCCACACATTACGAGTGAGCAAGCGGCGGAGCAGTACTTGCTGTCGCGGGTTGACGACGCGCTCGCGGAGGTGCGCCGCGCGAACAGTCAGGACGTGACGGTATCGCTTGACGAGGTCGAAGCGGAACTCGGAGAGATTCAGGACCTGCTCGACCAGAGCGGCTCCCGAGGAGACGAGCTCCGAGAAGCGTTGCGTGCACGTGTCGAATTCGCTAACGGGGAGGTTCGGCGATGAGTTCGTCGCTCTCCCCGTCGCGGTTAGCGAACTACGCGACGTGCCCGCGGCTGTACGACTACCGCTACACGCAAGACGTGAACGCGCCGGACCGTACAGAACTGTATCTCAACCAAGGAACGATCTACCACGAGACTATCGAGGACGTGTGTGATGCGACTGACCGCGATGACGACCCGGAGACGATACACAACCGGGCGATGCAGGTCTTCGATGCGAAGTGGGACGAACACAGTACCCCGGACGACTACGAATCCGCTGCGCATCAGGAGTACCAACGAGCTGAGAACCGCGCTGCCATCGCGTCATTCTTCGATCCGGACGGCGGCGACGGGATCGAGCACGCTCGCTACTCGGTCGCCACGGAATGTTGGGTGGAGTGCGAAGTGGATGGTCGAGAACTCCACGGGAAAGCTGACAACGTCATCCGGACTGACGACGGGCTGCACATCTTCGACTACAAGCGAAACACGGACGGAGTTCTTTCGTCGGGAACGGCCGAGTACATTAGCGACCATCTCGACGGAGAGGCCCACGAACCGAAGCGGGTCCGGAACGCGTTCCAGACGGCGACATACGTCGAAGGCGTGAAGAACGAACCGTTCTACGAGGACGGGATGGCGGTTCGGTTCAGTTTTTACGGGATCCTCAACAGCACGTCGTTCGAGAGCACCCCGAGCGGATACGACGTGTCCGCGCGTGGCTGGCCTCGGGAAACCACGGAAATCTACGAGGAGCACTATGATACGATCTGGGCGCTCATCCGTGCCGCCCACGACGGCATCACGGGCGAGACGTACGAGCCGGAACCGCTCGACCTTATTACTGAGGAGGCGTGCCCGGACTGCGACTATCGAGAAATGTGTGCTGACCGACTGTCCACGGAGGTGCAACGATGAGCGACGAGTCCGAGTACCCGTCCTGGTTCCCGGTGCCGGAAGCAGACATCTCACCGGAGCCCCAACAGAAGTCGATTATCAACTCCGACGCGTACCCGATGCGTGTCCTCGCCGGTGCAGGGACGGGGAAGACGTTCACGATGGTGCGAAAGATCGAGCACCTCATCGACGAGGAAGACGTCTCGCCGGACCGGATTCTCGCGTTGACGTTCACGAACAACGCGGCGGACTCGATGCGGGAGAAGCAACGCGAAACTCGGGACAGCAGGGTACGACATCGACGCGTACACGTACCACTCGATCTGTAACGAGATCCTCACTGACTACGCCTACGAAGCCGGGATCGACCCGGATTTCGAGGTCGTCACCGACGCCGAGAAGTACGCTATTGTGCTGGATGTTCTGGACGACATCGAGTACCGGTCGGTCAAACCCAACGTGTACGGCAGCGACGGGTACGCGTCCGGAGCCGCGTCGAAGCTGCTCAGCTTTATCGGGTCGATGAAGCGCAGCGGCATCTCTCCAGACGACATCGACGCGTTCCTCGGGCCCACCGACCGCGTCTACGATCTCGCCGATCTCCCGGAGCGCATCGAAACGATTGCCAGCGATCATCTCGGCGGCCGGTCCGTGTCGAGCGTGCTGGACTCACTTCCCGATGTGCGCGATGAGCTCGCCGCGGAACGCGACGCATTGGGAACGGACGGGATCGAAGCCAGTGCTCGGGATTTCCTCGACCGGCTCGTCGATCTGTGTGATGCGCTTGAAACCGTGTTCGAGGCCCACGAGGATGGCGAGCGTGACCTGCCAGACAACGCGTACAAACTCCCGAAGTACCTGTTCGGAGGGTACGCAAGCGGTGCTCCGAAAGGGATCCCGGACGATCTGGATCTTGAACTCACGGACCACCTCGACTCGTTCGTTTCCGACTGTCTCACTGCCCGTGACCTGACGGCTGGGTATGCGGCGTACGAGCGAGAGCTGGACGAGCGCAATCTCCTTGACTTCGACGGCCTGGTAGTCGAGACAGCTGCGCTGATGAACTCTCCGATTGGCGAGGAAATCACTGACCGGTGGGACTACGTGTTCTGTGACGAGTTCCAGGACACCGATCGCCTCCAATTCGACCTCGTAACGTCACTCGTTACCGACGATAATCTGTTCGTCGTCGGGGACGACGATCAGGCAATCTACGAATGGCGCGGAGCGAACGTCGCCAACATTACCGACGAACTCGACCGCGCGTTCGCAGCGCTCACGGACGAACCGCTGGAGGAGAACTTCCGCTCCCGACAGCCGATCCTCGATCTGCGAACGAGGCGATTCAGAAACTCGATCGCCGTGAACGGCACAAGACGCTCACTCGTGTCGACGAACCCGCATACGACGGAGACACTGTCGCTACCGTCGAACTACCGGACGAAGACGACCACTCGGACGGTGCAGCCCAACTTCGTACCGTCGTACAGAATTTACTGAGCGGTGCAGCAGAAAATCTCGATGAGACGTACGATCCAGGCGACATAGCGTTACTCGTTCGGAAGCATGCCCACGCGACTCCTGTCATCGACGAATTCGAGGACGCTGGCATCCCATATCAGGTTGCTGGGGATTTGGCCACGGAATCAGTCGGCGTCGGAACCGTCACTGCCTACCTGAAGGCGCTCGCACGGCCGGAAGACGAGGTGAGCTGGAACCGCGTCCTCCTGATGCGGTACCGTCTGTGCGACGCAGACTTCCGTACGCTCAACGCGGGCGACGAGCCTCTCGTGGACACACTCCGGGAGACGCCACTCGACGAGTTCGAGGAGCCCGACCGCGTCGCAGAAGTCCGCAAGCACGCCACGGAACTACTCGAACTCCGCGACTCAGCGTCACTCAGTCACCTGTACCGCGAACTCACGGACCGCACGAACATCGAGTGGTATCTTAGCGAGCAAGAGCGCCGGGATCTCGCCCAACTGGAGGACGTCATCGAACAGTATGGGGATAGTGCCGTCCAACCGCCGCTTACCCCGGAGTTCATCGACTCGCTCGAACACTACGACTCTCTGTTCGACGAGAGTGGCACCACACCCACGAGTCAGCCGGATGTCGCCGACGACGCGGTCAACGTGATGACCATCCACAAAAGCAAGGGCCTGGACTTCCCGGTCGTCCTCATCCCACAAGTCACGGCTGATGAATGGGCCCCGAGCTCACGTACGTACGACGCGCTCGAAACCAGCCTCTCGGATGGCGCGGAAGCAGCGTTCGCGCAGGACTTCGTCGAGCGTGATGCCTGTGAGACACGCCGCGTGTTCCACGTCGGAATCACGCGTGCCGAGGACATCCTTGTCCTGCAGGGTGGCAGCGAGGAAGACGACGATGCTGCGGACGAGGATTCGGTTTCGGAAGTGGTCGGCGAGATTCTCCCATCTCGAATCCCATGGCAGCCAGAGCGAGGACAGCTCCCGCTCTGGACTGATGTTCAAGAGTGTCTCCCGGACGACGCAGTAGACTGGACGAACACGCTGGCCAGCGAGACTCTCGGAAATATCGGCGGTACCGTCAGGCACGATGGGGAAGATCTCGCGGTTGGGGTTGCGCGCGACCGCGTGCTAACCCTTGCAACGGCCACTCTCGATGGGAGTCTCTCACCGAGAGCCGAGCGGGAAATCCTCCAAGTTGCGTCGCTGACTGGCCCGTCGACACCGTCGCCATCGCTCTCTCACAGCTACACGTCGCTGGCGGCCTATGAAGAATGCCCGCGGAGTCATTATCTGGACTACGTGGTCAACGCGTTCCCCGACTATCAGGAGACCGCGGCCACGAGCGATGCGAAGGGAGGTGTATCGCAACGTGAGATCGGATTGCTGTTCCACGACACCGCTGAGCAAGCCGCGAATCAAGGGGTGAAACGTCGTGAGGAGTGGTACGAGATCTGCGAGCGACTTGCCAGTCAGCGCCGCGCTGACGACGCTCTCTCGGCGGCAAAACAGTGCATCGACCGGTACTTCGAGTTAGATCTCCCCAGTTACGAGATCATCGACGCGGAGCGAGTTCGAACTCACTATCGATGGGCACGAACTCGTCGGCTACATTGACGCCGTCTACCGGACGCCTGACGACGAACTGGTCGTCATCGACTACAAGGCGACCGAGCGTCACCGCGACTTGGAGGACGATAAGCAACTCCCGATCTACCTGTTAGCGTGCCGTGACCTGTACGATGAGCCTGTTGCACGCGCGGGATATGCCTACGTCGGTGACATCGGGCCGAAAGTCGAATCCCGAACGTTCAGCGATGGTGATCTGGAAGCAGTCAGAGATGACGTGACGTCGTCGATGAACGATATTGCGGAGTTCTCGTTCAGTCGGTACACTTCGGGTGAGCACTGCCGGTGGTGTCAGCACAACCAGCTGCCCTGCGCGCCGGCCTCCTTTACCGTCGGTACCGGGTTTGAGGAGTGAATAGCCGGCACCACGCGAAAACAGTTTCCCGTACATCTAGTTCCCATCTCGCCTGCATCCCTCGTCAGATTCGGTGTCTTGTTCGCGTGCAAGAATCACTCCGGTGGGGGTGGCCACCCGAATTCTTAAGTCATTATCGCAGTAATCATTATCCTAAGTATGACCTTCCACGACCGGGAGGAAGAACTCGATACACTCACCGCTGCGGTAGAATCCCCCGGTTCAGACTTCGTTGTCGTCTATGGCCGGCGTCGGGTCGGGAAAACGGAACTCCTCAAAGAATTCTGTGCTGACCGCCCCCACATTTACTTCCTTGCAGCGCAGGAAGCCGAGCATCGACAGCGCGAGAAGTTCCTCGACCAAGTTGCGGACTACTTCGACGAGCGCGTCCCTCGAATCGACAGTTGGGACGAAGCGTTCGAATACCTCGGGGAAAACCTCCAGCGAGAGGACCTTGTTGTCGTCATCGACGAGTTCCCGTATCTCGTCGAAGAGAACGACTCGCTTCCATCGTACGTACAAGCGTTCGTTGACCAGGCGCTCGATGGAACGGACTCGATGCTGGTGCTCTGTGGGTCGAGCGTGAGCACAATGGAGTCAGAGATCCTGGGTCACGAGAGTCCACTATACGGGCGACGAACAGCCCAACTCGACGTAACGCCGTTCTCCTTTCAACAGGCACGAGCGGTCATCTCATACAACATCGCGGACGCGGTTCGCTCGTATGCCGTCACAGGTGGCACCCCGATGTACCTCACCCTGTTCGACTACGACCAGTCGCTCGCGGCGAACATTCAATCACACGTCCTGTCACCGTCTGCGGTACTGTATAACGAACCCGAGTTCCTCCTGCGCACCGAGCTCCGAACCCCAGCCCGGTACATGAGCATCCTCGAAGCAGTCGCATTGGGCCATACGACACCGAACGAGATCTCCGGCGCAACGGGGATCGATTCGGGACCGCTCTCGAAATACCTACAGACACTTCGCCGACTCCGCCTCATCGAACGAGATGTCCCAATCACGGCCTCGGGGAAGAAATCAAAGCGGTCACGGTACCGGGTTGCGGACGAGTTCCTTCGGTTCTGGTTTCGGTATGTCGAGCCACATCGATCAAGTATCGAGGAAGCACCAGAGATCGTGTACGACGGGACGATTGAACCGGACCTCCCAACGCACGTCGCAACCACGTTCGAGGACGTGTGCCAAGAAGCCGTCTGGGAAGAGATTCGACGCGGCGAACTCGAACCGTACTCCGAAGTCGGTCGCTGGTGGTACGGAGAAGAGGAGATCGATATCGTCGGGCTGGCACCGAACGACGACCGAGTCCTCCTCGCCGAATGTAAGTGGACGACAGATCCGGTCGGGGAAGATCTCGTCGAGAGGCTGCGAGCAAAAGCAAAGCACGTCCGATGGGGACCGTCGGATCGAGACGAGCAGTTCGCCCTGTTCTCGAAAAACGGATTCGTCGACGGACTCGAAGCACAACTCGATGACTCGTGGTCCTTGTTTACTGTAGCGGACATCGACGACCTACTCACGCCGTCCTGAGTACTCTAACACTAATCGTAGGGAACAAATATATGACAGACAACCAATAATCAAAAAACAGCAAAATGCCTGTTCTGGACGATCTCTCTGGATTCGAGTTCGAGGACGTTATCGAGGATGTCTTCCGGAACCTTGGCTACGAGAACGTTCGGCAAGCTGAGCGGACGGCTGACGAAGGACGTGACATTCTCATGGAAAAGGTCGTCGATGGAACTCGCCGGGCTATCGTTGTCGAGTGTAAGCACACAGGAACTGTCGGGCGACCGGTGGTGCAGAAACTTCACTCGGCGATTGCGACGTTCGGGTTCAACGGGCCAAAGCGCGGGATGGTGGTCACGACTGGTCGATTCACTACCCCGGCTATCGAGTATGCCCAGCGACTCCAGCGGAATGATGACCCGTATCCGATTGAACTCATTGACGGTGAAGACCTCCGTGAAATCGCTGACGAAATCGGACTTGACCTCTACAACGGTCGAATCGAAATCCTGTGCGACGAAACGCTCAGGCCGTATGATTCAGCGACATCGGTGACTGCGCCTGTCAAAGAAGCATTCCAAGACATCGAAAATATCCAGTCATCGAAGCTTCCCGCGCCGTATTCCAACGTTACGTTCCGACCAGTCGTCGCTGTGACAGCGGATACGAACGCAGTCTTTGAAACGTCGGTTGGCGTGGTTCACCGGATCGACGAACGATCTCGGTTCGTTGTCCACGCTGACCGCGGACGCCCCCAAGCTGCGTCAGGTGACGTCTCAAATCTGGTGTTGGAGAACCTCCATGCGACTGTTGATCTCGACGCGGACCGGTTCGATAGTTTGTTCGATGCAGTTGATGAGCGGCGGTTCGGGCAAACCCAGACCGAATACAAAGACTGGGCCGTGCAACGACTCCGAGACCACCACACCACGACGGTCTCCTATACCGGAGACAACAACGTCACGTACACGAAAACGTGTGAACCGAATCGCTCCGATATTTCAGTACAGTCAATCGAACCGGTGTACCTGCCGCAGGTTCGGCACACGACGGACCTGCAGGAGTACTCGTATCCGTACGAGTATTTCGCAGCAGGACCATCACGCGTAGCGAGCGAAGACGAACTCCATCAATGCGTCCACTGCGACACAGCAGGCACCGACAACACCTACACGTACTGTGCGAACTGCGGAAGTATCAACTGTGACTCGCACATCAAAACCGAGCGACGGGAGGAAACACCGGTCTGTACTGGGTGTGCGGTAACTGAGCGCTTCGCGTTCAAAACGAAGTACTTCTACGACGAGGCGAACCGAGACGAATTCCGCGAACAGTACGCATCGATGCCGTTCTACGAGAAAGCGATGGAAAACACGCCGCTTACCGTCGGTACAGCCGTGCTCGTCATAATCGTACTTCTCGGACTACTTGCCAGCGTTGGGGGTGTCTGACGACATCTTCAATCGGCACGTCCAGTGTGGCGTGACATCCTCCCCGGCGTGAACAGTAGATGAGGATGACAAAATCTATAAAAAAGAGCAGCGCGAGTACCACGGGTCACCGCACCCGTGGGTGAAGCGCGTCAACTATTGTCCAAATGATTAAGTATCTCATACACGTTTGTTCGAGAACGACCAGAAAACGATACGCAAAGTATGGGATTGAAGACCTCAATTCTTTTGCTGGTCGTCCGATGGCATGAAAATGCGGCTCCTCTCAAAACCCGTCACGAGGCGGTGAGACGGGAGTTGTCGGGTCGTGGTGGAGCGACCGACCCTCACGGAGCAACGTTCGCTTCGGGTGTTTACCCGTGCCGGGCACGAGCCGTAAGGCGAGTGCGAGGGGGATTAAAGTCTGGTGCTGGTGCAGTGCAGCCTAAACCCGGACGCCACGGGCCACCGTGCCCGTGGTACTTCACGGAATTTTGGTGATGCAGAGTTCAAGACCGTCTTCGTTCTTCCAGACGAACAGGCGTTGTTCTTCGGCGAGAAGATCGAAAATACCGATCTGCATCCAGCTATACGGATATTCATGGTCGGTGTCTCTGATGTTGTCGTTCGGGTAAGAGAGCTTGCAGACGTACGTTTTCTGGAAGTATTTCTCAACCGCAGTGAAGTACCCCATTTCGACAAGAAAACCACCACAACGATGTTCTGCAACGCCAACGAGGTATGTTGCGAAATCAGCGATCAAGCGGAATTTCGGGTAGGAGTGTTCCCACTCTTCAGCAACATCTTTCATCAGCACGGCACGTGCACCAGGTCGATTATCGAGTTGATCTCGGACAGTTTCGCCGCTGTTCAGCTGCATCATCATAGCTCCCTAACACGAAATATGAGTCGTCGGTTGACCGGATTTCATTCAGTTCCGAGGCAGAATTCAGGATTGCTTCAGAAGTCTTCATAGGTGAATTCGAGGCCCTTGTAGTGGGCTTGAGCTTGTTCTGTGAGTTCACCACGAATATCGGTCGGTGTGGGGGTCACGTATGGCTGTCTGGTTCCTCGGAAGTGGATATAAAATGTGTGACCAGAACGTAGGAACACGAGGGGTTTCGCCCGCACTGTAGTATTTCGGTTTTCACCGAAACGCCTATCGGAACGGAGATACTATACTGACGTATGAGCCATCCCGACCCGGAACACGCCGATATCGATGCAGGGGTTGAAGAGGGGCTAAATACGCGGCGTGAAATGCTGGATATGGCCACGCAGAAGACGCGATTCACGCTCATCCAGGGCATCCTCAGCCACCCAGAGGAACTCCCGTCGCTTCGAGAGCTGGAGTTGATGAATCCGAGTCTCGGACGGACAACGATCCACGAGCACCTCGAGAAACTCATCGATGTCGGTGTCATCGAACGCGTCGAAAACCACGACACCAGCGACGACCCTGACATGCCTTCAAAATTCTATGGCCTCACCGATCAGGGTCGAGAGGTTCTTGAAGGGACAGGTCTGTTCGATGCACAGGAGACCCTCAAGCACTACTACAACAGTCTTCAGAAAGACGAAGAACACAGTCGCCACGAAAACGCCCCACGACCGTAGAACTGCTACGTGAACGGTTCTCTTTTGGTGCGTGTGAAATAGGAAAGAATCTACCGGACGTCAGTCATCGTCTACCTCCGACCGATACGTACTGCTATCGACCAGCCGATAGCTTACCCCGAACTCCGTCCGCAGCATCCTACAGTGTTCGAAGAGCTCCGCCCGCGTCGGGCCATCCGAACGGACGGTATTATCGTGGAAGACGAGTGCTGGCTCGGGGCCGCGCTCTCCCCGGAGGGTGAAGACGCCACAAACGGTGTCGTTGTCAGCTTCCATCGCGTCGACAGCATCGGCGATCGTCTCAGCTTCTGGAAGGGGCATCACGCTGACAGACCGTCGTCAGAATATCGTTCGCTCGAAGCTCCCGAACGACGTCCAGCGTCCGGATGTGGTACTGTGGGGCGTGGAGGCTCGCCCTATCCGGGGCAGCCCCGCGACAGTCAAGGAGATAGTGCGGATATTGATATGACAAGGTATCAGGTCGAATATCAAGTCGCTTGGCAATGGTCTCCAGCAGCCAATCGACTGTCCCTACTGGCACCACCTGCTGGACACGCGGATGAAGCGCATGGCACCCTCGCAGATGGGTGCGAATCAGGTCGGCGAGCCCGAGAACGCGTTGGCTCGGGTCCGTAATACCATCGTCTCGAGCAGGTGGGATGGTTTTCTCGGAGATATTC